>NZ_LXET01000014.1 GCF_001655005.1 Hafnia paralvei ATCC 29927
ACTAGCCCCGTGTATCTCGATCTCTTAAACGATCAGCATTAGGCCGATTGGTCGCTTTTTAGGTAGTTATCTCAATTAGGTAGTTATTTCAATGATGTTTAAACGCTCGGTTTTACCCCTCGAGCTCCAGCTCTACGCTACGTTTAAGCACTACGCGCAGCACTAAATAATACACAATGCCGATAACCAGCCAGCTTAGACCGAGCACTTTTGCTTCAATGTCCATTTCATAAATCACGAAGCCAATAATCAGTAAACCTACCACGGGAAGCAGCAGATGCCGCACCCATTGGGTTGATTTCTGGCGGATGATGTAGTGGTTTATTACCGATAAATGAAGAATGAAGAACCCGACCAGCGCACCGAAATTCACCAGACGGCTAAGGTTGTCGATGCTGCCGTTGAAGTATAAGCCAGATATTAGTGAAATCACGGCGACCAGCAGCGTACTCACGTAGGGCGTTTTGAAGCGTGGATGCACTTTCGCCAATATTCTAGGCAGTTTGCGGTCGCGCGCCATGGCAAACAAAATACGAGAAATTGCCGCCTGTGCCACCAGCGCATTGGCGATCCCCCACGATAGTGCCGTTGCCCAAATTGTGGCCTGCTTGAGCCATGTGCCGCCCGCCAGATTTGCCGTGTCGTAGAAGGCAGTATCTAAACTGTTAAACGTGCTGCCCGAGGCCAAATCAGCGGCAATCCAGGTTTGCAGAATAAACAGCCCACCAACCAGCAACAGTGCGCCAAGCGAAGCCATACCGACCGCATCGGCTCCCCCTTTGCTCTCCTCCGAAAGGGTGGAGATCCCATCGAAGCCAAGAAACGACAGCACGGCGATGGATACCGCGCCCATCACGAGCGGTAGGCTGAATTTATCAGCGTTGTACAAAGGCGCTAGCGTTAGCCGACCGGCTCCTTCTCCTCCGTACAGTGCTACCAGTCCCACTACAATAAAAATAGCGAGAATAATGATTTCTGCGATCAGGATATAGCGGTTAGCTTTGGCGGTGAATTGAATGCCGACCAGATTAATCATGCTATTAATGACAATAAAGGCGACGATCCAGACCCACGCAGGGATCCCCGGCAAAATCGGGCCGAGCGCAGCGGCGCTAACGATGTAGAGCAGCGATGGCACCAAAATGTAATCTAGCAGAATAAGCCAACCGGCAAAGAATCCGACGGTTTCATGGATGCCTCGTTGCGCATACGCATATACAGAACCCGACACGGGAAAGGCTTTTGACATTGACCAGTAGCTCATGGCGGTGAAGAACATCGCTAACATGCCAATCAAATAGGCCAGTGCTACCATCCCCTGTGACCCTTCCCACACGTAGCCAAAAACGCCAAAAGGTGCGATAGGAACCATGAAAATCATGCCGTAAATAATCAGATCTTTCAGCGTCAGCGTTCGGTGAAGTTCTTGTTTATAGCCAAATTGTTCTACAGACATGGTTCCCCCTATTCCAGCGTCAGCTTCAGTTGGTTGGCAACTGCGCGGGGCAGGGCGAAACGACAGGTTTTTAATGGATCAACCACCTGACAGATCTGGAGATCGCCGGTAATGCTTAGCAGGTTAATTGCGTCGGCCAGCGAGATGTGGGTATGTTCAGCGACAAAGTGTGCCATATTGCGGGTGGCAATCTGTGCCGCTTCATCTAACGTTGCGGCGGAGGCCAGCGTGTATAGGGCATCAGCGGTGCTCATCATTGGTGTAGGCAACGGATGACCTTTAATCACGCTCAGATTGACCACCACTTCGCCAGGCACTTCTAACCCACAGACCGAGACTTCGCCATCGCCCATGGCGGCATGTAAATCACCGAGGGCGAATAATGCCCCTTCTACGTTCACCGGCAGCCACAGCGTGCAGCCTTCGGTGATGATTTTACAGTCCATATTGCCACCGTGTGCATCGGGCGTGCCGCACGATATTTCATCTCCAGAGGGAGCCACGCCAATCACCCCAATCATCGGTTTTAACGGCCAGCGAACGCCTCCGGGTAGGTGCGCATAGCCGTCCTCAATGGGTACGGTACGGATCTGTGGCTGTACCAGTTCATCGCCGATAACGCCAAGCCCCGGTGCTGTGACCATCACGGCCTGTTGGCTGTGCAGGATGATGCTTTTTATCTCTACGCGCAGCACATCGCCGGGCTGGGCGTTTTCCACGAAGATTGGACCCGTTGCAGGGTTAATATGCTTCCAATCCAGTTCATTAAATACGGCTTGTTCAGAGGTTATCTGGTCGCTGAAACAGTCGCAGGTTTCAAAACAAACGTCGCTGCCGCTTGGTACGTGAGCGACTGGTAGGTTATGACGCGACATAGCGTAAATAACCTGTGTCCGAAGTATTTTTTCCATGATGATTCCCTGTTGTGATTGCATGATTTTTTATTATTAGTGACGGCGAGTAACGTCTCGGAGTGGTGCTAATAAGGTGCTACATAATTCAATTAATCATACCTACCTCAGCACGAGCAAGCGCTAACAAGCGGCCCTTTCGGGGCGTCAAAATATCCCTAATTAGAATGTGCTTTTGTTGCGTCAATTGATGGCGGTTTTCTTTGGCGTTGGCGTGTAAAGAGCGAATAAGCATGATGTAAATCACAAAAAATCAGGACGAAATGAAATTCGTTATTTTTAGTTTTTTCTTAATGAATCGCCTAATACATGGGTGTTTTGCAAAGGTGATTCCATTTTTAAACATGGGATTTGATAAAAACAAAACATCGTTTTATAAAAATGGAGAGATTGATCGGTAGCGTCTTTATATTTTTGCCATTGACGGTCCATCGGTGGCAAACGTTCAAAGGTTTTCAATCGGTCATAAATCTACTTTAGACCCATAGGGAGGGTTTTCTGAGCCTGATGTTTTTCGTTTTAGAGAAATGTTTCTCGGATCGCCCATAAAAGAAACTACGGGGAATGAGAGTAATGACGATGCCATTGCAAAACAGACGCAAAATTGGGCTAATGAATTATTTAGCCTACGGTTCTGGGGACTTTCTCGGAGCAGGTACCACGGCTTTGACAGCAGCGTGGTTACTCTATTTCTACACCACGTTTTGTGGACTTAGCCCAATCGAAGCAACATTTATTTTTGCGATGGCGCGTGTTTTAGACGCTGTCGTCAGTCCTTTGATGGGATTTTTAACCGATAATTTCGGCTCTACGCGTTTAGGCCGGCGTTTCGGGCGGCGTAAATTTTTTATTCTGCTCGGTATCCCTCTGGTGTTCAGTTACAGCCTGATGTGGATTGGCGAGATGCATTATTGGTATTACCTGCTGACCTACCTGTTCTTTGATGTTGTTTATTCAATGATTTTGGTGCCGTATGAAACATTAGTGCCTGAAATGACGGATGATTTTAAACAGAAAACCAAATTTTCTGGCGCACGTATTTCAATGGCTCAGCTCTCTGCTATTTTGGCGGCATTTTTACCCGGTTTTCTATTGAAATATTTGGGAAAAGACAACGCTATCTCCTTTTTCTATGCAAGCTTGGTGTTTTCGATCATCTGCGCAGTGGTTTTAACGCTAGTGTATTTTTTCACGTGGGAACGGCCAAGGGAAGATATGTCGGAGGCCCAGCTAAAAGCCGAGCGGGAGAAGCAGCAACTCACTTTGCTACAAAGCCTGAAGCGCTTGAATGTTGAATTAACTTCAACATTGAGAATTCGTATTTTCCGTCAGCATCTGGGGATGTATCTCGGGGGGTATATTGCTCAGGACGTCTTTAATGCGGTGTTTACCTATTATGTGGTCTTTGTGTTGATGCAAAGTGCGACAGTGGCCTCGAGTCTCATGGGAACAATGGCGATTATGCAATTTATTGCTGTGATTGGCATGATTCCGTTGTGTATCAAGTTTGGGCCTGCACCTTCTTATCGTTTAGTCGTGGTGTTGTTTGGACTCAGTGCGTTGTCTTATGGCGTTTTGTATTACGCAGGAATGAATGATGCCATGTCTCTATTGCTACTGATCTCTGCAGTTGCAGGGCTGGGACGTGGTGGCATTAACTACGTCCCTTGGAATACTTATACCTATATTGCCGATGTGGATGAGGTGATCACGGGTCAACGCCGCGAAGGTATTTTTGCGGGGATTATGACACTAACACGCAAAGCCTCTCAGGCTTGTGCTGTGATGTTGGTCGGGATTGTGATGGAGTTTTCCGGTTTTGTCTCCGGCCAAAGTGTTCAGGCTCCGGCGGTAAGCCATACCATTTTGATGATTTTGAGTGTGGGCACCGTTTGCGTATTGTGCATCGGTTTTTATATCTCCCTGCGCTTCAAACTCAACCTGCATACGCACAGCATTCTGCGTGAGGAAACCGTCAAGATGCGCGATGCAGGCCATATTGTTCCTGAACAAATCACGCCTGAGGCAAAAGCGACCGTCGAAATGCTGGCAGGAATGCCTTACGAGTCTCTATGGGGGAATAACAACATTGGTTATCTCAATCGAGATAAACCGGCCCCTAAGCCTCTGCATATTTTAAAGAATGTATGAGTGATGTACCACTCTGTCCTGAATGCGAAACATTTTTGAATTAATGAATGAAGGGAGTTTTCATGCTCGTATATCCGGTAAAACATAGCCCGCTTTTACATCAGCCAGAACGCTTTATAGCGCGTAGTGAGCTTAAAAACTTGATCTGCAAAATGACCGATAATCTGATTAATATCAGCGATGAAACCGGAGAGTTTTTACTGCGACTAGATGATGGCCGTGTTATCGATACTAAGGGTTGGGCTGGCTGGGAATGGACTCACGGCATCGGTTTGTATGGTATTTATCAATATTATCAGCAGACTGGCGACCAACAGATGCGAGCTATCATTGATGATTGGTTTAGCGCGCGCTTTGCCGAGGGTACACCAACCAAAAATGTGAATACGGTCTGTCCTTTCCTCACGCTGGCGTATCGCTATGAAGAAACGCGTGATCCGCGTTGGCTGCCTTATCTAGAACGTTGGGCCGAGTGGGTGATGTATGAAATGCCTCGTACCGAGCGTGGGGGAATGCAGCACGTTACGTTGGCAGAAGAAAATCACCAACAGCTCTGGGACGATACGCTAATGATGAGCGTGTTGCCGCTAGCGAAGATCGGGAAATTGCTGAATAAACCCGAATATATTGAAGAGGCGAAATATCAGTTTTTAGTGCATACCCAGCATCTGATGGAGCGTGAGACAGGTTTGTGGTTTCATGGCTGGACGTTCGAAGGTCATCATAACTTTGCTAAAGCACGTTGGGCTCGCGGCAATAGCTGGTTGACGATGGTCATTCCTGAGTTTATCGACTTGCTCGATTTGCCTGAACATGATGCCACCCGACGTTTCTTGATTCAGGTACTTGAAAGCCAAGTGGTCGCGTTAGCGAAATGCCAAGATCAAAGTGGCTTGTGGCACACGTTACTCGATGATCCAAACTCGTACGTTGAGTCATCCGCCACCGCAGGTTTTGCATACGGCATTCTTAAAGCGGTACGGAAGCGCTACATCGGTGCTGAATACGCGGCGGTGGCTGAGAAAGCGGTTAAAGGCGTGATAAAAAATATTAACGCAGAGGGAGAGCTGACCAATGTTTCGTTCGGTACGGCGATGGGGCGTGATTATGACTATTATCGCCAAATTCCGCTGACCTCGATGCCATATGGTCAGGCGATGGCTATCTTGTGTCTGTCCGAGTACATGCGGGTTTATTTATAAAACAGCATAGTGACAGCTTGCGACGTATTGGCACGATACCTCGCCAATTTATTTAAGGCATAAGGCTAAATACGGGCGAAGGTGAGATAAAAATCACCGTCGCCCGTTTTATTATGCGAGTTTCACGTTTCAGCAGTACCCCGATTCCTTGAGGTAGCGGTCACAAAAATGGTAAGGTTTAGCGTTTTTGAATTTTATAAAAAATAATTTAAGAGGATTTACGCGATGCGTATCATTCTGCTTGGCGCTCCTGGCGCGGGTAAAGGCACTCAGGCACAGTTCATCATGGAGAAATACGGCATTCCGCAAATCTCTACGGGTGACATGCTACGTGCAGCAGTGAAAGCCGGTACCGAATTAGGCAAAAAAGCAAAAGAAATCATGGACGCTGGCATGCTGGTGACCGATGAGCTGGTTATTGCTCTGGTTAAAGAGCGCATCACTCAAGAAGATTGCCGCAACGGTTTCCTGCTGGATGGTTTCCCACGTACGATCCCTCAAGCTGACGCAATGAAAGAAGCCGGTATCAGCGTAGATTTCGTATTGGAATTCGATGTTCCTGACGAACTGATCGTTGAGCGTATCATCGGTCGCCGCGTGCATCAGGGCTCTGGCCGTGTTTATCACATCAAATTCAACCCACCTAAGGTTGAAGGTAAAGACGACGTGACTGGCGAAGAGCTGGTAACCCGTAAAGACGACCAAGAAGAAACCGTGCGTAAACGTCTGGTTGAATATCATCAGCAGACCGCACCACTGATTGGTTACTACAGCGCCGAAGCGGCGAAAGGTAACACCAAGTACGTCAAATTAGACGGTACTCAGTCTGTTGCCGCTGTGCGTGCAGAACTGGAAACGATTCTGGGTTAATTTAGCCTCGAATAACACAGGCGGCTGATGGCCGCCTTTTTTATATCTATAATTTATCAGTCTGTTACCGATGAGAGTAATAGATTGGGTTATGCGTTAACTTGGTTACAATAATCTATCTCCATTGAACTGAGGCCTGCAATGAAGCAAGAAAAATTCGGCGTACTATTAGTTAACTTGGGCACGCCAGAGGCCCCAACGTCATCTGCGGTAAAGCGTTATTTGGCTGAGTTTCTTAGCGATAAGCGCGTCGTGGATGTTTCCCGCCTGATTTGGTGGCCGATTTTGAACGGCGTTATTCTGCCGATCCGCTCCCCACGCGTGGCTAAACTCTATCAATCTGTATGGATGGAAGAGGGCTCTCCGCTGATGGTCTATAGCCGCCGCCAGCAGGCCGCATTACAGGCTCGTTTGCCGAATATTCCTGTAGAACTGGGGATGAGCTATGGTCAGCCCGCATTAAAAAATGCGATTGATAAACTTCATGATGCAGGCGTCGATCGTATTATCCTGCTGCCGTTGTACCCGCAGTATTCGTGTTCGACCAACGCCGCGGTATTTGATGGCGTAGCCCGACACTTTGCAAGTATGCGTCGCATACCGTCGCTGAATTTTATTCGCGACTATGCTGAACATCCCGCTTACATCGCCGCATTGTGTAGCAGCATTCGTGCTAGTTTTGCTCAGCACGGTCAACCTGATATGTTGCTGTTTTCCTTCCATGGCATTCCGCAACGTTATGCCGATCAGGGCGATGACTATCCACAGCGCTGCCGAGCGACTACGCAAGCGGTGGCTCATACGCTAGGACTAGACGCTGAGCGTTACATGATGACGTATCAGTCGCGCTTCGGTCGTGAGCCGTGGCTAACGCCGTTTACGGATAAAACAATTGAGCAGCTGCCGGCAAAAGGGATAAAGCATATTCAGGTGATTTGCCCTGGTTTTTCTGCTGATTGTCTGGAAACGCTGGAAGAGATTAAGGTACAAAATAAAGAATTCTTCATTGAAGCGGGAGGAGAGACGTTTGAATACATTCCTGCGCTAAATGACGATGCTTTGCATATTGAACTGTTTTATCAGTTAGTCATGGAACAAATAGGGCGTTCAGCCTGATATTCTGCGATGAAATTTTGCGTCAGAGCTTCTGGCTCTGACGATTAAGCAAGTGATGTGTTAGAATTCTCGGCTTCCTTTTCACAACCACTGACGACACTGATGAAATTCCCTGGCCAACGCAAATCTAAACACTATTTCCCCGTAAATGCGCGCGATCCGTTACTACATGCAACGCAGAAAAGCGAAATTGATACCTCCTATGTGGTCGGTATCGACCAAACGCTGGTGGATATTGAAGCGAAAGTCAGCGACGAATTTATTACTCGTTACCGCCTAAGTCAGGGGCATTCCTTGGTGATCGAAGACGACGTTGCCGAAGCCCTGTATCAAGAGCTAACCGATAACAAGCTTATCACCCACGAGTTTGCCGGCGGCACGATTGGCAACACGATGCACAATTACTCTGTGCTAGCCGATGACCGTTCGATTTTGCTTGGCGTAATGTGTAGTAACGTGAAAATTGGCAGCTATGCCTATCGTTATCTGTGTAATACCTCAAGTCGTACCGATCTTAACTACCTGCAAGGGGTTGATGGTGCGATTGGTCGCTGCTTCACTCTCATCAGCGAAAATGGCGAACGTACGTTTGCCATCAGCCCTGGGATGATGAATCAACTGCGCCCGGAAAGCATTCCTGAGGATGTTATCGCAGGCGCATCAGCGCTGGTGCTTACCGCCTATTTGGTGCGCTGCAAACCGGGTGAGCCGATGCGTGAAGCCACCATGAAAGCCATTGAATATGCTAAAAAGCACAATGTGCCGGTGGTTCTGACATTAGGCACCAAGTTTGTGATCGCCGACGATCCACAGTGGTGGCGCGATTTCTTGCGCGATAACGTGACGATCGTCGCCATGAATGAAGAAGAGGCTGAAGCTTTAACCGGACTCAACGACCCACTGGCGGCGTCTGATAAAGCGCTTGAGTGGGTCGATTTAGTATTATGCACCGCTGGGCCGGTCGGTTTATATATGGCAGGTTATACCGAAGAAGATGGGAAACGCAAAACCCAGCATCCGCTGCTGCCAGGGGTTATTCCTGAATTTAACCTGTACGAATTCAGCCGCCCAATGCGTAAAGTATCCTGTGAAGTTCCGTTTAAAATCTACTCTCATATTGCGCCTTATATGGGGGGGCCAGAGAAGATTATGAACACCAACGGTGCAGGCGACGGCGCATTGGCTGCGCTGTTGCACGATATTGCGGCTAACGGTTTCCACCGCACCAATGTGCCGAACTCCAGCAAACACCAGCGTACTTATCTCACTTATTCTTCATTGGCTCAGGTGTGTAAATATGCCAACCGGGTCAGCTATCAAGTGCTAAACCAGCATTCTCCACGCCTAACACGCGGCCTGCCAGAAAGAGAAGATAGTTTAGAAGAGTCGTATTGGGAGAGATAAGAGATGGGGGCGGATAACCTAGCTATGTAGGATTCGCCTTTGTGGGAGCAGTGACAGATTTCGCCCGCCCGTTAGCATCAATTTTTCCATGACGCAGTTGGCGTAGGCGTCCGACGAGAGGTTGCCAGCGCGCAACCTCTCGACTCTCGCGCTTTTTATCCGAGAC
>NZ_LXET01000015.1 GCF_001655005.1 Hafnia paralvei ATCC 29927
CAGGCTGAAGGACGGTGCCAAGCCCGGATGCAAGGCGGCGGCGATTGAGCCGCCTTGCTCGGACGCCTGCACGGAGTGCATGTCGGTTTCGGTGTCTTAGGCGTACGAAATCTACACCGTAAACTTATGTGTACAACTCTACACCATTCAACATGAATAATCTGAAAGCGGCAGCCGTAATATTATATTGCACACCCCTGCATCTTATCCTCATCCGTCATCTTATCGACCTGCAGCAATTCCAACATACTGTTGGCGATCTCACGTTCACCCATCACCACCTGATTCGCACCGCGGTCTGAAATATAGGCGACTTCATCGTCGTAGTGCGCTCGGGCGATAATATCCAGAGAGTCTCGCTTGGTGCGGGCAAAGGCGACAATCTCACCGGCTTCATAGCCGTTTGGAATGGTGAGTAGCAGCCAGCGTGCACAATCAATTCTCGCTAGCTCCAACATTTCGGGATTCGCTGCATTACCCAGTACCGCATGAATACCTTGCTCACGAAGCGCCTCAACGCGTGGTCGGGAGTTCTCAATAACCACCAGTGGAACGCCTGCGTCATGCAGTTTAGCGCCGATAAGGCTGCCTACACGCCCGTAGCCAACCAGAAGTACATGGTTACAGAGGTCAACTGGGATCTGTTTCTCTTCTTCCTCAGTGACTTCTTGCAGGCTCTGGTCTTCGATAGTTTCCGTTTTGGCCAGATAACGCTCTAGTAGAGTAAATAGGAGCGGGTTAATCATGATGGACAGGATAGCCCCTGCGAGCACTAGATTACGACCTTCCGGTGATAGCATATTCAGGGAAATCCCCAAACCAGCCAAAATAAAGGCGAACTCACCAATCTGAGCCAGACTGACGGAAACCGTTAGCGCAGTACGTTTAGAGTGACCAAACATCTTCACTAGCAGGAATGCCGCAACGGACTTACCAAATACAATGATTGCTAAGCAGCCCAGTACAGCGAGGGGTTGTTCGACCAAAATCATTGGGTCAAATAACATCCCTACTGAAACAAAGAACAGCACTGCAAATGCATCTCGCAGTGGCAATGTATCGTGAGCAGCTCGGTGGCTAAGCTCTGATTCGTTAAGTACCATGCCGGCAAAGAAGGCGCCAAGTGCGAAAGAGACGTCAAAGATTGCGACGGCACCGTAGGCGACGCCCATGGCTAATGCGAGAACGGAAAGGGTAAACAACTCGCGTGAGCCTGTACTGGCAGTTTTGGCTAAAATCCAAGGTACCAAACGGCGTCCCACCACGATCATGATGGTGATAAAGGCGATGACTTTACCCAGCGTGATGCCAAGCTCAATCAGTAGGTCTTTTAACTGCATATTTTGCCCTTCGCCCATAATTCCGGCGAAAGCAGGTAAAAGAACCAGTGTTAGCACCATTGCCAGATCTTCTACGATCAGCCAGCCAATGGCGATTTGACCACGTTGGCTATCAATTAGCTGCCGCTCTTCCAAAGCGCGCAGCAATACCACGGTACTCGCGGTGGATAAACACAGGCCAAAAACTAAGCCAGTGACTAAATCCCAACCTAATAACGACGAAAGTCCCATACCCAGCAATGTCGCCACAGCGATTTGTGCAATAGCGCCGGGTATCGCGATGTTTTTAACCGCCATTAAATCTTTTAGAGAGAAGTGCAGACCAACACCGAACATCAGCAAGATAACGCCAATTTCGGCCAGCTCTGGGGCGAGTGAGGTATCAGCCACGAAGCCGGGTGTAAACGGGCCAGCAAGTACGCCTGCGACCAAATAGCCCACTAATGGAGATATTCGCAGACGATTTGCCAGCATACCTAAAAGAAAGGCGAGAACTAAGCCTCCAACGATTGTCGTAATAAGCGGGGTTGAGTGATGCATCTAGACTCCTTCTAGCACTGCACGAACAGCTAAATAATAAAAATACCTTTTTTAACTTGAAGCCGTTTCATGGCTACAGTTTCAATTAATGTGTGTATACCCGTCATACTTGAAGCAGCATCTGTGTTAGCAGTGCTCGTTCCTTACGAAACTAAGCTGGCGTACGGCAAGGCTTCGTCCAGTCGGCAACGATACAAAAACGGCTCATAAGACTCAGGTTTTTGCGACGCAACTCTAATTATTGGGGTACTAAAACCGCAATTTCTCACGCAGCAGTACCTTTAGTGGTGCTTTTGCTTCGTGAA
Source organism: Hafnia paralvei ATCC 29927 (assembly GCF_001655005.1). Lineage (GTDB taxonomy): Bacteria > Pseudomonadota > Gammaproteobacteria > Enterobacterales > Enterobacteriaceae > Hafnia > Hafnia paralvei. Next base: position 2,186 of record NZ_LXET01000015.1, read on the forward strand.
ATCAATAGGTATCTCTAATAAGTTTATTGTATTTATCGATATTCTGCTGAGTTAATTTTGGGAAATCAGTCAGAAATTAGAAAAAAAACGTGCGAATGGCAGTAAATGAAGGTTTTGTCAGGCAAGTTCATGTGGTACGCGGCTTTGGGAAGAGGATAACCCGACCAATCCTACAGAATAAGTCGGGTTATTAAGGCTAGTTAGCGTCTTTATGCTCTATGTTCGGCAGTAAAGCAGTCAAGATGCCGAGTAATGGCAGGAATGCACAAATCTGATAAACCAAATCGATGCTGGTGAGATCGGCGACATAGCCAAGGACAGCGGCTCCCAAGCCTCCCATACCAAAGGCAAAACCAAAGAATAGGCCAGAAACCATGCCGACTTTGCCTGGGATGAGCTCTTGTGCGTAAACCAAGATGGCGGAAAATGCCGAAGCCAATATAACGCCGATAATGACGGTTAAAATGCCCGTCCAGTATAGTGAAGCGTAGGGTAAAGCGAGCGTAAACGGTGCGACACCCAGAATTGAGCCCCAAATAACATATTTACGTCCTATCTTATCGCCTAAAGGCCCGCCAATAATGGTTCCGGCGGCGACAGCAAACAGGAATGCAAACAAATGAATCTGTGCACTTTGTACTGAAACACCAAACTTATGAATAAGATAAAAGGTGTAATAGCTGCTAATGCTGGTGAGATAGAAGTATTTTGAAAAAATGAGTACGAGCAGTATCGATAGAGAGATAACCACGGTGCGGCGTGGCAGCACTTTTACCGCCCCTTGGCCTTTAGGCTTACCTTTGCTTTGACGCGTTTGATGCTGATACCACTTGCTCACCTGCAGTAGTACAACGATAGCGAGCAGTGCTGCCAGAGAAAACCAGGCGATATTTCCCTGACCGTAAGGCGCAATAACCGCCGCCGCCAGCAAAGGCCCCAACGAGCTACCAAAGTTGCCACCAACCTGAAATACCGATTGTGCCAGACCATGACGACCACCGGAGGCCATACGTGCAACGCGTGAAGATTCGGGATGGAAGATTGACGAGCCCGTCCCCACCAGCGCAGCGGCAATAAGTACCACGCTAAAGCTAGGTGCAACCGATAACAGTAAAAGCCCAGCCAACGTGAATCCCATGCCTATCGGTAAAGAATAGGGTTTAGGGTGTTTATCGGTATACATACCGATGAGCGGTTGCAGCAATGAGGCCGTGAGCTGATAGGTTAGGGTGATGAGGCCTATCTGCGCAAAACTAAGTGAAAACTCCCCGCGTAAAATAGGGTAGATCGCTAAAATTAGCGATTGGATCATATCGTTCAGCAGATGTGACACGCTGATAGCACCCAGAATGGAGAACGAGGTGCGATTGACGGGCTTTTGTGTCACGGAATCGGACACCGGATCGATGCGGTCAGTCATAGTGTATTTTTGTTATGTTGTTGGTTAAGGAGCTATTTATGTACAGGTTATGTGCAGGCTGATAAATAGAGATAGTCATCACGCTAACAATGACAAAGTTTATCATTCTTGGTCAACCGTTGTTTTTATCTTCTCGTCGGTTATTTGTTCGCCATTGCTGGCAAATGTGGGCTGTAATTTGAAAGTGCTCGCAAAAAAATGAAATGATCCGACAAATTAGCCGTTAGAATTTTAGACTGATCATTCAACGCAGTGATTTAAATCGAATAAGCATAATAACTAGAACGGTAATGGGATGATGAATATGACGACACGGAGAACCCGTATGAAATTTGCTCTAAAAGGAACGGCATGCGCTTTAGCGGTAACGCTCGCACTGGTGCCGACGTGGGCTGCCGCATGGGAAAAAGACAAAACCTATAACATCACAATTCTGCATACCAACGATCACCATGGCCACTTTTGGCAAAATGCTAACGGAGAATATGGGTTAGCTGCGCAGAAAACGCTGGTGGATCAGATACGCCAAGAGGTTGCGGCGCAAGGCGGTAGCGTATTGTTGCTCTCCGGTGGTGATATCAATACTGGCGTTCCCGAATCAGATTTACAGGATGCAGAGCCTGATTTCCGCGGCATGAATCTAGTTGGCTATGATGCGATGGCGATTGGTAACCATGAGTTTGACAACCCGTTATCTGTTTTACGTCAGCAGGAAAAGTGGGCGACCTTTCCTTTGCTTTCAGCCAATATTTACCAGCAAGGCACTGAAAAACGGTTATTTCAGCCTTACGAAGTTTTCGATAAGCAGGATATTAAAATTGCAGTGATTGGTTTAACCACCGATGACACCGCGAAGATCGGCAACCCTGAATTATTAAAAGGGATCGAATTCCGTGATCCGGCAGTGGAAGCTAAGACGCTGATCCAGCAGATCAAACAAAACGAAAAACCGGATGTGATCATCGCGGCCACCCATATGGGGCACTATGATAACGGCGAGCATGGTTCCAATGCACCCGGCGACGTTGAAATGGCGCGCAAGCTCCCCGCGGGATATCTGGACATGATTGTTGGCGGCCATTCACAAGATCCGGTGTGCATGGCGTCAGAGAATAAAAAGCAGGTTGATTATGTGCCAGGGACACCATGTGCCCCCGATCGCCAGAATGGTACTTGGATCGTGCAGGCGCATGAATGGGGCAAATATGTTGGTCGCGCTGATTTTACCTTCCGAAACGGCGCGCTGACGCTGCAACACTACCAGCTTATTCCCGTGAACCTCAGCAAAAAAGTGACCAAAGATGATGGTACCGTTGAGCGTGCATATTACACCCATAAAATCGAGCAAAACCCACAAATGCTTAAGCTGTTGACGCCGTTTGAAGAGAAGGGCAAAGCACAGTTGGAAGTTAAAGTCGGTAGCGTGGATGGAAAATTAGAGGGCGATCGCAGCAAAGTTCGCTTTGAACAAACCAATATGGCGCGCTTGCTGCTAGCGGCACAGATGGAGCGCACTCAGGCCGATCTGGGCGTTATGAGCGGCGGTGGCGTGCGAGACTCTATCGAACCGGGAGATATCAGCTACAAAGATGTGTTGAAAGTGCAGCCGTTTGGCAACACCGTGGCGTATGTGGAGATGAAAGGTAGCGATCTCGAAAAATATCTCGCCGTGGTTGCCAATAAAAAAGTGGATTCTGGCGCTTATGCTCAATTCTCAAACGTGAGCTTAATCGCGGATGGAAAGGGCGTTAGCGATGTGAAAATTAAAGGAGAGCCATTACAGGCTGACAAAGTCTACCGTTTGGCGCTGCTCAATTTTAACGCCACGGGTGGTGACGATTATCCGATCGTCAGTGAGCTGCCAAGCTATGTGAATACAGGGTTTGTGGACGCAGAGGTGTTAAAGCAGTACATCGAAAAGCACTCTCCGCTCAAAGTGTCAGACTATGAGCCGAAAGGCGAGATTGTCTATCAGTAAAGTCGTGTATGACGGAGGGTAGGTTTTGCTCTCCGTCAACGCCAAATATGGCCCACCTAAACTTCCACCAGTCTAGCCGTCTAGATGAGAGAAATTATTATTTGAAAATAATTCTTGATAACTTAGGTCAGGTATGAGTAAATAGCGTCATCGGTTTGAAACACAGACCTTATGAACGCAGTTTTAGTAAAGCAGTCCTCAGTTCAAGCGCTATCCGCATAGATACCTCTTCTTCTTGTGAGTCTTCTCCTAAGTGCCAAATAAGAACTTTTCAATAAGTAACTCTCTGAAGACGACCACATTCGCCAAGTGACTTTTAAAATCGCTGATGGCTCAAAAAATAATTAAAGGAAGTATCTATGTCTAATAAAATGACTGGTTTAGTAAAATGGTTTGACGCTGGTAAAGGTTTCGGTTTCATCTCTCCTGAAGATGGCAGCAAAGATGTATTCGTACATTTCTCTGCAATCCAGAGCAATGATTTCAAAACTCTTGATGAAGGCCAAAAAGTTGAGTTCTCTATCGAGAACGGCGCTAAAGGTCCATCAGCAGTAAACGTTGTTGCGCTGTAATAGCCAATAACGCATGCAGAAACGCTAAGTGACTGCATATCAAGAACCCGCCTAGTGCGGGTTTTTGCATTTTTATCCGCGGTGTTTTTCAACGTTGCGCCGTTTTTATTTTAATTATCAAATAACTATTAGCATTCATTAGGCAAATGTTATCCCTGTCACGGTTGGCAACGATCAGAGCATTTAAGATGCCAGATAGGAGGAAACACACCGATGAAGAAAATAGTTTTAGCAACGTTAGTTGGTTTATTAGTCTCTGGTTATGGCATGGCTGCCGACGATCATTATCTTAAATATGAACAAGCACCCGACAGCTTAAAGCTGCTGCCTCCACCACCCGCTTACACCAGCATCGATTTCCTGAGTGACAAAGCTCACTATGATGAAGGGAAGGCACAGCGCAGCACAGAGCGTGGAAAGCAGGCGTATGATGACGCCGATGTTTCTAAAGATAGCTTGGCGCGAAATTTCTCCACGGCCTTTGGTTTCCCAATTTCGAAAGAAAAAACCCCTGAAACCTTCACTCTGATTACGACGATGAAAGAGGATGCGGGCGAGTATGCGACGCGTTCAGCCAAGCAACATTATAACCGCGTACGTCCCTTTGCTTTCTATAAAGAAGCAACCTGTCGCCCAGAAGATGAGAAAGAGCTGTCAACCAACGGTTCATACCCTTCGGGTCATACCACTATTGGCTGGTCAGTGGCGCTGGTGCTGGCTGAAGTGAATCCTGCTCGACAGAATGAAATCCTCAAACGAGGTTATGATCTTGGGCAGAGCCGCGTTATCTGTGGCTATCATTGGCAAAGTGACGTAGACGCTGCCCGTGTCGTCGGCAGCGCCGTGGTTGCATCCTTACACAATAACCCCGCCTTTGAAGCGCAGTTAGCGAAGGCTAAAGCTGAAGTGCAGAAGTTAAACCAAGCTCATTGAGTGAAAACTCAATGTTGACGGGTTCTGATAAACAGAACTCGTCAATCTCGTTTCGCAATTTCGGCAAAGCTGGCGTTAGTCATACGGCTAAGGTCTTGCGCTGAGAGTTCAATATCAAGCCCCCGTTTTCCGCCGGATACATAAATCGAATCAAATTGCTGCGCACCGCTGTCGATAACGGTGGGTAGGCGTTTCTTTTGCCCTAGTGGACTAATACCTCCCACCAGATAACCGGTAACGCGCTGTGCCAACTGTGGATCGGCCATATCCGCTTTTTTGGCGGCGAATGCTTTGGCCACTTTTTTTAAATCAAGCATTGAAGCCACAGGGGTTACCGCAACGGCCAAATTTTTAGCGTCTCCGTTAAGGGAAACCAGCAGGGTTTTATAAACCTGCTCGGCGTTTAAACCTAGCTTACGAACGACTTCATCGCCGAAATTGGTTTCGTCGCTGTCGTGATGGTATTGGTGGAGGGTAAAAGGCACTTTATTTTTTTCAAGCAGAAGAACAGCGGGAGTCATTATTTAAACCTCTAAATCCATCATACTTTAAGCTGCATCTTTGTGGGGTTAGCGAACCTATGCAAACTCGAACTCTGTGTATGCAACATGACAATGAGCACAATGATAACGCTGTTATTCATCAACGTCAGGTTCGGTTGCTTATTTATTCGTGCGCTAAATGTTTGTTGGCTACAGCATCCACAGAATAACTATTGCCAGAATCACAGCGGCATTGCTACCCTATGCTGGCAACTACGAGGGTAAACAGAACGTCTATCTTTGTAGCATAACGATAATAATGAAATTCCTCTTTGACTGGCCAATAGAAATATTGGCCATTTTTTTCGCCTAATGTGCGGTATAGGGCGCGAGGAGTTCTGGCAGGTTGCCTTCGCTGTAGAGATGTAAAGCGCCAACGGCGACCACATAGTTTCCTGCAGGGAGTGCCAGCAGCATTTTTTGCCATTTTTGATTGCGATCGCCCATTAATACTTGATAAAGCTCATCGCTGAAAGTGGAGGGTAGATCGGTGGTTGAGATCGACTCCGTCGGCGATATCCATCCGCTAATCAGCGTTTGCAGCAAGCGTGCGTTGGTATGCCAATGTGTCAGGGTGTCTTGCAGTAGCACGATCCCATTATTGGGTAATGCGTGCAGTAACGCCATTTGCGTATCAGCTCCCTCAAGTTCGATGACGTGGAGTGAACGTTGCTGTGCAAAACGCAGCATCTGATAGTCGATGCCATATTCAGAGCGTAGACCTAACTGATGAGCCTGCTGTGCCTGTAAGGTCAACGCGGTGCGCCAGGCGGGAAAATACTGAACGGCGCTCACCGGAATTCCCGTTTCTTGACAGCGCTGTTGCACCTGTAACCATTGTTCGTGAGAGAGGTGAAACTCCAACGGGGTTTCTGTCTCAGGAGTTTCAAAAGAGGGGGAGGAGCGGGTGATATCGGCTTCAACGATTAACGCATCCGCCTGTTTTAGCCGTTGAATTAGCGCATCGGGGAGAGGGGACATGTTTTCGGTACCCATATGGATGCTTCCCACCAGATGCAGGTTTACGCCGCCTTGCAAGTGGATATCCAGCGCAGGATAGGCATAGGTCGTCGTGGGGACAATTCCCAACCAGAGAGCAAGTTTACGCAGCCAGTGTTTCATTGATCACCTTTCCTTTTTTTCTATGCTACGTGCAGTGTGCAGGCAAAGGCAAAAAAAAAGCACCGAAATCTCGATGCTTTTTGTCGCGTTTGGTGTCGATTTAGCCTTTATTTAGATTTGGGCTTAAAGCGCAATAAACGGTTGGCGTTGCTGACTACGGTAATGGATGACAGCGCCATTGCTGCACCAGCGACCACTGGACTAAGCAGTGTTCCTGTGAGCGGGTAGAGCACACCTGCAGCAATCGGGATCCCCAGTGAGTTATACACAAAGGCACCGAGCAGGTTTTGTTTCATATTGCGCAGTGTCGCGCAGGAGATTTCAATCGCGTCAGCCACACCGGTCAGACTGTGACGCATCAGAGTAATAGCAGCCGTTTCAATGGCGATATCGCTACCTCCTCCCATGGCTATACCCACATCCGCCTGTGCCAGAGCAGGGGCGTCGTTGATACCGTCGCCAACCATCGCAACTTTATGTCCTTTGGACTGCAAGGCTTTAATTGCATCCGCTTTGCCTTCTGGCATCACACCTGCGATGACTCGGTCAATGCCAGCCTCTTTGGCAATGGCGTTGGCGGTTAGCGGGTTATCGCCGGTCAACATGACCAACTGATAGCCCAGCCCGTGTAAACGCTGTAGTGCTTCGACACTGTCGCCTCTCAGGGGATCTCGAATGGAAAGCAGCGCCGCGGGCTTACCGTTTGCTGATAATAATACGGGCGTAATTCCACGCTCGGCCTGCTGTTTCAGTAGCGCCTTCACGTCGCTGATATCCACTTTCTGTTGTTCCATCAGCGAATCATTCCCCAGCAGAAGCGTATAGCCCTCGACGTCTCCGCTTACGCCTAAACCGCGCAAGGTGCGGAACTGCGTCACATCTGGAATGACCAAACGTTCTGCACGTTCTGTGATGGCACGTGCCAAAGGATGGTTTGAGCCCGCTTCCAGCGCAGCAGCCCATTGCAATGCCTGAGCTTCACTGACATCGTTGAACGTATGAATTTCAACGACTTTTGGTTGTCCTTCGGTCAACGTACCGGTTTTGTCGAATACCAAGGTATCGAGCTCGCTGGCGCGCTGCAACGCATCTGCATCACGCACCAATACGCCAAACTCTGCTGCGCGTCCTACGCCGGCAATAATCGACATAGGTGTCGCTAAACCTAGTGCGCAAGGGCAGGCAATGATCAGCACCGTCGTTGCAACTACTAAGGTGTACACAATCTGTGGTTGTGGACCAAAGAAGTACCAGATCAGACCGCTGAAGATAGCAATCCCGACGACGGTAGGAACAAACACCGCTGAAATACGGTCAGCCAACTGGCCAATCTCAGGCTTGCTGCTTTGCGCCTGACGAACCAGTTTGATGATGCGCGCCAGCGTGGTTTGGCTGCCGATGGCACCTGCGCGAAACAGCACGCTACCATCTTGTACCACGGTACCCGCATGAACCTGATCGCCGGTGGATTTCTGCTGTGGGATGGGTTCTCCGGTAAGCATGGCTTCATCCATCCACACTTCTCCGGAGATGATCTCACCATCAACCGGCACACGATCGCCGGTGGTTAGGCGAAGTGTCATTCCTAGCTTAACATCCGCCAGCGGGAGGGTTTTCTCTCCCTCTTCGGTGACGACGCGAGCGGTTGGCGGAGTTAAATCCAGCAAACGTTCAAGCGCTTTGCTCGAACGTTGGCGAGCACGGGCTTCCATGGCGTGACCAAGGTTAATCAAACCGATGATCATCGCACTGGCTTCATAATAGAGATGACGTGCTTCCATCGGAAACACCTGTGGCCACAGGGTTACGGTGATGGAATACAGCCAAGCGGCGCCGGTACCCAATGCCACTAAGGTATCCATTGTCGCACTGCCGTTCATTAGGCTACGCCATGCGTTACGGTAGAAATGCCCCCCAGCAAATACCATGACGCCAAGCGTAATCAGGCCAACGATCAACCAATTATTTTGGTTGGTCGCCGTCAGTTCCATTGAACCACCGAATAAACCCCACGCCATCAGCGGAACACCAAGGCCTAAACCTAACGCCGCCTGCCAACGGAATTTCTTCACCGATTTCTCAGCGGACTCTTGCTGGCGTGCGCGGCGCTTTTCTTCATCTTGAATGATTTCGGCGCCGTAACCCGCTTTTTCAACTGCCTGAATCAGCGCCTGCGGATCGCTATGTCCTGTGACTAATGCACTGCGTTCGGCAAGGTTAACTCGCGCTTGCTCTACGCCGGGAACCCCTTGTAAAGCATTCTGTACTTTCAGAACACAGCTGGCACAGCTCATGCCATCGAGCAGCAATTGGACGCTGTCATCGGTGTCTGCGAGGGTATCCGCAGTGCTAGGGATGGCCGGAGATGATGTTTCAGCCGCTGCCAGAGTTTCCGGCGCTTGTGTTGCTGTCGTGCTGTTAGATGCAGACTGTGTCAGCGGCTCAGTTTTTGGGTGGCTTTCACCTTGGGCTAGAGCGGCTTCATAGCCAGCCGCTTTGACTGCTTCGATCAGCACAGTGGCGTCGGCAGAGCCATAGATCTTAGCTTCAGTCAGAGACACATCGGCAGCATCAACGCCTGCTACGGCTTCCAACGCTTTGGTTACGCTGGCGGTGCAATGCCCACAGCTCAGACCGCTTAACGCTAGCGTAACGTCTGGTGTGCCCGCCAGCGTTGCATGATAACCCGCCTGTTCAACGGTTGAGACGATGGTCTGGGCATCGGCGTCGCCGGTGACTTTAGCGTAACGCGGATTATTCAACAGAGCGACTTCAACGTCAGGGCGCGCCTCTAGCGCAGTTTTTACTTTTTTCGCACAGTTCATGCAGGACAAGCCTTGCAGTGCGAACAGCTGTGTTTGTGACATAATGAATTCCTCTTGAGTATTACCGTTCAATCCAAGGATGTTGGCCGACCGGTGAATGACATGCTATTTTTCACTTGGACTAAGCTTAAACCTTCCAGCAAGGGTAAGGTCAAGCGGGAGGAAAAATGAATATTAGTGAAGTTGCCAAGAAAACGGGACTCACCAGTAAAACTATCCGGTTTTATGAGGAGAAGGGGCTGGTGACTGCGCCAAATAGGGCGGATAACGGCTACCGTTTTTACGCCGAAAAGCATATTGAAGAGCTCACTTTGTTGCGTCAGGCTCGTCAAGTGGGGTTTACGCTAGAAGAATGTCGCGATTTGGTCGATCTCTTTCGAGATAAAAGCCGTCATAGTGCCGATGTTAAAAGCCGTACGTTAGAAAAAGTGGCTGAAATAGAGCATCAGATTGAAGAGTTACAGGCAATGCGGTTACGTTTAATGTCGCTGGCCGATGAGTGCCCCGGCGATGATAGCGCCGATTGTCCGATTATTAATAATCTGGCGGGATGCTGCCATCGCGGTAAGTAAATAGTACCGCGGTAAACAGCATTGTGGTATTCCAGTGCTATCGCTGTAATTACGTCTTTGCTAACGGCGTCACTCAGATTTTTGGCGGAAATATCAAATCGCCGCCAAAATTAGCATGTTATGACCTAATGGCTTTGACTTTCAGGGTAATCCCTTCAACATCCGCGACTTCAACGACGGTGCCTGTCGGCAAATCCTGATAACAGGTCACTCGCCAACTGCTGTCGCCAATCCGAATACGTCCATTGCCATTAACAATAGGCGCTTCTAACGTTGCACGGGCGCCAATGAGCTGTCGGCTACGCTGATTGAGCAAGTCGTCGTTGTTTTTCGATTCTGGTTGGCTACGCTTGAGCCAGCGCCACCAAAGAAAAGCGGTTGCGACGGTGAGAATAGCGAACAGCGTTGCCTGCCACTCCCAACCGAAGGGAAAAATCCATGTCAACAAACCGACTATCAGGGCAGAGATCCCGCTCCACAGCAGGTATCCGCCCGCCCCAAGTAATTCGGCTGCTAACAGCACACCACCCAGCGACAGCCAGAAGCCATGCGGATTTTGGGCAATGTATTCGACCATTATGATTTGCCTTTAACCGGACCAGTTTCTTTAAGCAGTTCAGCAATACCGCCGATTGAGCCCATCAGATTGCTGGCCTCCAATGGCATCATGATGACTTTGCTGTTGGTGGCAGATCCAATTTTTTGTAGCGCATCGGTGTATTTCTGTGCCACGAAATAGTTAATCGCCTGAATGTTACCGGCGGCAATTGCCTCAGAAACCATTTTCGTCGCCTGAGCTTCCGCTTCTGCGGCACGCTCACGTGCTTCTGCCTGTAGGAATGCAGACTGGCGTTCACCTTCCGCTTTCAGAATTTGAGATTGCTTTTCACCTTCGGCGCGTAAAATGGCTGCCTGACGTACCCCTTCGGCCTCCAGAATATCGGCACGTTTAGTACGTTCTGCCTTCATCTGGGCATTCATGGACGCAACCAGTTCAACCGGTGGGCGTACGTCGCGGATCTCGATACGGGTAACTTTAACGCCCCAAGGATTAGTCGCTTCATCCACAATATGCAGCAAACGGCCATTGATGTGATCGCGCTGAGACAGCATTTCGTCCAGTTCCATTGACCCTAAGACCGTTCGAAAATTTGTCATGGTCAAATTGACGATGGCGCGCTCTAGATTGCTGACTTCATAGGCGGCACGCGCTGGATCGATAACCTGAATAAAACAGACGGCGTCAATAGTGACGTTGGCGTTATCTTTCGAAATGATCTCTTGGGCAGGAATATCCAGAACCTGTTCCATCATGTTGATCTTGCGACCAACGCGATCCATAAAGGGGACGATGAGATTCAGGCCTGGCATTAATGTTTTGGTATAGCGGCCAAAGCGTTCAACGGTCCATTGGAAGCCTTGCGGCACGATCTTAATCCCTGACCAAACGATGACCAACGCAACAACCACTAAGACGGGAATAACGGTAAACATCGATAACCTCCTGTTAATGAGCAGCTACATACCACTCGATTAGTTATAGTTTAACCAATCGTGCGGCAGACTGACATGTTTAACAGGCGGAAAGAATAAATAAGAGATGCTTAAGCGCATTCTCAGCATCGTTTGTTTTATTGATCGAACCCTGTCAGTTCAAACACACCGAGATGCCCATGGCCGTCGAGTTCAACGGTATGGGTTTGCGGTCTTGGCGTGACGAGCACCGCGCTGTCGTATTTATTAAGAGTAATAGATTTGCCGCCCCCTACAGGGGTAAGAGAAATTTCGCCGTCGTGACAAAATAAAATAATGGTGCTCGCGTGGCAGCGTAGGGGAGGCATGTTGGGGCTGGTCGTCACCCACTGTAGTCGAGCACCGTAATAGCGTGGGTCATAAATCAAGTTAAGATCGCGCACTTTCCCATTCAGTAGCGTGCTGCTGACGCGACTATCGCCGGAAAAACGCTGAATTCCGCAGATCAACAATGGAGGTTCGATGCGGCCATCTATTTTGAGTTGCAAACCTTCACCTTCCAAAATGGAAAGGATGCGTTGATAGCCGGTATAACGAGAGAAATCACCATCGGTGGTGACTTCTGCCATGGAAAGACGCCAGCGAAAGTCCCGCCCGTTGGGCGAATCCACGCGCATGATTTCCTGTGTAACGCCTTGTCCATTTTTCCAGGGCATCGAATGATAATCAGCCCATCGTAGGATCTGCCATTGATTCATGAGGTGAAATGTCCTTTTAAGCGATGCCGAGTTCCGGGAAACAGCAATTTTGCATAGGTAACATTATGATGTTTAGACCAAGTTCGGCGTTCGATCAATAGGCAAGGCTCGCTGGCATGGATATGTAGCCACTGGCTTTCTTCGGCGGAGGGCAATACCGCTTCAACGATATGTTCGCCTTCCGTGAGTGGCGCAACGCGGGATAAGTAGTCATGCGGCGTAATCTTTTGAAAATCTTGTTGAAGATAATCCGGTGCAACGACGGGATTCACGTAGCGGTTTTCAATTTGCACCGGTGTATCGTTTTCGTAATGCACAATGATTGAGTGAAAGAGCTTGGAGCCCACGCCAAGGTTGAGCGCAGCGGCCTGTTCGCTGTTGGCCTGTGCTTCGGCCAGCAAGATAATTTTGCAGTGATGACGGTGATTACGTGCCAGAATTTCGTCGCGGATGCTGTGTACTTCGAACAGTGCAGATTGCCCTTTGGGTTCAGCTACAAAAGTACCGACGCCCTGCATACGGATCAGCAATCCTTGATGAGTCAGTTCACGCAGTGCGCGGTTGATGGTCATTCGGCTGAACCCCAGATGAGCAACCAGCTCGGCCTCTGAAGGAATACGATGGTTTGGCGGCCAAGTTCCATTACTGATGTTATCGGTGATCATTTTTTTGACCTGCTCATACAAAGGCGCAGGCGTGGATAAAGTTGATAAATCAGCGGAAAGTGTCATGGATAATATTCCTTATGGGCGCTCGCCTATGTTCCATTGATGTAGGATTTGCCACGCGATTCGCGCCGCCGTCCGCGCACCCGACTGTAGTGGATCCAATGACGGATTGTATTCCACCAGATCAGCTCCCCACAATGAGGGACTTTCACATATTGCACCAATTAGCGGCAACAGGCGCTCAATGGGTAAACCTACCGCAGCTGGGGCTGAAACCCCAGGCATTTGCCATGCGGGTAATACATCGAGATCGACGGTGAGATAAACGATCTCACATTTTCCCATAAACGTGCGGATCTGATCGCAGAGATCGTCAAGCGTTCGGGTTAGCGCATCCGTATCCCAAACGATCTCAACCTTTAACCGATGAGCCTCATTGACCAGCGCTTGCGTATTGGCGGCTAAGCTGGCTCCCACGCATAAATAGTGGAATGGTTTCTGGTGCTGTTCACAGTGCTGTGCCAACTGGCGGAACGGGGTACCGGACGTGGCGACGTCATTGCGGCGCAAATCCAGATGGGCGTCGAAATTAATAATGCCTACGGTTTTGTTGGGATGAGCACGATAGATCCCTAAACCGTGAGCGAAGGCGGTTTCATGTCCTCCGCCGAAGACTAATGTGCGCACGCCGCGCTGTTGGTAGGCTGTTACGCCTTGGCTGAATGTTTCCTGCGCTTCTTCCAGCGGTGTTTCTCCCACCATCAGCGTGCCGCCGTCGGTTAAACGATGGTGTCCAGCATGAGCCGCGAGGTTCGCCAGCATTTTACGCAGTGCATCGGGAGCGGCGGCGGCACCAATACGGCCGTGGTTTCGTTTTACCCCTTCATCGCAGGCGAAGCCCAGCAAAACGACCGGCCTTGGCTCATCTTGTTGCCCAACCACCTGAAATAAGCGCAGTGCTTCAGGAGACTCCGCCAAATCGTTACGACCTTGCCACACGTCAGTGGCCGTGGGTTGCCAATGGCTCATTGTGCGTCCTCGTTAGGTTTTTTTGCAGTTGGGTGACCTTGATAAACTCGCTGATACAGAGGGTTTCTCCCCAGCTCGTAAATAATTTCCACTGGCTTTTCTGCATCCCACACGGCGAAATTAGCCTGAAAACCGGCAGCAAGTTGCCCGTGACTGTGTTGGCGGTTCAGCGCCTGAGCGGCGTGACGAGTTACGCCAAGCCAAGCTTCTTCTGGCGTGAGTCCAAACTGTACGCAGGCCATATTCATGGCGAGACGCAGAGACGCAAAAGGGCTGGTTCCGGGGTTGAAATCACTGGCGACCGCCATAGGAACATGATATTGGCGTAGCATTTCAACCGGTGGACGCTGGGTTTCTCGCAGGAAATAGAATGCGCCAGGCAGCAGCACGGCGACGGTTTGACTGTGTGCCAGAGCCTGAATTCCCGTTTCATCAAGGTGTTCAATATGGTCGGTTGAAAGCCCACGATAGCTAGCGACCAGTTGACTGCCGCCAAGATTGGAGAGTTGTTCCATATGACCGCGAACGGGAATGCCCAAACGATGGGCGGCGGCAAACAGTTTTTCACTTTGTGCCAGTGAGAAACCTACGCTTTCACAGAACACATCAACCGACTCAAAGAGTTTTTTGTCCCATAGCTGAGGCAGAATTTCTTCGCAGATGAGATCAATATAGGCGTCGGCGCGTCCGCGGTATTCCGGTGGTGTCGTATGAGCAGAAAGCAGCGTAGGACTGATATCTACGGCATTTTGCCGCGCTAACTGCTGCGCTACGCGTAGCTGTTTTTCTTCGTTAATTAAATCCAGCCCGTAGCCCGATTTGATTTCTACCGTTGTTACCCCTTCATCCATCAATGCACGCAGGCGTTGCTGGCTGAGGGTGAGTAGCGTGTCCGGTGAAGCTTCGCGGGTGGCTCGAACGGTAGCATTGATCCCGCCGCCGTTTTGGCTGATTTCCGTATAGGAAACCCCATTCAGACGTTGTTCCCATTCATAGGCACGATCGCCACCGAAAACAAGGTGTGTATGGCAGTCGATAAGTCCGGGGGTCACTAGCCGATGTTGTAAATCCACCTGAAGCGGATGCTTTGCTGGAATCTGATCTTCAGGGATCACGGCTATAATATGTTTATCGCGCACGATCAGCGCATGACGCTCGATAATCCCATAGGGCGCTTTTTGTTGTGTGCTCATGGTTGCTAAGCGCCCGTTGCGCCAAATAACGTCCGAAGCCAATAAATTCATTACGTCCCCAAAGTGGTATAGAGTTGTATATACATTTATTTTCGAAAGCGCGAAGGGTGTCAAACGTTTTTGATTGAAATGTTATCTAATTGTGACTTGTATACGCAGAGTTGACGGCGTGCGGTGTGGTTTGGCTAAGCAGAGACAAATCTGCGACAATATGGGCAGCTTTTTTGTTACCTCCCATACTTGAAGCTGCTTCTGCGTTAGCTGCAGCGCCAACTGTTTGGGGTATAGGGTGAGAAGATTTTGTTAATAATGAGAGTGTCATGTCGTATCCGATAAATGAATTGTTCCAGACCCTGCAAGGGGAAGGTTTTTACACCGGTGTTCCGGCTATTTTTATTCGCCTGCAAGGCTGTCCAGTCGGGTGTAGCTGGTGTGATACCAAGCATACGTGGGAACAGTTGCCTGAGCGCGAAATCGGCATGAATGAGATTCTGATCAAGACCGCAGAGAGCGATGCATGGGGGAGTGCCACGCCTGACCAACTTTTGGCGATCCTGCACGAACGTGGTTATACCGCGCGCCATGTAGTGATTACCGGCGGTGAGCCGTGTATTCATGATTTACGCCCGTTAACGGAATTACTGAACCAGCATGGCTTCTCGTGCCAGATAGAAACCAGTGGTACACATGAAATTCGTTGTTCAGACGCCACTTGGGTCACTGTGTCGCCAAAGGTGAATATGAAGGGCGGCATGAAGGTGTTGGAATCTGCTTTGATACGTGCCGATGAGGTGAAACACCCCGTGGCTCGCGAGCGAGATATTGAAGATTTAGATACTCTACTGGCGGTGTTGCACGATGATAAGCAACGTATTATTGCGCTTCAACCGATTAGCCAAAAAGAGAGTGCTACCAAGCTGTGCATTGAAACCTGCATTGCGCGTAACTGGCGTTTATCGATGCAAACCCATAAGTATTTGAATATCGCTTAGTATGCTGATGTTTAGAGGTGCGACGCTAAATGTGTATCGAACGATTTTTAGTATCGCACCGCTAATATTGGTGTTTTTGCTCAGCGGCTGCGCCAAGTCCGATGCCTTATGGGGCGTAGTTGATAAAGTATGTCGGGTGAATTATCAGCAAAAACACGATCCCGCGCCTTGCACTCAGATCTACACTCCAACTCAAGATCTACAGCACGGTTTCACCGTGATTCAAAATCCCCGTTTTCATTACCATTTTATTTTAGTGCCTAATACACGAATGAGCGGAATTGAAAGCTCCGCGCTGTTAGAGAAGGATACGCCCGACTATTTTGGTCTTGCGTGGACGATGCGCCACCGTTTAGCCTACGAATATGGCAAGCCGATACCGGACGATGTGTTGGGGCTGGCGCTAAATTCAGCCTATGGGCGCAGTCAGAATCAGCTTCATATTCATCTCACCTGTCTGCGCGAAGATGTGCGTCGCCAGCTCAAAGCGGAAAGACCCTTTATTCGCGAACAGTGGACTTTATTACCGGATACGTTGCTGCGTCATGCATTTTACGCCAAACGCGTCGTTCAGCCGACGTTGATGGGGGTATATCCGATTCGTTCATTGGCCGAGCCGTTTAACCTTACGCCAGAACAATTGGCTTATTACGGTGTTGCTATCGTACCCACAACCTTTGATACGCAGCCCGGATTTATTTTGCTGGCAACGCGGGTAGGGATGGGGGAGCGCAATCGGGCTTCAGTGGAGTCGTTATTGGATAAACGCTGTGAGCTGCTGCAGGCAATCCCGGCTCAGTGAACCGGGGAAAGATTTGCGTGATTCAAGCCGTGGCTTCAAGAGTTTCTTCGGATTCTTTTTCCGAATAGGTGGCTAAAACATCGTGCGAAATTTGCAGTTTTAAGTCAAATTCCATCATGGAAAGTTCCTGATTGATTTCAGCCTTGAGTGCATCAATATTTTCTAACGAAGTGGAATGGGTCACTCGTCATCGTCCTAGTCAAAGTACGGGGGTGCCTATGTTAGCTAGCCTTGGCGTAGATGGAATCAATCAAATCCTAATTTTAGATCCGCATCTCACAAAAGATTAAACGGTTTCAGCGTCGTATATCGTTTGCAATCAAATAGTAAGCCAATCCACTGATGGAAATTAAAAATCTTCAGAATATTTTGAATACGACCCGTCGGCATCAGTGGGGATATGGGGTTTCTAATTGATTTTCCGACGATATTGATTGCCAGCATAGAAGGCCTCTGTCAAAGTAACGCGTTTAAAATTAAGGAGGAAAAATGTTGCCGTCTGCGGGTTGGTTAGGACTGAGTTATTTCACCTATTTTTTCTCTTTTGGCATATTTTTGCCGTTCTGGAGCCTGTGGTTACAAGGCGAGGGAATTTCACCAGAGTCGATTGGCCTATTGCTAGGCGCTGGGATGATAGCCCGTTTTCTCGGTAGTTTGTTTATTGCTCCCTCGGTTAAAAAAACCTCTCAACTTATTACTGCACTTCGTCTAATTGCTCTCCTTGCCTTAATTTGCTCTATCGCCTTCTCATTTGGGACCGCTTGGGCTTGGCTGCTGGTCGTGATGGCCGGATTTAGTCTTTTCTATGGCCCGCTGATCCCTTTAACCGATGCCTTAGCCGCCACATGGCAGCGTCAGGTTGGTTTGGATTATGGAAAAGTCCGGTTATGGGGCTCGATGGCTTTTGTGATTGGCTCTGCGGTAACCGGCGAAGTGGTGAATGCGTTTGGCCATAAAGCGATTATGTATTGCCTGTGGGCGGGGCTGGTCGCCATGCTGCTTGGAATGCTGCTACGTCCGCGCCATATGCCGCAAGACGCGCCGAAAGCGAGTGCAGTGCAAGATGATACCACTCCGTGGAAGATTTTATTAACAGAAGCGCCGGTATGGCGTTTTTTGTTGTGCGCGGCTTTATTACAGGGCGCTCATGCGGGCTACTATGGATTTAGCACTATCTATTGGCAGGAAGCTGGTTATTCAGCATCGGTAGTGGGCTATCTCTGGTCGCTCGGCGTCGTGGCTGAAGTGATCATTTTTGCTCTGAGTAAACGATTATTTCGTCGTATGTCAGTTTCTCAGCTGCTGCTGTTATCGTGCATTTGCGCGGTGATTCGCTGGAGCTTGATGGGGTCAACCACCGCCTTACCTTGGCTGATTTTGATTCAGATTTTGCATGCTGGATCTTTCACTGTTTGCCATCTTGCGGCGATGCGTTTTATTTCAGCGCGGCAGGGCGGCGATGTTATTCGTCTACAGGCGGTTTATTCGGCGCTGGGAATGGGAGGAAGCGTGGCGATAATGACGATGCTATCAGGTTTCCTATTTGAGCATTATCAGGGGGGAATGTTCTACGCGATGGCGCTGGTGGTATTGCCAGTGATTTTCTTTAGGCCGAAGGTACAGTGAAGGTCTTTTAGGGAAAGATCATCTTTGTGGGCGGTGAGGTTTCGGACGCCTTATGCACCGGAATTTACATGAGAACTGGGTAAAGTTTCGTACGCCTAAAGCATCGAATATCACATAA
>NZ_LXET01000016.1 GCF_001655005.1 Hafnia paralvei ATCC 29927
GGGATGTACCGGCGGAGTTTGGGGCGCCCGGGATGGGCGATACCAAACCGGAGCGGAGATGGCGTCTCGGATAAAAGCGCGCGAGTTGAGAGCCCCCGCGCAACGGGGCTCTCATCGGTCGCCTTCGCCAGAGGTGTCATGGAAACGCATTTGCTGACCGGCGAACGAAATATTTCACTGCAATCCCAAAGGCTATTGACGTTCCAAACCTTAACTTTTCCCCGCTATCACTCCATCCTTCCTAAACATCCCTTTAATCCCGCGTACCGCCTGACGAATGCGATCCTGATTCTCGATCAGGGCGAAGCGAACGTGGGTGTCGCCGTAGTCGCCAAAACCAATACCGGGTGAAACTGACACTTTGGCATCGGCCAACAGTTTTTTGGCAAATTCGAGTGAGCCTAGATGTGCGTACGCATCAGGGATTTTAGCCCACACATACATTGAGGCTTTTGGGTTTTCAACCATCCAGCCCGCCTCGTGTAAACCTTTTACTAATACGTTGCGGCGCTGACGGTATTGTTCGGCAATATCTCTGACGCATTGTTGGTCCCCTTCGAGCGCGGCGATAGCCGCAACCTGCAAGGGGGTAAAGGTGCCGTAATCGTGATAGCTTTTGATACGCGCCAAGGCACTCACCAGTTCTGGATTACCCACCATAAAACCGATACGCCAGCCTGCCATGTTGTAGCTTTTTGACAGCGTAAAGAACTCTACCGCCACGTCTTTTGCACCAGGAATTTGCATGATAGACGGTGCTTTCCATCCGTCATACACGATGTCGGCATAGGCCAAGTCGTGTACCACTAAAATATCGTGCTCTTTTGCCAGCTTAATAACGCGCTCGAAGAAATCTAATTCAACGCATTGTGCGGTAGGGTTGGAAGGAAAACCTAAGATCATCATCTTCGGTTTAGGAATACTTTCGCGAATGGCACGTTCCAGCTCGTTGAAAAAATCGATACCGGATACCAGAGGCACAGAGCGCACCTGAGCGCCTGCGATAACTGCGCCATAGATATGAATAGGATAACTTGGGTTAGGAACCAGAACCGTATCGCCATGATCTAGCGTTGCTAGCATTAAATGCGCCAGCCCTTCTTTGGAGCCAATGGTGACAATGGCTTCGCTGTCAGGATCGATGTCTACCTGATAGCGATCCTGATACCAATGGGAGATCGCACGACGCAAGCGTGGTATACCGCGCGAGGTCGAGTAGCCGTGGGTATCTTCACGCTGCGCCACGGTACACATTTTTTCGACAATATGTGGCGGCGTAGGGCCGTCTGGATTCCCCATGCTCAGGTCGATAATGTCTTCGCCGCGCCGACGCGCAGCCATTTTCAACTCAGCGGTGATGTTAAATACATAAGGGGGAAGACGATCAATACGGGTAAAGCGACGCGGAGTGCGTGAATCTGTCATAGATACCTCAGAGATTACGTTAGCGCCCGGACCGTCCGAGCGACGCTGCCTGTTTAAGCTTGGAGCATTGCAAACCGGCTATTAACGAAAATAAGCGAAGCTGAGGGAACTGTCGAGAGGATTTTTTAACCGATGATTATTCGCGTTTGACGGCGTTTCCAGAACAGTCCGAGTCTTAATTGCCGAGTTTCTCTTTTTTTTCAACTATGCTTATTAGCTAACGTTAAATCTGCTCACCGTTTTTTCGGCAGGCATGTGACCATGATTTTGATACTGCAAAGAGGGAGCACTATGTTTAGAAAAACCGACCGAGTTGAACGCACAATCGAAGAAGAAGTGTCATTGTTAGCAGATGCCTTGGAAGGCGTATTGCAAGAAGGCGCAGATAAAACTGAGGATGAAATCGCATCGCTACGTCGAAGTGCGCAAGATACGCTGCGTGAAGTAAAGGCAAGAATTAGCGGCGAAACACCTTGTCCAATGACCGAACGAGTGAAAAGTGCCTGTTGTGAGGTGGACGGTTATGTGCGTAATAAACCATGGCATAGCGTAGGAATTGGAGCTACGGCGGGGCTGATTCTTGGGTTGCTGCTTTCTAAACGCTGATAAAAATGTCAGGTCGTTAACTCAATGAATGTGACCGGTGTAATACCGGTCACGCATTCACGTCATTAGCCGCGGTAGGTACAGCCAGCAGTACAGGTTTCTTTCACCAATACCGCGCTCAGCAGAGGGAGCTCAGGCTTGAGCTGTTGCCAGATCCACTGTGCCAAGACTTCGCTCGTTGGATTTTCCAGACCAGGAATATCGTTTAGATAATAATGGTCGAGGCGATCCAGAATCGGTTTGAACGCCGCTTTCAGCTCGGCAAAATCCATCACCCAGCCGGTATAGGCATCAACTTCGCCGGTAATTTCAATGCGAACTAAAAACGAATGACCGTGCAGGCGTCCACATTTATGTCCTTCTGGAACATGGGGTAGATGGTGCGCAGCTTCGAACTGGAAATCTTTAAACAGGGTGGTTGTCATGATGACGCCTCGTAACCTAAAAAACCTGCGCATACTACCGGAAAGCGCCCGTTGGCGGTAGTTTTACCGCATCTATGGTTTAATCCTATTGCTTTAAAGAGTGGAAAAAGCGAGCAGGGAAAGCGACCATTCAACCAGTATAGGCGATTGGCAGTGTGTTTATCTCAAGGTTGTTTACCCCCATTTTCTTCTCTCTCATCCTTCCTATCAACGTCAGCTCAGGGCTAAGTCAATTTTTTATTTAAATTGCTAAGACTTTGGGATGTGCAGAATATATAAATGAATCTATTCATAATGCGTCTATTTATTCATTAAAAATATGTTTGTAACTGATTTTAATGATTTTTATTGAAAACACTTCCACCTCTATCACTAATCAGAATTAGTGTTTAGTTCAAATCGTTATTTGTTATTTCCATCACTTATTTAATTGTTATTATCCAGCTAGGTAACCTTACAAAAAACGCTACATCATTCGTCACACCCATGGTTCTAAAAGCTCAGTCTGAGGCTGCTTGAAGTGCCACAGGGATCACTGTGCAAGGAAAACTTAGCAATGACGACTCAGGCTCCTCCTACTTCTATGCTGCCACTGACGCCAGAGCAGTTGGCAAAGCTCCAGTCGGCTATTGGTGAGTTTTCACCAAACCAGCTGGCTTGGCTATCCGGTTATTTCTGGGGAATGGTCAATCAACAGCCGGGTGCTGTAGCCATTGCTCCAGCACCTGCGGTCGCGGCTTCAATCACCGTGATTTCTGCTTCGCAAACGGGCAATGCTCGGCGCGTGTCAGAACAGCTGCGCGATGATCTCACCGCTGCTGGCCTGAGCGTCACGTTGGTTAATGCCGGTGATTATAAATTCAAGCAGATTGCACAGGAAAAACTGCTGCTGGTCGTTGCTTCTACGCAAGGGGAAGGTGAACCGCCAGAGGAAGCCGTAGCGCTGCATAAATATTTGTTCTCGAAAAAAGCCCCACAGCTGACAGGGACTGCGTTTGCGGTGTTTGGCTTGGGTGATACATCCTATGAAAATTTCTGTCAGACCGGAAAAGACTTTGATACACGTTTAGGTGAACTTGGCGCTGAGCGTTTATTAGATCGCGCAGATGCGGACGTCGATTTCAAGGCTGCCGCTGAAGCATGGCGTAATCAGATTGTTGAGGTGCTTAAACAGCGCGTACCACAAGCTACACCCGCACAGGCTCAGGCCAGCGTCGCCGGAAGTGTGGCGCAGGTACTCAGTAGCCCTTATAGCAAAGAATCGCCGTTGACTGCGACGCTCGCGGTAAATCAAAAAATCACGGGACGTAACTCTGATAAAGACGTTCGTCATCTCGAAATTGATCTGGGCGACTCGGGCTTAAGTTATCAGCCGGGTGATGCGTTGGGCGTGTGGTATCACAACGATCCTGATTTAGTTGAAGAGATTATCGGACTGGTGTGGCGCACGGGCGATGAAAAAATCACGCTTAATGGGCAAACGCTGACGCTGCGCGAAGCGCTGACTGACCATTTGGAGCTTACGCAAAATACCACCGTGATCGTAGAGAAATATGCCTCTCTGTCACGTGATGAACGGCTGATTGAGCTGCTGGCGGATAAACACCAGCTGCAACAATATGCTCAGACAACCCCGCTGCCGGATATGATCCGTCAAGCTCCGGCCGATCTGGACGCTGAGCAACTGGTCGCACTGTTGCGCCCACTGACGCCACGTCTCTATTCCATCGCCTCTGCGCAAGAAGAAGTGGGTAATGAAGTTCATATCACCGTTGGTGTGGTGCGCTATGACGTTGAAGGCCGCGCTCGCACCGGTGGCGCCTCGGGTTATCTGGCCGATCGTCTAGAGGAAGAGGGCGAATTACGCGTATTTATTGAACATAACGATAATTTCCGACTGCCAGCAAACCCGCAAACACCGGTGATTATGATTGGCCCAGGCACCGGTATTGCACCGTTTCGAGCCTTCATTCAACAACGTGCGGCTGAGGGCGCTGAAGGGCTCAATTGGCTATTCTTTGGCAACCCACATTTTACCGAAGATTTTCTCTATCAGGTGGAGTGGCAGCGCTATGTCAAAGAGGGGGTTCTATCCCGTATCGATCTGGCGTGGTCACGCGATCAAAATCACAAAGTCTATGTTCAAGACAAACTGCGTGAACAAGGTGCAGAAGTGTGGCGCTGGATTGAAAAGGGCGCACATATTTACGTCTGCGGAGACGCCAACCGCATGGCGAAAGACGTTGAACAGGCGTTACTGGAGCTATTGGCTGAACACGGTGGTATGGACGCCGAACAAGCCGATGAATTTTTAAGTGAGCTGCGCGTTGAGCGCCGCTATCAGCGGGACGTTTATTAATGAGCAACTATACCTTTAGCAGCAAACATCCAGGGCCGCTGGTGGTAGATGCGCCATTGGCCGACGCTGAGCGCCTGAAGCGCGAAAGCAACTTCCTGCGTGGCACTATCGCCGAAGACTTAAATGACGGGCTAACAGGCGGATTCAACGGCGATAATTTCTTGTTGATCCGTTTTCACGGCATGTACCAACAGGATGATCGCGATATCCGAGCTGAACGCGCCGAGCAAAAGCTGGAGCCTCGTCATGCCATGATGTTGCGCTGCCGTTTACCGGGCGGGGTGATGACGCCGCAGCAGTGGTTAGGTATTGATAAGTTTGCTGACGAAAGCACCCTTTATGGCAGCATTCGTATTACGAACCGCCAGACTTTCCAGTTCCACGGTATTCTCAAACAGAATGTGAAACCGGTGCATCAGTTGCTTAATCGTCTAGGGCTGGATGCGTTAGCAACGGCTAACGACGTTAACCGTAACGTGCTCTGTACTTCAAATCCAGTGGAGTCCGAGCTCCATCAAGAAGCCTATGAGTGGGCGAAAAAACTCTCTGAGCATCTTTTGCCACGTACTCGTGCCTATGCGGAAGTCTGGCTGGATCAGGAGAAAGTAGAGACTACCGACGAAGAGCCGATTTTAGGCGCGACCTATCTGCCGCGTAAGTTTAAAACTACGGTAGTCATCCCTCCGCAGAATGATGTCGATTTGCACGCTAACGATCTTAACTTTGTGGCGATTGCTGAAAACGGCAAGCTGGTTGGCTTCAACGTATTGGTCGGCGGCGGGCTCTCTATTGCGCATGGCGATAAGGCAACCTATGCCCGTACTGCCAGCGAGTTAGGTTTTATCCCGGTTGAGCATACGCTGGCTGTGGCCGAAGGCGTAGTGACTACCCAGCGCGATTGGGGGAACCGTACCAATCGTAAAAATGCCAAAACCAAATACACACTGGAACGCGTGGGAGTAGAAAACTTCAAAGCTGAAGTGGAAAAGCGCGCGGGTGTCCTCTTTGAACCGGTACGCGCCTATGAATTCACTGGCCGTGGCGATCGTATTGGTTGGGTAAAAGGCATCGACAAAAAATGGCATCTCACGCTGTTTATCGAAAATGGACGCATTTTGGATTATCCAAATCGTCCTCTTAAAACGGGCATGGCTGAAATAGCCAAAATCCATACCGGTGATTTCCGTTTAACCGCTAACCAGAATTTGATTGTGGCGGGCGTGGCTGAAGAAGACAAAGCCCGTATTGAGCGGATTGCACGTGAGCATGGGTTGATGGATGACAGCGTCAGCGAGCAACGTAAAAACTCGATGGCCTGTGTTTCGTATCCCACGTGCCCGCTGGCAATGGCGGAAGCCGAGCGCTTTTTACCTCAGTTTGTTACGCAGGTTGAGGAAATTATGCAAAGCCACGGCGTAGGCGATGAACATATTGTACTACGCGTTACCGGATGTCCAAATGGCTGTGGTCGTGCACTGCTGGCGGAAATTGGTTTGGTGGGTAAAGCAATTGGCCGCTATAACCTCCATCTCGGTGGCAACCGCGCTGGAACCCGTATCCCGCGTATGTACCGAGAGAACATTAGTGACGCAGAAATTCTTGCTGTGATTGACGAACTGGTTGGCCGCTGGGCAAAAGAGCGCCATACAGATGAAGGTTTTGGCGATTTTACTATTCGAGCAGGAATTGTGCGGCCAGTACTCGATCCGGCAAGAGACTTCTATGACTAAGTTGCTTGTTAGGGCGCATTGATGTGGAGGACTTTGATTATGTCCCAATTAGATCTGAACGAATTAAAAGCGCTCCCAAAAGTTGAGCAGGTGATGGCTTTAGCTGAAATCAATACTCAGTTGGAGAAGCTCAGTGCGCAGCAGAGAGTGCAGTGGGCGTTGGAGCATTTGCCTGCCGAGTTTGCGTTGTCTTCCAGTTTTGGGATTCAGGCTGCGGTGTCGTTGCATTTAGTCACGCGTGAACTGCCCACGATTCCCGTGATTCTGACGGATACGGGTTATCTCTTTCCTGAAACGTATCAATTTATTGATTCGCTTACCGAAAAGCTGAATTTGAATCTCAAAGTTTACCGCGCAGTACAGTCACCGGCATGGCAGGAAGCGCGCTATGGCAAACTTTGGGAACAGGGCGTTGAAGGCATAGAACGCTATAACGATATGAATAAAGTCGAGCCGATGAACCGTGCGCTGCAAGAGCTCGGAGCGCAAACGTGGTTTGCAGGCCTACGCCGTGAGCAGTCGGGTAGTCGAGCACATTTACCTGTGTTAGCTATTCAACGTGGCGTATTTAAAATTCTGCCGATCATCGACTGGGATAATCAGCAAATTTATCAATATTTACAGCAAAATGGTCTGAGCTATCATCCGCTGTGGGAACAGGGATATCTCTCCGTTGGCGATACGCATACCACGCGCAAATGGGAACCGGGGATGGCGGAGGAAGAAACGCGATTCTTTGGCCTAAAACGCGAATGCGGGCTGCATGAGTAGCCGTGTTTTTACTTCAAAAGCCTGACCTTTGTGTCGGGCTTTTTTTGTCGTGTGGGTAAATTATTTATTTAACTAATTAGTATAATTTTTTTCACATTCGCTCAAAAAGCGGTATTCTCGAAAGGATTCATCATACTAATAAAAGGACGATGGCTATGCAGGTACAACCTCACGCTGGAAATCAGTTATCTGACTCACGTGCGCTCATTCATCAACTCACAGAGATCGTGGGAAAATCCCATATTCTTACCGATGCTCGCAAGACCGAGCGTTATCGCAAGGGATTTCGGTCAGGGCAGGGTGATGCGCTTGCGGTCGTTTTTCCGAGCAGTTTGCTGGAGCAGTGGAAGGTGTTCAAAGCCTGCGTAGAGGCCGATAAAATTGTATTGATGCAAGCAGCCAATACCGGGCTCACGGAAGGATCTACCCCGAGTGGTAACGATTATGACCGAGAGATCGTCATTATCAGCACCCAACGTTTGGATAAAATTCAGGTGCTAGATGAAGGTAAACAGGTGGTTGCTTTGCCTGGCAGCACGCTGTGGCATCTGGAACGCGTGCTAAAACCGCTTGGGCGCGAACCGCATTCGGTCATTGGTTCTTCGTGTATCGGCGCATCGGTAGTGGGAGGGATCTGCAATAACTCGGGTGGCTCCTTGGTTCACCGTGGCCCTGCCTATACCGAAATGGCGCTTTATGGCCGGGTAAATGAACTGGGACAGGTTGAGCTCATCAACCACTTGGGCATTGAGTTAGGTAGTACGCCGGAAGAGATCCTGACACGTTTGGAGATGCAACAGTACACTCCACAAGACGTCGAGCATGACGAGCGTCAGGCTTCAGACCATGATTACGCTGAGCGTATTCGTGATGTTGATGCTGACACGCCTTCGCGTTTTAACGCAGACGAGCGCCGTTTGTTTGAAGCTTCTGGTTGTGCAGGCAAGTTGGCGGTATTTGCGGTTCGTTTAGATACTTTTCCGGCACAAAAATCTTCGCAGGTGTTTTATATCGGTACTAACCAGCCGCAGGTGCTGACGGAATTGCGCCGTCATATGCTGGCTAATTTTAAAAATTTGCCGGTCGCGGGTGAATACATGCACCGCGATATATTTGATATCGCTGAAGTCTATGGGAAAGACACCTTTGTGATGATCGACAAGTTAGGCACCGACAAAATGCCGACTTTCTTCACGCTCAAAGGCCGTATGGATGCCTTATTTGGTAAAGTGCCTTTCTTACCCTCACATCTGGTCGATCGTACGATGCAAACCTTGAGCCATTTGCTGCCATCGCATTTGCCTAAACGATTGAAAGAGTATCGTGACCGTTTTGAACATCACCTGATGCTAAAAATGTCAGGCGAAGGTATTGAAGAAGCCCGCACATGGTTGGAATCTTACTTTGCTCAGGCCGAAGGTGAATTCTTTGTCTGCACACCGGAAGAAGGGGCGAAGGCATTCTTACACCGTTTTGCCGCGGCAGGCGCCGCAATACGCTATAACGCGGTGCACAGCAAAGAGGTTGAGGATATTTTGGCGCTGGATATCGCACTGCGTCGTAACGATCATGATTGGTTTGAACGCTTGCCGCCGGAGTTTGATGATGCGCTGGTACATCGCCTCTATTACGGGCATTTCATGTGCTACGTTTTCCATCAGGATTACATCGTCAAAAAAGGCGTCGATGTGCATGCGCTGAAAGATAAAATGCTGGCGCTGCTGGATCAGCGTGGCGCGGAATATCCTGCGGAGCATAACGTGGGCCACTTATATCAGGCCAAACCGCAGTTAAAAGCGTTCTATCAGCAAAACGATCCTACCAATACATTGAATCCTGGTATTGGTAAAACATCTAAATTGAAAAACTGGGGATGTGGCTGTGAGCATCACCAGAAGTAAATATTAGGATGAGATGAACAAACAGAGCCCGATAAAATCGGGCTCTGCTGTATCCGGCGAACTAAAATCAGAGTCCGGTTGGATTCACCGGCGGCGTCGGTGATTTGTATTTCGCCAAATAGTCAGGTTGGAAAATACACATGCGGATCGCATTGCGATATTCACCGTTGATAAAGAATTCGTGGATCAGTTCGCCTTCAATTTCAAAACCAAGCTTGCTGTAGATATGGATCGCCTTTTGGTTTTCTTTGTCGACGATTAAATACAGCTTGTAGAGATTGAGCACGGAAAATCCGTGATCCATTGCCAGCTTGGCAGCTTTGCTAGCATAGCCGTGGCCTTGATGGGCTGGATCAATAATGATCTGGAATTCTGCTCGGCGGTGGATATGGTCAATTTCTACCAACTCTACCAGACCGATTTTTACCCCGTCATGCTCAACGACGAAGCGACGCTCGCTCTGATCGTGGATATGTTTGTCATACAGCTCAGAGAGTTCTACAAAGGCAATATAGGGTTCTTCAAACCAGTAACGCATAATGCTGGCGTTATTATCGAGTTGATGAACGAACGTCAAATCTTCCCGTTCCAGGGGACGTAATCTGACGTTGTTGTCGCTGGACATGTTGATTCCTCTCACTGTCATAATTTTCAGCTGAATAGCCGATGTAGTGAATACTACGAGTTTTATTATAGCGTTAGTTAATGTCAGAAAAAGCCACGGAAGCGTAAATACAAAAATCCCCAGCTAAAACCGGGGATTTAAAGGAATATTCGTGATTGTAACGATACTAGTCCGGCGCATATCCCTGCGGTGGCAAACGAACGCCGTCTAGCCAAGCCGCATCGTCTTTAGTCGTTAAACGGCCTTCGACAAACCAGCTGACAACCAGCGGATAGATGGCGTGTTCTTGTACCTGAACGCGCTCGATAATCTCGTCTTCGCTATCTTGCTCAAAGATCGGCACCTTGGCTTGCAATACGACTGGGCCACCGTCGAGCTCATCGGTGACGAAGTGCACTGAGGTGCCATGCTCTTCATCGCCGTTGTTTAACGCTTGTTGGTGCGTATGCAGACCCGGATATTTTGGTAACAGCGACGGATGGATGTTGAGCATCCGACCATTATAGTGCTGAACAAAACGCGGCGACAGAATACGCATATACCCAGCGAGAACGACCAGGTCGGGATGGTAATTGTCGATCTCATGCATCAAGGCAAGATCGAAAGCATCGCGGTCGGCAAAGGCTTTCGGATCTAAATAATGAGCAGGAATATTGTCATGTGCCGCGCGTTCAAGCCCATAGGCATCGGACTTGTTGCTAAATACGGCACTGATACGAGCACGGATCCGACCCTCATGACAGGCGTCGATTAACGCCTGTAAATTGCTGCCGTTGCCGGAAATTAAAACCACGATGTTTTTCATAACATGAACCGCTTATGCGTTAATCACCACACGCTCTTCGCTGGTGGAAGCGGCAATTGTACCGATTTTCCACGCCTTTTCACCGTTGGCATTCATGAGTGCGATAGCGGCATCGGCTTCTACGGCTGGCAGAGCGATAATCATACCTACGCCACAGTTAAAGGTACGATACATTTCATGACGGCTGACGTTACCGGTCTGCTGGAGCCAGTTAAAGACTGCAGGCCACTGCCAACTGGATTCATCAATGACGGCCTGAGTACCTTCCGGCAGAACGCGTGGGATATTCTCCCAGAATCCGCCACCGGTCAGGTGGGCAATGGCATGAATGTCATGTTCTTCAATCAGTTTCAGAACTGATTTTACGTAGATTTTAGTGGGAGCCAATAAATGATCGGCGAGTGGTTTGCCTTCTAGTTCTATGGCGAGTGGGTCGGCATGGCTGACTTCAAGAATTTTGCGAACCAGAGAGTAACCGTTCGAATGAGGGCCGCTTGCGCCGAGTGCGATTAATACGTCACCCGCTTCAACTTTGCTGCCGTCGATGATTTCTGATTTTTCGACCACGCCGACACAGAAGCCGGCGACGTCGTAATCTTCGCCGTGGTACATACCGGGCATTTCAGCGGTTTCGCCACCGACCAATGCGCAACCGGACTGTTTACAGCCTTCAGCGATACCGGTGATAACGCTAGCCGCGGTATCTACGTCCAGTTTACCCGTAGCGTAATAATCGAGGAAGAACAGCGGCTCGGCGCCCTGTACGACTAAGTCATTGACGCACATTGCGACTAAATCAATGCCGATAGTATCGTGACGTTTCAAGTCCATCGCCAGACGTAGCTTGGTGCCGACGCCGTCGGTGCCAGAAACCAAAATTGGTTCGCGATATTTTTGTGGTAGGGCGCAGAGCGCACCGAATCCACCCAGCCCCCCCATGACCTCTGGGCGACGAGTTTCTTTTACCACACCTTTAATGCGATCAACTAAGGCATTGCCAGCATCAATGTCTACACCTGCGTCTTTGTAACTGAGAGCGGTTTTGTCGGTCACTGCGAAAATCCCCATGGCGGTTAGGATGAGTTCTGGTATCTGTGATAAAGCGAGTGGTCGCGTGGCCTAAGCTCACATCAGATAACAGAAACCACCCTGAAATATTCAAGAGCGCGGCAATTCTAACAGTCTAGGCAAACGTTTGCGAGCGGCTTGTGAAGGGGATCTGGTTTTTTCCTGTAATCCGTGTAGATCTCATCTAAGCTGATCTGGATCATGATTTTAACGGTGGCGCAGAAATTAAAAGGCGGTATAATCTCGCGATTTTTTTTTGCGCTGACCGCTACCTGGGAGATGAAATGATGAAGATCGTCGAAGTAAAACACCCGCTCGTAAGACACAAACTGGGCTTGATGCGCGAGAACGATATTAGCACCAAACGTTTTCGCGAACTGGCATCAGAGGTCGGGAGTTTACTGACCTATGAAGCGACCGCAGACCTAGAAACAGAAAAAGTCACTATTGATGGTTGGTGCGGTCCGGTCGAAGTAGATCAGATCAAAGGCAAAAAAATCACCGTGGTTCCAATCCTGCGCGCAGGTCTGGGCATGATGGAAGGCGTCTTGGAGCACGTACCAAGCGCGCGTATCAGCGTCGTTGGCGTTTACCGTGACGAAGAAACTCTGGAACCTGTACCTTATTTCCAGAAACTGGTTTCTAACATCGATGAGCGTATGGCTTTGGTGGTTGACCCAATGTTGGCAACCGGCGGTTCTATGATTGCCACCATCGACCTGCTGAAGAAAGCGGGCTGCCATAGCATTAAAGTGCTGGTATTGGTTGCTGCGCCTGAAGGTATTGCCGCACTGGAAAAAGCACATCCAGACGTTGAGCTGTATACCGCATCTATCGATCAGGGCTTGAATGAGAAGGGGTACATCATTCCTGGCTTGGGCGATGCGGGCGATAAGATATTTGGTACTAAATAAAAGATGAGCCGGCTTTGAGAGTCGGCTTTTTTTTGGCCTGTATCCTTCATATATGAAGCGGCATTTGTGCTAGCGAGGTTCACTCCCAAATTACTGATGAGACCAAGTGATTTGGGAGTGAACCTAGGCGGTTAGATGCAACTCCCAATATTTAGGGGGAGGCCAAGTTCAAAACACAACACCTGATAATTCAATAAAATCACTTAGAGGATGTAACCATGACTCGTCGCGTCATCGGAGTAAGCGAACGCCCACCGCTTTTGCAAACGATTCCGTTGAGCTTTCAGCACCTGTTTGCCATGTTTGGGGCAACGGTGCTCGTGCCTATTTTATTTAAGATTAACCCTGCGACGGTTTTGCTGTTTAACGGTATTGGTACGCTGCTGTATTTATTTATCTGTAAGGGCAAAATCCCCGCTTATCTGGGCTCTAGCTTTGCCTTTATTTCCCCTGTGATGCTGCTTTTACCGTTGGGTTATGAACTTGCGTTAGGGGGTTTTATCGTCTGCGGCGCACTGTTTTGTTTGGTCGCGCTAATTGTGAAAAAAGCGGGAACCGGCTGGCTGGATGTGATGTTTCCACCCGCGGCGATGGGCGCGATTGTGGCCGTAATTGGTTTGGAGTTGGCTGGGGTCGCGGCCAACATGGCTGGATTGCTGCCTGCCAACGGGGCTTCTGTAGATAGCACGACGATTACGATCTCCATGGTCACTCTTGGCGTGACCGTGCTGGGCTCGGTACTGTTCCGTGGTTTCTTGGCAATTATTCCTATTCTTATTGGGGTGCTGGCGGGTTATGCCCTGTCGTTTGCGATGGGCGTTGTCGATTTAACGCCGATCCGTGAAGCACACTGGTTTGCGTTGCCGACGTTCTATACGCCGAAATTTGAGTGGTTTGCGATTCTGACGATTCTACCCGCCGCGCTGGTGGTTATTGCAGAGCACGTTGGTCATTTAGTTGTTACGGCGAATATTGTGAAGAAAGATTTGCTACGCGATCCGGGGCTGCATCGTTCGATGTTTGCTAACGGTCTGTCTACGATGTTCTCCGGTTTCTTTGGCTCAACACCCAATACCACTTACGGTGAAAACATCGGCGTTATGGCGATCACTAAGGTATACAGCACATGGGTTATCGGCGGTGCAGCGGTGTTGGCGATTCTATTATCCTGCATCGGCAAACTGGCTGCGGCGATCCAGATGGTACCCGTACCGGTGATGGGCGGGGTGTCCCTACTGCTGTACGGGGTAATCGGTGCTTCTGGTATCCGCGTACTGATTGAGTCTAAAGTGGACTACAACAAAGCGCAGAACCTGATCCTGACCTCGATTATTTTGATCATCGGCGTGAGCGGCGCGACGATCCATATTGGTGCGGCTGAGCTGAAAGGCATGGCTTTGGCAACGATCGTGGGTATCGCGATGAGCTTGTTATTCAAAGTGATCAGTATGGTGCGTGGTGAAGAAGTGATCATCGACGAACAGGAAGAAGAGCAAACGCCTGCTCGTTAATTCGATCCTTCAGATCCTAACTCAACAGCCGCTGGTTTATGTGTTAAACTGGCGGCGTTTTTTTGCCTGTTTTGGTTTGAGGTGCTTCTGAATACGCCGGCACAGCTTTCACTGCCACTTTATTTACCTGATGACGAGACTTTCGCAAGTTTCTATTCGGGAGAGAATTCTTCTCTGTTAGCTGCATTGCAGGGCGCTTTGCAGCAGGAGCATGGTACCTATATCTATTTTTGGTCGCGTGAGGGGGGGGGACGAAGTCACCTGCTGCATGCGGCCTGCGCAGAACTTTCCCAACGCGGAGAAGCCGTGGGCTATGTGCCTTTGGATAAACGCGCCTACTTTGTGCCAGAGGTTCTTGATGGCATGGAGCAACTTTCTCTGGTGTGTATCGATAATATCGAATGTATCGCGGGAGAAGAGGAGTGGGAGATGGCAATTTTCAATCTCTATAACCGCATCCTTGAAACCGGCCGCACACGCCTATTGATCACCGGCGATCGTCCTCCGCGCCAACTGAATCTGCGTTTACCCGATTTGGCCTCGCGTCTGGACTGGGGACAAATCTATAAACTCCAGCCACTCGGCGACGAAGACAAACTTTTAGCACTACAGCTACGCTCTAAATTGCGCGGTTTTGAATTGCCAGAGGATGTCGGACGTTTCCTACTAAAGCGTCTGGATCGTGAAATGCGTACGCTGTTTATGACGTTGGATCAGTTGGATAGGGCGTCGATCACCGCACAGCGCAAGCTGACGATCCCGTTTGTGAAAGAGATATTGTCGCTTTAAGATTTTGTTTTTTGTCTGGCATCTATGTTGTGCCAGAGTTTAATACCATAGGCTGTTTACCTGATTGTTATCAGCCTTGTCCGTTCTAATTTGAACGGAACATCGTCGTAATAGTGTGTTTTAAATGACTCGGGGTGCCCTTCTTTGTGAAGGCTGAGAAATACCCGTATTACCTGATCTGGATAATGCCAGCGTAGGGAAGTCAGATGCTTTAAGGCATCGTCTTCTTGACCGCCGGTTGGGAGGAATATGTCTATCACGTCCAATACATGCCCCACCGACTTACTCATCGATTTCCCCACAGACCGTGCCGCAGCCGTTTTTACTCAGTTTCGCTGTTGTGCCCCGTTGGTACACTGTCTCACTAACGAAGTCGTACAGACGTTCACCGCCAATGTCCTACTGGCTTTGGGTGCATCACCCGCAATGGTGGTCGAGCCTGCAGAGGCTGCTCAGTTTTCTTCCATAGCTGACGCTTTGTTGATTAATATCGGGACACTGCATGCGCAACGAGCGCAATCGATGCTGGCAGCCATTGCCTCGGCCAAGCAAAACCAAAAACCTTGGATTTTAGACCCCGTAGCCGTTGGGGGGCTGACCTATCGTACCGAATTCGCTAATCATCTTTTATCTCTTCAACCTGCGGTTATTCGCGGGAATGCCTCTGAAATCCTCGCATTAAGCGGAACAGCTCCCGGTGGGCGCGGTGTTGATAGTGTTGATGGTTCTTTGGATGCCTTGCCTGCAGCGCAAGCTTTAGCGCAGCAAACGGGCGCTATCGTTGCTGTCACCGGCGTGACTGACTACGTGACTGACGGAGATAAAACCTACGCGGTTAACGGTGGTGATGCATTGATGACACGCGTTGTCGGCACTGGTTGCGCACTCTCCGCCGTGGTGGCGGCGTTTAGCGTTCAACAGCCTGATAGGTTGTTGGCAGTAGCGACAGCGTGCCGAGTGATGTCGCTGGCCGGTGAACGAGCTGTGCGTCATTCATCCGGTCCTGGCAGTTTCATTCCCGCTTTCCTCGACTCTCTGTACCAACTTTCCCCGCAGGATTTTTCACGTTCAGGAGATATTCAATGAAGCGAATTAATGCACTGACTATTGCAGGAACGGATCCGAGCGGTGGCGCGGGTATTCAGGCTGATTTAAAAACTTTTTCAGCGCTGGGAGCTTATGGCACCAGCGTGATCACCGCACTAGTGGCGCAAAATACCTGTGGAGTACAGTCGGTTTACCAGATTGACCCCTTGTTTGTTGGGGCACAGCTAGATTCAGTATTAACCGATGTTCGTATCGATAGTGCGAAAATCGGCATGTTGGCGAATGCAGAAATTGTTGCGCAGGTTGCTCAGGCGTTAAAGCGCTACACGATCCCCTTTGTGGTGTTAGATACCGTTATGGTGGCAAAAAGCGGCGATCCGCTACTCGCACCTGAAGCTGTGCAAGCCGTCCGTGAACTGCTACTGCCCAACGTGGCGTTGATTACTCCCAATTTGCCGGAGGCCGCGGCCTTGTTAGCCTGTCCCATGGCGACAAATGAAGATGAAATGCGCCGCCAAGGGTACGCGTTGCTTGAGATGGGATGCCAAGCGGTGTTGATGAAAGGTGGACACCTAAGCAATAACGAAAGTCCTGATTGGCTATTTAGCGCCGACGGTGAGCAGCGGTTTACGGCTCCCAGAGTTCACACCCGTCATACTCATGGCACCGGATGTACGTTATCTGCGGCGCTAGCTGCACTGCGTCCTCGACACCATAGTTGGAGTGAAACGTTATTCATGGCGAAAAATTATCTGCAAAATGCGCTGGAAGCCGCGGATTCATTAGAGGTCGGGCAAGGGATTGGACCCGTGCATCATTTTCATCAGTGGTGGTAAAAGCCTGAGACGCCAAATGAAGAGAGGATTTTGTGTAACTCGCTGATTTATATTGTGTAAATTGAATCAAACTTGCATGAAAACTGTGATGTAACACGAGGTTTAGATATTTAGTCATCCGAGTTAAGTGTGACCTTTCTTCATTTTGATACCAAACAGTTTTTGCTTGGAAATCGTGATTATCATGTACTGGCAAATAAATTAACCAGGTGACATTAATGAAAAAAATAATTCTAGGCCTTATTCCATTTGTTGTTTTTGCAGCCCACGCCGATACAAAGGTTCTGACTCCTGAAAAAAATGGCACGCCAAATAAAATCTATAGCGAATCTCAAGCGCCTCAGCTGACTATTGCTAATTACAATATGGCTGCGGCAAGGGTATCCGATCTCAGCACGCTTGCTAAAGCGATTAAGGCGATGAATGCCGACATTATTTCGTTGAATGAGGTCGATAAAAATACGCAGCGCAGCGGAAAGGTCGATCAAGTTGCCGAGCTTGCTAAGTTAACGGGTATGCACGCTGCATTTGGCAAAGCGATTGATTTCGAAGGTGGTGAGTACGGCGTTGCGCTGCTTTCCAAATATCCAATCGATAAGCAACAGGTGTTTCCTCTGCCATCAGGAGATGGGGAGCAGCGAGTTTTACTCGTGACTCAAATTCAGGTGCCACATTTTGATTCCCCTATCATCATGATGAGTACGCATCTTGATTGGCAAGAAGATCCTACGATCCGTTTGCAGCAAATTCGTGAGATAGAAAACGTGACGATCGGGAATACCGACTCGTCGTTCAATAATATCGCTTCATCGATTAAACTTTTGGCTGGTGACTTCAACGATACCTACAATGGACCTGCAATTAGAGAGCTTGAACGCTATTGGAACCCGTTGGTTGTTGAAGGGGCTGATATGAGAACGTGGCCTGCAGCGAACCCTGCTCTCGACTTAGATCACCTTTTTGCTTTCCGTGGACAGCAGTGGAAAATTGAAGAGCTTACGGTTCCGAATAAGAAAGCAGAATGGAAAGCGGTGAATTGGCCGGTTGCCAGCGATCATATTCCAGTGATTGTTAAGATGAAGCTGCTAGAGCAATAAGATGACGTGATTGTCTGAGGATCTCTCTCTTCATCGAGAATTTCCTCAGACATATTCATGCCCAGCCTTTATTCACGATGGGTCACCAAACTAAATAGCGCTTTGGCTCTTTGTATGTGTGCTGCATCGAAACGATTGAGCGTGAAAAATTGCTCGTTTTTTCCGGGGCGAATCGCCAAGGCTAACTGCTTCTTCCCCTGTTCATCCTGTAGCCAGCCATAAAGGTAGCTGCCAATTCCGTCGCCGTCATGCCAGCTAATCATTACCGATGTACATGGCGAGGTTTCTCCAGCAGGTCGAGTTGCAATAAAGAGTTCACCCTGCCATAGGCCGCTAAATTCATCGTCTTTTTGCAGTTTTTTCCCATTACTGGCCAACGTATTCGCTAGAGCATCGGCTTTATCTTCGGTAACTTCATTTTCAAGCGTTTGCCAAAGTGGGTAATCGTTTTCAACCTGATAACAGGCGGCACCAAGATAGTCGTTAATATCTCGCCACTGTTGGTTCACGGTTTCTTTCATCTCGGCATCAAGAATATTGCGATACTGAATCAGTCCGCCACCGTTTTCACCTAGTTGCTGGTAGGCAATTAATGCCATGGTGCGAGGCTTACGTCGAAATGTTGCCCACAGTAGAAATTTGGGAATACGGAAGGTGATGGCTTGCACGCTAAAGCGAAAATGCCCCGGTCGAGTGAGCATGAAACCGTTTGAGGTGCCGCGTTTATCTTGGTAATTGCGGATCATCACCAACGGACAGAGCCCCATCCAACCCGTTAGATAATGTTCTTTCATTGAGCCGTTCAAATCCAGATCGGCCACCATTTGCGAGATCTTATCTTCCTCGAGCTTATTCAGTGGGTGCGCAAGCTCGGCGCTGTGAAGGCTTTTATCAAGTGGTGGCAACGATGGGAGCGTGAACATATTCCTGTTTCTCAAGTCGATTCTGTTGGTTGATAGCTTACCCTAAGTTGTCATACCAACGTGAATTTCCCGCTTTTTTGTCCTAACTTTCGTGGTATGGATCAACTTTTGGCTTGTCGCGTGGTCATATAGAATATTCGTATGTTTTTAATTGTTAGATTTGCATTAGATATTAGAGCCGCAAAGGATGTTGACTATGATTGATAAAAAAATGCTTAGAATCGCGTTGTTTGGTGTCGTACTGGGGATCAGTTCGACCAGTTTTGCTGTAAATATCCCTATTTCAACGTCGGAGCTGGTACAGCAATCAGGCTATCAACAAACGTGGCAAAAGATGGTGAAGGGGCAGAAAAATTTGCCTGTTTGGGCCCGCAAAGGTACTGGCACCTCAACCCCTCCTGAATGGGTAACTTGGCAAGGCAAAAAATATCAGATAGGGAATATTTGCAAACCCCACGACTGCGCCAATAACTTTATGTATGTGGCATTTAGTAGCGATAAGAAGCAGGCATGGGGCGTTCGTGTGGAAATCACGGATACTCCAGATGCACTTGAACACCCAAGCAAGTATGCAAAATATCAGTGGCTGGGTAAGCCGAACGAGCAGATGAAGGCGATGCTCACTAACCAAATTGAAAGCAAGCCAGACTGGAAATAATCTGTCATAACGTACTTTTGTTATATATTTCCCGAGCATTAAGAGTGCTCGGGAAATAAAATTTTTAATTTTTGACTCTTTTTATGGTTATTTCTATCGTAATTATCAGCGAGCAATTAATACTCAAGTTTGTATTTCTGTGTAATTAACCGTAAATAGGGCGTGGTTTTTTGCGTGTTGATGCTAACATTTTTGCCGATGTTTCACTCTCTAATAACGGTAATGCTCAAACATATGAAAAAGTATCTTTTGCTGGCGTTGTTCAGCGCATTCTCATTATTCGCTTTTGCGTCGCATGCGGCGGATTATCAAGAAGGCAAACAGTACATAAAACTGCAGAATAAAGTACCGAATGCCCCCGCGGTTGTTGAGTTTTTCTCCTTTTATTGCCCACCGTGCAACCAATTTGCCAACGTTTACAAAGTAGGACAAGCGGTGAATGAGCGCTTACCTCAGGGCGAAAAGGTGGTGAAGTATCACGCTAGCTTCTTGGGCGCAATGGGAGAAGAGCTTACCGAGGCATGGTCTATCGCGATTGCTTTAGGGGTTGAAGACAAAGTTGAACAGCCTCTTTTTGACGCCGTGCAGAAAAACAAATCAATTAATAGCAAAGAAGATATCCGTCAGGTATTTATTAAAGCGGGTATCCCTGCCGAAGAATATGATGGGGCAGCGCATAGCTTTATGGTGAAATCGATTACCGCTAAGCAAAAAAATGCACTTGAAGCCTTCGGCGTGCGCGGCACTCCATCATTCTACGTAGATGGACAATATCAGATTAAAAATGATGGTATGCAGTCGAAGACGGTAGAAGGTTACCGCACCGAGTATGCCGATGTAGTGAAATTCCTAATCGATCACAATAAATAAAACTCTCTTTTAATAAAAAAGCCCGTTAGGTCATCTAGCGGGCTTTTTGGTTATTTAAATCTCAGACTAAAACACTTTTTCTTGTAACACCCAAACGGCAGCTTCCACCCGTGATTTTAACTTCATCTTTTTCAGTAAGTGTTTGACGTGAACTTTTACCGTACTTTCGGTAATCATGAGTTTACGAGCGATCATTTTGTTAGGTAGCCCTTGGGCAATCAGCTTCAAAATGTCACATTCGCGCGGTGTTAACTGTTGGACGTCACGTTCAGAGGAAGGCCGGCTTTCACGCAGGCTAGCGGCTAAAACGGGGGTGAGTGCCTCGCTGAGCACCACCTGTCCAGCGGCGGCTTGATGTAGAGAGCGCAGCAGATCTTCTGGCTCCATATCTTTCAGCAGATAGCCATCGGCACCGCGCTTTAGCGCGCTGATCACATCGTCTTCATGGTTGGAAACGCTAAACACCACCACACGGCCAGAAAGCGTCCGGGTGCGCAGTTGATCCAGCGTTTCTAGCCCATTCATACCAGGCATATTGAGGTCGAGCAAAATTAAATCAGGATCGAGTTTTTCAGCTAATTCGATACCTTGTTGACCACTGCTGGCCTCACCAATCACCTTGAGCTGTGGTTCTAAGCTAATGAGTTGTTTTACGCCGCTACGCAGCATCGGATGATCGTCAATCAATATAATAGTGTATTGATCTTCTGGGGCTAATTCGGAATTCATCACTCTCTCCTCTAAACCAGATGCCGCGGAATTAACGTGATTCCTGTGGGAAGACAACGCGCACTTCCGTGCCGCCGTTCTCTCGGCGTGAAATGGCACACTCTCCGTTTAGGCTATTGGCGCGATCGCTCATAATCACTAACCCATAGTGGTTGTGTCGCTCAGGTGTATCGCTTATGCCAAGGCCGTTATCTCGAACGCACATAACAATGTCGTCGTTTTGCATCGCAACGCTGATGTCTACCTGCGTTGCCTGCGCATGCTTAAGAATGTTGCTTAGTGCCTCGCGGGCGATTTGTACTAGATGAATTGCCTGATGCGGTGGTACTGACTTGGCGGGAAGCTGATAATCCAGCTGAATATCGAAGCCAAAGCGCTGATTAAATTCGGCTACGGTAACCTGTAACGCGGCCAACAGCCCAGGTTCGCTGAGCTTAAGTCGGAAAGTGGTTAGCAGTTCGCGTAGCTGACGGTAAGCTGCATTTAGCTCCTCACGCATTTCTTGAAGCTGCTCCCGAATATTATCGGGCAGTGCAGTAGATTGCATCTGCAAGTAACTGATTTTCATCTTGAGGCAGGATAAAGACTGTGCAATGGAATCATGCAGTTCGCGCGCGATAGCGGAGCGTTCTTCCATCACCGCAAGCTGCTGTTGTTGGTCAGCCTGTTGTTCTAACGCTAATGTGCTGGTGATCTGTTCGGCCAG
This sequence comes from Hafnia paralvei ATCC 29927, assembly GCF_001655005.1. Taxonomy (GTDB): domain Bacteria; phylum Pseudomonadota; class Gammaproteobacteria; order Enterobacterales; family Enterobacteriaceae; genus Hafnia; species Hafnia paralvei. The sequence continues at coordinate 21,796 of NZ_LXET01000016.1, forward strand.
CGTCATCATCAGCTGCTGTTGCTCCGGCTGAAGGCTAAATCCGTCAGGCAACTGCGCAAGAATCAGACCATACTTACCGGCCTGATCGTTGAGGCGCCAGCTTACGGTATGACTAGGTGCAGTATGCAGGTGCTCAGGCTGATTTAAGCACTGTACACAGTGGCTATCGGGGCAGCGCAATGGGCGCTCTGTCTCAACACAGTTCAGTTCGTCAAACTGCTCATCGCTGTTATTTTCATAAAGGCGAATTTGTAAGGAGTGCAGCGGGGTGAGTTCCTGTAACTCGGTCAGAACAGGTAGCAAACGGGAACACAGTGGCGCCCGCGAATGTAACTGGCGGCTGGCTCGGTAAAGATAAGAAAGCACCTGATTTTTCTTTTGCAGGTCATTGGTTTTTTGTTCGACGAGCTGTTCAAGCTTGCCATACATCAGCGACAGTTCTGATGACATGGCATTCAGCGTTGAACCAAGGATGGCCATCTCATCCTGATGCGTGGTTTGCTGAAAGCGTTGGCTGAAATTTCCTTGTCCAATAGTTTGCGACATGCTTACCAGTTGGCGCCAAGGGTGTAGTAAACGGCGGCGTAAATAGAAAACGGTTCCTGCCAGAAGTAGCAACGTCAGCAGGATAAAAATTTTCTGTACCACGCCGACCATGGTTAAACGTTGTTCGGTCTGATGATCGATAGAGGAAACCAACTCATCGAGATGCCCGACAAATCTCACCACATTTTCTCTGGCGTCAGCGGGGTGCTTAGATGCAATCAACGCAGGACGCAACTGTTCTTGCCAGTAGCGCTGTAGCGCGGTGAACTGACCGTTGAGATGTTCTTCTTTGACCGCAGAGAGCAAGACTGGGCTATTTAAAGATTTTTCCAGCTCATCGAGATAGCGTTGATTGCTGCTATTTAACGGTACCATCGATAACAGGCGATAACTCTGCATACGCAGAGATCCAGACGTATTTATCGCATGGGCATTGCCCTGAATACTTTGTGCCATCCAACCTGAAACGCTCATGCCTGCAATGCCAATGATACCCAGCAACAGCATCAAAGCTGCCACCTGACTGACAATTGAAAAACGGGCACAGAAATGTTTCATAGCGATTTACCGGCGGTCGAAATGAGTCAGCAAAGGGAAAGATGCCCTTAAAAGGCCTTTTTAAATCATCCTAGTGAATAACCCCATACCCATAAGGAAGTAACCCTTAATATTTGCCTATGCTACTCACGCAGTGAATGCCATTTTCACCCGCTTTTAACCAGATGATTCTTCAGAAATATTTATCATAAAGCCGACTACTCATTAAGGGAGTTATGGCTAATTACGGTAAATTGCTACCTTACAGCGGCTTGATTTGTATCAAGTTTGCTCAGGTGCGTGATGCGTACAACTCCGCTACTTAACCGGATAAAAGCAGAGGTTTATATGACACAAGCATCCGCTCCAGACTTAAAGCAAAAAGGGGGCGTGATTCAGGACTGGCGCCCTGAAGAGCCAGAGTTTTGGCAGAAAATAGGCCAGAAAACGGCTCAGCGTAATCTATGGATTTCAATTCCTTGTTTATTACTCGCTTTTTGCGTCTGGATGTTATTCAGCGCGGTGGCGGTAAATCTTAACAAAGTCGGTTTTAACTTCACGACCGACCAACTGTTTATGTTAACTGCGCTACCGTCTGTTTCTGGCGCTATTTTGCGGGTGCCATACTCCTTTGTGATCCCTATGTTTGGCGGGCGTCGCTGGACGGCAATTAGCACCATCTTCTTAGTGATCCCATGTGTATGGCTGGGTTTTGCCGTGCAGGATCCCTCGACGTCGTTTAGCGTGTTTGTGACGATTTCCCTGCTGTGCGGTTTTGCCGGGGCAAACTTTGCTTCCAGCATGGCTAACATTAGTTTCTTCTTCCCGAAAAACAAACAGGGCGGCGCACTGGGGCTAAACGGTGGTTTGGGGAATTTGGGCGTAAGCGTGATGCAGCTGATTGCGCCTATCGCTATTTCAATCAGCATTTTCGGTATTTTTGGTGGTACGGGTCATACTCAGCCCGACGGCAGCAGTTTGTGGCTGGAGAATGCGGCTTGGATCTGGGTTCCTTTCCTGATCATCGCTACGCTGTTTGCCTGGTTCGGAATGAACGATCTGGCGGCGTCTAAAGCGTCTTTGAGCCAGCAGTTACCGGTATTAAAACGTGCACATCTATGGATATTGAGCGTGCTCTACCTCTCGACCTTTGGCTCATTCATCGGTTTTTCTGCTGGTTTTGCCATGCTGTCGAAAACACAGTTCCCAGATGTGGTGATTTTGCATTATGCGTTCTTTGGGCCTTTCTTAGGGGCGTTAGCTCGTCCAGTGGGGGGCGCGTTATCCGATCGCTTTGGGGGGATTCGCGTCACCCTGATTAACTTCGTATTGATGGCAATTTTTGCCGCGCTGCTGTTCTTGACCTTACCAACGCACGGTATCGGTGGCTCATTTATCGCGTTCTACAGCGTCTTTATGTTGTTGTTCTTAACTGCGGGGTTGGGGAGTGGTTCTACTTTCCAGATGATCGCTGTGGTATTTCGTAAAATCACGATAGATAGCGTCAAGGCTCGTGGGGGGAGCGATGAGCAGGCTCAACGCGAAGCGGTCACTGACACTGCGGCAGCATTGGGCTTTATCTCTGCGATTGGGGCAGCGGGTGGGTTCTTCATTCCTAAAGCGTTTGGTACTTCTCTAGCGCTGACGGGCTCTCCGGCTGGCGCAATGAAGGTTTTCGTGGTGTTTTATGTGGTCTGTATTCTGATTACCTGGTTTGTTTACGGGCGAAATTTGAAAACGTTAGCGACCAAAAAACCACGCTAATTTTTTCATCAATATATAAAAAATCCCCGGCTAAAATTGCTTAATGCTGTTCATTTAAGAGATCGAGATACACGGGGCTAGCACACCGCGGGGCGGTTATGGAACACATCCATGTGTTCCTCCCTAAGGGCCAACGCTAAAGCGTTGTTCAACTTTGCTCCCGGCAAAGTTGTCGGCGGCTTCGCCGCTACGACCCCATCGGTGTACTTTCCCTAAAATCAGGCTTAACTGACAAGCATTAGGCTAAAATGGCTGGGGATTTTTATTTCTCACGTTATTTATCTGGCGTTCGTTTATCAAGCATCGCGCCTGTTTATTCGCCATAGACCGCGTTTAAGTTTTCGTTGGTGCTGCGTGAATTTGTCTCAGGCGCGCTTAAAGCGCCACAGCGATAGTTGTGTCCACCGAGAGAAAGCAAATAATTACCGGTTTTGTCCGCACCCCAAAATATAGGGGCGCTTGAAGCCGCCGTTTGTTTAACCAGCTCATATTTATTCGCTTTAGTGTCATACCAAACGGGCACATATTGAGAATACTTACGATAGTTAATAAAACCATGCTGTGAATAGAAATAATCCCAGGATTTAGTTTTATGATTAATCAACCCAATCACGGCATGACCACTATCGACGTCTCGCACCGTCAGGCTGATATTCTTGCCACATTTCTGGCGTTCAATGGGCGTACTCGTATCGGATTCGCTAGCGCTGGCGAACAGCGGAAGCCCAACTAAAAGGGACAGCAGCACGGGTTTTATCGTGATCATCAGGATCAACCTCAAGGATGAAAACAGCTTCTGGAAGAGATATTTTGTCCAGAAACGGATATTTTGCCGCGAGATGCTGATATGTCTGGCGAAAAAACACAATACGTTATTTTCATACTGTTACTATTATTACTAATACTATCTGAGTTTGCTTTAATTCATCCCCCCATTTTTTATTTTCAGCGTTAAAAACGGCTACCTACCCCTAAATAGTCTTCCACCTCAAATTTTACTCAACAAAATCTCAATGTTTTAAATTAATCTTTATTTTTCATATAAATAAATGATTTTTGCGTTGTTATCCTTTGGTGGTATTTCACCCAACCTGACGTTATGACCTCCCATTCTGCCTTGATCGCAATCAAGTTCCGCGCGCGTAACGGTCGGTAGGCTGAGCCCAATCTGAGCAATGCATCATGCATATTTCACAATAATGACAGGGGCTTTAATCCCCGTACTAGGAGAACTCCGGATGAGCAAATTTCTTGACCGGTTCCGTTATTTCAAACAGAAAGGTGAAACGTTCGCTGACGGCCACGGCCAAGAATGGAACGTAAACCGTGACTGGGAAGACGGATACCGTAGCCGCTGGCAGCATGACAAAATCGTTCGTTCTACCCATGGGGTAAACTGCACAGGTTCATGCAGCTGGAAGATTTACGTCAAGAATGGCCTAGTCACTTGGGAAACCCAGCAGACGGACTATCCTCGTACACGCCCTGATTTGCCAAACCATGAACCTCGTGGATGCCCACGCGGTGCAAGCTACTCTTGGTATCTGTATAGCGCTAACCGCGTGAAATACCCCATGATGCGTAAGCGCCTGATGAAGCTTTGGCGTGAAGCAAAAGCACAGCATAGCGATCCGGTAGATGCATGGGCTTCTATCGTCAGCGACAGCGAAAAGGCGAAAGAATATAAGCAGGCGCGAGGCCGCGGTGGTTTCGTGCGTTCTAGCTGGAAAGAGGTCAACGAGCTGATTGCGGCGTCTAACGTTTACACCGCCAAACAGTATGGTCCAGACCGTATTATCGGCTTCTCACCGATTCCGGCGATGTCGATGGTTTCCTATGCCGCTGGTGCTCGCTATCTGTCGCTGATCGGCGGCGTATGCTTGAGCTTCTATGACTGGTACTGTGATTTGCCACCGGCATCACCGATGACTTGGGGCGAGCAGACCGACGTTCCTGAATCTGCTGATTGGTATAACTCTTCTTATATCATCGCATGGGGCTCGAATGTTCCACAGACGCGTACTCCTGATGCGCACTTTTTTACCGAAGTTCGTTACAAGGGAACCAAAACCGTAGCGGTGACACCAGACTACGCAGAAATTGCCAAACTTTGCGATCAGTGGCTTAACCCTAAACAGGGCACCGACAGTGCGATGGCGCTGGCGATGGGGCACGTGATCTTGAAAGAGTTCCACGTACAACGTCAGACAGAATACTTTGCCGATTATGTGCGTACATACACCGATATGCCAATGCTGGTGCTGTTGGAACCGCGCGAGGGTGGATATTATGCGGCTGGCCGTATGCTGCGTGCCTCAGATTTGGTTGATGGTCTAGGCCAGGAAAATAACCCTGAATGGAAAACCGTGGCAATTAACCAAAATGGCGAACTGACCGCTCCACAGGGTTCTATCGGTTATCGCTGGGGCGAAAAAGGCAAATGGAACTTAGAACAACGCGATGGCACCAGCGGTGAAGAGATTAAGCTACAGCTCAGTCTGCTGGATAATTATGACGAGCTTGCTGAAGTTGGCTTCCCTTACTTTGGTGGTATCAAAACCGGTGAGAGCGATCCGTTTAACAGCGTTGAACTGCAGGACATTCTGCTGCATAAACTGCCGGTAAAACGCCTTCAGTTAGCCGATGGTTCAAGTGCCTTAGTGACCAGCGTATATGATCTAACGTTAGCCAACTATGGCATTGAGCGCGGCTTAAACGATGACAACTGCGCGCAGAGCTATGACGATGTGAAAGCCTATTCTCCTGCGTGGGCTGAATTGGTCACCGGCGTAAGCAAAGAAAACATCGTACGTATTGCGCGTGAGTTTGCACAAAACGCAGAAAAAACGCGCGGACGCTCGATGATTATCGTGGGTGCCGGTGTCAACCACTGGTACCACATGGATATGACCTATCGCGGTCTTATCAATATGCTGATTTTCTGTGGTTGCGTAGGCCAGAGCGGCGGCGGTTGGGCTCACTATGTTGGACAAGAAAAACTGCGTCCGCAAACTGGCTGGACCCCACTGGCGTTTGGCCTAGATTGGCAGCGTCCACCGCGCCACATGAATAGCACCTCATTCTTCTATAACCATTCAAGCCAATGGCGTTATGAAACGGTGGGTACCGAAGAGCTGTTATCGCCAATGGCGGATAAAACCCGATTCAGCGCCAGCCTGATTGATCTGAACGTGCGCGCCGAACGTATGGGTTGGTTGCCATCAGCACCACAGTTGGGAACTAACCCGCTGCACATTGCCGAGCAGGCACGCGCGGCAGGGATGTCTCCGGTTGATTACACGGTAAAAAGCCTGAAAGACGGTTCAATTCGATTTGCTGCTGAGCAGCCTGACGATGAGAAAAACTTCCCACGTAATCTGTTTGTATGGCGTTCCAATCTGTTGGGGTCTTCCGGTAAAGGGCATGAGTATATGCTCAAATATTTGCTGGGTACTGAACATGGAATTCAGGGGCAGGATTTGGGGCAGCCGGGTGGCGTCAAGCCTGAAGACGTCGATTGGAAAGACAACGGCGCTGAAGGCAAGTTGGATCTGGTGGTGACGCTGGATTTCCGCATGTCGAGCACCTGTTTATACTCGGATATCGTGCTGCCAACGGCAACATGGTATGAAAAAGACGACATGAATACGTCGGATATGCATCCGTTTATTCATCCATTGTCTGCCGCCGTCGATCCTGCTTGGGAATCTAAAAGCGACTGGGAAATCTATAAAGGTATCGCCGACGCGTTTTCGCGCCTGTGTGAAGGGCATCTGGGTAAAGAAACCGATATTGTCACCTTACCTATTCAGCACGATTCTGCCGCAGAGTTGGCTCAGCCGTTTGGCGTGAAGGATTGGAAAAAAGGCGAATGCGACCTAATTCCAGGGCAAACCGCGCCGCACATTATCGCAGTGGAGCGTGATTACCCAAATACCTATGCACGCTTCACGTCTCTCGGCCCATTAATGGATACGCTAGGCAACGGTGGTAAAGGCATCAGTTGGAACACACAGACTGAGGTCGATTTCCTCAAACAGCTGAACTACACCCAGCCAGACGGCGCAGCAGCCGGTCGCCCTAAAATTGAAACGGCCATTGATGCTGCGGAAGTCATTCTGTCGTTAGCCCCTGAAACTAACGGTCAAGTTGCGGTGAAAGCATGGCAGGCCTTAAGCAATATTACGGGTCGTGACCATACACATCTGGCGTTAAACAAGGAAGACGAGAAAATTCGCTTCCGCGATATTCAGGCGCAACCACGCAAAATTATCTCTAGCCCAACATGGTCTGGCTTAGAAGACGAACATGTATCTTACAACGCCTGCTACACCAACGTTCACGAGCTCATTCCTTGGCGTACGCTGAGTGGCCGCCAGCAGCTGTATCAGGATCATGAGTGGATGCGTGCCTTTGGTGAAAGCCTACTGGTATATCGTCCGCCTATCGATACTCGCGCCGCGGCGCCGGTCATGGGGAAAACGCCGAATGGTAATAAAGAAAAAGCGTTGAACTTCCTGACGCCACACCAGAAATGGGGGATCCACTCTACTTACAGCGACAACCTGTTGATGCTGACCTTAGGCCGCGGTGGCCCAATTGTTTGGCTGAGTGAAGATGATGCCAAAGAATTAGGTATCGAGGATAACGATTGGATTGAAGCCTTTAACGCCAACGGCGCGCTGACTGCGCGTGCGGTGGTCAGCCAGCGTGTTCCTGCGGGTATGACCATGATGTACCACGCGCAAGAACGTATTGTGAATATTCCGGGCTCGGAAATCACTAGCCAGCGAGGGGGAATTCATAACTCCGTGACACGTATTTCACCGAAGCCGACACACATGATTGGCGGCTACGCTCAACTGGCCTACGGCTTTAACTACTATGGCACCGTCGGCTCTAACCGCGATGAGTTTGTCGTGGTACGTAAGATGAATCGTATCGACTGGTTAGACGATGAAGGTAACGATTACACGCAAGATCAAAAGGATAGCCAGCAGGAGAAGGCCAAATGAAAATCCGTTCTCAAGTCGGTATGGTGCTAAATCTCGATAAATGTATTGGCTGCCATACGTGTTCTGTGACCTGTAAAAATGTTTGGACTAGCCGTGAGGGCACCGAATATGCCTGGTTCAACAACGTTGAAAGCAAACCGGGCGTTGGCTATCCCCACAACTGGGAAGATCAGGAAAAGTGGAAGGGCGGCTGGATCCGTAAGATCAACGGTAAACTCGAACCACGCATGGGGAACCGCGTTGGTTTACTGTCTAAAATCTTCGCCAACCCTGATGTTCCGGGTTTAGACGATTATTACGAACCGTTTGATTACGATTATCATCATCTGCAAAACGCACCAGAAAGCAAACATCAGCCCATTGCGCGCCCGCGTTCACTGATCACCGGTCAGCGCATGAAGAAAATCGAAAATGGTCCGAACTGGGACGATATTCTGGGCGGTGAGTTTGAAAAACGCGCTAAAGACCAGAATTTCGCCAACATGCAAAAAGAGATGTATGGTCAGTTCGAAAACACTTTCATGATGTATTTGCCGCGCCTATGTGAACACTGCCTGAATCCGGCTTGTGTTGCGACCTGCCCGAGTGGTGCGATTTACAAGCGTTCAGAAGACGGCATTGTATTGATTGATCAAGATAAATGCCGCGGTTGGCGCATGTGTTTGACCGGCTGTCCATACAAGAAAATTTACTTTAACTGGAAGAGTGGCAAATCGGAGAAGTGCATCTTCTGTTATCCACGCATTGAATCCGGACAGCCAACGATCTGCTCTGAAACGTGCGTGGGGCGTATTCGTTACTTGGGCGTATTGCTATATGACGCAGATAAGATTGCCGATGCCGCTTCAGCAGAGAATGAGCAGGATTTGTATCAGCGTCAGTTGGATATTTTCCTCGACCCTAACGATCCCGCAGTAATCGAACAGGCGCTGAAAGATGGCGTGCCGCAGGACGTGATTGAATCAGCCCAGAAATCGCCGGTGTACAAAATGGCGATGGATTGGAAACTCGCTCTGCCATTGCATCCTGAATATCGTACGCTGCCGATGGTCTGGTATGTGCCGCCGTTGTCGCCCATTCAGTCGGCGGCGGATGCTGGAGCGTTGCCACATTCTGGCGTGCTGCCTGATGTCGAAAGTCTGCGCATTCCCGTCCAGTATCTTGCCAACTTATTAACCGCAGGTGATACCGCGCCGGTGTTGCTGGCGTTAAAACGCATGTTGGCTATGCGTCATTTCAAACGGGCTGAAACCGTGGACGGCGTCACCGACACCAGCGCGTTGGAGCAGGTGGGGTTAACTGAGGTTCAGGCACAAGAGATGTATCGCTATTTGGCAATCGCCAACTATGAAGATCGCTTTGTGATCCCATCAAGTCATCGTGAACAGGCTCGCGAGGCCTTCCCTGAAAGTAAGGGCTGTGGTTTCAGCTTTGGTGATGGCTGTCATGGTAGTGATACCACGTTTAATTTGTTTAATAGCCGCCGTATTGATGCCATTGACGTGACGCAGAAAACGCCGCGTGATGCGGATATTCATGGGGAGAAACGCTCATGATAACGCTACGCATTGTGGCTCGTCTGCTGGATTATCCCGATGAAGCCCTATGGGAAAACCAGCAGGAGCTGATCGCCGCGCTGGATGATGCGAATGAGTTAGCGCTGGCGCAATCTGCTCAGTTGATGGCTTACATCCGTGACTTCACAAGCCATGATCTGATGGATGTACAGGCGCAGTACTGTGAGCTCTTCGATCGCGGGCGTGCCACCTCATTACTGTTGTTTGAGCATGTGCACGGTGAGTCTCGAGATCGCGGTCAGGCGATGGTTGATTTGATGGCGCAATATAGCGCGGCAGGTTTAGAGATCGATAGCCGCGAGTTGCCGGACTTTTTGCCAATGTATCTCGAGTTCCTCGCGAGTCGCGATCGTGAAACGGCGCGCCAAGGTTTACTGGATATTGTGCCAATTCTTGCGTTGCTGGGCGCGCGTTTGAAAGATCGCCAAAGCCACTACGCGACGCTATTTGATCTGTTGCTAGCGGTTTCAGGCACTCATGTTGAAAGTGAACAGCTTAGCGACAAAGTGGCTCAGGAAGCACGGGACGATACTCCAGCTGCATTGGATGCCGTGTGGGAAGAGGAACAAGTGAAGTTTCTTGGTGAGGAAGGCTGCGCTTCGGCACAGCAAAATGCACATCAACGTCGCTTTGTCGGAGCCGTAGCGCCGCAGTACCTCAGTTTGGACGCCACGCCGGTGGCAGGAGAACGTCAATGAATTATCTCAACCAGTTCTTTTTTGATATTTATCCCTACATGGCAGGCGCCATTTTTATTATTGGCAGTTGGATACGTTATGACTATGGTCAATATAGCTGGCGTGCGGGCTCTAGCCAAATGTTGGATAAAAAGGGAATGCGTCTGGCTTCTAACCTATTCCATATTGGGATTTTAGGTATCTTCGCTGGGCATTTTCTTGGCATGCTGACGCCGCATTGGATGTATGAGTCGTTTCTCCCTGTGCCGGTTAAGCAGAAAATGGCGATGTTTGCAGGTGGTGCATGTGGTGTGATGATGTTGATTGGCGGCGTAATGCTATTGAAGCGTCGTTTAACTAACCCACGCGTACGCGCGACCTCAAGCGTTGGCGATATTCTTATTTTGACGCTGCTGGTGGTGCAAGTATGCTTGGGACTGCTGACGATTCCGTTCTCTGCTCAACATATGGACGGCAGCGAAATGATGAAGCTGGTGGCATGGGCACAGTCAATTGTGACCTTCCACGCAGGGGCGGCTGAGCACTTAGAGGGCGTAGCACTCATCTTCAAGCTGCATATCGTATTGGGACTTACGCTATTTGTGCTATTTCCATTCTGCCGTTTAGTGCACATCTGGAGTGTTCCCGTGGAGTATTTAACGCGTCGGTACCAAATCGTTCGTCATCGTCATTGATATTTTGAGTTTTAACAAGCCTCGTATCTCATTAAGAACACGAGGCTTTTTTTTATCTCTTATAAAACTTCGTGACTTTCGCTCATTGCTCTTGCTATGTAGCCTCATTTAGTTGTTTATAATAACTTAACAAGGCATGTAGCGCTGGTTAATGGATTTAATTTAATTATCAATTAGGATGAAAACAATCAAATTAATGATCATTTAAATAAGAGCATATTCTTTATGGCTGAGCGCAACGAACGTAATTCACTTAGTAAAATTAAGGTTTTTGACCTTAACCTATTAACCATTTTCGAAATGGTCTTTATCCATTCCAGTGTCAGTAATGCAGCCGCCTCTTTAGGAATGACGCCTTCTGCAGTGAGCCAGTCGCTACAAAAATTGCGTAATCACTTCTCTGATCCTTTGTTTATTCGAGAAGGCAAAGGGATTTCACCAACCACCGTAGCGGCGAATTTACATGAGCAACTGGCTCAGAGTATGGGGCAGTTAAATAAAGCAATTAACCCAACGCCTGATATGGCTCTTAAAACTAAATTTGTGGTTTACGCACCGCCTTTTATGAGTATGGCGTTGTTACCTACCGTGGTACGTAGTTTACAAAATGACGGCATGGATTATGAAATTGTGCATTACAGCTCTTACACCCAGCGTAGTAGTACAGAAGAGCTACTCAATTTTCGCAAAGCCGATATTATTTTTAGTCCAAGCCCTTATGTGAGCTTCTCGACGGTCTGTACGCCATGTTCTGTAGAACCGATGGCTGTTATTTGCCGCAATGATCATCCACGTGTTGGCGATACGCTAACTAAACTTGATGTTGCCAATGAGCGTTTTACCTCGATGAATTTGGATGATGCTGAAGTGTTAACCCATAAGGTGATGTTGAACGAAGTTTTAGGTGAACGTCATTTTCTATTTTCGAGTAACTCTATGCTGGGGATTATTAGCGTGGTTGAAAATACCGATGCTATCGGTGTCGTTCCACAAAGTTTATTAGATCGTTTTGGCTCATCATTCAAAGTTCGCTCGCTAAAAACCGAGTTTGAGATGTTAAAAACTACGATTTATATGATTTATAATAAAAGCTCTCTGCAAAATCGCGCCTTTACGCATATGTTGGATCGTTTAAAGAGAGAGATCCCTACAGCGTTGTTAAATAGGCCAGAAGATAACTAAGTCTGCGACTAAGGCGTTATATTCCTAACGGTTATTCTATAAATTTTCTTGTGCGAACCAATCCTGATTCTGCTGTTCGATTGGTGTGATGGTGTGGATCATTTCTTGAAGATGCACTAACACAGCCTTTTCAGCGGACTCTGGATTGTGATCGGCAATTGCCTGATAGATTTTTTCATGCTGGGTAATCAGACTTTCAGGAGGGGATACCTTACTGAGAGTGAGAAAACGAACCCGATCCATCGTCGCTTTGATATTTTCAATGGTTTCCCATGCTAGCGGGCAATCGGCTATTTCCGTTAATAGCTGGTGAAATTGGTCATCAAGCGCGAGAAACTCGCTGGTTTGATTGTGCAGAGCGGCCAACTTTTGTCGACTAATATTGTGTTCCAGCATCAGCAACTGTTCTGCTGTGGCTAACTCAGCGGCTCGCCGAGCAATACTGCACTCAATGGCACTGCGGATAAAACGTCCGTCAGCAACGCGTTTCACGGAGATCTTCTGCACGAAAGTGCCACGCTGAGGCAAGATTTGTACTAAGCCATTTTCAGCTAATTTGATAAATGCCTCTCGTACCGGCTGGCGTGACACATTGAAACGGGTCGATATTTCCTTTTCTGACAGCAAGGTACCCGGCGGGATCGTGCATTCAACGATGTCTTTACGCAGGTAGCGATAGATTTGCTGATTGACTGGCAAGTTGCCATTTAGGTCATAATTTTGCTGCGGAGTATGCATTGACATGCGTATGGCGTCATTTTGTATTTAAGGGGGAAGTCGCATCAGTCTAGCATAAGTTTGCTAAAGATTTGCCGTTGCTGATACAGGGATTTAGCGAGAATGAATCGCTTGGATCATGGCTCCTCACTGGCGTATGAGGAGCCGGAATGTGTGTGCTTTTATCGCGCGTTTGTCGCAGCGAGTTTGAGAACGTCATCCCAAACGCCGTCGTCAACTGGAATGCCCTCGACGAGATTTTCTCGACGGGTTTTGACTTCGAGTTCACCTGGGTAATAAACCGCAGTTTGTCCCTCGGCGGGCTCCGAGCTTTTCACATAGGCGGCCACGCTGTCGGCCATTTTGTTGGTAAAGTCACGCCCCCCCAGTTGGGTTGGATCAAAAACCATAAATATTTGGCTAGCGCCGGTACAGCTCCCTTTTTGAATCTTATCTATCCCGTTGGTGGGCTCACCGGCAGACAGTAGCGCCGCCATCGCATCCAGCAGTATTGCCATACTTGAGCCTTTCCAATAGCCCGTCGGCAAGATACGCATGGATTGCTCAATCGGGCCCGGTTCATCGGTTAAGTTGCCGTCTTTGTCGTAGCCGCCGGGGTAGGGAAGTTTTTCACCTTTTAAGCGTGTGACCTGTAGTTTGCCATAGGCATATTGTGACATTGCCATGTCGAGCACCAAAGGACCGCTTTCTCGCGGTACTGCCATCACAAACGGATTATTGCCAAGGCGAGTATTTTTCGCGCCCCAAGCAGGCATACAGGATTCGGTGTTGGTCCAGCAAATTGCCGCCAGCCCTTTTTCTGCGGCTTTCCAACCATAGGTTCCACCGCGCATCCAGTGAGTGGTGTTGCGCAGTGCGACAATACCAATACCGTTCTCTTTCGCTATTTTACTGGCTTGTTCTGTGGCAAACAGGGCATTTGTGATACCAATTCCACGTTGACCATCATAAATTTCGATAGCCCCAAGCGATTTAACCAAGCTGGGGTCGGCATCAATAGCAATCCAGCCTTGCTTCACGTAATCCACGAAACGTGCGACACGGTTTAATCCGTGAGAATAGATGCCGTCGCAGCTAGACTCAGTATGGATCTGAGCACAGATATCGGCCCGTGCTGCGTTTAATCCCGCATTAATGAAGGCTTGTTTGACTGTGTTTTTCATGACATCGAAGGTAATTCTTTGCATGTTGTACACCTTATTTTTTGAGCTGAACCAGATAGTGTGCGACGGTGGCTTTTGCCCCCTTTTCTAACAGGGCGCGATAGGCCGCGTGAACGGCTTGAGTGAATCGAGGCTGTTTGGCGAGGTCGTGGCCAAAAATAGTGGTTAGCGACAGCAAGGCATCCACGCGCTTTTCCCCCTGCGAAGAGCCTGTGACGACGGTTTGGATCTCAGCCAGCAGCGGATCGCTGATCTCAATGTGATTACCCTGTTCGTCGATACCGCCTACGTAGCGCATCCAACTGGCCACGCCCAGCGCCAACAGCTCAAAGCTAGAACCATGACTGAGGTGCCAACGTACAGAGTCCAGCATGCGCTGTGGCAGTTTTTGGCTACCGTCCATGGCGATTTGCCAGGTGCGATGTTTCAGCGCTGGATTCGCGTAGCGAGCGATTAGTGAATCCGCGTAGGCGGCAAGATCGATGTCTGGCACGCTGAGAGTGGGCGCCTGTTCATCCAGCATCAGAGTGCGAGCGGCAAGGCGATAGTTTTCGTCCTGCATGCAGTCGTTAATGTGTTGATAACCCGCTAGATAGCCGAGATAGGCTAAAAATGAGTGGCTACCGTTCAGCATTCGCAGCTTCATTTCTTCATAAGGTAATACGTTGCTTACCAGTTCCGCCCCCACTTTTTCCCATGCGGGACGACCTGCGGCGAAATTGTCTTCGATGACCCATTGGCGAAATGGCTCACAGGCTACGCCTACGGGATCGGCCATGCCAAGCTGCTGTTCTATTTGCGCTAATGTTGCGGTGGTAACTGCCGGAACGATGCGATCGACCATGGTTGACGGGAACGTCACATTTTTCTCGATCCATTCAGCCAAATCTGGCGACTGGGCAGCGGCCAGCCCACAAATGACATTGTGGGTGACATGACCATTTTCCGGCATGTTGTCACATGACATCACGGTAAATGCGGGCAAATGAGCGGCGCGGCGTTTAGCCAACGCGGCGACGATAACGCCTGCGGCTGAGTGAGGATGCTGTGGGTGCGCAATATCATGAATGATTAATGGATGTTCAAGGTTAAGTACGCCGCTGGCGGGATAGTGACAGTAACCTTTTTCCGTGATTGTCAGAGAGACAATGGCAATTTCTGGCTGGCAGAGGGCGTCAAGAACGGCATCAATACCGTCAATTTGCGCATGCAATGCTTGGCGAACCACGCCCACCACCCGACATTGCCAGCCTTGCTCTGACATTTCTGCCACGCTGAATACGTTATCCTGTTGGTGCAAGTCTTGGATCTGTTGCTCGCCGCCAATCAGGTTGATCTCACAGTATCCCCAGTCGCTGCCGTGTTCGGCAGCTAACCGATCGGCGTATACCGCTTGATGTGCACGATGAAAGGCGCCAAAGCCAATATGTGCAATGCGTGGAATCAGTCGTTCGCGAGAGTAGGTGGGAACGACGGCGTTAGCCTGCAATAAGGTCTGTTTCATAGTGATATCCATTATTCTTGGCGAAGTGGTGCTGGTTTTGTTAACTCAGGAACCGCGACATCTTGAGTGGCGTTATTGGACTCTCCACACCACAGCGTGTCGTAGCGATAGCCGGTGAGATCTTCTATAACGCCTCTGGTTTTTGCCTCCACCCTGAGTTTTGAGCCACCGGCTTTTAGGCGATCGATTTCATCCACGAGAATTTTGTGGGTGGTCTTATTCAGCCGGAACGAAAGTGCCTGAATGAGTGCTCCGACCAACAGCAACGTGGTGCCGATAAACAACACCATGGCGATGGTGTGAGTTGCCTCAGGGGGCTGTACTAAGCTGCCTTTTACAAAACCACCGGTTTGCAGCAGGATGCCAACGATAAAAGTGGCGATAGCGACGGTGGTTTTGCGTGAGAAGGTCATTACCGCGGCAAATAATCCTTCTCGGCGCTGGCGTGTGATCATTTCGTCCACATCAGGAATGAACGGGAAAACGTTCCACGGGGTGAATTCTAATATGCAGCGGCCAACCTGATAGAACGCCGCCAGTGCAATAAGAACCATGGCCTGATTTGATATTGGGAACAGATAGACGCAGAGCAATCCACCGAGGCAGAGAAGCATGATTGAATAGGCGAAAACATACAGCTTAGCGGGTCCATATTTAATCATGGCAACCCCAGCGAGCAGGGTGACAGGTAATCCCACAATGCTCAGCGAAAGCAAACTTGCGGCAAATGACGAGGAAATACTTAAGCAATAGACACAGAAGAATACGAAAACGGTGTTATAGACATCTTTGGCGGTGAATGAGAGTAGATAAATGGATAGGTGTTTTCTGAAGGCTCTCACTTTTAAGGTTGAAATATAGTCTTTAAATAGATTTCCTACTGCTTTTACTTTCTCCCTGGCCGATCTTTTTATTTGAGATTTTTCCAGCTCTGCATACATTTCGGGGGTTAGTTCACGCTCCCATGTGACCTTCCAAGAAATAAATACGCATACCATAAAGACAATTGAAAAGGCGATTCCGTTGAATAGGTAAGCATTGGCATTTCCTTCACCAAAATGTTTAATCAGCAAACCAGGAATAAAAGTCGCTAGAAAAGTACCTAACGCTGAAATAAACATCCGGCAGGTGGAGAGTTTAGTTCTGGCGTTAAAATCTTTAGTCATCTCAGAGGGTAATGTTTCCCAAGGGATCAATACGATAGCGGCGATAATTTCAAACGCGAGATAGATTGTGAGATAGAACCAGTAGTTCATTCCCGTTATCCATAGCAACGAGTACACCAGCATCAGCGGAGCACCAATTAACAGGAAAAAACGGCGGCGACCAAATTTTTTACCTAAATAGGTTTTATAGAAGTGATCGGTAAAACTCCCCATAAATAAACTGACTATGGCATCGACAATGCGTGCAATCGCTACAATTGAGGCGGCTTCAATGGGGGTTAACCCAACGAAAGTGGTATAGAAGAACAACAGCCATGCACCAATGATAGTGAAAGCGCCACCGCCCATAATATCGGTAAGTCCATAACCAATACTGACGGGAATGGTTATTTTTCGAGTGATACGCGACATATAAAATCCTTTGCTGGTTAATGTCGATATGAATTCGATTCTGTGTATACCCGTCATACTTCAAGCTGCATTTTTGTTGGCTACGTTCACTTACCCGAATCGCTGACTAGAGTCAGCTCATCGGGGCTCGCACACTTGTCGCCTCAATACAACTTGAATTATTTAGGGTATAGATAAACGCGGATGTTTATCTACACAGGCTTTTAAACTTGGCGGTTAAATATGAGCGGCTAATTCCGGTTCAGAACGTGAAGGCCGGATAACAAACAGCACCAAAATTGCGCCGAGCGCGGCGACACCGCCTGCCAGAATAAATGCGCTATCGAATTTCCCGGTGTTTTGCACGATAAACCCAGTCACGATTGGCCCCACAATGCCGGATATGCTGCCGATAAGATGAATAAAGCCGCTGGCACCACCGATACGTGATTTATGCACCACGTCTTGAATAATCGCCCAGTAAATCGAACCGGTGACGTATAGGAAGAAAATGGAAACCGACATCAGTATCACGGCCGGTATAACCTGAGTGACGGTTCCAGCCAGCGCGACACAGATAGAGGATGCGAGCAAACACACGACCAGCACGATTTTGCGTGAAAGCAGCAGCTTGCCCGTCATACGGTAAATTTTGTCAGAAATGATGCCGCCCAACGCTAATCCAATGAAGCCGACGATCCACGGAATAACGGTGGTAATGCTCATTTCTTTGATGTTCAGGCCGTGCGCCTGAACCAGATAAGAGGGAAACCAGCTTAGGAAGAAGAACAAGATGTAGTTGTAGCAAAAGAAAGCAAAAGCAGTGACCAGAATAATTGGCTGCTTCATATAGAACATGAGCGAATGGCCAGGCTGCTGGTTGGTGTCCGTTGTGGCTTCTTCGTGTTTCTGCTGTGTAATTAACGCGCGTTCAGCTTGGCTGACGTGACGGCTTTTCTCTGGAGAATCGGATACCACGAAGAACCAGATTAGCATCCAGACAATGCCGATAGCACAGATGATCATAAATGCAGGACGCCAGCCGAAAGCCAGTGCCAGATAGCCGACAATCGGGCCTGCGACTGCGCCGCCCAAGGGGGAACCGGCACTGAGTAATCCCATTGCGGTTGCAGCCTGTTTGCGAGGGAACCAGCCATTGATCATTTTGTTGGCTGATGAACAAATCGGGCCTTCAGCCATGCCAAAAAGTACACGAAGGATCAGCATGGAGTAGAAACCCGAGGCGAGGGCAGTGAAGCCGCAGAATATTGACCACAACCCAACCGCGACGCCGAGCACCAGCATAGGTCCGAATTTGTCTACGGCAAGGCCACCGATAAAATTGAATACGGCGTACCCAAAAAAGAAACTGCCAAAAATAATCCCGAACTGTTCAGCGTTGAGCGAGAGATCTTGTTCGATCATCGGCAACGTAATGGAAAGTGCGACACGATCTAAGTAGTTGATCATGTAAACTAAAAATAATAAAAAAACGATTGTCCAACGCAAGTTCTTAAACATAAGTACTCCACGCAGTTATTATTATGTTGTAGGGTGCGTGCCGCCTAAGAGGCACGCATTTAGCGGGTTCGCATTTAACGGATTAGTCGCTCTGACTTACTGATGAAAACTTAAAAGTACTTTGCAGCAGGTTTTCTGATCTTGTTCAAACAGCACTAATGCATCTCTAACCTGTTCAAGCGGGAAGCTATGGGTAATCAGCTTTTCGGGATGAATTTTTTTCTCCGTCATCCACTCAATAACCTGCGGAAAACGTGCGCTATTTAGGCGTGAGCTGAAGATCGCGATTTCCTTACTGGTGATACTTTGCTGATTGAGTACGCACGGTTCGGATGAGAATCCCATGATGCCGATACGTGCGGCGGGTGAGGCCAACGCAATAGCCTGAGGCAAAATCGACGGATGACATGCGGCGTCAATAATTAATGTTGGGCGGATATTTTCCTGTGCTAATACGTCAGCGACATCGACATTGGTGTTGTTTATTAGGCGATCGGCTCCGTTGTCTTGAGCCATTTGCAGACGCTCTGAAATACGATCGGCTACGATAATTTTTGCTACGCCATAAACGCCGCGCAAGGCTTGTATGACGGTTAGCCCCATTGGTCCTGCACCGTAAACCAGTGCAATATCATTAGGTTGTGGTTTAACCTGCGCACATATGTTTGCTGCAATAGAGAACGGTTCAATCATCGTGGCTTCCGCATCGGGAATGCGGGTAGGCACTAAATACGCATTGCGGGCGGGGACACAGGCATATTCGCTAAAGCCACCGTCGCGGTGGACGCCGATCACCTGCAACTCGGTACAGACGTTCGGCCGCCCAATAGAGCAGGGATAACAATGACCACAGTTAACTACCGGATCGGCAACCACTCGTTCACCGATGCGTGCGTTTTCTACACCGTCGCCAACGGCATCAATGATGCCAAAAAATTCATGACCGATAACGCGAGGATATTTGGCGAACGGATTATGCCCACGAAAAATATGTACGTCTGAGCCGCAGATCCCCGCGCTACAAACGCGGATACGTACTTCCCCTGCCTGTGGCTGGGGGATAGGACGCTCTTCGATCGCTAATTGTTCTGGTTGCTGTATTACAACGCTTTTCATCAATAAATCCTCTTATTTACCAGTTCCATAGAGTGCCGTCTTCTAGGCGAGCGACCGGTAAATATGCCGGTTCGTACGGATACTTGGCGGCCAATTTCTCGTCAAACTCGATGCCTAAACCGGGTTTCTCTCCTGGATGCATATAACCGTTGTCGAATGTCCAGCTATGTGGGAAGACTTCCAGCATTTGCTCGGAATATCCCATGTATTCCTGAACACCGAAGTTAGGTACCCAGAGATCAAAGTGCAGTGCCGCAGCCATACAGATTGGCGACAAATCAGAAGGGCCGTGTGAGCCGGTACGAACTTGGTACAGTGAGGCGAAATCTGCGATACGGCGCATACCGGTAATGCCACCGGCGTGGGTGATCGTGGTACGGATATAATCGATTAGCTGCTCTTCGATCAGCTGTTTGCAGTCCCAAATGCTGTTGAAGACCTCACCAACGGCAATCGGGGTTACGGTATGCTGACGAATGAGACGGAAGCTCTCTTGGTTTTCTGCGGGGGTAGGATCCTCCATCCAGAATAGGCGGTAATCCTCGATGCTTTTACCAAAGCGTGCCGCTTCAATAGGCGTTAAACGATGGTGCATGTCGTGCAGCAGATGCTCATCAAAGCCAAATCGAGAGCGCACGGCTTCAAATAGTTTCGGTGTGAAATCGAGATATTTTTCAGTTGACCATAGTTGCTCTTCCGGCCAGTTTCCTTTGGTTGCCGGTTCGTAGGCTAACCCTTTTCCTTTTGACATGCCGTAGGTAGTTTTCATTCCTGGAACGCCACACTGAACGCGGATAGCCTTAAATCCCATCTCTTTGTGCTTGGCATAATCTTCAAGCACGTCATCAATCGAGTGGCCGGTCGTGTGGCAGTAAACCATGACGCCTTCGCGAGATGCCCCGCCAAGTAACTGATACAACGGCATATTGGCGGCTTTGGCTTTGATATCCCACAGCGCCATATCGACGGCAGAAATCGCGGACATCGTAACTGGTCCACGGCGCCAGTACGCACCTTTGTAGAAAAACTGCCAGATATCTTCGATCCGGTGAGCATCACGGCCGATCAACTGTGGGCAAACATGATCTTGCAAATAAGAAGCCACTGGCAATTCGCGGCCGTTGAGCGTTGCATCGCCGATGCCAGTGAGTCCCTGATCGGTAGTGATTTTTACCGTGACAAAATTACGTCCTGGACAAGTTACGAATACTTCGGCCTTAACGATCTTCATTTGAACTCCCTCACCACTGTTTTCTGGACTTGCTTTGCGAGCGTTTCGATGTCGGAAACATAGATCTGATATAACTACCATACAAGTATTTAGTTCAAAAAGTGCGCGCGTAGATCACGTTTTTTGATGAGAAAGGAGGCTTGCGGAGGGACAGCGGTAATGCAAAGAGAACGCTCTCCCCTAGAAGGGGAGAGCAGTGGAGTCAATAAATCGTATTAACTTATCCGATTAACGGGCAGTTTGGAGGAAGACGAAGGTTTATCGCATCAGGTTCAATTTCGATGCGGAACTGTTTGGCGCTTAGGGGTTCGCCGTCTAGGTTGAGTGTCATGTCGTGAGGTGCGCTAATCTCCAGCCAAGGCAGTGAGGCTTCGATGACATTTTTATTGCTTTCGCCCTTGAGTAAGCTTTCAAGAAGTGCTGGTAACAACTCGTCAGAAGTGAGAACGCGTAGCTCGAGTTTCCCGTCGTTGATGCGTGCTTCTGGACACAGCGGTTGTCCACCTCCGGCCTGACGACCATTGCCGATGGCGACAATCAGTGCTTTTCCTTCCCAATTGAAATTAGGGCCGGATATCTGACAGAAATCCGCTTTTAGCGTATCCATGCGTAAGATGCCGTGTAGGAAGTAGGAGGCTCCACCGAGCACTGATTTCAATTTTTCAGGGGTTTCAGTCGTGATTTTAGTGCCAAATCCCCCCGTCGCCATATTGATGAAGACGCGCTTTCCATTGACGCGGGCGAAGTCGATGGTGACGGCTCGTCCCTGTAAAGCAAGCTGAAGTGCAGACTGCGGATTTTCTGGAATTAAGCAGGCAGTCGCAAAATCATTGGCGGTACCGAGTGGCAATACGGCTAATACAGGACGCGATGATTCACTATGCTGACTTAGTGCGTCCGAGACCTCGTTAATGGTGCCATCTCCACCGCCTGCGACAACGGTTTCAACGCCAAGCTCAACGGCTTCAGCCACATAGCGCTTCGCATCACCGTGCTCCCAAGTGACGCGAACATGTAGCGTATGACCTGCAGTACGCAGCCCATCAATTGCTTCGCGTACTTCCTCATTTCCAGCACCTTTACCATTCAAGATGATGAGCGCAGAGTGTTGTTGATGCATGAGTGATCTCCTGAAACGGGTAAAAACGTTAGTGCTTACATTGTTATAACATAGATGGTTCTTATGGTTTACCGATAAAATTATTCATATTAATAAATAATAATGAAACCGCTCTCATTGGAAAATATAGGGGATTTACTTAAGCTGAAAGGTTTCAGTTTGTAGGAATAAACGAATTGGCTAAATAGATTATGCGTGTTTTTAATTAATTAATCGGAGGGGTAATCATCTGGGAAATTATGAGTCATCATGTTGGTGATATATATTCCTATTAAGCTGTTTTTTTCTTATGGTTAATCATAATAATAAATCACTTAACGAAATTAACTAAATATGAAATGAATTTATTTTATTTTGTTATTGATTTTTAATGATTTTCTTGGGTTTCTTAAGTTGGTGAGTACGGTTTTTATAAAGGGAAGTTTAGGGATGTGAGTATTTGTATAAAAAAAGAAAACCAGCCCAAGGGAGATTGGGCTGGCAAGGAGGTGGTTCCTAGTATTGCTTTTTCGTTATATCTTTTTGCCACTCAATAATATCGATATGAGATAAGATTAAGTGTGATCTTAATCTTATATTCGAAATATTAATGACAAAAAATAGATAAAGAAGCGCAGCTTTTTAAGAATCAGCTACGCCTAGGTAGATATTAAGAAGCAGAATGCGGATTACGAGTGTCCGTTCCTTGCAAATTACGCATGAGCAGCGCGAACTCCAAATCTAAATCCTCAGGTACAGGGATGTAAACAATATGCCCATTTCCTGGTGCTACATCGGTCGGCTCGCCTTTCTTGTTTTGCATGGCTTCCAATGTGAAGTGAATATTGCCTTTTGGCGTCATCATTTCAACACTGTCTCCGAGTGAGAACTTATTCTTCACCACGACTTCTGCATAACCATTACGGCGGACGCCGGTAAGCTCGCCAACAAACTGCTGGCTATCAGAGACGGAGTAACCGTAGTCATAATTTTGCTGATCTTCATGTACATGACGACGTAAGAAGCCTTCGGTATAGCCACGATGCGCCAGTGCTTCTAGCGTGGTCAGCAACGTTGGATCGAAAGGTTTACCCGCAACAGCATCATCAATTGCACGGCGATAGACCTGAGCGGTACGTGCAACGTAATAGAAAGATTTAGTGCGGCCTTCGATTTTCAGCGAATGAACACCCATCTTAGTCAAGCGCTCAACGTGTTGGATAGCGCGCAGATCTTTGGAGTTCATGATGTAAGTGCCGTGTTCGTCCTCAAACGCACTCATGTATTCGCCTGGGCGCATTGCTTCTTCCAGCATGAACACTTTGTCCGTTGGCGCACCGATACCCAGAGTGGGTTCAACTGCCGGTACTTCGGTCACTGGGATAGGTTCGTGGATGTGTACGATATTGCCAACGGCGTCTTCTTTGCCTTCCTGTACTTTGTATTCCCAGCGACAGGCGTTAGTACAGGTTCCCTGATTGGGATCGCGCTTATTGATATAGCCAGACAGCAGGCAGCGGCCAGAGTAGGCCATGCACAATGCGCCGTGCACGAAGATTTCCAGTTCCATATCAGGAACCTGCTGGCGGATCTCTTCAATTTCTTCCAGAGAAAGTTCACGCGACAAGATCACGCGGGTTAGTCCCATTTGTTTCCAGAATTTCACCGTCGCCCAGTTAACCGCGTTGGCCTGTACGGAAAGGTGAATCGCCATCTCGGGGAAAGCTTCGCGCACCATCGAAATCAAGCCAGGATCTGACATAATCAGCGCGTCAGGCCCCATCTCAATGACGGGCTTCAGGTCACGCAGGAAGGTTTTCAATTTGGCATTATGCGGTGCAATATTCACCACCACATAGAATTTTTTTCCCAGAGCGTGAGCTTCATTGATGCCCTGAGCCAGATTCTCATGGTTGAATTCGTTGTTACGGACACGCAGGCTGTAACGAGGCTGACCGGCATAAACTGCATCTGCGCCATAGGCGAACGCATAACGCATGTTTTTCAGCGTACCGGCCGGAGAGAGTAATTCCGGAGTAAACATAGGTTTGTATTTCTCTTTAAAGGTCTGATCACAAGTCAGTCTGTACCCGCAGGTACAGTGAAGGCGGGCATTATAGAGGGTTCAGCGGTTCCGCACAAATGCTGTGGGTAATCGAAGGCCAATGCGCTTTAGAAGACGGTGGCATGTGGAGACTTCTGTGCGCATATATTGGTTTATTATTCCGGTATTGGCGGAACGAACAGCAATCGCGCATATTCGGCGCGTCCCTGCGCCCACCCCTGATCTGAGTGCGCTCACTTATGCCAGAAGGAACCGGTAGTGATAAGCGTGCAGAAACTTTATACAGATGACAAAAGATTAATTCGCGTTAGCCGCCATGCTTTACCCGTGCGTCAAATCCCTAATATCTGTTGTCGCACCGTTTTTTATCACCGACTGAATCCCTTTCTTGGCGGCGCTCTCAGAGCTATACATTTCACTGGTGCCGATCACCTGATGGTTTTTCGCTTTGAGAACAAAATAGGGTTGATCGCTGCTGCTATTTTTTATCTCAAACTGTGCTTCGTCGGGTGAATTAGCCTGCACTGAGGCGATGCCATTATCGGCGGATGCTTTACTGGCATACATCTCGCTGGAGAGAATAATCTCACCGTTGCTTGCTTTCAGATTAAAGTGGAACTGCCCGTTCTTCGCTTTTTTAATTTCGTAATAGCCGATTGCCATGGGTATCTCCTTAAATCTACATCGCCGTATTCAATTAACTGCGCTAATGAGGATGGATACTTTTCATGCTAAATAAATCAAGGTAAGTATAGACAATGGCTGAATATTTGCAGGAGAGGACGAGGGAGATAAACGTCGTGCTCCCGCGATGACGCGGGAGCCAGAGTTAACGTTTACAGCACTTTACACGCAGAGCCTTCCCAACGATAACCGATGCCATAAACCGAACGAATAAACGGCTCGCCGTTTTCAAGCTGTTCGAGTTTGCGGCGCAGATTTTTTATATGACTGTCTACGGTGCGATCGGTCACCACCCGATAATCGTCATACAGGTGGTTTAGCAACTGTTCACGAGAGAGTACCGTACCAGGTTGAGTTGCCAGCGTTTTTAATAGCCTGAATTCGGCGGGCGTTAAGTCTAGGAGTTGATCTTGGAAGCTGGCCTGATAGCGATTTTCATCGATGATTAACATCGGTTCTGCATTGGCTTCGGTTCTGCGCACACAGCGCCGCAAAATAGTTTTCACGCGAGCGACGACTTCTCTCGGGCTATATGGCTTACAGATGTAATCATCTGCGCCAATCTCTAATCCCAATAGGCGGTCTATTTCTTCTATTTTTGCGGTTACCATGACGATAGGGACGTCGGAGAAACGGCGGATTTCACGGCATAATGTGAGCCCATCGGTACCCGGCAGCATCAAATCAAGCAGAATCAAATCCGGCGGCGTTTGATGTACATACGGCAGCACCGCGTTGCCATCAGCCAAGAGATGAGGCTGGTAGCCGCCAGCGGTGAGATAATCGATGAGGAGCTGACCTAGCTTGGGTTCGTCTTCGACGATCAATACATGTTGCCCTGATGGGTCGATGGCCATACTTCCAGTGATACTGTTCATATCCACTACCTTTTATAGTTTTCCGTATCAAGCGGCAATTGCAGGCTGATGGTTAAGCCTCCCAGTGGAGAATGCTCTGCGACCATTACGCCGCTATGTGCTTCAACAATATTTTGGCAAATTGATAAGCCGAGGCCTGAGCCGCCGCTGGCGCGGTTGCGTGAGCCTTCCGCGCGGTAAAAACGTTCGAATATCTTTTCAAGTTGCTCGTCGGTCACACCGGGGGCGCTATCTTGCCAGTAGAGCTGAAGGGCGGTGTCGCTGATTTGCCCTTTAACTTGCAATTGTCCGTTACCGTCAGTGTAACGCAGGCTATTTTCGAAGAGATTATTGAAGAGTTGCAATAAACGGTCGGGATCACCAAATACGCAGGCTTTCTCCGGTAAATCGAGCGAGAGCGTGATATTTTTTAAGCTAAAACGATCGTGAAATGCACTGGCAGCCAACTGAACCAGATGAATCACATCAATGTGCTGTTTGCGATAGGCCAAGGCACCTGCGTCGGACATAGAGAGCTGGTGCAGATCATTGACCAATTTAGTTAACGTTTCTACTTCGGCTTGCAACGACGCGAGCGAATCCTGCGTCATCTGGCGCACACCATCCTGCATCGCTTCCAATTCTCCACGCAGCACCGCCAGCGGTGTGCGCAGTTCGTGTGAAACATCTGCCATTAATGCTCGGCGCATATGCTCGTTTTTTTCAAGCGTAATCGCGAGCTGGTTAAAATCCTGTGCCAGTTTGCCTAATTCGTCGCGTGACTCCACCTCAACGCGCGTCGAGAAATTTCCTGCTGCCAATTTATGCATGGCGTTGACCAACCGTTTTACCGGTGCCAGCATGCTGCGGGACAGCGCCCATGTCACCGCTGCGGCTAGCAATGTCGCTAGCGCCACAATGATCCAACTGGTACGTCTTTGCTGAAGATCAAAATTAATATCGGTATTACGCGTTAAACGTTCGGGTGGCGTAGTGACGACCCAACCCACGGTCTGGCCCTGATACATCACGGGTTGGCGTGTGCCTTCACTCGGAATGTCGCCTGGCGGTCCCACCATTTTACGGTTGCGGCTATCAATTACCCAAAACGGTGTGCGCCAGCCGTGTGGGGGGAGCGTATCGTTACCTTCGTTACTTTGTTCGATGTTATGCATAATCTGGAAAATCACGCGGTCATTATGACGCAGAAAACGCCAGTTTCCGGCCTGCGCGTAGCGTTCTTCCAGTTCGGCGGCGAGCAGGCGAACACGTTGCTCATTGCCGTGTTTAATGTAGTCAATAAAGCCGCGCTCGAAACTGACCCGAACGCCCCAGTGCATGGTGATCAGCACCAGAATGCAGGTGGAGAAGATGGCAAGAAACAGTTTGCCGGTAATGCCAAGCTTCATGAGTTCTCCTTGCGGCGACGCGCGGTACGTTCAAGGGTGTTGTTTTCTAAGGTATCGTCCGGTACACGTAAAAACACCAGCGCGGGAAGGGCGATAATCAATGCGATACAGCCATAAGTGAGCAAAAATGCCTGATGGATCGCCGCGCTGTCAGCGGTGATTTGATGATGAGAGAACAAGCCCAACAGCAGACCGGCAATGCTTACACCAAGGCTCATTGAGAGTTGCATGATCATCGATAACAGACTGTTGCCGCTGCTGGCGAGTTCATCAGGTAAATCTTTGAGGGTCAGCGTATTCATGGATGAAAAGCGCATGGCATTGATCATGCCTTGGAAAAATAACACCACGGGAATTATCCATAGGCTGATATACATCGCGCTCAACGGCAGAGCTAGACTGACCGCCGCTAACGCCAGCGTGGCGCAGACCAATACGCGCCGATAACCAAACTGATTCACTACTCGCACCACGATACGCTTCATGCCCATACTGCCGATAATCATTGGGATCATCATTAGCCCGGCGTGGAACGGCGAGAACCCCATGCCGATTTGCAGAAATATCGGGGTCATGAAGGGCAACATTCCGCTGCCGATACGCCCTAGAAAGCTGCCGCTGAGCCCAAGTGAAAAGGTCGGTGTTTTCATCAGATCTAGGCTAAACAGCGGGGCGTCGCTGCGTTTGGCATGCCAATAATAACTGGCTAATGCGATTCCGCCAGAAAGTACCAAGCCATAAATCATGCTGGTATCTAGTCCGAGCCCTTTGTGGCCGTCGAGTGCCAACGTGAGCGTCGCCATACCAATCGCCAGCATGACAAAACCTCGAATGTCAAAGCGACGAGTTTGCATGCTGTAGTTAGGCATTAGCCATAGGGTGGCGATCGCACCCACAATTCCTACCGGTAAGTTAATCAGAAAGATCCAGTGCCAACTGGCGTATTGCACCAGAAAACCACCTAATGCCGGGCCGACCAGTGGACCGATTTGGCCGGGGAGGGTGACAAAGGTCATCGCTGCCATATATTGGCTGCGCGGCACAATTTTCATGACGGTCAAACGCCCCACTGGAACCATCATGGCTCCGCCGACGCCTTGTAATACGCGGGCCATCAGCAATTGGTTGAGGGTTTCGGCCTGCGCACAAAACAGCGATCCGAGCGTAAACAGGACGATGGCGCTGAAAAAAACGCGTTTTACTCCCACCCGATCGGCAAGCCAGCCGCTAGCCGGTAGCATTACCGCCACGGTCAACACATAGGCGACCACCACCGACTGCATGCGCAGCGGACTTTCACCGAGGCTGGCTGCCATTGCGGGCAGCGCGGTGTTAACGATGGTGGTATCCAACGTTTGCATGAAGAAGCCAAAGGCGACAATCCATAGCTGCCAGCGAACTGAAGCGGATTGTTCAGGCATGGATAAAACTCCGATTGTTTAAACAATAATTTAGGCAAGGGGCATGCCTCCCGCCGTATTCCGCTCAATTGTCCGGTAATGTGCCGTTGTATGAGGCCTATCTCGGCAGCGGTTTCAGCGTTTTTACTTTGCTAAAACGACTGCGGAGTCGGTCAAAATAGAGATAGACCACCGGCGTCGTGTAGAGCGTTAATAGCTGGCTCATGATCAGACCACCCGCAATGGTTATCCCCAGCGGCTGACGCAGTTCTGCGCCATCGCCGCTGCTAAATGCTAACGGCAGAGCGCCAAACAGCGCCGCCAATGTGGTCATCATTATTGGTCGGAAGCGCAATAAGCTGGCTTGAAATATCGCGTCACGTGCGCTCATACCGCCGTTGCGTTCGGCATCAAGGGCAAAATCGACCATCATGATAGCGTTCTTTTTCACTATGCCTATCAATAACATAATGCCAATCAGGGCAATTAAGCTAAAGGGCGCGCCAAACATTTCCAATGCTAATAGTGCCCCGACGCCCGCTGAAGGCAGCGTCGACAGAATGGTCAGCGGGTGCACATAGCTTTCATACAATACGCCGAGCACGATATACACCGTTGCGATAGCGGCCAGAATCAAAACGATCTGCGAATTTTGCGTATCCTGAAAGACCTGAGCAGTACCGGCGAAAGTGCCGCGTACCGTATTCGGCACTCCTAATGCCGTCATGGTGCGTTCGATGGCGGCTGAGGCATCTGACAGCGCCTTGCCTTCTGGCAGGTTGAAGGAGATGGTTGAGGCCGCGGTTAAGCCTTGATGGTTAACCGACAGTGGGGCATTAGCCGGTTGCCACTTAGCAAAATAGGATAGTGGAATAGCCTTGCCATCGCTGTTGATCACAAACATTTTGTCTAGCGAACTTTCATCCTGCGTATACTCCGGCGCGACCTCCATCACCACGTGATATTGGTTGAGTGGTTGATAAATAGTCGAAATCTGCCGTTGGCCGAAGGCGTTATTCAGCAAGCTGTTAGCGTCGGCAACGTTGATACCCAGCCGCGCCATGCTCTCACGATCGTAGGTCAACGCCAGTTCTGAGCCTTTGTCCTGCTGGTCAGAGCTGACATCGGCGAGTTCGGGCAGCTTGGCGAATGCGGCTCGGATCTTAGGTTCCCACTTGCGCAGTTCGCTGAGATCGTCGGAGAGCAGTGTGTATTGATAGCTCGCATTTCCCTGACGGCCACCAACGCGAATATCTTGCTCCGCCATTAAAAACAGATTGGCGCCGGGTTCTTTGGCCAGTTTTCCACGTAGGCGAGCGATAACCTGTTGGGCGCTATCTTTACGTTCGCTCAATGGTTTCAATGAGATAAACATCATGCCGCTGTTAGTACTAGAACCACCGGTAAAGCCGGTCACGTTATCCACGTCTGGATCGTTACGCACGATTTTCATGAAGTCTTGCAGCTTACCGCGCATTGCCTGAAATGAAATGCTTTGGTCAGCTTGAATAAAGCCCATCAAACGACCAACGTCCTGTTCGGGGAAGAACGTTTTGGGGATGGAAATATACAGCCAGACGTTTAACCCAATCGTCGCTATCAGGATCAGTAGCACCCAGCGTGCGTGATCCAGCACCCAGCGTAAACTTTTGCCATAGCCTTGTTGGAGTTTCAGCAGCAGCTTGCCGAAGCCACGAATACGTTCCTGATGGCGTGAAGGGCGCTGCTTAAGCAGATAGGCACACATCATGGGGGTTAATGTCAGGGATACCACCAGTGAAATGCCGATCGCCACGGAGAGCGTAACCGAAAACTCACGAAATAGACGTCCCGGCAACCCGCTCATCAATAGTAATGGGATGAAGACAGCGATCAACGACAGACTCATCGATAGCACAGTGAAGCCCACTTCTCGTGCGCCGATGAGCGCAGCTTTTTTCGGTTTCATTCCTGCCTCAACGTGGCGAGAAATGTTTTCCAGCACGACGATGGCATCATCCACGACAAAACCGGTCGCAATGGTGAGCGCCATTAGCGACAGATTATTCAGGCTAAAATCGCACAGATACATAGCGGCAAAGGTGCCGATCAATGAAACCGGTACAGCAACGGCAGGGATCAGCGTGGCGCGGCCCGAACGCAGGAACAAGAACACCACCATGATTACCAATCCCACGGCGATCGCCAGCGAACTTTCTACTTCGTCAAGCGAGGCGCGGATCGTAGGCGAACGATCTTGTGCCACCTGCAGATCAATTGACGCCGGGATCAGCGCACGAAACTCGGGGATCTGTGCGCGTATGCGATCGACGGTTTCAATAATGTTGGCATCAGCGCTACGGCGGATCATGATCAGAATGGCGGGTTTGGCGTTGGTCATGCCGGCATTACGCACGTTTTCGACCGAATCCTTCACGTTCGCCACGTCGCTTAAACGTACCGCCGAGCCGTTGTTGTAATGAATAATTAACGGCTGGTAATCCTGCGCAGTTTTAATTTCATCGTTAGCTTGCACCTGCCAACGTTTATCGTTCGCTTCAATCGATCCCTGTGGACGTCGAACGTTGGCGTTGGCAATCGACGTTCGTACGTTATCGAGCGAAACACCCTGATTAAATAGGGCTTCAGGATTGAGCTCGATGCGTACGGCAGGCAGTGAACTCCCCCCAACGGAAACGTCGCCTACGCCGTCAACCTGCGCGATTTTTTGCGCCAGCTGAGTCGAGGCAATGTCGTAAAGCTTTGCCTGATCGTAGGTGTCTGACGTGAGCGTCATGATCATAATCGGCGCGTCAGACGGATTCGCCTTACGATAGCTAGGGCGGCTTGGCATTCCCGATGGCAGTAAGCTTTGCGCCGCGTTAATGGCGGCCTGTACATCGCGTGCGGCACCGTTGATATCGCGATTAAAATCAAACTGGATAATGATGCGGGTGCTCCCCAGCGAACTGGAGGACGTCATCTCGCTGATACCCGCAATACGACCAAGGGCGCGTTCCAACGGCGTGGCCACCGACGACGCCATGGTTTCTGGCGATGCACCCGGCAAAGAGGCGCTCACCATGATGACCGGATAATCTACCTGCGGTAGCGGAGCAATAGGTAGTAGCTTGAAACCTAAAATCCCGCACAGGGTGATCGCCAGCGTCAGCAGCGTGGTGGCGACTGGCCGATTGATAAATAAAGCGAAGAAACCTTTAGACGGCGAGAATCTCACTGGGTGCTCTCCTGTGGATCTTTCGCTGGATGCGTGTTTCTTGAAACCTTATCAAAGAGCAGGTAAATCACTGGCGTGGTAAACAGTGTTAGAACCTGACTCATCACTAGGCCGCCGACCATACAAATCCCCAGCGGTTGGCGCAGTTCAGCCCCCACGCCGGTGCTTAGCATCAGCGGTAATGCGCCGAGCAAGGCCGCGAGCGTCGTCATCAGAATAGGGCGGAAGCGCAGTAGGCAGGCTTGATAAATTGCATCGTAAGGTGCCATCCCCTGTTCACGCTCGGCGGCAAGCGCGAAGTCGATCATCATGATGGCATTTTTCTTCACGATACCAATCAGCAAAATGATGCCGATAATGGCAATCACATCCAGCTCACTGCCGGCCATAATCAGCGCCAGCAACGCCCCCACACCGGCGGTAGGCAGCGTCGAGAGAATGGTGACAGGATGGATAAAGCTTTCATACAGCACACCCAGAACGATGTACATCGCCACAATTGCCGCCACAATCAGCCATAACGTGTTACCCAAGGCAGATTCAAACGCCAGCGTGGCACCTTGGAAATGGGTGGTGATATCTACCGGCATATTAAGCTGTTGCTCAGTGCTGGTGATGGTTTTCATCGCTTGCTCTAGCGAGTAACCATCGGCAACGTTAAATGACACCGTCGTTGATGGGAACTGATCGACATGGTTAATCGACAGCGGCCCGAAGCGCTCTTCAATGGTCGCAATGGTGTTCAGCGGCACGTTTTTACCGTCTGAACTGGTCAAGTACAGATCGTTGAAGGCGGTTAAGCCGTCGGTATGATCCTGATTATGTTCTAGAACCACGCGATATTGGTTAGCCTGAGTATAAATAGTTGAAATCAGGCGTTGACCGAAAGCGTTGTACAGCGCGTTGTCAACGTCAGCCATGGTAACGCCTAAGCGGCTTGCCGTATCGCGATTGACGTTGACAAAAGCGACCAGACCTTGATCTTGCCAGTCACTGCTTACGTCTTTGAGCATGGGGGATTCTTGCAGTGCACCGATCAGCTTTGGCACCCATGTACTGAGCTGATCCAACGACATGGCCTGCAGCGTGAATTGATATTGGGTACGGCTCACCTGTGTATCGATAGTGAGATCTTGCACCGGTTGGAGGTACAGCTTAATACCGGGAATTTTGTCGGCCAGAGTTTGTAGGCGCGGGATGATCTGCTGTACCCGATCTGTGCGTTCATCTAACGGCTTGAGATTGATCTGCAAACGTCCGCTGTTTAGCGTTGCGTTGGTGCCATCCACGCCGATAAAAGAGCTTAGGCTCGCAACGTCAGGATCTTTCAAAATCTCAGCCGCCAGTTTTTGCTGGCGCTGTGCCATTTCGCTAAAGGAAACGGACTGTGGAGCCTGCACAGTCCCTTGAATCAGGCCGTTATCCTGAATCGGGAAAAATCCTTTAGGGATAAAAATATACAGTAAAACGGTCAACACCAGCGTGCTGAGCGCAACGCCTAGCGTCAGCATAGGATGATTCAAGACGACTTTTAGCCATTCGCCATATTTAGCAATCACGCGCTCAAAGAAACGTTCGCTGGCGCGGGAGAAACGGTTCTGCTTACGCAGCGATTCGTGGCTGAGCATGCGGGCACACATCATTGGCGTTAGCGTCAGAGAAACCACCGCTGAAATGAGGATTGCCACCGCTAGCGTGACCGCAAACTCACGGAATAGACGGCCAATAATATCGCCCATAAACAGCAGCGGGATGAGTACGGCGATCAGTGAGAAGGTTAACGAGATGATGGTAAAACCGATTTCCCCTGCGCCTTTCAATGCGGCATCGAGCGGTTTTTCCCCTTTTTCGATATAGCGGGAGATGTTTTCAATCACCACAATCGCATCATCCACCACGAATCCGGTGGCAATGGTCAGCGCCATCAGCGTGAGGTTGTTGATCGAAAAATTAAGAAAGTACATGACAGCGAATGTGCCCACCAACGATAGCGGCACGGCGACGCTGGGGATAATCGTGGCCGGAACGTTGCGTAGGAACAGGTAAATCACCATAACCACCAGTGCGATGGCGAGCAGTAACTCAGTTTGCACATCGCTAACGGAGGCACGAATGGTTTCGGTACGATCGGTTAACACCGTGAGTTTAACTGATTTCGGTAAACTTTCCGTCAGCTGTGGTAGTAACGCCTGAATGCTGTCAGCGGTGGTGATGACGTTAGCGCCTGGCTGGCGTTGAACGTTCAAAATAATGGCGGGTTTTTTGTCTGCCCACGCTGCCAGTTTGGTATTTTCTGCCGCTTGCTCAATGGTTGCCACGTCGCTTAAACGCACCGGCGCACCGTTGGAGTAAGCCACTATCAGATCGCGGTAGTCTTCCGCCGATTTCATTTGGTCGTTGGCGGATAGCGTAACCGAGCGCGTCGGGCCGTCGAAACTCCCTTTGGCGGAGTTAACGTTGGCGTTAGCAATGGCAGTACGAATGGTTTCACTGTCTAAACCATAAGCCGCAACCGCCGGTGCATTTAAACGTACTCGAACGGCAGGGCGCTGCCCGCCGGAAAGGGTGACGAGGCCAACGCCGCTGACCTGCGAAATTTTCTGCGAAATGCGCGTTTCCACCATGTCTTCCACCTGCGTCATGGCGACGGCGTCGGAGGTGACGGCGATAGTCATGATCGGTGGATCGGCAGGGTTAACCTTACTGTAAATCGGCGGATAGGGCAGATCGTTAGGAAGAAGATTGGTCGCCGCGTTAATAGCCGCCTGAACTTCCTGCTCAGCGACATCAAGTGACAGGCTGAGTTGGAACTGTAAGGTGATAACCGATGCGCCGCCTGAGCTTTGCGAGGCCATCTGTTTCAACCCCGACATCTGCCCAAACTGACGCTCTAAGGGGGCGGTAATGGCCGACGTGGTTACGTCAGGGCTGGCACCCGGATAGAGCGTTACAACTTGAATGGTCGGATAGTCTACTTCTGGCAAGGCAGAAACCGAAAGTGAGCGGTAACCCACAATACCGGCAAGCAGGATAGCCACCATTAGCAGCGTGGTAGCAACTGGGCGGAGAATAAACAGGCGAGAAGGCCCGCCGGTGGCGGGGATCTCGTTTTTAGGCTCTTCAGAACCGACAGGCATATGTTGCATTATGACTTGTCCTGTTTACCAGTGGTCTGCTTAGCTGAAACATCTTTATCTTTACCGGAAGTGGCCTGAGTCTGAGCCGCATTTTCTGTGTGCGGAGCAATGACCTCAACGGTTGCACCTTCCGTAAGCTGATCGATACCGTCAGTAACCACTCGCTCACCGGCAGAAAGTCCACCGGTAATCACCACTTCTGATGCGTCACGGGTGCCTACGGACACGGCGTGTTTGCTGACCTGATTTTTATCGTTTAGCACCCACACAAAGCTGCCTTCATTTCCCATCTGTACCGCAGCGGCAGGAGCCACTACAGCGTCGCTTTGAGTCGATACTTTCAAACGAACGTTAACAAACTGATTAGGGAATAACGTGTCGTCTTGGTTATCAAAACGGGCTTTAATTTTGATGGTGCCGGTGCTGGTGTCGATCTGGTTATCCATACTCAGCAAGGTTCCGGTAGTGAGTAAGTGCTGATTAGTGCGGTCCCATGCTTCTACTTCTAACTTACCGTTTTCTTTTTGTGCCTGCTGAATGCTGGCGATATTGTTTTCAGGCAGAGTGAAAACCACATCAATAGGATGTGTCTGGGTAAGCACCACTAAGCCGGTGGTATCACCGCTGGTGATATAGTTACCTTCATCGACCAGCTTCAAGCCGACACGTCCATCAATCGGTGCGGTGATGCGGCTGTAGGTCAGCTGTAGTTTGGCGCTGTCAACGGCGCCCTGATCGGCCACAATGCTGCCCTGAGTCTGAGTCACTAACGATGCCTGAGTATCCAACTCTTGCTGAGAAACCATATTGGTCTTGCTCAACTTTTGATAACGCGCTAGATCGCGTCGAGCATTAGCTAAAATGGCTTGGTCTTTGGCAAGCTGACCCTGAGCTTGAGCTAACTGCACCTGAAACGGGCGCGGATCGATTTCTGCCAATAAATCTCCCGCTTTCACCTGCTGGCCTTCGGTGAAGTGGATTTTCATCAGTTGCCCATCAACGCGACTACGGACGGTGACGGTATTTGCAGCGGTTACCGTACCTAAACCTGTTAAGTAGTTAGGCACATTGGACGTGCGCGTTTCCGAGGCTTGCACCGGTGCGAGCATTCCACTGCCGCCACGGCGTCCACCGGCTTTCCCCCCCGTTTTGCCTTTCTGTGCCTGTTCTGCGCCCGCGACAGGTTTGTCAGCGTTGCCGCTGCTGGTGTAACGCCAAACAATCACACCAGCCACAACGATAATGGCTATCGCCCACCAAAGGCGTTTACGGGAGGTCGGTTTATTGAAAGCACTCATTGCAGACAGAATTCTCCAGAGAAATATCCGCGCTTATGCGCAAATATAAATATTGGGCGTAGTGGCCCAATCACCCACAAAAATTAGTTACTCATCACAGTTTACTATTCTAGGCCTTAGGCTCGATCTAAAAATGAAGGAAATGTGGAAGATAGGTCAGCGAGCGTAAGACCTTTCTGTATTTAGACTGATTTGTCTATACCCTGTCATACTTCAAGTTGTCTTTTTGTTGGCCACGTTTACTTACTCGAATCACTGACGAGAGTAAGCTCATCGAGAGGAGCTCACTTGCCGCCCATACCATTCGAATTATTTAGGGTATTTCGTCACAGTGAATAATTAGTGTTATTAGTATTCGTTATCAACGTCGTTTTCACAAACCTTAAGACAGGAGACTGCAATGAAACTACGCGAACTGGGCCGCTCTGGCATTCGAGTACCTACCCTGACATTTGGTGGCAACGTGTTTGGTTGGACGGTCGATCAGGCCACGTCCTTTAGCCTGCTCGATGCTTTGTTGGAGCATCAGTTGAACTTCATTGATACCGCTGATGTTTACTCATCCTGGGTGCCGGGAAATAGGGGCGGCGAATCTGAAACGATTATTGGCAACTGGCTACAAAAAAGTGGCAAACGCGATCACATTATTCTTGCTACGAAAGTAGGCAAACCGATGGGGGAACATCGCAAAGGGCTATCGGCGCGTTATATTCGCGAAGCCGTAGAAGCTTCTTTACGCCGTCTGAAAACGGATTATATCGACCTCTATCAGTCTCATGATGACGATCGCGATACGCCGTTGGCGGAAACCATGAATGCTTTCGATGCGTTAATCAAAGAGGGCAAGGTACGTGCCATTGGTGCCTCCAACTACAGTGCTGAGCGCTTGGCGAAAGCGTTGGAGGTGAGCGCTGAGCTGGGATTAGCCCGCTATGAGACAATTCAGCCGGAATATAATCTGTATGACCGCCAGAACTTTGAGCTCGAACTGGCTCCTCTCGTGCAAAAAGAGCATTTGGGCGTCATTAACTATTATGCACTGGCGAGCGGCTTCCTATCGGGTAAATACCGCAGCGCCGAGGATGCGCATAAGAGTGCGCGTGGCGATGGCATTGTGGCGAAATATCTCAATCATCGGGGATTAGGTATTCTCGATGCGTTAGAGCAAGTCGCTCATGAGGTTGATGCTTCTCCGGTGGCTGTGGCGCTGGCATGGCAGATTGCTCAGCCGGGGATCACGGCGCCGATTGCAAGCGCGACGTCATTACAGCAGCTAGAGGAATTAGCGTTGGCGGCGCGTTTAACGCTGAGCCAGTCGCAAATTGCACTAATTACCGACGCTAGCGCCTACTAAACGTTCAGTAAGTGAGCGCTTGAGGCGATAACTTTCGCTGGCCTCTCACAGTGTGAACTAAGTCAGTGACAGCACCGGTTTTTTCATCCAATATGCAGTAACCCCTTCTCAATACAGGTGCCATAGTATGTTGAATGTAAATGAGTATTTTGCTGGTAAAGTAAAGTCGATTGGTTTTGACAGTGGCAGCATTGGGCGTCAAAGCATTGGCGTAATGGACGCAGGGGAATACACCTTCTCAACCGATAAACCGGAAGAGATGACGGTCATTACAGGTGCTCTGCGTGTGTTGATTCCGGGTGCGCCTGATTGGCAGGTGTTCTCATCAGGAGAAACCTTCTTTGTGCCGGGTCATAGTGAGTTTAACTTGCAGGTGGCAGAGCCAACGTCGTATCTGTGTAAGTATTTGAGCTAATATCGCGAACGATCGTTATTAGGGCTAGGTGTTTAACCTAGCCCTTTCTTTTTTCTTCTTTTGCTGTTCATTCTTCTTAATTTATCAATATTTTCCGCGAGTTATCTAATTTTCTGACGAATTCCCAAGATTAAAATTTGTGACTGCTTAGGCATTATTGCACTTAGCGGGTTGTACTTTAATCAGTTAAGATTATTGTATTCACATTGTATACAATATGAATACAAGGAAAATAGAATGAAAATTATTGATACTCATAACCATCTTTGGGTGTGCGAAGGCGAGCACTTTGAATGGATTACTGCCGATCTGGAGGCTATTCGCCGAGATTTCACCATCGAAGATCTTCTCGACGTCTTAGAGGGTCACCAAGTTGAAGGTGCGATCCTTGTACAGGCCGTCCCACAGTTAGAAGAAAGCGAATGGCTTTTGAGGATTGCTGCCGATACGCCACAAATTAAAGGCGTGGTTGGCTGGGCAGATATGACCAAAGGACAACGCGTGGGCAGCGATCTCGACAGGTTAATCAGCCAGTCGAACAAGCTGAAAGGCATTCGCTATATGTCGCAAGGATTACCTGCTGAACATTTGATTGATCCTGATTTTATCGATGGTGTGCGGTGCGTGGGAGAAAGGGGGTTGGTTTATGAACTTCTGATTACGCCATCGCAGTTGGCATGCGTCGCTCAGCTAATATCACAGTGCCCAGATACAACGTTTGTCATTGAACATTGCGCCAAACCTATTATTCGCGAGTGCCTGATTGAAGAATGGCAAGAAGGAATACGTTTTATTGGACAACGTTATTCAAACGTTTATTGCAAATTATCTGGGATCGCGACTGAAGCAAATTACGGGTGTTGGAAAGATCAAGACCAAGCTTATAAAGACTTAGAACCTTATATCGATGCCGTATTTAACGCATTTGGCGATCGGCGCGTGATGTTTGGCTCTGATTGGCCGGTGTCATTATTGGCGCTTCATTACGCTGACATCGTTTCGCTGTGTCAACGCTATCTTAAATCACATCCTCATTACTCTATGGAGCAGTTCTATCACGCAGTTGCCGAACACGTTTATTCACTGAAATAACAGGAGGCATCATGGAAGTCGTTCAATATATATTGGGCTTTGGCCCCGCTGTGGTTATTCCCATCATTATGTTTATTTTCGCCCTGATCTTCGGCGCTAAGCTGGGTATTGCGGCAAAAAATGCGATGACGGTGGGTATTGGTTTTCTAGGTTTATCATTGCTTATTAGTTTTATGGTGAGTTCTTTAAGCGGTTCAACGGAAGCCATGGTCAAAAACCTCAATCTGCATTATGAGGTATTAGATTTAGGCTGGCCGCTCATTAGCGCATTTAGTCTAGCTGCGCTGTCTCTGCCTGTCGTCTACGCGTTGTGCTTTATCACTAACTTAATAATGATCTCTACCAATACGACCAAAACGCTGAATGTGGATTTCTGGAACTATTGGCACTTTGTATTTGCAGGCGTCATTGTTGAACAGGTTACGGGCTCTTTCTGGATTGGGGTTTTTGCAAGTCTGCTAACATTTATTGTCACGCTCAAGATCGCCGACTACATTGCACCGCATATTCAGACGTTCTGCGATACGCCTAATGTCACGATAACGCAGGCGGAAATCGTGGCGTGGGCACCGCTGGCGTTCTTGATGGATCGCATTATTGACCGTATCCCCGTGATTAATAAAATCGATCTTAATCTTAATAAAATTGAAGCTAAGCTCGGGTTTTTTGGTAGTCCCTTAGCCATGGGGGCAATTCTTGGCGTTATCATCGGGGGTTTAGGTGCATTACCTTTTAGTGAGATTGTTAAAAGCGGAATGAACTTTGCCGCCGTGATGGTCTTGTTACCTACGATGGCGGGTGTATTGGTGAGTGGTTTAGTCCCTATTACTGAAATTGCTTCAGAATGGGTAAAAAAACGCTTCCCGACTAAAGCACTTTATTTTGGTATTAGCGGTGAAATCACCTTTAAAAATCCCGCAGTATTATCCGTTGGTATATTGATGGTGCCGATAACAATACTGATTAGCACTGTTTTACCCTTTAATACTATGATGCCTTTTGCTGATATTCCCTATCTACCCATGTTTGTGGTATTTGGCACCGTGGCATGTAATGGGAATATGTTCCGTGGCTTAATCAATGGCATTGTGATTGTGTGTGGTATTTTATGGTTTGGTTCTGACCTTGCCGTTGTGTCTCAGGCTTTGGCAGAGAAAGCCCATCTAAACGTGCCGAAAGAAATGCTTTCTTCATCGATTGACGGTGGTTCGCATGCATTCTCATATCTGTTTTATAAAATGTTCGAACTGTTAAAAGATATGAATCCTATTTTCTCTGGTGTTCTAACGCTGGCTGCTACAGCGGTGATTATCATTGTTTTAAAATTGATTTTTAATATTAAAGAAAAAACCATTAAAACAGTCTAGACCGTAGTTATTTAAAAAAATATCACTTATTAATTTATTAAACAAGATTGCTAAAGTATAGCTAATAACATAACGACTAAAAAATCAGTCAGTAAATTCTGTTCCTCATTGAATTGTGGAGATTATCATGATTACCATGAATGAAATTAAGAGTGTCGGCTTATCTGTGCCAAGCCTAACATTTGGTGCAGCAAGCCTAGCTAATCTGTTTAAAGAGCTAACCAATGCTGAAGCAATTGCTATTGTAGATAAAGCTATTCAGGTGGGATGGCGTTATTTTGATTGCGCACCACATTATGGCAGTGGGCTATCTGAACTGCGTTTGGGATTAGGGTTGAGGGGAATTGAACGGAACGACTATATATTGTCTACAAAAGTAGGGCGCCTGTTGCAATCGAGAAAGCATCAAAGCGGTCTCGAAGCAGGCGATTTCTTCTTTAATGAAAACCCGTTTGATCGTGTCGCTGATTATTCTTATCAGGGTATTATGCGTTCTTATGAGGATTCAATACAGCGATTAGGGGTGCGGTATATCGATATTCTCTATGTTCATGATCTGGGGACTTATACCTACGGAAAAACGGAACAAGAGCGTTATCATTTCAAAAACTTTTGCGAATCGGGTCAAAAGGCGCTGGATGAACTTAAACGTAATGGCGATATAAAAGCTTGGGGTGTAGGAGCCAACGAAGAGGATATTTTAATGGAGGTGATGGGTTATGCCTCACCAGACATCTTTATGCTGGCTAATCGTTATAATTTACTAGAAACCGATCATCAGAGTTTTTTTGCAAAGTGTGAGAAAAATGGTGTATCGGTCGCTGTTGCTGCACCATTTGCGACCGGTGTGTTGGTGGCTAAGGATAAAAAATCATCCATATATGAATATGGCAAGGTTCCTGACGCTACGCTATTACGAGTTAATGAAATTGAAACTATTTGTCAGCAACATGATGTTCCTATTGGTGCTGCGGCTTTGCAGTTTCCGCTTAGAAATAAAAATGTGGTGACGGTGACCTGTGGCGTACAGTCGATAGAACAGGCCGAAACAAATTATCAGTGGGCCAATATGAATATTCCTCAATCATTGTGGGATGCACTCGCCAATATTGGTATTCAATAACGTTAAACTGTTTAGAAAATAAAAAATCTATACCCAAAATAATTGAAATCGCATCACAAAAGGCTGGCACCTTCAGGGGATGCTTGGCTGAATTACGTGGCAGGTGAGTAAATTCTGATGAGCTTACGAAGGTGAAGTGATTTGGACGAGCGAACATAGCCAACGTAGAAGCAACTTCAAGCATGGAGGGTATTGGTTAATGACATCAAGCAAGGAAGTAAGGGAAATAGCAATGAAAATTATCAAAGCCGAAATATTTATGGTGAATTTAGAACCGAAAGTTAAACGTGTCGATGCGATACAGTCTTTTATTTCGCAGGAAACACCGATTGTTCGACTGACCACTCAAAGTGGTCTGGTTGGGGAGGGATATACCTACACCATCGGCACGGGCGGCTCTTCCGTAATTGCCTTGCTTAAAGATCATCTCTTACCCAAGTTGATTGGGTGGGATGCTTCCATGATTGAGGAAATATGGGAGTCATTGTTGTTTTCTACCCATTCGACGTCGGTAGGAGCTATTACGTCACTGTCTCTTGCCGCCATCGACACGGCGCTATGGGATCTAAAATGCAAGCGAATGCAACTCCCGTTGTATAAAGTCGCCGGAGGGGCAAAATCAAGAATGCGGCTATATACCACCGAGGGCGGTTGGTTACATTTAAGTACGCAAGAATTAGTGGATGATGCTTTAGCCGTTAAAGCAAAAGGGTTTTGTGGTTCGAAGATTAAAATTGGCTCGGAGAACCCAGTTCGCGATATTGCACGCTTAGACGCTGTGCGCAAAGCGGTAGGGGATGATTATGTGATTATGACCGACTGCAATCAGGCATTTAAATATTCAGAGGGTAAACAGCGCGCGGCCTTACTTGAACACATCAACTTGTCATGGATTGAAGAACCCTTTTTAGCACATGATGTGGATTCACATAAAAAACTGTGCGAATCCACGGTTATTCCTGTGGCAGTAGGGGAATCAATTTATTCAATTCAGCATTTTAAAGAATATTTGCAAAATAATGCGGCCGATATTATTCAGGTCGATGTGGCGCGTATCGGTGGTATTACCCCGTGGTTGAAAGTCGCTCATATGGCTGAATGTTTTAATAAAATCGTTTGCCCTCACTTCTTAATGGAGCTTCATGTCTCCCTATGCTGTGCGATTACCAACAGTCGCTGGTTGGAATATATTCCTCAGCTTGACAGTGTGACTCTTGCGCCTGTGACCATCGAAAACGGTTTTGCTTTTCCACCCGAAGAGGCTGGCTTAGGTATTCATTGGGATTGGGAAAAAATTCAGAATGAGACATTGGTGCATATTGTTATCGAATGACCTTGTTATGAAAAACCTTGTTATGAAAAACAGACTCTATTTTAGATAAAGCAGTCTTTCATTTTTATGATTTGCAAAAAGGACAGTACCATGGTTAAAACAGTCAATTTTTCAGGCGTTTGGTGTCCTTCAATAACCCCGTTTAGCCCACAAGGTGAGATTGATCTATCGGGACTTGCTGAGCATATGCAGCGTCTGACGACGGCAGAGATCAACGTTATTCTGCTGATGGGAAGCATTGGTGAATTTACGTCATTAAGTCAGGAAGAGCGCTTAATGTTGCTGCGTGAAGCACGCGGTATGTCGCCTCTGCCGATAGTCGCGAATATTTCATCAACCTGTGTTTCCGATATGCTTGCGTTAGCCGAAGAAGCTTATGCCTGCGGCTATGATGCGGTCATGGTGCTGCCGCATTACTATTTTTATCAAACGTCGCACCAGCTGCTGTGCTATTACCGTGAAGTAGGAAAACGGCTGAGGGGTAAATGGTTTGCTTATAATTTCCCTGCGCGTACCGGGTGCGATTTAGATGCTGGCTTAGTTGCTCAACTGGCGACTGAATTTCCAAACTTTGTGGGCATTAAAGATACCGTTGATTGCCTATCGCACAACCGTTTGATGATTCAGACGATGGCCGACGTCCGTACTGATTTCGTCGTGCTCTCGGGTTATGACGAATATTTTGTTCCAAATTTATTGGCGGGTGGCTCCGGTGTTATTTCAGGGCTGAATAACATTGTCCCAGAGCTTTTTGTTCAGGCGTGGGGAGCATGGGAAAAGGGCGATCTTCATCAGCTTAGCTCTATTCAGCGTGAAATCAGCAAGCTTTCTTCGATATATACCATTGGCAATGATTTTGTCACCACGATAAAAACGGTCTTATCACGTAAGTTTCATTCTACGCGTCCGTTATCACGTAATTTCGGTGGGGAGCTTTCGGCGGAAGAATGTCAGGCTATCGATATTATTTTTGATATTAACCCTTCATAAAAAAGTAAAGGATAAACGATGACTTATAGAATGATTTTAAATGAGACCTCTTATTTTGGTGCGGGGTCAATTAATTCGTTGGTAGATGAGATAAAGAAACGCGGATTTCGCAAGGCGCTCATTGTCACCGATGCTGATCTCATTAAATATAATGTGGTTGCGAAGATAACTGATATTTTGCAGCAGGCAGATTTGGCC
Source organism: Hafnia paralvei ATCC 29927 (assembly GCF_001655005.1). GTDB lineage: Bacteria > Pseudomonadota > Gammaproteobacteria > Enterobacterales > Enterobacteriaceae > Hafnia > Hafnia paralvei. The sequence continues at coordinate 65,656 of NZ_LXET01000016.1, forward strand.
TATAGCATATACGATAAAGTGATTCCTAACCCTACCATTGAAGTGGTACAGCAGGGTGTTGCCGCTTTCAAACAGGCCGATGCCGATTATCTGATCGCGGTAGGCGGCGGATCGCCGCAGGATACGAGTAAAGCGATCGGTATTATTATTAATAACCCTGAGTTTGCCGATGTGCGTAGTTTAGAAGGTGGCGCAGAAACGAAAAATAAATCTGTACCGATGATCGCTATTCCTACCACAGCAGGCACAGCTGCTGAAGTGACGATAAATTACGTCATCACTGACATCGAGAAAAAGCGTAAATTTGTTTGCTACGATCCGCATGATATACCTATCGTCGCGATTATTGACTCAGACATGATGTCCAGCATGCCTGCTAGCCTGAAGGCCGCTACGGGCGTTGATGCACTGACTCATGCGATAGAAGGTTACATCACTAAAGGTGCGTGGGAGCTATCCGATATGCTGCATCTCAAGGCCATTGAAATTATTGGTCGTGCGTTACGTCTGTCAGTTAAAGGTGTACAGGCGGGGATGGATGACATGGCATTGGGACAATATATTGCAGGTATGGGGTTTTCTAATGTTGGATTAGGCTTGGTGCACGGAATGGCTCATCCGCTCGGTGCGTTTTATGGCACTGCGCACGGTGTCGCGAATGCGGTTTTGTTACCTCATATCATGGCTTACAACGCAGAATATACGGGTGAAAAGTATCGCCATATTGCGGCGGCGTTAGGCGTGAGTAATATGAACGATGTACCGATTTCTATGGCGCGCAAAGCAGCCATTGATGCGGTTTTCCAGCTCAATAGCGATGTAGGCATCCCTGCATCTCTGCGTGAAGTGGGAATGTTAGAGGCCGATATTGACGCATTGGCAGAGGCAGCATTAGCTGATATTTGCACCGGTGGGAATCCACGTGAAGCACATTTAGATGACATTAAGCAGCTGTATCGCAGTATCTACTGATAGCACAGACAGGGCAAAAGCATAGTCATCGTATATCCATGGCATAGTCAGACCTTCTGGCTATGTCATATTCCAGATAAAATCTTATTTAAAACTAGAAAACAATCGGGCATAGGAATGACTTACATGCTGTTCGATAGCTTGGCGTGTTTGCTCAATGTCTCGACTGATGATGCCATCACAGATTTTCAAATGCTCTGCCGATGATTCTAATATTGAGTCATTTTTCATTTTTTGCGAACGCAGCATCCGTAAGCGGTCGTAGATAAATGACAGCATTTTAGTGACAATTTCATTATGACAATCAGTGAGCATTTGCTCATGTAGTTCGTTGTCTGCCTCAAGAAGTAAATCCTGATTCTCAGTTTTAAAGCCAAGCTGGATTTTGTCTCTAATGGCGGTGTACAGCGCTACATTCTGGTTATCCCAAGATAAATTGAGCACCATGATTTCGATATCCTTTCTTATTTGGAAGATATCTTTTATTTCACTGAATGTGATTGGCTTGATGGTTTTAGTTTTATTTTTTGATGGCTCAATCCACCCCTCGGTCATCAAACGAAATATGGCCTCTCGTAGGGGGGTGCGGCTAACATTCAGTTCCTGACAAAGTTCATTTTCAGATACAGCCCCAACCAACTCATTGGCAATAATTTTAGTTTTGAGTTGATGATAGGTTTTTTCACTGATGTTCATAGATTCGTTGAGTTATCGCAAAAATCGTGGATAAAGCCAAGCGGACTATCCGTTCAGCGTGGTGACATCAATATAGACGGCAGATTACCTGAAAATGTCCGTGTTGGCGCAATTTTATATATCCGTCATCATGCAAGTTGCAGGTTTACTGACACTTCCTGCAACTCGAATGATGTTAGGTACCGTCTTTACTTCTCTGACTCACCGCCTAGCGCTTCGACCAAGTTTTTGATCAATGCAGCCAGTTCGCTGGTCATCAGAATAAAGTCGGCATCAAAACGCTGAGCATAATCATCGCGATCGATATCTTCGTTTTGGTCGCGAATTGTCTCAGAGAATTTCAAACGCTTCAGCGAGCCGTCATCCGACAGCACCAGTTGAATACGCTCCTGCCAGTCTAACGCCAGCTTGGTGACGAGTTTGCCAGCCTCAATGTGTACCGCAATTTCGTCGGATACCAGATCCTGTTTTTTACAGCGGATGACGCCGCCTTCTTCCAGAATGGCTTTCAACTCGGCTTCATCTTGCAGCGTAAAGCCTGCGGGAACTTCACCTGAGCGTACCCATTCGGTCATGGTGAGCTCAATTGGGCTTTCCATGGTTAATGGCACCACGGGCAATGAACCCAAGCTTTTACGTAGCAGCGCCAGCGTATCTTCCGCTTTCTTTGGACTCGCGGCGTCAACCATAATCAGGCCGTTAGCCATATCGATCCACAGCCACGTTTGGCTGAAACGGCTAAACGCACGCGGCAGTAAGGTATGCAGCACTTCGTCTTTCAGCGAGTCTTTTTCCGTTTTCTTTAGCTTACGGCCCTGTTCGCCTTCCAACTTCTCAATTTTGGCTTGAAGCGCCTGTTTTAATACCGGTGACGGTAGGATTTTTTCTTCTTTGCGGGCGCATAGCAGGATTTGATCGTTGACGTAATGAGTCAGAGCATCGCTGTGAGAACCCATCGGTGAAACCCAGCCCGTTTTTGCCATATCTTGGCTACCGCAGGGCGTGAAAGCCATAGAGCCCAGCTGTTTTTCCACTTCATCTGGAACCAGATGAACGTCGCGGCTCAGACGGTAAACCAATAAATTCTTAAACCATAGCATTAGCGTTGTCCCTGATCGTGACGCATCGCGCGCCATGTTTTAGCAATGTGAGCTTATGCCCGTCATATTTCACGTTGCGGGGCGGGGAGCTGTACTCACTCATCCCAGCCACTGACTTTAGTCTGCGCTAGGGGATTTATAAGTTTGTCGCCGACCCACAATTCGAATTATTTGGGGTATACAAAAATAAGCATTAAACAGGGCGCATGATAACGAATAAAGAGGGGCGGCTGTAGTATTAATTATCTGAGAAATTCTGCACACTAGCCCTGATCAACTATCCGTTTTGCGAGGGGGCAATGTGCGTATTGGTATAGATTTAGGCGGCACTAAAATTGAAGTTATCGCGCTGGAAAACGATGGGCGAGAGCTGTTTCGTCATCGCATTGCCACGCCACGGGATGACTATGCGCAAACCGTTGAAGCTATTGCTGGGCTGGTGGAGTTAGCCGAAGAAAAAACCGGTCAGCGAGGCAGCGTTGGAGTGGGAATTCCAGGGACGTTATCGCCGTTTACTGGGCTGGTTAAAAATGCAAACTCCACATGGCTGAATGGTAAGCCGCTCGACAAAGATCTCTGCGCTCGTCTATCGCGAGAGGTTCGCCTTGCCAATGATGCTAACTGCCTTGCTGTATCGGAAGCCACGGACGGTGCTGCCGCCGGTGCCCATCTGGTGTTTGCGGTGATTATCGGCACGGGCTGCGGATCGGGTATTGCTATTGATGGTCGGGTTCACGCAGGTGGCAACGGTATCGCAGGAGAGTGGGGACATAATCCGTTACCGTGGCTCAATGAAGACGAGTGGCAGTACCAGAAAGAGGTTGCATGCTATTGCGGAAAATCCGGTTGCATTGAGACGTTTATCTCCGGCACTGGCTTTGAGACTGACTATCAGCGCTTAGGCGGGGAAAAACGCATTGGCGCAGAGATTATGTCGCTCTCGCGTCAAGGCGATCCTCGTGCGGAAAAGGCGATAGCGCACTATGAGCAGCGGTTGGCTAAGTCTTTAGCTCATGTGATTAATATTATCGATCCTGACGTTGTGGTATTGGGTGGAGGAATGAGCAATGTTGATCGCTTATACACCACGGTTCCACCGCTGATTTCTTCGTGGGTATTTGGACGTGAGTGTCAAACGCCGGTAAGAAAGGCTAAACACGGCGATTCGAGCGGCGTGCGCGGCGCGGCATGGCTCTGGCCGCTATGAGACAAAATCCCGACTTTCCGCTAAGAACGTCGGGACAAGGTATTATTCCGTCATTTTAAGTCGTGCAATTACTTTGGCGTCGCGACACCGTGGTTAGGCGCTGTCTCCGTGCGTTGGTGATTCAATTTTTGAATCGCTGGCAGAGCAATCGCGGCCACCAGCCCGCAGGCTGCTGCGGCAGAAAGCCATAATCCTGGCATGGCTTTATCACCGGTAGCGTGGATCAGATAGCTGGAAATTGCTGGAGTGAAACCGCCAAAAATGGCAGTGGCTAAGCTATAGGCCATGGAGAAACCAGATGCTCGTACTTCGGCCGGCATAATTTCGGTTAAACACACCACCATTGCGCCGTTATAGCTGGCGTACATAAATGACAGCCACAGTTCCACTTCCACCAAGTGGGCAAAACTAGGATGAGCAACTAACCAACTCAAAGAAGGGTAGGACGTCAGCAGCATCAACGCGCTAAACAGCAAAAGCAGTGGACGACGCCCAACTTTATCTGACAACGCTCCCATTACCGGCAGCCAGAACAGGTTGGACAGGCCGACCAACAGCGTCACCAAGAAACTTTGCTGTGCGGTGAACTGCAGCACAGTTTTCCCGTAGGTTGGGGTGAATGCGGTGATCAGATAGAACGATACCGTGGTTGTTACCACCATAAACATGCCAACCAATACCAACTGCCAGTTACTGGCGACTGAGCGGGTGATCTCACTCATGCTAGGCCGATGTTTGCGTTGGTTAAAGGCTTCTGTTTCTTCAAGCATACGGCGGATATAAAACAGGAAAGGCACGATCAAGCAGCCGACGATAAATGGAATACGCCATCCCCACTCAGTCATCACGCTTTTGCCTAAATACTGATTCAGCGTCACTCCGAGCAGTGCGGCAAAAATCACGGCAATCTGTTGGCTGCCTGATTGCCAACTGACGTAAAAGCCTTTACGGTTTTTCGGCGCGATTTCAGACAGATAAACGGACACACCTCCCAGTTCCACACCCGCAGAAAACCCCTGAAGTAAACGTCCAGCCAGAATGAGAAGCGGTGCGGCCATACCAATGCTGTGATAGGACGGCGTACAGGCGATGGTCAGCGTGCCGAGTGCCATTAATCCTAAAGTAATCAGCAGACCACGGCGGCGTCCATGATGATCAATGTAAGCGCCTAACACGATGGCTCCCAGTGGTCGCATCAAGAAGCCAGCGCCGAAGGTCATCAGCGTTAACATCAGCGAGGCGAAGGGGCTTTGGGTGGGAAAAAAAGTGTCGGCAATGGCGCTGGCATAGTAGCCAAATACCATAAAGTCGTACATCTCTAGAAAATTACCGCTGGTTACGCGGAATACGGTTCGGGCGTTGGCCTGTGTAGGCGCTGAGGCAGATGATGTCATGTGCTACTTCCTGTGTTTTTGTTTTCATTTTTTTTACAAGTTATTAGCAATGAAAAGTGTGATGTTGGTAGGTGTTTCTTTTTTGTGCATAAAAACCAATGTAACTATTTGTAAGCTTATTAGTTCTTTATAAATAAGCGCGGCAGTGGCCTGTAGTCGCTATGAATAAATGACGATAAACACTTGGGGTAAATGAATAAAATCTTTCTGCATAGCGCAGCGCTATAATTTCTCAACGTAGGGAACACTTGGCTGACGGTGGCCAAATTAACAAGGAGATTGATTGATGAAATTACGTATGGCGTTTCTGGTGACCACGCTTTTTCTTGGCCTTTCATCGGCGTCTTTTAGCCAATCATACGGTTGGAAGGATAAGAATAACTGCCCCGCAGCGGATACGGCATCAAGGCGTTCAGTGGACGGTTTTGGCGGAATGATGATCATCACCCCAGACGCCGACTGGGAGGAAAAATGGAATACGCCTTCAGGCACGTCCCCTTTTTATAAAAAGGTTAATGAAGCAAAAGTGGGTGAGACCATCTATATTCTCAGCTTCTTTTCTAATCCGAAAAGCAGTCCACGACATGTTGTTAATATCAGTTGCGATATCCAGATAATTCAGCCAGATGGCACCGTGGCGATGACTGAAAAGAATCGTCCTTGTTTTCATGGTGTTTTAGAGGGCGCTCCAGAGATGATTTACATGACCAATGCTGCCGTTGGTTTTATGGGAGAAGAGAAGGATCCTAAAGGCGTTTGGACGGTGAAGATCACGATGAAAGATCAGCTCAGAACTGAACCGGTGATGTTGACGCAAAGCTTCACGCTGAAGTAGTGACGCTGTTTGCTCATGATGTGCTGGGTGTCGATTATTCAAATAAGCGCAGTCAATCACAGAAGCGAACATATGAAGTTGGCTTTTTTGACATCATTGGCAATACTGTTTATGGATACAGTTGTTTCTTGTTCACTCTTTATTGTTAAACAGAGGGCGTTACGATGGAGATGATAGTAGAGCAGCGCGCTGAGCGTGTTTTTGCTGGCATTCGAATGGTTGGTCCGCTTGACCAAAATGTTGGCAAGGGATTCCAAAAGCTATATCAGTGGATCGAAAATAACAATGTTCCAGAGAGTGGCGACTGGATGGCTATTTATTATGACAATCCTGAAGAAGTGCCACCGGAAGAGATGCGCGTTGATGCCGTGATCTCCGTTGAACCTGATTTCGTTTTACCGGCGAACAGCGAAGGCGTGCGAATCGATACCTTAAAAGGTGGGCTTTACGCCGTAGCGCAGGCTCACGTTGAGGACGGTGATTTTGGTCGACCGTGGATGGAGTTTTTCAACGACGTGTTGCCTCGTAGTGGCTACGTGCCGATTAATGCACCCTGTTTTGAAAAATACCACAATGATGGCACTGAAAGTGGCATCTGGGATTTTGAAATGTGCGTGCCGGTGAAGAAGGCCGAAGAGAGTGCTTGATTAGCGGTGAGCACGGTAGGGGCTCCTGACGATACCGCAACTGATAACGAGGGAATATGTCTCTGACGGAACAGGCTTTTTTTAGCGAGCTCTTGAGCGGGCTGGTGCTGAATCCACAGCAGCTTAAGCACACGTTTTTTGCTCAACGTTATCAGGATAGCCAAGGCCATCTACAGGGGATGGGTGGCCTTACGGTAAAATTTCCGCGTCTCGACATTGTTCTGCGCGGAACTTATACCACCAGTGCGCGGTTGAATGACGATGATCTGAGGCATGGAACGTTAACGCATGGCGATCTTCTTTTCATCCCTGCATATAGCAACAGCCAGCCAACATGGGAGAAAGACGTTTTATTATTGAGCCTGCTTTTTACTCCGTCATACATTGGCTTTAGCTTCTTTGATAAACGCGCTGCGTCTGCGGGATTTCATCGGCTGCGTAAATTGGAGGTTCCTCAGCAAAATGCCGGTGAACTGGAGCATATTTTACAAGCATTAAGCTATTTAGGGGCGAGAGTCACAGATCCTAATGTGAGTCGATATCTGGTGTTAAGCCTGCTGCATGTGTGTCATAGCCAACTCTGTTTGCCCCCTGTCAATAAGATACAGCGTGGGGCTTTTCTTTATAAAAGCATCTGTACGTATATTCAGGATAATTATGCTGGCGCATTAAGCCGTGAGAGTACGGCCGCTATTTTCAATATAACGGCAAATCATTTGTCTCGTATTTTTCAATTGGAAGGAAATATGAGTTTTATTGATTATTTGCACTGGGTGCGGTTAGGGAAAGCCAAGATGATTTTGCAGAAGTATCACTTGAATGTAAATGAGGTTGCTCGCCGCTGTGGTTACAGCGACGGCAACTATTTTTGTCGTTTGTTTAAACGGCAGTTTGGTTTAACGCCTTCAGAATACAGAAAGCAGTTTCTATCCGTTTAAAACGTTAGCTCTGCCTGTAGTAACGCCAAAATCGCGCTGGCATCTGTTGCTGAACGCATCGCCTCGCGAAATTCTTTTTTCACTAATTTGCGAGCGAGCTGAGAAAACACTTTTACATGGCTGACGCTATCTTGAGCGCCTAGCGTGAGCATAATAACGAAATCGACGTTGCCCATTTCCGATTGCCAGTCAATTTCTTGCTCCAGCCGAGCAATACTGATGCTGGAGTGCTTAATGTGAGGCGATTTAGTATGCGGAATGGCAAAACCAAAACCGACTCCGGTGGTGACAATATCTTCGCGCTGCCAAATATCCTCCTCGAGTTCTATCGGATTATCAGTACGATCTTGCATGGCTAGATTGCCGCACAGGTACTGGATAACTTGCTCTTTGCGCGTCATGTGGGCAGGAGCGATGATGTTTTCAAGAGCGAGCAACGGTTTCTGATCTGCTGGGATCGCCAATGAATCGAGCAAGATCTCTATCTCTTCCGCTGATTTGCACTCACAAGCATGATTGGCCAAGGTAATGCATTCTTGAGCATTAAGTTTTCGAGCGAGCTCTTTGACCGCCGGAATGCGCGCACTGCTCATGCTCAGTTCATCGAGGCCAAGACCAATGAGCAACGGCAGATAGCGAGTTTCGCCACCGAGTTCCCCACATAGACCAACCCAACGTTCGCGCCGGTGAGCAACATCAATAATCTGGCGCAGCATGCGTAAGAATGACGGAGTGATAGGGTTATACAGGTGGGCAACGCGCTGATTATTGCGATCCACGGCATAGAGGTACTGTGTCATGTCATTGGAGCCTACGCTGAAGAAATCAACTTCATCGCAGAAATGATCGATGATAAAGCACACTGAAGGCACTTCGACCATAATACCGAGCTCAATGGTTTCTGCATAACGTAACCCTTCATTTTTCAGCGATTGCTGGGCTGCATTGATTTGCTGTTTGACCCATAAAATCTCATCCAGCGTGTGCACCATAGGGATCATTAAACGGGCATAGCCCACGGTGGCAGCACGCAAAATAGCGCGTAGTTGAATAGTGAATAGCTCGGTGAACTCTGGATAAATGCGCACGGCGCGATAGCCAAGGAATGGGTTTTCTTCCTGTGGGATATTGAGATAGCTGATTTTTTTATCACCACCGATGTCCATGGTTCGGAAAATAACTGGGTGGTTGTCCGCATTCATTAACACTTGCTGATAGGCTTCGAACTGCTCTTGTTCATCAGGCGCTTTGTCACGATCCATAAATAGCATTTCGGTGCGGAATAAGCCGACGCCCTCTGCGCCGTGGGTAAATGCCGCAGGCGCTTCTTGAGCGGTGCCAATATTTGCGCCTATCTCTAAACAGCGACCATCGCGTGTCACTGCAGGTAAGTCAGCCATTTTAAGCTGTCGAATTCGATTTTTTTCTTCGAGCTGCATGGCAACGGCAAAGTAATGGCGCACTTCGTCGCTAGGCTCAGTAACCAAAACGCCAAACTGAGCATCAATAAATACGTCTTTGTCATCTAGCTGTTGTAAGGCTTCCAGTTCGATGCCGGATAATACCGGGATGCCAAATGAGCGGGCGAGGATCAGCGTATGCGATGTGCGGCCCGTTTGGGCTAAAACCATGCCCTGTAGATATTGCCGATCCAAGCTTAAAAATTGGCTGGGTGTAATATCATCGGCGGCAATAATCGTTGGCTTATATAGTGTTAATGGCGTACCCAAGTTAAGGGTTGGGTACGCGACCTGCAGCAACTGTGCTGTGATATCACGAATATCCTGTACGCGCTCCCGTAGATATTCGCTGGCTGAATTGGCTAATTTTCCGCATACCTCTTCCATATTTTCAATGGCGGCAATGGCTAAACTGCATTTACGTTGCTTCAGATGGCGCACAATATTTTGGCTAAACTCTTTGTCCTGAATTAACGAGAGATGCGCATTGATAATGGTTTTACTTTGCCCCTTCAGGTTCGCCAACTGTTGGTTTAGCCGTTCGGCTAAGGTGATGATGCTGTGTTCAAGTAAGAGTAAATCTTGCACGGTGGCAGGTTGTGACTTGTACACATCAAGGCTAGTGTGACGATAGATAAAAAGTGCACCATGCCCAAGGCCGTCTGATAAGCCATAGCCTTGAATCAGCGAGGGCTGAAAGCGAGAAAGAGAGCGTGGCAGCGCGCGCGAGGTGGCGGCGACGGCGGGTTCGGGTTCGCTATCACTCTCGGCAAAACGTTGTTCAATATAAAGGCCGAGTGCGCGATAAGCTTTTTCTTCATCATGACCATGAATTTCAAGCTGACAGGCGTCGTTGAATAATGTCCCCGTGCCGATGAGTGCCAATGAGCTTTTAGCATCGGCACGGTGCGCTAACCGTTGGTTAATAAAGATAATCTCACTATCAAACTGACTGCACTGTTCTTTAAGTTCATAGGCAGGGCGGGCGTGCAGACCGTTAGGCAGAGGACAGAGAAACGCTATCTTTAACATGATGGTAAATCCTTTTCTGAAGCCGAGTTAATGCGAAAAATCCGTCAGGTGCTGCACTGAATCTGAATTTAGCTGCTTTATCAAAGCGATTAACAGTTGTTGGGTTTGCTCAAGATCGCGCAAATCAGCGATAGAAGCTGCGCAGTGTCCATGACGCGTAGGCGCGCCTAAAACCGCCGTTGGGATACCACGACCACACAGATGGACATTGCCTCCGTCGGTGCCACCGTTGCTGAACATATCGGTTTGTAGTGGGATATGATGTTGCAACGCGATATCTTGGATAAAACCCAGAAGGTGAGGGGAGGGAATCATCGTTTTATCGTACATCACCAACATTGGCCCTTGACCAATCTGGCGATGGTTGGCAGCGCCATAATCAAAGTTTTTCGCCCAGCAGGCGGTATCGAGAATCAACGCTAAATCGGGTTTGATGATATTGGCCGCTGTTTTCCCTCCACGCATTCCAACCTCTTCGCTTGACGAAGCCACGAGCCAGATTTCCGCGTTTAACGCTACGTCGCACAATGCGTGCAACAATTCGATCAGCAGGTAGCATCCAAGCCGGTCATCGAAAGCCTTACCCATGATTCTGGAATTTGGCGTCAATATTTTAAAATCACTATCATAGGTAACACGGTCGCCGATTCTTACACCGCTGTTGTTCACTTCCTCGGCGGATGTTGCACCAATATCAACGCATAGGTTTCGTGATTCACCGCCATGGAGTTCCGCATCCAATAGGCCATGAACTTTATTGCCCTGTTGGGTGGTGATACGTACTGGCTGCATAAAACGTGCGAGTTGACGGACGTTGCCGATCGGGATGACTTCAATTGCGCCTTCGCGCGTGATGTTGCGCACCATAAAACCGACTTCATCCATATGAGCACATATCATGATCTTTGGCCCAGTGGATTGGTTTAGCCTAATCAACGTGGAACCCAGCCCATCAAAAGAAATCGGTTTATTGCACTGTTTGGCATGTGTAATCAGGATGTCTCGCACTTCCTGCTCGGACGATGCGATCGCATCGGCGTTAGATAATGCCTGTAGTAATTCGATATTCATTGGGCTTCTCCCCCTGTAAGCTGCAACTGCTTGGGCATCTGATATAAAACCTCACAGCCGTTTTCAGTGACTAGCACGACATCTTCGATACGAACACCACCACGCTCGGGTAGATAAATGCCTGGCTCAACGGTGAGTAGCATTCCGGGCTGTAATTGAGTGGTATCGTTCGGGGAAAATCGCGAGTTTTCATGGACATCAATGCCAATCGCATGACCTGTGTTATGAGAGAAACGGTCACCATACCCCGCAGAGCTAATGACATCGCGGGCGGCCCTATCGACGTCACAGCAACGCACCCCTGGACGAATGGCGGCAATAGCGGCGAGTTGGGCTTGTAGAACGATTTGGTAGATTCCATACAGAGGATGTTCTTCAATGGCCTGTGGTTGAGAACCGCTGACGAGAAACGTTCGAGTCATATCGGAACAGTAGCCTTGGTGTTGGGCACCAAAATCAAGAGTGATAAATTCACCGGCTTGGACTCTTTTTGTTGATGCCTTCGCATGTGGCATTGCACCGCGAATACCGCTCGCGACGATAGTGTCGAAGGCGGTTTTTTCAGCGCCCTCATTCTTCATAAACCACTCGAGCTCTGTTGCGATCTGATGTTCTGTCATGCCCGGCTGAATGTAGTGACGGATATAAGCACAGGCTCGGTCTGCAATCAGACAAGCTGATTTTAACGTGCTAATTTCCGACGCGTTTTTGATTTGGCGCAGGACATCTACATCGACGGGTTTCAGCTCGACACTCATACTTTCCATCAGTTTTATGCTGTCGCTGTAGCTCAAATGTTGGCCTTCAAAGCCGACTTGCTCGAGGTTTTCAGATGCAATAATTTGGTTGATGTGGTCTGCGGCGCTGTTTTGGCCATCAATTAAATGGAGCTGATAATCGTCTGATTTAGCCGATAACTCCTGTATATAGCGAGAATCAACCAGAATGTGCTGACTGGTGCGAGTGATAAAGACATAACCAGATGCGCTAAGTAATCCCGTATGAGCAAACTTATTCTGTTTTGAATTAACGATCACCGCATCCAAATTTTGCTGTTTCAACCATGAATGATAGCGTGAGATAGCGGTGAGAGAAGGTTGGTGCATGACATGCTCGCTTAGCTCGGAAGGATAAATTTGGAGTGTCATCCGCTACCGTTCGTCAGGGGACGCGAGTAGTAGCGGTGACGCGCTGAGTTCTGAATCAGGACATAGCCTCGATATGCAACTTGCCTTTTTTATACAGAATATTGCGGATGAAGATGGTAATCAGCGCGGTCAATACTGCACCTAAGGCAATGCCGAACATATAAGCGCCTAAATTACTGACTAAAGGCCATGCCCAAATGGCCGACTCAGGAAACCACTGCACTGCACCTAATGCTACGGCGGCAGTAGAACCAACGATTGCACCTGTCATGTATGCCGGAATTGAGGCTAATGGACTTTCGAGCAAGAAGGGAATTGCCCCTTCGCTGATCCCCATGAATGCGAGAAATATCGCGGTTTTTCCCTGTGGATAGAGCTGGCTGCTAAATAAACGACGGCCCGTTAAACGGCGGTCAATTAATGTTGCCAGCCCTAAGCCAATCGGTGGGATGACGATAGCGATAGCGCGTGCGGTAACCGGTAGCACGTGATCTGTCGTGAAACTAAAGGCGATAAACCCCGCGGCTTTATTAATTGGGCCACCGAGGTCGATTGCGGTCGTTGCTGAAATCCCCGCCGCATACATCAGAACGCCTTTATCACCAGCGGCTTGTAACAACACGCGAATGCATGCGTTTACCCAGCCGCCAAACGGCGTAATGATGTAATACATTGTCAGCATGACAAAAATGGCAGAGAGAATAGGCAGTAAAAATGTGGTTTTAAATGCCAGCAGATATTGTGGCAATTGGATTTTTGCATTCATCCATTTCACTAAGTACCCTGCGGCGATAGCAATAATCAGCGCACCGATAAAGGTGGAAGGAACCGGTGAATGGGTAACCCATTGTAGTTTGCTGAGATCCCAGGTGAGTTCAGGCGTTGGCTGAGTTGCGATTAGCCCACCGATGAAGCCCGCGGGAAAGGCCAGCTTTCCGCCGATAGAATTGGCGACAAACGCCGAAAACATCGGGATAGCAAAACTAAATAGAATGCCGCCAAAGGACTGCGACAGATAAGCGAACTTCATCAAGGATAAATTAAATCCAACATACTTGCCGGTATTGATGGCGTCCAGAATCCCCATATCAGGGGGGACATCGAGCCACGCGTAGGCAATGAGCTGGGAGAAGGCTAGGATGACGCCCCCCATAATCAGCGTTGGTACCATACGTGAAATACCAGACATCACGTGCTGAGGTAAATCGCCCCAGATACTTGTTTTTGCCGTTGGAGTTGATGCCGGATTCGCTGTCAGTGAAGCACCGCCATTTGCTGAGGGATTCACTGCACTCCTTTTTTTAATCGCCATTGATAGTTATCCCTAATGATGTGATTGAAAGTCAGAAGCGAATATTGATTAGCCAGCCTGAATCATTTCTTCGATTTCTTTGATAATCCCGTCTGCGTTTTTAATCGCATCTTGTAGTGTGATTTCATACACATCACGGTTCTCAAAGCGTTCATTATCTTCCGGAGTGATGGCGACCGAGTGAATGATGATGTCTGCTTCTGCGATATCTTGTGCGGTTAAACGGTTCTCGATGCCATCAGCACCCTGAGTCTCGATTTTTATCTGGTCATAGCCTGCGGCTTTGGCGGCATCTTCCAGCGCTTGCGCCGCCATGAAGGTATGAGCTAATCCCATTGGACATGCACACAATGCGATAAATTTTTTTGACATAAACACCTCTGCGTTAGGTATTGGGGAGGATTGCTCTCGTTTCGGGAGAGCGAAGCGATGAAAGGAGTATGGCGGCTAAGAAAGGGCATAGGTTATTGGACAAAACCTGCATTTACTGGACATTTGCACCACTAATATTGAAGTGTGAGCTGACTCGCATTGCAAGGATGAGCGTGTGACAGAAGGACTAGAGTTGCATGATGGGATGAGGTAGCTCACTATACGCAGGCTTTTTTTATTTCATTCCAATCGGCTTATCGCATGAATATCAATCGTTTTTGTTACCTTCTTCTTGTTTTGGCTGCGGTTGGCAGTCTGTTCTCGATGCATCCGTTGGTGATGTGGTGCTTGTTGCTCAATGCGTTAACGCTGATTATTTATGGCATAGATAAACTCGCCGCCGTGAAGTCATGGCAACGTGTTCCAGAAATGACGCTACTCTTTTTCGGACTGATTGGCGGTTGGGTAGGTGCGATTCTCGGCCAGCAGATTTTTCGCCATAAGACACAGAAACAACCGTATAAAACTTACTTCATCATTACGGTGATTTTGAATTTGGCGGTAACGCTTGGCGCGATGTATTGGGTTTATCAGTATGGGATTGGCGTGCAGTGGTAGGGGGAGAATTTCGTGCGCCTAATGCACTGAAATCTGATGAACAGTGCGCTGGCGCCCCTCATCGTTCGCCCATGTCAGCAATCTCATGAAAGCGCAGTTGCTGACTGGCGAACGAAACATTACACGGCCTTTCCATAAACGACAGGCGGTCGAAACTTACTCCATCCACTCATAGACTCTCTTCAGCCGTCGGTGAAACCTTTACTCTCCCACGGCATACTGCGCTTCTAACCGGCTTATCCCCAATCCATTCACCTTTTTCACTTTTATCTGCACCGGTATTCGTTCTTTCATGGCTTCGACATGGCTAATAACGCCGATCATTTTGCCGGAGGCATTGAGCGTGTCGAGTGCGTCAAGCGCGGTGTCGAGGGTTTCTGCATCCAATGTACCAAAGCCTTCATCGAGGAATAGAGAATCGATGCTGGTTTTATGGCTAACCAGATCTGACAGCGCCAGCGCCAGCGCTAAGCTCACCAAGAAGCTTTCACCGCCGGAAAGGGTTCGGGTATCGCGTACCGCATCAGCTTGCCAAGTATCAACCACTTCCAGTTCTAATGCGTCGCTGGTTTTACGCTGCAGCAAATAGCGTCCATGTAAACGAGACAGTTGTTGATTGGCTAAATAGACCAAGTGATCTAGCGTCAGCCCCTGTGCGAATTTGCGGAATTTATCTCCACTGCTAGAACCAATGAGCTGGTTGAGATAGCTCCAGTCTTCGTATTCCTGACGGCTTTGCTCAATACGAGCAAACAGGCTTTGCTGCCCTTGCTTTCGTTCGGCGTCACTGCGAATTTGCTGCTGAATTTGTCCTTGTTGAACGCTATTTTCACGCAGTTGCTCAGCAAGCGCCGTTAACTGCTGGTTTAGATGCTCTAGCGTGCTGTCATCCGCTAACGTCGCAGGGCGCTGAGTGACCCAGTCAGCTAGCGCGGCATCAGCCTGTTGTAAGAACGCCTGCGCCTGTGAAAGCTGATTTTTGCTGTGTTCGCGTAGCGTCGTTAGGCGTTGGTGTTCATTCTCATCTAACAGCGCAGCGAGCAGATTCTCTTCATCGCGGAATTGGCTGGCAGCGAGAGCCTGTTCGAAATCAGTTTGCTGTTGGCTTAACCGTTGTTCCAACTGTGATAGCTGTTGCTGGGCGCTGCTTAGCTCGCCGCTCAGTTTATCTAACTGCTGGCGAACCGTGCTCTCGGCGTGCTGTGCCTGCTGTAATTGATGTTCGGCTAACTGCTCGGTCTGAACCAATGAGCGGCGTACGTCATCTACGCTGCGACCGTCAAGCAACGTTTGGCGCTCGGCCTGCATCTGGGCGAGCAGCTTTTCCTGTTCCGCACAAAGCTGTTGCTGGGTTAGCCACTGTTTTTCCAGCGTTGCTAATGTTTGGCTCAGGTTTTGTTCATCTGCGCTGAGACGTGTGTTTTCCAACGTCAGCTTTTGGCTGTGAAGCTGACGCTGTTGCCAAAGGGAGAACTCTTGTTCACGGGCAGCTAGCCATTCGTTTTCTTCACCCGCGAGTGGCGCAACTAAATGCAGCTCCAGCAACTCTGTCGCTAAACGCTCTTGGCGCTGTTGCTGGTGCGAGGTTTGTTTGTGGTATTCCTCGCGCCACTCTGCCAACTGCCGACGTTGGGTTTGAATGCTTTGTTCCAGTAAGGTGATTTGCTGGATAGTGTGGCTCGTCTCTTGCTGAATTTTATTCAGCTCATCTTTAGCCTGCTGCCACGTTTTATTCAGCGTTTCTTGTTGGCGAATGCTTTTCTGAATGCTGTCTTCTTGTTGAACGATATCCGCCAGATAGTTTTCTAACGCGGAGCGATCTTCAATCGCTATTTTGAGCTCAAGCGAAGCGGTGGCCTGTTCCCAGCGGTGTTGGTACTGGGTAATTTCTTGGTCGACGGTTTGAGTTTCTTGCTGTTGCTGACTTTGAGTTTGAAGCAACAGTTTTTGTCGTTCTCCAAGTTCACTCCCCTCGCGGCTAAGGGTTTCTACCTCTAGGCGTAGGGCATCGCGTCGTTGCTCGCTGTCAGAAAGAATCGGTGCTTGATAGTTTTCAACTGCCGGATGCTCCAACGATCCGCAGAGGGGGCAGGGATCGCCAGCTACCAGGCGTGCTCGCTCTTGCTCAAGGCCGATCACGCGTCGCTGTAGATCGATCTGTTTTTCCAAGTCGATGAGATGCTGACGTTTTTCCTTATAAGCTAATCGCTTGGCCGCTAACTGCTGTTCGAGCGTTTGCAGCTCTTGGCTTCGCTGAGCGGTTTGCTGTTGGAGCTGTTGCTGCCGCTGAGCCGCTTTTTCAAACAGCGGGCTGGTTTGCAGGAGTATCTGGCGTGAGGGTTGTCCACTATGCAGTTTTTCACGCATCGCCTCTAACTGCTGTAGGTTGTGGTTCTGCTGGGCTTGTTGATAGTGTTCTTCGGCTTCGGCGCAACGTTTTTGCTGCTCAATTAAACGTTGGTTGAGCGATGCTCCGGCCTGCTGCTGAAGCGTGAGCTTTTCAGCGTCAGCGGTAATCACTTTTTCGGCGTTGGCGATACGCTTTTGCAGATCGCTCAGCGTCTGCTGTAATTCGGCAGATTGCTCGAACTGGCTTTTCCAACGGCCAAGATGGTTATTCCATTCTGCATGCGGAGCGGTTTGCGTCAGAATTTGTTGTAGCTGACTGAGCTCTCGTTGCTGTTTTTGCAGTTGCTCACGCAACTGACCGAGCGCGGTATTATGCTGCTGTTTTTCTGCGTCGATTTGCGTCAGCTTTTGCCGCTGTTGTGTGAGTGCGTCGCGGGTTTGTGCCAAACGAGCATCAAGCGGGACAACGTGCTGGTTAATCAGCGTTTCCGTTGTTGTACGGATCTGCTGCTGTTGCTGCTTCGCTGTTAACGCATGGGCCGAGGCGGTTTGGAGCGGTTCCAACTGCGAGGCTAGTCGCTGTTGCTGTTCTTGGCGCTGTTGCTGGCTTTTGAGCAGAAGTGATAAGTCGCTGCGGGTCTGTCGTAGGCTTTGTAACAGCGGACGCAGCTTCTCTGCGGGTTCGCTGCGCTCTAAGCGCAAAATCTCAGGCTGTGCATCCAACCATTGCTGCTGCGCCTGCGTCGTACGTTGATTGCATAGCTCGCGGTTTTGCGTCAGCTCTTGGTGTTTTTGCAACCATTGAAGTTCAGACGTCAGCGTTTTACGTGCCGTCTCTTGGCGTTGCTCTTCGTTTTGTAGCAGTGCCAAGCGTTCGGCGAGCTGGGCAAGCGCCTCTTCGCTCAGCAGTTCTACACCCGCAGCACGTTCGTGTAGCGCATCGAGATCGATTTTGGCCTGTTTGAAACGCTGGAAAATTTGTTCGGAAAGCTGCCCATAAATTTCGGTTCCGGTCAGCTCTTCCAGTAGCTCTGCGCGCTCGGCGGGATCGGCATTGAGGAACGCGGCAAACTGCCCCTGCGACAGCATCATCGATTTGGTAAAACGGCCAAAATCCAAGCCGGTGATTTCGGCAATCTTGTGCAGCTTGGTTTGAATTTTATCGGTGATAATTTCGCCGTCGGCGATGTATGCCAGCTCTACCTTCGGCGCTTGTAGATTGCCTTCTGGTTTGTTGTTGGCGCGGCGCTGGCTCCAGAATGCACGGTATCCGGTGCCTTTGACTTCGAATTCAACCTCGGCCAAGGACTCTGCGGTACCCCGGGTCATAAGCTCATTTTGCGTAGGCGAAACTTTCAAACGCGGCGTTTGGTGATAAAGCGCTAAACATAGCGCATCAAGCAGCGTGGTTTTCCCCGCCCCCGTTGGGCCGGTAATGGCAAAAAGACCATTGTTGGCAAAATCCTCGCGCGTGAAGTCGATCTTCCACTCACCTTTGAGCGAGTTGATATTTTTTAGGCGTAGGCTGAGGATTTTCATGCGTTATGCCCCTCTGCGGTATCGTCTTGATTTTGCTCTAGTACCAGCGCATCCAGCACTCGATGGAAATGGGTTCGAATTCGCGCCTGCTGGGCGAGCACGTTTTCATCCTCGGTTTCTTCTTGCGCCAAGCGGCGCTCAAACACATCGCTGACGCTCAGTTCGCTGAGCGTTTCTTTATCTTGGCGGGTGAGAGCGCTGAGGCGTTGCTCTTTACTGCGGCGTAGCAAAATAACCTCAACTGGCAGAGATTCTGTCTGTTGTTGGATGCGGCGTTGTAGATCGTTTAAATAGGCGCTGCTGCTGATTTCGATATCCAGCCAGATAGGTTTTTCGTTATCGCAATCTTTAAACGCGGCGAGTTGCTGTTCGATTTGCTCAATACTGCCTTTGATAAGCTGCATGGGTTGAAACTGCGGCACCGGCAGTAGAGTGACTTTTTCTAACGTCGAACCGGTGAAATCGACCAGACAGATGCTTTTTTCGCTGCCCAGTTCGTCAAAGCTCAGCGGAATCGGAGAGCCGCTGTAGCGAATGTGTTCGCTGCTGGTCACACGCTGTGGCCGGTGTATGTGCCCAAGCGCGATATAGTCTGCGGGCGGAAATGCCGAAGCTGGAAACGCATCCAGCGAGCCAATGTAAATATCACGCACAGAGTCAGAGGTGCTTGCGCCGATCGTTGTGAGATGTCCGGTGGCGACGATCGGGAGGTTTCCGCCTAATGCATCACGTTGAGTGGCTGCGAGATCGTATAGCGACTGGTAATGTTCGGCGATGGCTTGCTGTAGCGCATTCTGTTTTTCAGCCGACGATTGACCCGCCATACTGGTTTGAATGTCTCGTGGACGTAGATAGGGCACGGCGCACAGGATGGCGCCGACAGAACCGTCGCGTTGCTTTAAGGGCAGAACCTGATGCTGTAAATCCCCCGCGCTGCTGGCGATAACCTGCGTATTTAGGCAAGCCAGTAAATCCCGCGATTCGTTCAGCGTGGCTACCGAGTCATGATTTCCACCTAATACCACTAACTGACAGCCGGTTGTCTGTAGCTCTACCACAAAGCGGTTGTACAGCTCGCGCGCATAGCTGGGCGGCGATCCGGTATCAAACACATCACCTGCCACAATAATGGCGTCAACCTGATGCTCGCTAGCCTGTTTAATCAACCAACTTAAGAAAGCTTGATGTTCTGCGCTGCGGCTTTTGGTATAGAAATGCTGACCGAGGTGCCAGTCTGAAGTATGAATAAGACGCATGGTACTCCTGCCGTCCTTGCTGAACGTAGCCTAGGGGCTACGGAGAATAGAGGGATTATACGCAAACTCGGGAGGACGTGAAGCCGTCGGCATAAGTTCGGTTTACTGTTTACAAAAACATTTATGACAGTGATATTGGGTATACTGTTATTTTTCATAAATCTGTCATAAATCTGACGCATAATGGCGCCCGCAACCAAACTTAAGCAGGATTAACAATGGCCAGACGCATATTGGTAGTAGAAGATGAAGCGCCAATTCGTGAAATGGTGTGTTTTGTTCTTGAGCAAAACGGCTACCAACCGGTAGAAGCAGAGGATTATGACAGTGCGGTGAACTCTTTGTCTGAGCCTTATCCTGATTTAGTCTTATTGGATTGGATGTTACCCGGCGGTTCAGGGATCCAGTTCATCAAGCATATGAAGCGCGAGGCGCTAACGCGTGAAATCCCCGTGATGATGCTAACTGCACGCGGAGAGGAAGAAGATCGGGTGCGTGGTTTAGAAGTGGGGGCGGATGACTACATTACCAAACCTTTTTCTCCGAAAGAGCTGGTGGCAAGAATTAAGGCCGTAATGCGGCGAATTTCCCCGATGGCGGTGGAAGAGGTCATTGAAGTGCAGGGGTTGAGTCTTGATCCGACCTCTCACCGCGTTATGGCTAACGAAGCCCCGCTGGATATGGGACCTACCGAATTTAAGCTTCTGCATTTTTTCATGACGCATCCAGAGCGTGTCTATAGCCGTGAGCAGTTGCTAAATCATGTGTGGGGCACTAACGTTTATGTAGAAGATCGCACCGTTGATGTACATATTCGCCGCTTGCGCAAAGCGCTTGAGCTGAGCGGGCATGATAAAATGGTGCAGACCGTACGCGGTACGGGTTATCGTTTCTCGGCACGTTTTTGAATCCTATGCTCGCGATGTGCACGTTTAAGAGTAAGGCCGCATGAGTGCGGCTTTGACGATTCTGGGGAAGCCCTTATGTCTATTCCGTTAAGAATAAAGAGCCAACACCGTGCTTGAACGCCTATCCTGGAAAAGATTGCTGCTGGAGCTGGTGTTTTGCTGTATTCCAGCATTGATCCTCGGGCTACTGATCGGCTATTTGCCGTGGTTTCTATTGACTGCTGTTTTAGCGCTCTTGGGATGGCATTGCTATAACCAACTGCGTCTTTCCCATTGGCTATGGGTTGACCGTAGCATGACCCCCCCCGCAGGGCGAGGCAGTTGGGAACCCTTGTTCTACGGCCTCTACCAGATGCAGCAACGTAACCGTCGCAGACGGCGTGAACTAGCATTACTGATTAAACGTTTTCGTAGCGGGGCAGAATCTCTCCCCGATGCGATCATCATGACAACCGAAGAAGGGAATATTTTTTGGTGTAATGGACTGGCCCAATATTTGTTGGGCTTCCGTTGGCCGGAAGACAATGGTCAGCATATTCTCAACCTTCTGCGTTACCCCGAATTTACTCAGTATCTGCAATCCCAAGATTTTACTCGTCCGCTTACCCTGCATCTGAATAATGGCCGTTTTGTCGAATTTCGTGTGATGCCTTATGCCGAAGGCCAGCTTCTGATGGTGGCGCGTGATGTCACGCAAACACGACAATTAGAAGGCACTCGCCGTAACTTCTTTGCCAACGTTAGCCACGAACTACGTACCCCGCTAACGGTGTTGCAGGGCTATCTGGAAATGATGAACGATGAAGATATGGCGGCGCCGGTGCGACAAAAAGCGCTGGTTACCATGCAGGAACAAACCAGACGCATGGATAGTCTCGTAAAACAGCTGTTGACGTTGTCAAAAATAGAAGCCGCACCGCCGATTGCACTCAATGAAATTGTCGATATACCGGTAATGCTCCATATGTTGGAGCGAGAGGCTCTCTCATTGAGCAATGGTCGCCATGAAATCACTTTCCGCATTAATGACAAACTGAAGGTGTTTGGCAATGACGATCAGTTGCGTAGTGCGGTATCGAATCTGGTGTATAACGCAGTAAACCATACGCCTGACGGCACGAAAATCGAGGTTTGCTGGCAGCAAACAGCGCAGGGCGCACAGTTTGAGGTGAGCGATAACGGACCGGGCATTGCGCCAGAGCATTTAGGGCATTTAACCGAGCGTTTCTACCGGGTAGATAAAGCGCGTTCGCGGCAAACCGGCGGCAGCGGCCTTGGTTTGGCCATTGTGAAGCATGCGTTGAATCATCACGAAGCCACGCTGAATATCATGAGTGAAATTGGCTTGGGAACGCGTTTCGTCTTTACTCTTCCACCCCATTTAATTGTACCGTTGGACAGTGAAAAACCAACGGCAAAAAACAAGGGCCAGAAAGGGCTTCCGAGTAAGGAAATTTGATGCAGGGACGTCAATTAAAGTATTGGAGAGCGGCGCTTGTTGGTGTCGTTTGTAGCGTTATTATTTACCCGTCGCTGGCTACTGCAAACCAATCCATGCTGTCAGGTAATCTTTCTAGCGCGGGTTCCGATACCATGGTGAACCTGATGTCGCTGTGGTCGGCGAATTTTTCGCAAGATAATCCCAACGTGAACGTTCAGCTACAGGCGGCGGGGTCTTCCAGTGCGCCAACGGCGTTAGCTGCAGGGGCAGCACAGTTAGGTCCGATGAGTCGGCCAATGAAGGCGGCAGAAGTTTCAGCCTTCGAACAACGCTATGGTTATCCACCGCTGGCGGTGCCGGTGGCGTTGGATGCGCTGGTTGTGTTAGTGCATCAGGATAATCCGCTGCGTGAAATTAGTTTTAATCAGCTCGATAGTCTCTACTCCACCACGTTGCGCTGTGGTGAAGCTTCCCTAATTACCCACTGGAAAAAGTTGGGATTGGGAGGGGAGTGGAAATCGCGTGCCATTTCGCTCTATGGCCGTAATTCTGCATCTGGCACCTATGGCTATTTCAAACAGCAGGTGCTGTGCGACGGTGATTTCAGCCCAAGGGTGAACGAACTGCCGGGCTCGGCGTCAGTGGTGCAGGCCGTTGCGGGCTCACTCAACAGCATTGGCTATGCCAGTATCGGTTTTCGCGCCAGCGGTGTGCGAACGCTAGCGGTAAGCAAATTTGGCAGCCCTGCGGTAGAACCGACGGCTGAAAATATTGTGCAAGGTCGTTACCCGCTGGTGCGCCATCTCTATATTTATGTGAATAAAGCACCGGGACGGCCTCTGTCGCCATTAACTGCGGCGTTTATGGATAGCGTGCTTTCAGAGCAAGGGCAAAAGCTGGTGTTACAGGATGGCTATATGCCGCTGTCGGCGGCTGATATCGCACGAGTGAGAGCGGAGTTGGGGTTGAAGTAAAGACACCTAATTAAATTGTCCATAATCTGAAATAAAGCTGGTGCTATTATCCACCAGCTAAATAAGTATGGCTAAGTTTGACATTTCCCTGATTTATCATCGGGGATGGCTCATATAATATTTTTACTTCACAGTTGCTCTTCTACCAATAGATGCCAGCCTTCAACATCTTTCCAGTATGACTGCTCTTTTTCCACGTCCAGCTGTACAAGGTTATTTTGTTGCAAATAACCTTTAGGGAAACGCAGGATCCAGTGGAAACCATCCGTTTCTAGCTCTAGTGATTCCGGCGTGGTGGTGGACTGGCGCTGATTGTTTAGCAGCGTTGCTAGTCGCAAAATTTGAATCAGCGGAATGTACTGTTTCTTTTTAAACAGCGTTAAACGTGGCAGTTCATCGAGCTTCACGCCTTTGCGGTGGAAACGTACTAACGTTGCCAGAAGTAACTGCTGTTCCTGATTAAACCCCGGTAGGTTGGTGTTTTGCAGGATATAGGCCGAATGGCGATGCATGCCGCTGTGGTTAATGCTTAAGCCAACTTCATGCAGCATCGCCGCCCAGTTAAGCAGTGCTTCCAACTGTGGATGCACCAGTTTGCTGTTCTGCGCCATCCATTGCGCATAAAGTTGTTGTACCGTACTGAGCACACGTTGAGCCTGCTCGCGGTCTATATTGTAATGTTCCGCCAAACTGCGTGCGGTGCGGCTGCGGATGTCCTGATGGCGGAAACGGCCTTCCATCTCATACAGAACCCCTTCGCGCAATGCGCCGTCCGAAAGACGTAGCTGTTTAATCGCTAGCGCATCAAAGACACCGCAGAGAATGGAGAGCCCCGGTACAAAGACGGCTTGGCGATCTTCTGATAGCCCCGGTAGTGTCAGCTCACTAAAACGTTTGTACTTGAGGACTTCACTGCGCAGCAATTCCAGACGTTCTGGCGTGATCAGCCCATCTTTTTCGCCCAAAGCAATCAGCACTTCATGGGCCGCCTTGATCGAACCCGACGCGCCGAGAGCAGCTTGCCAGCCTTGAATGCGATACTGCCATGCCATATTTTCCAGCTTTTGCGCCGCAGCTAGGCGCGCACGCTGGAAGTTATCTTTGCTAATAGTGCCGTTCGGGAAGAACTGTCGAGCGAAGCTGACGCAGCCCATCCGGCGGCTTTCGACCAGCAGCGGATCGAAATCTTCGCCGATCACCATTTCCGTGGAGCCGCCGCCGATATCAATCACCAGCTTGCGCCCTTTTTCTGGCTGGGTGTGCGCTACGCCCATGAAAATCAGGCGAGCTTCTTCGTGACCGGAAATAATCTCAATCGGGTAGGGAATCACTTTTGCTGCCCGTTTGAGAAACTCTTCCGCATTGGCGGCTTGACGCAAC
Source organism: Hafnia paralvei ATCC 29927 (assembly GCF_001655005.1). Taxonomy (GTDB): domain Bacteria; phylum Pseudomonadota; class Gammaproteobacteria; order Enterobacterales; family Enterobacteriaceae; genus Hafnia; species Hafnia paralvei. Next base: position 90,305 of record NZ_LXET01000016.1, read on the forward strand.
GAATGGGTGCCAACGATACAGACGTTTTCTGCAGGAAACCCTTGTAAACGCTCAGCAAACAATGCCAAACAAGCGATGCCGCGTTCCATGGCTTCTTCACTCAGCATGTTGTTGCTGTCTAGGCCATCGGCGAGATGTACCCGTTGCTTCAGGCGTCCCAGAACCTGAAGCGCGCCGTTAACGATACGGGCAATAACCATATGGAAACTGTTAGAGCCTAAATCGATAGCAGCAATTTCCTGCGGTTTATTATTAGAATGAGTTAGCGGCATAAGCGGCCTATAAGTCTGTAATTGTTATTGGTTATCGGGTTGTTCAAGAGCTTTGAGGTAATCATAAATAGCCAACTGAGAGCGCACCTTGCGGCGATTTCCGCGCGGAACATAGCGGTTACTGAGATCTTTATCAAGAAAACGTGCTTTGACGGTATCGCTGAACTGCAGTTCCAACAGATCCAATACGCGCTGGCGCAGCGTTGGATCGAGCAGAGATACGGCAACTTCAATACGATAGTCGATATTGCGCGTCATCCAGTCGGCAGATGAGAGATATACCAGCGGATCGCCATGATTTTCAAACACGTAGACGCGCGCGTGTTCCAAGAATCGATCGACGATGCTGATAACCTGAATGTTTTCGCTAACGCCCGGAATATTTGGCACCAGCGAGCACATGCCACGTACCAAAAGGCGAATTTTTACCCCAGCCGAAGAGGCGGTATATAAGCGATCGACCAAGCCTCTATCAACCAGATTGTTGATTTTCAGCGTGATCCCAGCGCTGAGCCCTGCCTGTGCACTAGTAATTTCCTGATCGATAAGCTGGTAAAGCATACGACGCGAGTTTTGTGGCGATACCATCAAATGCTCGAAACTGACCGGACGATACGGATTTTCAATAAAATTGAACACCCGACGCACTTCGTTGGTAATACGCGCATCGGCGGTGAGTAGGGAATAGTCGGTGTACAGACGCGCGGTTTTTTCGTTGAAGTTACCGGTACCGATATGAGCGTAACGAACGATGTGATCGCCTTCTTTACGAGAGATCAGGAACAGCTTGGCGTGGATTTTCAACCCTGGCGCGGAGAAAATGACATGCACGCCGGCTTCGGTTAAACGCTTCGCCCAGTGGATGTTGGCTTCTTCATCGAAGCGTGCCTGCAGCTCCACCACGACGGTCACTTTTTTCCCGTTGTGTGCTGCATGGATCATCGATTCGATAATGCGGGAATCTTTGGCGACGCGATAGATATTGATTTTTATGGCTAGCACGCTGGGGTCAAACGAGGCCTGACGTAGCAGTTCAAGTACGTGCTCGAAGGTGTGATACGGATAGTAAAGCAGCACATCGTGATCGCGGATGGCGTCGAATCCGTTGCGGAATTTATCGAACCAGATATGGCGCAAACGTGGCAACGGCTTATTCACCAAATGGGCGTTGCCGACATTCGGAAATTTAATAAAGTCTTTGAAATTGTGGTATCGACCACCGGCGATCACCGAGTCGTAGGAGGATATCCCTAATTTCTGACGCAGCAGTTCAACCAGTTCATCCGGCATATCCCGTTGATAAACAAAGCGTACTGGCTCTGCGGTGAGACGTTGCTTTAGGCTTGACGACATTAACTCCATCAAGCTGGACTCCATTTCCGTCACCAAGTCATATTCCGCGTCACGAGTCATTTTCATGGAATAGGCATTCAGCGCGTCATAATCGAAGAAGCCTTTGAAAATATCATCTAGGCAGTAGCGCAGGATATTATCGACAAGAATCATAGGTTTTCGGCGACGCGGGGTTTCCGGCGGCAGTATAATGAAGCGCTCAACCTTGTCGGAAGGGATCTCCAGCAGCGCATAGCTGGTGTGATGACCACGAATAATTTCGACGGCTAGATAGGTGTAGTCATCTTTGAGGAACGAGACCAAATCGGTTTCATTGTTTATCAGAATCGGAGTGATGTGCTGGCGTAGGTGATTCTTGAAATATTGGCGCAGCCATACCTGCTGGTTCTCTGAGAGTTGGCGCTCGTTAATCAAGAAAATCTGATTACGCGCCATTTCTAGCAGCAGTTCGTTGTATAACGAATCGAACTCCTGATCGGTTTTGAGCACTTTGGCCTGAATTTTTTTGAGTAAGTGGCGTGAGGCGCCGGTCGAACCTTGCTCTTCGCTGATAAGAATACGGCGCTTCAGATCGGCAAACCGAACCTTGTAGAATTCATCCAGATTGCTGGAGTAAATTCCCAGAAAACGCATGCGCTCAATGAGCGGATTGCTCTTGTCTGCGGCTTCCTGTAGAACGCGTTCGTTAAATGACAACCAACTTAGTTCTTTATCGATATAGAGCTTTTCCTGACCCATTGCGACTCCAATACTAGACAGCGACGATAAAAGTGGGAGTACCCAGTGTCTGCCTTTATTATGGCGAGAAGTTGACGCTAAAGTCCAATGACCAAACAGTAATGTAGCGTTAACAATGATGCCATATTATGCTGTGTCGCTTTTATTCTCCCTGTTAATGGAATTTGCATGGATCACACTACACCTGCGTTATTAATACGTGACAAGCGTCGAGCCTGGCGAGATCGCCTGACTCGCTACGTCGTTAGCACGGGCGGGATGGTAGTGCTAGCTATGCTGATGTTGATTTTTGTCTATTTGTTGGTTGCTGTTTGGCCGTTGTTCAAACCCGCCAGTATTGGTCAACCTCAAGCGTTGGCTTGGCCACAAAATGGCAACGCGGTAGCCGTCGGCGTTGATGCGACCCATCAAATGGTATGGCGCATTGATGAGAATGGAAAAGGGATGTTTCTTGCGCTTCAATCAGCCGATAAGCCGTTGCAATCGTTGCAGGAACAGCAGCTTACAACGTCTGCCCCCAGTGCTGTCGCCAGTATGAACGGCGATACTTACACTATTGTATTAGCCACCGTGGATGGCAAGGTGCTCTTAGTGAGCCCGCAGTTCCACCCAGTGGGTAAAACCGGAGATACCGGCCACTTCGCCCCAGACTGGGTCTATCTTCGTGGTTCAACACCGGAACCGTTTGATAATAAGCATCAGCCACTGCGTCAGGTTAGCCTAGGGACACAACAAAATCAGCCAATGGTAGCGGCGTTGACGCAAGATGGCCGAGTATTGTTAGGTCAGCTAGCCCAGACGGGATGGCAGGTGCGTCAGATTGAAGTGAATGCCCCTGTGAGTCAGGTGTTACTGTCTCCAGAGGGGAGTCGCCTGTTTGTGCTCAGTCCGAATCAGCTTACCGTTTTCCCGCTAAGCCAGGCGGCGGTAGGCAAAGGCCAGAATATTATTTTCGATCCACAAAAAACTGCACAGAAAAATATCGTCCGCATGGCATTGCTGCCGGGAGCCAGCTCCCTGTTGCTACAAAATGCTGAAGGCCAAATTAGCCAATGGTTTGATGTTCAGCGTAACGGCCAACGCGAACTGACTGAAATTAGACATTATCAGCCAGCCTTGGCCGATAGCATGTTGATTAATGAACCGTACCGGCGAGTATTTGCGGCGTTGGCACCGAGTGGAAAACTGGAGCTCTATTCTTCTCTACGCGAAAACGCGGTATTGCAGACGTCGATCGAATCAGGAGTCAAAACCGCATGGTTCGATCCGCAGGGAAAAGGGCTGCTGGTAGAGACGATGAAGGGCGCGTATTGGTATCCACTGAGTAACGATTATCCTGAAATCAGTTGGCGAACGCTGCTTAAACCGACTTGGTTTGAGAACTATCCACAGCCGGACTCTGTGTGGCAAACCACGTCAGGTAGCGATAATTATCAGGCCAAGTACAGCCTATGGCCTGTCGTCTTTGGCACACTGAAGGCCGCTTTTTATGCGCTTTTATTTGCAACGCCGTTGGCGGTAGCTGGAGCGATTTATACCGCCTATTTTATGTCTGCGCGTCAGAGAAGCATAGTAAAACCCGCGATAGAGATGATAGGTGCGTTTCCTACGGTGGTGATTGGTTTAGTCGCTGCCATTTGGCTGGCTCCCATCATTGAGAACCATCTTTTAGCTTTGTTGGCGCTTCCGGTGCTAATCCCTTTGGTGATTGTTGGTGGAGCCGCGCTCTGGACGCGCCTTTTCCCTGCGCTGGCTCAGCGGACAGGTTATCGGTTTGACGTCTGCGTGTTGTTACCGTTGCTGACGGTACTGCTGGTGCTATGGTTCATGTTGGCACCTCATGCAGAGATTTTATTATGGGGTATGCCGCTGCATGAACGTTTGGGCGACGGTTACGATCAGCGTAATACGTTGGTAGTCGCGATTGCACTTGGATTTGCATTAGTTCCGGTTATTTTCTCTCTGGCAGAAGACGCGCTGTTTAGCGTGCCATCCAGCTTGGCTCAGGGCTCTTTGGCGTTGGGTGCGACCCAGTGGCAAACCTTGATGAGAGTGTTGTTACCTAGCGCCAGTGCTGGGATATTTTCCGCTTTGATGATTGGTCTGGGGCGGGCAGTAGGGGAAACCATGATTGTGCTGATGGCGACGGGTAACACACCGCTATTGGATAATACGCCGTTCCAAGGTCTGCGAGCATTGGCGGCAAATATTGCGATTGAAATGCCAGAGGCCGTAGTGGGAAGCGCGCATTACCGCGTGCTGTTCCTAACGGCGCTGGTCTTGTTCCTGTTTACCTTTGTTGTTAACACGTTGGCAGAGGCCGTGCGTTTGAAACTACGTTTGCGCTACAGCGCTGATCGGGAAGGACTATGAGTACTCAGAGTCCAGTTCAAAACGTGGCAAAAACGCCTTGGATACGCAGTGGACGCCCGTGGATTTGGCTCAGCGCTGGCGCCGCGACTATCAGCCTCTTAGCGCTGATTGGGTTGATCGCTTTGCTAGCGGGGCAGGGTATGCGTTATTTCTGGCCGCATTCCGTCTATGAGTTTGAGCTGAAAAGCGGGCAGCATATTATCGGGGAGCGCTACGGCATCACTCAGGTTCCGCGTCAGCAGCTGTTGGATGCCGGCCTGAAATTAGCGCCGAACGCACCCGCCCAGCTTTCACGCTTTCTCATTAAAACCGGCAACCGTGAGTGGGAAAATCAGGATTTTTTAGTGGTGATGGCTGCGGATATCAGTCATACACGTAAGCCTAAAGATCTACTGGTTCTGGAGCGCGAGCATAACGGCAATGCTTATGGTTATTTGGTTGGGCTACTGGAGAATGGTCAACCTTTGGTCGGCCGCGAAATAGTACGCGATCTTGAGAGGCGAATTGCCAGAACTAAAGAGCTCAGCCAGAAAATAACTCATTTGCGCCAACATCAGCTTTCTGCCATCAGCGCCCAGTTTGAGAGCCTGCGTTTGACACAGCGACAGGCCGAAATGAAGGGGAAATGGGATGCGCGTTTACAAGCACAGGTAAAAGCCGAGCGTCAGGAGTTGGAGCGTAAACACCAACAGTTGATTGCTCGTATAGATGCGCTGGGTAGAGAGCAAAAAAGCGATAGCGTTCTATTACGTGATATGAACGGCGTGCAGAGAGAAATTCCGATTTATGAAATTCACGATGCTTGGCAGCCGAATGCGATGAGTACGGGCGACAAAGCTCGCCACTGGGTGAAGCAGGTTAAAAAATTTCTGGTGGATAGTCCGCGTGAATCCAACACCGAAGGCGGCGTTTTCCCTGCAATTTTCGGCACTATGCTGATGGTGATACTCATGTCCGTGATTGTGATGCCTTTGGGCGTGATCGCCGCCGTTTATCTGCATGAATATGCGCGTAAGAATTGGTTTACTCGCTTGATTCGTATCGCGGTCGTGAATTTGGCGGGGGTGCCCTCCATTGTGTACGGTATTTTTGGTTTAGGTTTCTTTGTATATGTACTGGGGGGCTCGATAGATCAGCTGCTCTTTAGTGAATCGCTGCCGAATCCAACGTTTGGCACGCCGGGGCTGTTGTGGGCGTCACTCACGCTGGCACTGTTAACGCTGCCGGTGGTGATAGTTTCTACTGAAGAAGGGTTGGCGCGAATTCCCGCCTCGTTACGACAAGGATCTTTGGCATTGGGGGCCACGAAAGCAGAAACGCTGCGCCGTGTTGTTTTACCTTTGGCTGTGCCTGCAATGCTAACAGGGCTGATCCTCGCCATTGCGCGAGCTGCCGGTGAAACCGCCCCGCTGATGCTGGTTGGGGTGGTGAAGTCAGCGCCTGAATTGCCAATTGATAGCGTGTTCCCTTATTTGCACCTGGATCGGAAATTTATGCATCTAGGATTCCAAGTTTATGACGGCGCACTGCAAAGTCCGAATGTTGAGGCTGCTCGTCCGCTGGTGTTTGCTACTGCATTTTTGTTAGTGACACTGGTGGTCGGGTTGAATTTAGCCGCGATGTCGATTCGTCATTATTTACGTGAGAAGTATCGTGCGTTGTCGCTTTAACGGTTTGTTGTCTATCTATTCTTCGAATTCCGCAGGGATAGGTATTTATTGTGAGGAGTCAATCCCGTGGGTTTAACCGCACCGGAAACATTGCCCCTATTGGATGTCCAAGCATTGCCAGCAGAGCAAACGGCGTTGGCCGCTCAAGACCTGAATCTGTTTTATGGTGCCAAACAGGTGCTGTTTGACGTGAATTTACGCGTCCCTAAGAATAGGGTAACCGCATTGATTGGGCCTTCTGGCTGCGGAAAATCAACGTTGCTGCGCTGCTTTAATCGTATGAACGATTTAGTGGAACAGTGTCGCGTGGAAGGTGAGGTAAGCGTCAACGGTAGCCGCGTGAGCGGCAATGATGTTGATGTGGCTGCGCTGCGTCGTCGTGTAGGCATGGTGTTTCAGCGGCCAAATCCGTTTCCGAAATCCATCTATGAAAACGTGGTTTATGGCCTACGGCTAAACGGTGTGCGCGATCGCCGCGTCTTAGATGAGACCGTTGAACGAGCGCTGCGACAGGCCGCATTATGGCATGAGGTGAAAGGTCGTTTGAGTGAAAACGCTTTTAAGCTTTCCAGCGGTCAGCAGCAACGACTGGTTATTGCCCGCGCTATCGCCATTGAACCGGAAGTATTGCTCTTGGATGAGCCAACGTCGGCGCTAGATCCCATCTCAACCCTAACGATTGAAGAACTGATTGTTGGGTTAAAACAAAATTACAGCGTGGTACTGGTGACGCACAACATGCAGCAGGCCGCACGAGTATCCGATTACACCGCATTTATCCATCAGGGAGAAGTGGTGGAATATGCAGATACCGACACCTTATTTACCTCGCCAAGGCAGAAAAGAACTGAGGATTATATTACGGGTCGGTATGGGTGATTTATTTATGCTGATCGTGCTATAGATCTCACTTTATCGAATTGATTAATAACTCCATTAATAGTGGAGTTATTCTCTTTTATATATAGTAGCGCGTTTTTACATCAGTTATTAAAGAAAGCATCCGATAAAAACTGTATGGTGTTTTTATCTTTTATGCCACACATCAACACAATATCTTTTATTTTATGCTTTCCTCCTCTAATTAATCTGATCGCCATATTGAATCTAGCCTCATTGACAATTTTTTTTGTAGACGTCCCTTCAATAACAAGCTGTCTTTTTAGTGAGGACTCGTTTATTTCTAGAGCTGAAGTTATTTTTTTTATAGTCCATTTTTTATTTAACTCCCGTGTCACTAGATCATATACTCTTTCATGTAATGTGGGTTTTATACATTTTGCTAACAGATCGATAAACCCTGACATGTTAACGAGATTATTGAGCAGTATGAAGATCATCGTTTTTTTCATTTGATGATCATTATGCACGGGTGATTTGCTTTCATTAAACTCACTAAATATTTTTTTTATTAGTTCGTTGCATGGCGAACGATAAATAATTCTATGTTCTATGCTATTGCTTAGTTTGTATATATTACCTCCTTTTTTTATTGGTTTTGTTTTATTTAGCGTTGGATATAATTCTGAAATTATAGCAATAGGAATGTCAATAACCCTAACATTTTGATATTGAGATGTTGAGACAATATTAATCCTTGTATTCTTAGGTATGAATAAATATTCGCTTTGATTAATTGAGTAAATATTCGCGTCGTCTAAATATAAAGATAAAATTCCATGTTCTATAGTGACAAAGACACTGTTAACGACATGTATACACATGATGTTCTGATCATGAATGTATTTTTTTTCTACTAACGTATTGTTTTCTCTATTCATATACAACCCTTTTTTGATATTTATCTATATCTCTTTTCTATTCTTTTAAGTGCGCCTAACTTTGATGTGAACCATAGTATTGAATTGATATATCTATGGATTGCCTAAAAAGCTACGTAATGGGATAAATCTTATGTGAGCATACCGTTATTACGTTGATGGGGATTCTTCATTAAGGATGAAATTAATAGCATACAAATAGTGAATGAAGCCAACGTCAGATTCGACTCCAATTTTTACATAAGCGCTTCGTTTGTGAGTGGATAACGTTTTTATACTTCTTTGCGTTATTCGCGAAACTTCAGTAAGGGAGACACCATTAGCAATAAAAGAGATTATTTTAAGCTCTGTAGCTGACAGCTTATGCTCTATAGCGCAGATAGATAGCGCATAAGATAAATTAGTTGTTTTTTTCATAGAAAATTAAGTGTTATATATTTGATTGATTAATAATTTACCTTCCTCAAATGATCGTCAAGTTTTTTTGGATAGCATCTTTATAAGGAGATAAATATGAACTGTAAGATAAAAAAAACGAGCGATGGTAACAATAAAATAAAAGCATCTGTTATTGTTAAAAAAGTTCATGTGGTTAATTCTGTCTTGGTGAGGTTAACCGGCGGGCACGCTTGGGTTGAACTGGGTATAAATAACGTGGAGGTAGTTGAGCTGAATCAAGGGGAAGTCATTTTTATTGAGAAAGGGCAATATATATCATTTTTCCATGAAAAAAAGTCAGAGGAAGATCATGTTCAAATTATTGAACTAAATGATGAGGTATTAATTGAGCTTTTCCCTATAATGTCGCATCTTTCCCCTGTTACGTTAGCGAAGAAAGTGAGCAGACGAATAGTAACATATTATAAAATTAAAGATAAACCATATATCAGCCACGTGTTTTTCGAATTGAATGGAGTCATGCGTACCCGCTCAGAGTTGGGGTATAAGGAGTATTTACATAGTGTGTACTATGTTTTATCTTTTTTTACTTGTTTGCAAGGATTTGTCTCTGTTATAGAGCGGACGATTAAGGTAAAGTATTGTGATAAGCTGTATAATATTATTATAAATGATATAAATAACAAATGGACATTGGAACTATGTGCTAGTATTTTATACGTTAGTGTATCAACGCTAAAAAGAAGGTTAGCCATGGAAGGAAAATCATTTCGTGAGGTTTATCTTGATGCAAGAATGAATGCCTCATTGATCTTATTAAGAACGACAAAGCTATCTATATCAGATATTGCTATAGAGAGTGGATTTAGATCTTGTTCAAGTTTTTCTACTACGTTTAAAAAATATTTTGGAGTTTCACCAAAGAGACTCTCATTACAAATTCATTATTGAGTAATTAAAATACATATCGTTCTAATTTTTATTTTTATATTCTCGCTTTAACTCTAAGATAAAATTTTGTATTGAACTTTCTGACTGAGGGATAAACAGTGAAAGATTTGTATTCATGGATTGATAATAATATAGAGTCGGATCTGAGCGTTGATGAAATTGTTGCACGTTCTGGTTACAGTCGTAGGCATTTGTATAATCTGTTTGTACAACAAACGGGAAAGAGCGTTGCTGAGTATATAAGGTTGAAGAAATTACGTTATGCAGCCACTTTATTAAAATTGACACATATGTCTATAGTTGATATTTCAATTCGTTTCGGTTTTGACTCATCACAAAGCTTTAGTCGTTTATTTAAAAAAATCTATCAATTAACTCCATCGGATTATAGGAGGAGTCATTGTTGGGATATATCTAAATATATTGTTGATAATGAGAAACCAAGTTGGTTGAAAGCAAAAGTCATTTACATAGGTGAAAATATTGGTTTGTCAGGGAAGGATTTTAACTATGAATTTGACGTTAGCCATAGAGACTCATCGTGGAAACCGGTAGCAAAGAAAATAATTCAAGATTTGAAAAAAGAAGTGATGAGCTTTGGAAGACGAGAGATTTTTACTCATATAGAATATTCTCCTTCATTTTATAATAAAGAAAAAGTATCAGTTAATTATATGATAGCAGAGAAGTGCAGTCTCTCTGAATCAATTAAAAACATTGATATTGGGATATACCTTAAAGTTTATTATCATGGTAGTATCGACGATATCATCGGTATATCTAAGCTAGCCTATACTCAATTTTTATTAAAAAGTGATTTCATTCGTCGCTCAGGTTGTGATTTTGAATACATTAGAGTTAATAGTGATGGTAGTATTCTGTACAGTTATAATATCCCTGTATCTATAAAATAATAGCTGGATAAATTAAAAGCCATGCCATAATGCATGACTTTTAAATTATTAAAAAATATTTCCTTTTGAATTTAGAATGACTTCTTACATATTATGTGATGAGCACTGGATCGTTCTCTCGCTATTCCATATGGAATATTGCTATTTTGTGGTTTTGAAAGACGGTATGTGAGTGCTGTGTCAGAAACAAATCCTGATGCAGTCCAGTGCAACTCTCTAGCATTATTGAAACCATATTTATCGTATCCTCCCCATAATAGTGTTGAAGCAGAAAGAGAACCTTTACCAAATACACCTGATGGATCACCGAAAGTACCTAAGTAAGGTAATACATATCCATTTTTTTCACAGAGTTGCTCCCCTTTCTCTTGGCTAACCATTTTATCTAATGAAAGAAAATACTCATCAAACTTGATGTTAAAGGTAAATTCATATTGATGACTATCTTGTACTCGTAGAGAAATAGCGCCATCTTTGCTATTGACGAAATGTTTATTTACAGTAACAGTGGCACTATGAGTATCCGGATCGGTCATACTCACTGAGGCATACATGGAACTAGACTCTTCAGTCTTTATTTTATAGCTAGGATTTCCTCCCTCTAGATATATAGATAATTTTGCACCTGCAAATACAGAGGGGATTGTGACTACATCATCATCAGGAGAGTCATTATTATTCCTGTCTACTTTTATCTTATGTCCATTGACCTCTACAAATGCCACGCGGAATGAACTTTTATCTCTATCGGATAGTATGATTTTTTTATTTATCCCAGTCATTTTTCCATCTATGCTTGGTTCAATAGTATATTCTCCGTTTAGTGTTCCTTTTAGCGATGCAGTATACTCACCAGGCGCATGCTCTTCGATGTTACTTAATGTAATGTCTGGTGTGGAAGGTGTATTCCCATTATGGTCTTTGATGCTGAATTTAATAACTTTTGCCATACCGCTCATAGTATTGCCAAATTTATCTTTTGGTATGAAAATTAAGTTACTAGTGTCAATATTATCTGCATTTATTTTTTGTGGATTCAAACTAAATATAGATTTTTCCGCCTCAAATTCTCCAGTGATTTTTACTGGTGTGATGTATGTGTACGTAAGAGATGAGCTAGGTACCGCAGTATAGCCAGTCGTTGATGTCGGATTTGTTTTTTTAATAATATTAAACTTAATAAAATACCCTAAGGCTGAATCACTTATTGGATATTCAATTTTATCGAAGCTATCTCTTATACATCCTTGATAGTTATTTTCAATCTGATGCTCATTATTGTTTTCATCAACCAAATAAATATCGCACTCATATAATGATTGTTCATTAGCACCAAAGTTATTATCGTAATCAAATATTTCTTGTCCATTTTTTGGACCAATTAACATTCTTGAGGTGAGTATAGATGTTGATGTGATGTCAGATTGTTTACCGTCAACTGTTTTATGCCAAGATTTAATGTCTATTACAGGGCGATGACCTACACTATATAACTCTGTAGTGGCCTCAACTCTGCTTGATGTTTTTATTTTCGTGGGGAGCGGTGTTCCATCAATATCTGCATTTGCCATTGTTGGTAATAACGATGCCCCAATGATTATTGTCAGTAATTTTTTATTCATCATTTTCATTGTATGTAACTCCCACCGGCTTCAGCGGTAACTTTTACTCTAACTTTTTTATTTTGTAGTGACTGACCATTTAACATAGGAGGCATGACCCATTTGGCCTTATTGGCACCGAGTATAGAGTCCCATCGTTGGCCGTCTGCTGATATTTCCCATTGATAAGTAAATATGGATGTGCAGTCGATATTATCTTCGCAGGTTGCGCGTGCTTGTAGCTCACTGCCGACTACAGGAGCTGCCGTACTACCGTTTAACTCATCAGTTCCAGGCGTGAATAGCACTTCCAACATGTTGATTTTCTTTATCAGGTCAACTTCTGGTGTCATTCTGATGGTGCCGCTGATGGAGTGAATCCCATTTGGCCCAGATGCACTGATATGCAAGTCTACCGGTGAAAGTTTTGCTCGACTTTGAGTTTCATAAACATTCACCTTCACTCGTTCTATCCAGTGACCATCGCGTTCCTCCCCGCCTAGCGGGGTAAACTGTAATCCTGCGGAATCAGAACTGTATTTCACATTTTCTGGTTTCAAAGTAATCCATTCATCTTTTGAGCGTTCTCGTACGTAGTGCCATTCGATCACGGCACCTTCTGTATCGTTAACCTCGGGTGAAGGTAAGATAAATACGCCGTTCTCGTGACGAACGTTCTCATGTATTACATTTATGTGAGACCGGAAGCTCTCTGGATTGACTGTCACAGTGACTGGAATGCGCTCAGAAGTGACACTATTGCCCTTGCTATCTGTGACCTTGAGATACAAGGCATACTCTTTATTTGCTGCGATTGTTAACGGAAGTTCAGGTAGCAGCAGAGGGCTGTTAAGATTTCCTTGTGCTTTCAGGCCGGCGAGGAGCTCAGCATCACCGAGCCATTCTAGTTTCTCTATCGGATAGCGACTGCTGACTCCAGCATGGAGCGTGACTGTCTGACCAGCTATGCCGTTGATTGGAATAGCGTGTACGCTGATTTTGCTTTTCTGCTCTCGGTATTCCATAACGATGTTGTAGTTACGGTCAACAAAAGAGGTTTTGTTGGTGCTATTGTTAGCGGATAAAACCCGAGATGGGTCAAGTTGTGCACTTAACGGCATGCCAAATATATAATTTAGGTTGATACCACCTTCAGCCTGTGAACCTCCGTCTCCGGCGTCTTTATAGCCGGCTCGCACTTCTATTAATGGCACTGGACGCAAGATGATAGCGCCGCTGATGGCGTTAGGGTCATTTGATAAGGTTTCATTTCCCAGAACATCAACCTTGTCACCGAAGTACTGTTCGTAAGCGATCTCAGCTCCAAACCAAGGTAATGAAGGTAGGCTTCCTTTGGCTCGTAGATCGAATCCGGTAGCTGGACGCTCATCGTGTAAATCTCTCACCTCGGATGTTTTCCAGTTCGTCAGCGGGAAATAATAGTTACTGGAGAACGTTAGCGTGTTGCGAAAAGCTTCGAGTCCAATGCTTCCCCGAAGGTGATTATATTTAACATCGCCATCTAGAAATGTATTCATGCCAAATAACCACGGGCCAACGTCCCGGCGATAGCCGACCCCAAGATTGACGAAGGTACGTCCATCAAAGCTATTGTTGTCGTGAGCTCGCAGTCCCAATTGGCCGAAGATCAGTGAAGAGGTGTTTTGCATTAAGGGCAGCAGAATGTCGGCTTCAGCCGAACGAAACTGGGTACCATCTTCTAGTTGTATACCGCCGCGAAACTGAGCTTGAGGAAAGAACGAGGTAATACTTTTATTAATAGCATCGTTGGCTAGGGATTCGGGATATGCAACGATCTGATTTTTGGCATATTCGCTGAGGTCGCCTTCTTGCAGTTGGCCTCCGATGGTTGCAGCCGTATTAGCGAGCCAGAGGTCTTGTTGCTGCTTGGCTGAAGCTAAATCGGGTTTCTCCGTTTCGACAGAAGTGCTGTTATCCAAGTGGCGATTTAGTGACGGAAGAGTCGCTGTAGCAATGGCCGTGGGAGTGATGAGCTGGGAGCTCACCAATGCCCAAGTTAGGCAACGAGCTAGAGGGGATTGCGTGAATTTCACTGTATTCTCTCCATGAAATTAAGCGAAGAGAGGAGATAAAAACCCTTCCCGTAGAGGGAAGGGGGGATGAATGCCGTCAACAAGTGGACAGGGCATTACTCCTCTCGTTGAGGCATATCAGAGTGGTTTGGCGCGCTTGTTTTTTTGTGCCGAGGCGTCTGATTTCAGACTGTTATTAGGTGTTACCAGAACGCGGAATAGTTTGTTCTGTTGGGTACCTTGGATTTGATATTGGTGGGCTATATCGCCTGTTGGTGTGATGTCTATGTATTCTGATGATTTATTTTCAGCCATCTGCCACTTGAAGTTGTAGTTTTTGACATCACAGACGTCCGCTGCATCATTAGCGCAAGTCAATGTGGCGACTAACGTGGAACCAACGATTGGTGTTCCTTGAATATCATTGCCGTTCAGCTCATTAGTCGGGCCGCTGACACCACTAGGATATTTTACTTCAATATTGACCAACTTGAGTTTGTTGGTGATGCTACCGTCGGCAGAACCTTCTCCATCAACGCCTGAAGATGCCTTTGTTAATAACACTGCTGTTGGCAAGAATGCGTTGCTTGGTACCCCTGTATCTGTTTGGATACGGTAGATAACCTTCACTTTTTTACCTGCAGCATCCGCTGGAATTTCAAAGGTTTTGCCAACACCGGCTGGATCACCTGAAGTTGCACTGTCGTTGTTGTCAACCAAATACCATTTGATACCTTCCTCAGACTGCACCATCTTATCCAACGAGAGCTTATCGCCATCGCTGTCGGTATATGCAATATTGGTAATTTCTAGCTGAGCTCCAGTCGTCAGATTCCCTTTGACGGTCAGTTTTTTGCCCCCTTCATTCGTTTGGACTGGGCGGTATCCTACGGAGGCGAGCGTGGGTTCAGACGTAGCGCTATTGGCTTTAAGCTCTGCGTTTGCTTGCATTGAAAAAAAAGTTGCTGAAACGGTAGCGGCTAATAATGTTTTTTTAAATATGTTCATGATGTGATTAGTCCATTAATAAAATGCACATTAGGTAGTGTTTTGTTACTTTTTGAAATATACCGACCACTCATGAGTTGTAAAAAAGAAACAAAAAGATACATCATTCAAAATGTTTATTACTTGATTGATATAAAAGGAAAAAATAGATTTCTTTGAAGGGAGGATTGAGCTGATATATAAAAAACTTGGACTATTTTAATTATGTTAATTGCTTTCTATTACTGATATTTCTATCACTCTTTTCCCAAGACTGTTTATGCTCGATCGTGAAAGGTTTCGTACGCCTAATGCACCGAAACCGACATGCACTCCGTGCAGGTACTCGAATCTCGTCATTCCGGCCTTAACGGAACGAACGGCAATCGCGAGTATTCGGGGCCAACGCAAGCGTTGTTCTTTTGCCGACGTCCCTGTCGGCGAATCCTAGCCTACATTTCTCCCTTCGGCTGAATGACAACGTGCCGGAAAAGGTCAACGTCAAAACCAAAAGATAAAATCAAAACCTTTTTTGGGTTTTAGTTTAAGTCTTGGCAGATAGAGCCGGCACGACAGGGAAGTCGTGACGGAGTTTGGGGCGCCCTAGATGGGCGATACCAAACCGGAGCGGAAATGGCGTCTCGGATAAAAGCGCGCGAGTGCAGAGACCACGCGCAGGTGGTCTCTGCCCGTACGCCTTCACCTAGGTAACAATGGAACTTGGTATAAAAAGGCGGGCGGAACATTACACCGCAGTCTCATAAACGACAGGCGAAAACACCCACCCACTAACTCACACCAAGCTTCCTAGCCATTTTCTCCTCAAGCCCCGCCTTAATCACTTTCCACTCATCGTCAATAATACTGAATCGCACAGAATTGCGTTTTCGGCCATCGGGCATGATTCGTTCATGGCGAATGATGCCTTCTTGTTGGGCGCCGATGCGTAAGATCGCGGCGCGTGAGCGGGTGTTATTTTCATCGGTGGTGAACTGTACACGTACGCATTCCATCACTTCAAAGGCGTAGGTTAGAAGGAGGTATTTAGCTTCAGTATTGATGCCTGAACGTTGAAAAGATTGGCTCAGCCACGTATGGCCAATTTCCAGTTTTCGGTTGGCGCGGTCAATTTTCCAAAAACGGGTGCAACCTACGACTTTGCGGCTTGCCGCATCGATAATCACAAAGGGGATATGGCTGCCGTTGTCGCGGTTTTCGAAAGCGTGATTGAGATATTGATCTATGGTTTGCGGGCTTGGGATCACGGTTAATGTCATCTCCCAAAGTTGCCCGTCTGATGCAGCATCAATGATTGGCTGGCGGTGCTCCACCTGTATTGGGTGCAGCTCAACAAGTTTGCCTTTTAAGACGGGCTGTTCCATATCAAACCTCGAATTACAGGATCTCTAATATCTGCTCAGGAGGACGGCCGATGCGCGCTTTTTTTCCCTTAACGACGATGGGACGTTCGATCAATTTAGGATGATTGACCATGGCATCGATCAATTGATCTTCCGTTAGGGATTCATCCGCCAGATTGAGTTCTTTATAGATATCTTCTTTATGGCGCATGAGCTGACGGGCGGAACTGAAACCGAGATCTTTCAACAGTGTTTTCAGCGTGGCCGCGTCTGGCGGAGTATCAAGATATTGAATAATCTGGGGTTCGATGCCTTGTTCTTGCAGCAGCGTGAGGGTTTCGCGGCTTTTGGAGCAGCGTGGGTTGTGATAAATCGTTACTCGTTGCGTCATGGATTTTCCTTAACGGCCTCCGCGTTGGTATTGCTTGAAGCGTTGTTGTAGTTGTCTAAGCTGATCGATACGCGCGTCGTAGCGAGCCTGTTTTAGGCTGCCAACGGGCATCAGTGCGCTGGCATTGCTGAGTAAGCCAATCGCCTGATCTAACTGACCTAACAGTGCCAAACTTTCAGCGCGAGCAGAAAGCTCTTCATCACGAAGGCCTTGTGCTGTGCTAGCTTGAGCGAGTAGATCCCAACCATTAGGATCATTAGGGTGCTCAAAGGTATAACGATAGAGTATCCGCGATGCTTTAGCGGCTTGGTTTCCTTCGACATAAGCGTTTGCCAGATTGATTTGCAAGACGGGCTCAGTGCGGTTTTTGGCTAACGCTTTCTCTAAACGGGCAATCGCAGTTGGTGCTTTTTTCTGCTCCAGATCGATATCTGTCATCAAGTCGATAAACCAGATGTTATCGGGCTGACTGTCAAGCAGAGGTTGTAGCATTTTTCGGGCATCATCATATTTGTTTGTTTGGCTAAATAAAATGGCACGACCATAGCGAGCGGCGGTTTGTTCGCGCACGTTGCCATTTTCCATCGCCTTGAGCACATCTTCCGTCAGGAACGTATTGCCATCTTGTCCACCGCTGTACATGCCAAGAGCGCGTACCTTCGCTAATAAATAATCTTGTGAGGACTGAACTGGGTGCGGAGGCATTTGATTAGCGCGGTTGCGTGTATCAGATAAACGACTATCGGGTAGGGGGTGAGTCAGCAAAATTTCTGGGGGCTTGGATGAATAGCGTAGCTGATCGGATAGCTTTTGCAGAAAATTTGGCATCGCTTGCGGATCAAAACCGGATCGTTGTAGCACTTGAATGCCGATACGGTCTGCTTCTTGCTCGTTTTGCTGCGTAAAGCTGATCATATTTTGCTGGCTACCTGCCAATGTACCGCTAAGCGCAGCCATACCAGCCTGTGGGCTTGCCATTGCCAGCAAGATTGAACCGAGTGCACCGACCCATGTCAGCGGCGCAGTACGCTGCTGCTCTTCCATCGCACGTGCTAAATGGCGCTGGGTGACGTGAGAGATTTCATGCGCCATAACCGAGGCCAGTTGGCTTTCATTATCGGTATATCGGAAGAGTGCGGAGTGTAAAACAACGTTGCCTCCGAAGAAGGCGAAGGCGTTGATTTCGTCGTTACGAACCAAATAGAAGTGAAACGGTGTGCGTACCGAGTTAGCATGAGCGACCAGCCTTGCGCCGAGCCCATTGATATACTCCATCAAAAGTGGATCGTTGATCAGCGGTGTACTAGCGCGCAACTGACGCACATAAAAATCACCCATCGCCAGCTCTTGGTTAATACTCAGCGTGTTTCCCGCAGTTGTACCAATGTCAGGCAGTTGGTCATCGCTAGGATCTGCTTTGCTTGGCATTGAGCCAGTGAGCAATAGCCCAGCAACTATCGTTGCGATAACCGATGTTTTAAACCGAGAAGTCATACGTGACAGTTCCATTCAGTTTCATCTGGTGAAAGCGTTAATCAATGGGATACAACGCATTTGTAAGAGTCAGTCATGGCATTTTTGACACTAAACCCCGATAAGAGTTCTTCTTAACTTTGTCACACTCAATTACACTCATTCCACAAATGAATATACCCGCTAACATGAAATTTTTGGGTATGCGCCCATTTTCAAGCGTGATCCTGTGTTGAGAATGGCGAAGTTTCTTGCTTGTTGGCTTATTCTGCCACCATAGCCTGATGGACTCCATGTCCTCATGACAGCAAAAATTATCATTTTACGTTATTGGCGATTTTTGCCAGCTCTTTTCAAGGATAAGAACTACACGTTTGTGCAGCTTAAGGAGTGACCCGCATGCTTGATATGTTAATGCAGTGGTATCGGAGACGATTTACCGATCCGCAGGCAGTAGCATTGCTGACGATCCTGCTAGTCGGTTTTTGTATCATCTATTTTTTCAACGGAATACTTGCTCCGTTGCTGGTGGCGATTGTTTTAGCCTATCTGCTCGAGTGGCCAACGCATAAACTGCAATTAATCGGCTTCTCTCGAGTATGGGCAGTGATTGCTGTACTCATTGTGTTTGGCGGAATTACCTTGCTGTCGGTCTTTGTCATTGCTCCTGCGGTATGGCAGCAGGGATTTAATTTGATGGCTGACATGCCCAAAATGGTCACTCGTTTCTATGAGTTTGCCGCCACACTGCCTAGTCGCTATCCGGCGCTGGTGGATGCGGGGATTATCGATATGGTCGTCGAAAATATTCGCGCCAAAATGGCGGTGATGGGGGAGTCGGTGGTGAAATTATCACTGGCGTCGCTAGTAGGACTTCTTACATTAGCGATCTATCTGATTCTCGTGCCTTTGATGGTGTTTTTCCTGTTAAAGGATAAAGAGCAGATGCTGAATGCTGTACGTCGAGTATTGCCTCGCGACCGTGGTTTAGCAGGGCAGGTATGGATTGAGATGAACCAGCAAATCACCAACTATATTCGAGGCAAAGTGCTCGAAATGGTGGTGGTCGGTATTGCGACCTATCTGGTGTTTCTGGTTGTTGATTTGCATTATGCATTGTTGCTGGCGGTATTGGTTGGATTTTCAGTTTTAATCCCCTATATCGGTGCAGTGCTGGTGACCATTCCGGTGGTTATTGTGGCGCTGTTCCAGTGGGGGCTGGGTGCGGATTTCTGGACGCTGTTTATTGCCTATCTGGTGGTGCAGGGGCTAGACGGGAATTTATTGGTGCCTTTGCTGTTCTCCGAAGCGGTCAACTTGCATCCGCTAGTGATCATTCTTTCGGTGATTATCTTTGGCGGCCTGTGGGGCTTCTGGGGCGTATTTTTTGCTATCCCGCTGGCGACCCTAGTGAAAGCCGTCATTCATGCGTGGCCAGATGAGTTTATCTCGGAAGCGGATTAATCATTGAGCTAAGAAAAAACAACGCCCTGCATGTGCAGGGCGTTGACGTTTTATGACGGCGGATGAGTTAGCCGTTATTTTTTACATAGTCCAGTACGATGTCGTGGTGGTTACTGGTTTTGAAATCGTCAAATACGTGCTGAACTTTGCCTTCTTCATCAATCAGGAAGCTGATGCGATGAATGCCGTCATAGGTTTTACCCATAAAGGTTTTTTCGCCCCAGACACCAAACTCTTCAGCGACTTTGTGATCTTCATCAGACAGCAATGTGAAGTTAAGAACTTCTTTTTCTACAAAGCGGGAAAGTTTTTCAGGTTTATCAGTGCTAATACCTAACACTTCTACACCCATTTTTTTCAATTCATCCATATTGTCGCGCAGGCCACAGGCTTGAACTGTACAACCTGGAGTCATGGCTTTTGGATAAAAATAGACTAAAACTTTCTGACCTTGGAAGTCGGCCAAGCTGATTTGCTCACCATCTTGATCTAACAGGGTAAATTTAGGAGCGATGCTACCGGCTTTCAATGGGCTCATTACTGCTCTCCGTCTTTATCTTCATGCAGGGAATAGTTCACGACGTTAATACTGCCCTGTGCGCTGAGTTCTGTACAGAGCTTCTCGAAAGCTTGTTCAATACTTTCTGCATCTTGGCTTGCAGGGCTATGTGCTGTGATTTGAATATACAGCTTTGGTGCTGCTGAATCTTGGCTTAATTGTGTCTTGGACACCAGCTCGGCGATGTTCATATGGTGCGAATCAAATAAGTCGGTGAAGCGCTCAATGATGTGCGGAGAATCTTTTACCTCAACCTGTACCCAAACGGTGGCTGGCATGGTTGGACGTTCATGCCATGTTGTACGCTTCATTACGATCAGCAAATCCATTTCGACACCTTTTAGCGGCAGAGTGGATTCAATCAGCGTGATAGCGTTCCAGCTACCCGAGAGCAGCATAATAAAAGTGAACTCTTCGCCCAACATTGCCAAACGGCTATCTTCAATATTACACCCGCAGCTACTGACATGGCGGGTGATGTTATTAACGATACCGGGGCGATCTGCACCTAAGGCGGTGATGACTAAATAGTGTTGATTGGGCTGTGGCAAGAGCATTCTTCCTGACTTTGTGATGGTATCCCAAGGTAAACATAAAAAAAACGGCTCGACAAGCAGTTAGCACATAGATGTTTACTTGCTTTGCGATCGCTTTCAAAAGTACCATGAGGAACCTGTTTGTGGAGGGACTGTCAATGTTCACGGGAAGTATTGTTGCGCTGGTTACGCCGATGGATGACAAAGGTCAGGTCGATCGCGCTAGCTTGAAGAAATTGATTGATTATCATGTGGCCAGCGGGACATCTGCGATAGTGTCCGTGGGAACCACCGGCGAATCTGCCACCTTAAACCACGACGAACATGTCGATGTGGTGTTACAGACGCTGGATCTTGCTGATGGCAGAATCCCTGTAATCGCAGGCGCTGGAGCAAATGCGACCGCGGAAGCGATTGCGTTGACTGAGCGTTTTAATAATACGGGCGTAGTGGGTTGCCTGACGGTAACACCGTATTACAATAAGCCAATGCAGGAAGGTCTGTTCCAGCATTTTAAAGCAATTGCGGAACATACTGATTTACCACAAATTTTATATAACGTACCTTCGCGTACGGGATGCGATATGTTGCCAGAAACCATTGCGCGTCTGGCAGAAATCAAAAATATTATTGCTGTAAAAGAAGCGACCGGGAACTTAAGTCGTGTTAGTCAGATCCAAGAACTGGTCAACGACGATAGCTTTATTTTGCTAAGCGGCGATGACGCAACGGCTCTGGACTTTATGCAACTGGGTGGTCAGGGCGTTATTTCTGTCACAGCAAACGTTGCTGCGCGTGAAATGGCTGAACTCTGTAAGCTGGCAGCCGATGGCGATTTTGCTAAGGCTCGTAAGCTGAACCAGCGTTTAATGGCGCTGCATCAACAGTTATTTGTAGAAGCAAATCCGATACCGGTGAAATGGGCCTGTAAGGTATTGGGATTGATAGCAACCGACACGATGCGTTTACCAATGACGCCAATTAGCGATAAGGCTCGCCCTGTCGTAGAACAAGCGCTAAAACACGTCGGCTTGCTGTAACTCTTAGGGAGATTGAATGGCTTACTCAGTACAAAAGTCGGCGGTAGCGACTGTCGTCGGCATTTCTTTGGTCATGATGCTGTCTGCATGCTCGACCGATCAGCGCTATAAGCGTCAGGTGAGCGGCGATGAGGCCTATCTTGATGCGACGACGTTGTCCGAATTGAAAACACCTGCGGGTATGATTTTGCCGGTGCAAAATGGAACCTACGATGTTCGCTTGGCCACGGCTAAAGGTGAAGTGGGTAAAGCGTTGGATATTCGACCACCAGCACAGCCTTTGGCTTTGTTGAACGGCTCTCGCGGTCAGTTTGTTAACGGCGCTGCCATTGTGTTGGTTGAGAGTACTCCAGGGGCGAGTAGCCTTTGGACTCAGGTGACACAAGCGGTTCAAGGGCTGAACTACCCGATTGCTAGCCGCAATGATGCAGGTCAGACGTTGACGACAGACTGGATTAGTTTCCAGCGTGGTGATGAGGACGTCCAGTATGAAGGCCGTTATCAGATCTCTGTGCAACCACAAGGCTATCAGACTGCGGTTGTCGTGAAATCTTTGGGTTTGAAGCAGGGTGAAACTGCGATCAGTGAGGATTCTCAAACACAGCGTTATGCGGTTTCTGTACTGAATAACGTCGTCAGCGGCTTGGATAAATATCAGACCGATCAGGCTAATGCGCGTGCCAACCGTCAGGTCGGGGATATTGACGTGCAGAGCGGTGCGGATGATACGGGCTTGCCTGTTTTGATTGCACGTGCGCCTTATACTGCCGTCTGGGATCGCTTACCATCCACGCTTGAGCTGATTGGCATGAAAGTGACCGATCGTAGCCGTCCACAGGGGACTATTTCTGTCACGTACAAATCTATCAGCAGCAGTAGCTGGGATGATTTGGGCGCGAAAGATCCAGAACTCAAAGAAGGCGATTACAAGATTCAGGTGGGTGACTTAGATAACCGTACCAGCTTACAATTCTTAGACAGCAAAGGCGCTCCATTGACTCAGTCGCAGAATGATGCGCTGGTCAGTGTGTTCCAAGCCGCTTTTTCTAAGTCAAATGTAAGTAAGTAGCTAACAACCGTTAGTAAAGACAAAAAGGGGCTTCGGCCTCTTTTTTATTTCATTTTTTTAATGCGCAATCGTTTGGCTGGCGTATAATGCCCCTAAATTGATGCGCTTTAACCTAAAGCTGCGGATTTCAGTTCTCGTGTTCCTAAACCTATGGAGTAAGCAAAATGCAAAAGCTCGCTGAGTTGTATCGCGGCAAGGCAAAAACCGTGTATACCACTGAAAACCCGGATTTGCTGATTCTTGAGTTCCGAAATGATACATCAGCACTGGACGGCCAGCGCATTGAGCAGTTTGATCGTAAGGGTATGGTGAATAACAAATTTAACCATTTCATCATGAGCAAGTTGGAAGAGGCGGGGATCCCAACCCAGATGGAACGCTTACTTTCTGACACCGAGGTTTTGGTTAAAAAACTGGATATGGTTCCGGTTGAATGTGTGATCCGCAACCGCGCAGCGGGCTCTCTGGTTAAGCGCTTAGGCATCGAAGAAGGGACGCCACTGAATCCACCACTTTTCGATTTATTCCTGAAAAATGATGCGATGCATGACCCGATGGTGAATGAATCATACTGCCGTACCTTTGGTTGGGTGAGCGACGAAAATCTGGCCACAATGAAAGCGCTGAGCTACAAAGTTAACGATGTGCTGAGCAAAATTTTTGGTGATGCGGGCTTAATCCTCGTCGATTTCAAACTTGAATTCGGCTTGTTTAAAGGTCAGGTCGTGCTTGGTGATGAGTTCTCTCCAGACGGCAGCCGTTTGTGGGATAAAGAAACTCTGAACAAGATGGATAAAGATCGCTATCGCCAGAGCTTAGGTGGTTTGATCGAGGCTTACGAAGAAGTTGCGCATCGTATTGGTGTAAAATTAGACTAATCTTCAAAGCTACTATTTGAATAAACAGCAGAGGCCTTGGCCTAATGCTGATCGTTTAAGAGCTCGAGATACACGGGGCTAGCACACCGCGGGGCGCTCCGGCAGCTAAAGCTGCTACGACCCCATCGGTGTACTTCCCCTAAAATCACGCTTAAGTGACCAGCAGAGGCCTTGGCCTCTGTTGTTGTTTTTATACTTCACTGATGCGCTGAAGCATCGGATGTTTTCCTCTCATGAAGTATTTCATTATCTGATTTCTCCTTTTTATGGTATTCACGCCAGCAATTTCCTACCATTAACCCATCATGTCATTTTTGAGGTTTAACTATGCGCTGGCAAGGGCGTCGCGAAAGCGACAACGTTGAAGATCGACGTGGCGATTCCACGGGTTCATCCGGTGGTTTCGGTGGCGGTGGTTTCCGTGTACCGCGTGGCAAAGGCGGCCTAATTCTGCTGGTGGTGGTATTGGTGGCGGGATATTACGGCGTGGATCTAACACCGCTGCTTAATGGCGAAGCCCCAATGGGACAAACTCAGCAACACAGCCAGCCAGCCAACTCAGCTCAGGATAACCAGATGGCGAAATTTACTTCGGTTATTTTGGCTTCCACCGAAGATACCTGGAGTCAGTTATTTCAGAAAATGGGTAAACAGTATCAGGATCCTAAGCTGGTATTGTATCGAGGCGCGACGCGTACCGGATGTGGAACGGGTCAGTCCGTTATGGGGCCTTTCTACTGCCCTGCAGACAAAACCGTCTATATTGATCTTTCTTTCTATCAAGAGATGAAGAATAAATTAGGTGCAGACGGTGATTTTGCTCAAGGCTACGTGGTGGCACATGAAGTTGGGCACCACGTACAGAACCTGCTGGGTATTGAGCAGAAGGTACGCCAAATGCAGCAAGGGGCAAGCAAAGCTGAGCAGAATCGACTCTCCGTGAAGATGGAGCTTCAGGCCGATTGCTTCGCTGGCGTTTGGGGCCATAACATGCAAAATCAGCAAGTGTTGGAGGCGGGGGATTTAGAAGAAGCGTTGAATGCCGCGCAAGCTATTGGTGATGACCGTTTGCAACAACAAAGCCAAGGACGTGTCATCCCAGATAGCTTCACTCATGGAACTTCAGAACAGCGTTATACATGGTTTAAACGCGGTTTTGATAGTGGAAATCCAAGTAGCTGTAACACATTTGCATCTGCTAATTAAATACTCTATCTGTGCCTCGCATTGGATGTTGCGGGGCGCAAAGCCCTAATACTTCTTATTTCGAGTATAATATCCTCTTCTTTTGACTCTCTAAACGGATCCGTATGCCACTTTCTTCTTCTATCACCTCTATGCAGCGGATGGGGATTCGCCGTGTGCTAATCGTGAGCGGTGATACTACGTGGCATCGCCAAGTTATAGAAGAGAACCTGCCTTCGCTTCAGCCTAATGTTTTGTGGGTTGGAGAAAATGCGCCGGAAGGCACAGCCTCTATCGCGACTCGTGCAGCGAGAGGTCTGTTGGGACAAGAGCTTGCCCATGTTGTGTTCAATGCCGCCGAGGGTGTTAATGCGGAAGCTCTGGCCGCTGTTTCAGGGGCGATGAGTGCGGGGCATTGGTTGATTTTGCTGGTTCCAGACTGGGAACAGTGGCCGTGCTTACCGGATATGGATAGCTTACGTTGGAGTGAACAGGCCGAGCCCATCGCCACACCTTATTTTGTTCGGCATTTCCAGCGTGTAACTTCGCAGCACCCTGACATTATTGTGTGGAAGCAAGGAGCGCCGAAAAAAATTACTGAGCTTCAAATAGCGCGCCCCGAGTGGCAGCGTCCTGACGGATCGCCAACGCGGGAACAAGAAGCGATATTACGGGCTTTATTGACGAATAACGATCCCGTGAGCGTCGTGATTGGTGAGCGCGGGCGCGGCAAGTCAACGCTGGCTGGCATGTTTGCTGCACGGACGGCGGGAGTATGTTGGGTTACCGGTCCAAATAGAGTATCGACTCAGGTTTTATCTCAGTGTGGCAAAAAGGGGGAGTTTCATGCCCCCGATATGTTATTGGAGCAATGTCGGCAAAAAGTTCCTGAGAATGTTGATTGGTTACTGATTGATGAAGCCGCAGCAATTCCAGCACCGATGCTAAGTGAACTGATCTCATTTTTCCCCCATGTCCTTTTAACCACGACGGTTCAAGGATACGAAGGTACCGGACGGGGTTTTTTGCTTAAATTTTGTTCTTCTCTTCCATCGTGTCAAATTTATTCCTTAGAACAACCCATGCGTTGGGCGCTGCATGATCCTCTTGAGGCGTGGGTGGGTTCGCTTTTGCTATTTGCGGAACCACAAGAACCCTTCGAGCACGGCCAGAAGCTTAAACAAAAAAAATTAAGCCAAAATGAATGGCACTCTTCGCCACAAGTGATGTCTGATTTCTACGCTCTTTTAACCAGCGCCCACTATAAGACTACGCCACTGGATCTGCGCCGATTAATGGACGGCGTGGGAAATCAGCTGCATGCAAGCTTTGTTGATAGCAATATTGTTGCCGCATTATGGGCCGTCGATGAGGGGGGATTAGATGAGTCGCTAGCTAAAGCCGTGTGGGCAGGGGAACGCCGCCCCAAAGGCAACTTAGTTGCGCAGTCATTAGCAGCCCATGGTGGACAATGGATAGCCGCAGTTTTACGTTCTCGTAGAATCAGCCGAATTGCCGTATTTCCCGAATGGCGACGTCAAGGCGTGGCTAAATCATTAGTGGCTGCGGTTGTTCATCAAGCGCGGCAAGAACAGTTAGACTTTGTTTCTGTTAGTTTTGGCTATACGCCCGAACTGCATCAGTTTTGGCAACGGTGTGGTTTTCAACTTGTCAGGTTTGGAACGCATTTAGAAGCGAGCAGTGGCTGCTATACAGCGATGGCGATATTACCTCTAAGTGAAAAATCACAGCCACTTTTACGCCGATTGCAGCTACGTTTGCAGCGTGATGGCTACTTTATCGAAAAAAAACTCAATATAAGACTGCCCATTAACGTGAAAAAAGACCTCTCGCTGAATCAGGATGATTGCGATGAACTTCACGGTTTCGCTCATTGTTATCGCCCGTTTGACGTTTCTGTTTATGCACTAAGTAGATACGCAAATCATCTTTCTGATGACGAGTTAAGTTGCTTTCTAAAAAGCTGTATAAATGAGAGTGGTGATGTGAGGGGATTATGTGATAAATATAAAATATCCGGTAAAAAAGAGCTGATTACTAGATTGCGGACCGTATTGGCTAGCATTCTTAATAACTAATTAAAACCATTCTTAATATTAAGCTTCAGGGTGTTTTTTATTTTTACTTTTATTTTCTTATTCTCTGTATGTTCTTTTTTATTTAATTAAGAATTAAATTTATTTATTTAACAAGTCGTTTATCGTGAGGGTTTTTTATATTTTCGAGATGACGGTTGTTACCATATTTAAAAGTTTTTTTTAGTTGAATTAAATCTACCTCTTAATTATTATTTAATTCCGCTGAACTTTGGCGAAAGCACTTTCAGATAGTTTCATATATTTTAAAAGTATCAACAATTCATAACTATATTCATCTCTGATGGGTTATGGATTAACGTTGCCTATATTGAGGGAATAACAGATGTCTTCTTGGAAGAATAAGACTGCTTTAACGCGTCTGGCATTGGCTTGCTCTATGGCTATCGCAGCTCAAGCTGCTGTAGCTGCTACAAATGATATTTCAGGTACTACCTACGATACCTACGGCCACGATCTTGGCTACGGTAATCATGTTTATGTCAACGATACTTTCAATGCTGGTAGTTATGTTGATGGATATGTAGATTATGATGGGTATGTTGGCTGGAATAATTCAACTGACGGATATTATGATGGTGATATCTATCCAGTAATTAATAAATCTGTCGTTAATGGTGTTATTTCAACCTATTACCTTGGCTATGATTCATCAAATACTGCTGATACATTAAATATCTCTAACAGTACAATTCACGGTATGGTTACATCATCCTGCGTAACCGATGAGTGTGCTAATGATACTGACCATCAGTTAGGTACACTGCAACTGACCGTTGATAACTCTACGATCGATGATACCTACGAACATTATGATTATGACGTGACGACAAATGATGTTCGTGATCATGATCTTTATAATACCTACGCAATGGGTAATGCAATTACTCTGGATCAGGAAGCAAATGTAGTTATCCAGAACAATTCCCACGTTGCAGGTATCACCTTAGTTCAAGGTTACTATTGGCCTGATAGTGCAACCAATAGCCCAGAAATTTTTACTGATACCGTAACTGTTAAAGATTCTGTGGTCACTTCAGGTGCTTACTCAGAATTGGATAATACAGGTTTCTATGGCCAATCAGGCAAACCAAGTGACTACGCAGGAACGAGTACTGCAGGCCTTGATGATGCGGCACTGATTGTTATGGCAAGTCGTACTGATAACGCTATGCAAACCACGGCGACGTTTGATCATTCAACGTTGACTGGCGATGTTCTGTTCTCCAGCGTATTCGATAATAACTTTGATCCAACTGGCCATGATTCTAACGGTGATAATGTTAAAGACACCAATGGTTGGGATGATCAAGATTCTTTAAATCTGACATTAACCAACGGCAGTAAGTGGGTTGGTGCTGCGGTGTCTTCTGTTGAACATACGAATACTCTGTATGATTACAGCCCTAATAGCCTGTGGCCAACAGATGAGTTCGATGTAAATGGCGATTTCACCTCAGCTTCTGTTTATCAGAGCGGTTTGTTCAACGTTACTCTGGATAATAACTCTGAGTGGGACACCCGCAAAACATCTAACATTGACACTTTGACCATTAACAACGGTTCTCAGGTTAATGTTGTGAATTCAAGCTTGCTGGCTGATAGCATTACCTTGAATAACGGTTCTTCGATGCAAATCGGCGATAGCAACAGTGCCGGTACGACGATTCCTAATTCGTATGGCTATAACAACGGCGTTGCTACTGATTCACTGAACATCAATAGCGGCAGTCAGGTTATCCTGACTGAGGAAACTGCAGCACTGTATGCCAACACAATCACTGTGACCAACGGCGGTGAACTGAACTTAGGTTTGGGTCAGACCGATACTCACAGCTTGGTATTAAGTGATGCCGGTACTCTGAATGTTGGCAGCCGTGAGTACGTGCTCAATTCAGATATGAGCAATGCGCGTTATGTGACCAATGATGTTAATGCTGCTGGTTACGACCACGGTGTCATTGCTATCAATTCTGACGGCCACTTGGCGGTTAACGGCGATGTGAGCGGTAACTACTCTGTTCGCGTAGATAACGCGACTGGGCAGGGTTCTATCGCTGATTACCAAGACAAAGAAATTGTTCGTGTGTACGACAATAATGCAGATACTAGCGCATCGTTCACCGCGGCTAACCGTGCTGACCTAGGTGCTTATACCTATGAAGCAGAGCAGCGCGGCGATACTGTCGTTCTGGACCAGCGTAACCTGACCGATGCTGCCAATATGGCGCTGAGCATTCCTTCTGCAAACGCCAACATCTGGCATATGGAGCAGGACACTCTGGAACGTCGCCAGACTCAAACTCGTGATAACGCGGGTGACACTGGTGGTGCATGGGTGAGCTACTTCGGCGGTCATGTTAACGGCGACGGCGGTGAGATCAATTACGATCAAGATATCAACGGTATCATGGTTGGTGTGGATAAGGTTATCGACGGCAACTATGCAAACTGGTTGGTCGGTATGTCCGCAGGCTTCGCTAAAGGCGACGTTAGCGACCACAGCGGAAGCGTAGATCAGGACAGCCAGTCTGCTCGTGTCTACTCTTCTGCTAAGTTCGACAACAACGTCTTCTTGGATACCTCGTTAAGCTACTCTCATTACAGCAACGATCTGGATGCTGATATGAGCAACGGCGACCACACATCGGGCTCTACCAGCTCTGATGCATGGGGCTTCGGCTTGAAAGTCGGCTACGACATCGCTCTTGATACTCAGGGTAAATTGAGCCCATATGCTAGCGTTTCTGGTCTGTTCATGAACAGTGATGACTACCGTACCAGCAATGGCATGGATGTGTCTGACCAAGGTTATAACAGCTTGCGTTACGAAGCAGGTATCAATGCTAACTATCGCTTCGACTATGCAAACGACCAGTCTCTGACTCCATATGCGACTTTGGCATACGTTTATGATGATGCGGGCAGCAACGATGCAGACATCAACGGCGACAACATTGACAACGGTGTTGGTGGTTCAGCAGTTCGCGTTGGTTTAGGCGGTCAGTTTAACTTCACTAAGAACTTCAGCACCTACGCAGGCGCAAGCTATATGGGTGGTAGTGATATCGACCAACCATGGGCTGTTAACGCTGGCGTGAAATACAGCTGGTAATAGATTCATACGCCCTGGCGACAGTATACAATCTCTTTTGCTAGCGTCCAAGTAACAGAGTTTGTGCCGAAAGGATTTTGGGCTGTTGCCTAGTATGAATTCTCCGCGCAGTTTAGGCTGAGCGGAGAGTCCCTTAAGTTGAATGGCCCTTCGGGGCCATTTTTTTTATCTCGTTTTTGACTAGCATTCAGCAAAAAAATAGAACAACCTCATCAAGGAAATACGATTTTCATCAAAACTCTTCGGCGTATAGTGGTGGTTAACAAATGATGCCAATAAGTGGCATGTTTTAATTAACCGAGGAGTGACCTAATGAAGCACGAACATCATGTTGTCCAAAGCCCTGCAACACCGGCAGAACAGCTGATTTTGCTGTTTCACGGGGTTGGCGATAATCCGGTGTCTATGGGAACGATTGGTGAGTATTTTGCTCAAGCTTTTCCAAAAGCACTGGTGATTAGCATTGGATCACCCTATCAGATCCCGAGCGGCCAAGGTTTGCAGTGGTTTTCGGTGGATGGGGTAACAGAAGAGAACCGCATCGAGCGTATTAATGAGGTTATGCCTCAGTTTATTGAAATTGTGCGATATTGGCAGCGTGTTGCTGATGTTAATCCTGAGGCCACAGCACTAGTCGGATTTTCTCAGGGAGCGATTATGGCGCTTGAAGCCGTGAAAGTGACGCCAAATTTGGCCGGAAGGGTGGTATCTTTCAGTGGTCGTTTTGCCGCATTACCTGAAAAAAGTTTAGGGAATACGGTTGTTCACCTGATTCATGGTAGTGAGGATACGATTATTGTTATCGATAACGCGCATCAGGCTGCAGAGAGTATGCAAACATACGGATCTGACTTTACTTTAGATATCGAGCCGATTGGGCATGCCATCGATCAGAATATGATGGATTTAGCGCTAGAGCGTTTACGTGCTTACATTCCTCAACGCTATTGGGATGAAGCTCTGAGTGGTAAACGTGGCGATTTGATCGCTTTTAAATAACAGTGATGTGCTAACTAAGGGCAATAAAAATTGCCCTTTTACTTCTGATGAGAACTAACTTGGTGTTACTTCTTTTTAGGCCAGTCATCATCATTGTCCCATTGCGCATTGTTATCGCGATGTGGAGGCAATTCAGGCTTATTGCTCAGAAAACTTTTGTGGTCTACTTTGAGCAAGGCTTTCATCCCATTCCATACCATCCCGATCAGAACTAACAGAATAATCCACCAGTAATCGGCTAACCATTGCATAGCTACCACCTTAAATTTTGGACTAATTAAATGGCTGAACTGCAACGTTGCTGCCATTCTAGCCATTCATCATTGATTCGAGCCACCTAACATCGGTGAAACGGATTTTAATAACCGTTTTTCTGCATGACACCATTCACTCTGCGTTAAGTATACAACCTCAGAGGCAAAGTTATGCGGGGTTTCCGCAATAAAAATAGTACGGGGTAACACTCAATTATGTATAAATTTCTTGAGCTTAAGACAAAAAACCGCCCATTCAGGCGGTTTAAAACATATAAGTAAGGCTTATTTTATGGCAATAAAGCGGGAAAAAATCTCTGACAGGTGTGGAATAAGCCATTCTGAACCCGCAATGTGTTTGTCTTGCCATGCTTTTTTGAGCACCTCTTTCGTTAGCTGATGCTCAGCCAAGGAGGAGAGGGGGCGATAGCTGAGATGCCAAGGCTCTACCGCAACACCTTGCTGCTTATCACCGAATGGGCGGTAAAATCCAAAACGATCCATATTATCTGAAAGCCATTGATTTAATGGATAGAAATATCCCCCTTCCAGATATTCCCATGGCTCAAGCTGAAGTTTTTTCCCATCGGGTAAAAGATCTGGATCATAGATATCGAGATCGGTTCCCCAATGATGGCGACTAGCGCCAGGAAGTGCAGACCAACGTAAAATTGCACAGCATAACTCGCCATCCGTCAGCGTTGTGATATCCAGTGGTTGGCTATTTTCATCGAGAACAGCGCGTTCACCATTGAATTTCGCATTCCAAATAGTTTGCTGTCGAGCAAAGTCTCTAAATGTGCTGGCGGGTTGTAAATTAAATCCCGCTTCTTTGGCTGCGCATTGCAATGCCTGAAAAGCCTTAACGGCCTCAGGTTGTAAACGATGGTTCCCACAAAGTACGGCAAGATGCTCGGTGCTTTGTCCGGTCAGCATTTCCGGCGTGATCATGCGACGAGTTGCTCCATTATTCTTTGGTACATACGGCTCAGCATTTGCAGGTCTGCGGCATGAACGCACTCATCCACTTTATGAATCGTGGCATTGACCGGCCCCAGTTCAACGACCTGAGTACCCATCTGTGCGATAAAGCGTCCATCAGAGGTTCCACCGGTGGTCAGTAACTGCGGCGTAATTTCGCCATAATGCTGAATGGCATTGACGACAGCATCGACCAAATGACCGCGTGCGGTTAGGAAAGGCAAGCCTGAGACGTTCCACTCTAAACTATAGGTGAGTTGGTAGCGATCGAGCAGCGCTTTGACCCGCGTCTTAATCGAATCGACGGTCGACTCCGTGCTGAAGCGGAAATTAAACTGTATATATAACTCGCCAGGGATCACGTTATTGCTACCCGTACCCGCGGCAATATTCGCGATCTGCATACTGGTAGGGGGAAAGAATTCATTCCCCTCATCCCAAACTTCATTGACCAACTCATTTATCATCGGAGCGGCTTTATGAATGGGATTATCGGCCAAATGCGGGTAGGCAACATGGCCCTGTACGCCTTGAATATAAAGGTTGGCCGTCATTGAGCCACGGCGGCCATTTTTGACCACATCACCGACTTTCTCGGTGCTAGACGGTTCTCCAACCAAGCAATATTCGACCTTCTCCTGACGCGCAATCAGCTTTTCCACCACTTTTACGGTGCCGTTTACCGCGCTAGCTTCTTCATCTGACGTGATTAAGAAAGCCAGACGCCCCTGATGGTGAGGATTGGCTTCGATGAAGCGTTCAGCCGCAACGACCATGGCTGCTAACGAACCTTTCATATCCGCTGCGCCTCTGCCGTATATCATACCGTCGCGCAGGGTTGGTTCATAAGGTGGATTGGTCCATTTGGATTCATCCCCGCTTGGCACCACGTCGGTATGGCCGGCGAATGCAAGCGTTGGGCCATTACCCCCGCGATAAGCCCAAAAGTTACGGGTGTCACCAAATGTCATATCTTCGATGGTAAAACCAATTGCTTGCAGACGTTCAATCAATAGTTCTTGGCAGCCTGCATCTTCAGGGCTAACAGAACGGCATTTGATTAACTGCTGAGTGAGCTCAAGTACTGGGCAGGTCATCGTATTTTCTCCTCAGCTAAAAAATGTGCATATTGCTCCGGTTTAAATCCCAACAACATGTGGTCATTATGTGCCAATAGTGGGCGTTTGATTATTGCGGGATGTTCCAGCATTAATGCTGCTGCGCTATCGGCATCGGTGATGCTGTTGCGTAAGGATTCATCCAGCTTGCGCCATGTCGTTCCGCGCGTGTTCAGTAACGCTTCCCACCCTAATTGGGCGATAAAAGTGTGTAGCAGAGCCGGCTCTAAACCATCGGCACGATAATCATGAAACTGATAGACCACCTGTTGCTCTTCAAGCCATTTTCGGGCTTTTTTGATGGTGTCGCAGTTCTTGATGCCATAAAGATAAAGAGGTGCTTTTTCTAAATTTGCTGTCATGCGGCAAGAGTACCTGTGTCTAAGCTCACGATCTGGCGAATTCATGGTGCGTAGCGCAGACCCTGACTTGTTGATGTTGTTAAATTATTTAACACATAATGCGGGAAAAAGAGCTCATGATCCAGAGTGTTAGCGCTAAGAGTGTTCCGACTGTGTAAATTGAGGCTGCGCTTTATCTAAATAGTGCTTCCTAATGGTCGTTCTTATAGAAATATCGACTAGGTCAAATATTCACCATTGGTCTGTAAAAGGTTATCATGATCGGGTACTAAATTTTGTAAGCCACCAAAGACGTAAATATGATTGATACAGAACTAAGCAACTGGAAAGCGTTTATTGACGCCATGTTGTCAAACAAGCACCAGTAATCACAAACTGGTCAGAAAGTCCCTCGAGGTAGAGGCTATAAGTTTAAAACCGTTGGTAATTTGTGGATCGTTTTAAACGAATATTCTTGATAATTTGTGACAAGCCAACCACCATGGTTTCACCCAAATAAAAGGCAGCCCGCGGGCTGCCTTTTGCTTGTCAGCGTTAAACCACCGCCATCGGGAGAGGGTGATGGTTTAGTGATTATTCTTTGGGCGGGATGATTTCATCTGGTTCTATAGCGGACGCCGTTTTTCCGGGAAAGCGGCGGCGAACCAAAATAAAGAATACTGGCACAAAGAAGATGGCAAGGATGGTCGCGGTAAACATTCCACCTAATACGCCAGTCCCGACCGCATGTTGGCTGCCTGAGCCAGCGCCATGACTTATCGCCATTGGCAATACACCAAAGATGAATGCTAACGACGTCATCAATATAGGGCGTAGACGTAGACGACACGCCTCCAGCGTTGCCTCCAATAAGTCTTTCCCTGAACGATGTAGTTCATTGGCGAATTCCACAATCAATATGGCATTTTTAGCGGAAAGACCAATGATTGTTAGCAGACCAACTTGGAAATAAACATCGTTTTCCAACCCACGCACCCACGTTGCGCAT
This sequence comes from Hafnia paralvei ATCC 29927, assembly GCF_001655005.1. Lineage (GTDB taxonomy): Bacteria > Pseudomonadota > Gammaproteobacteria > Enterobacterales > Enterobacteriaceae > Hafnia > Hafnia paralvei. The sequence goes on from NZ_LXET01000016.1 coordinate 125,288, forward strand.
ACGGCACCCAGCACCCCTAATGGTACGACCAACATGACCGAGAATGGAATGGACCAGCTTTCATATAACGCCGCTAAGCACAGGAACACCACAAGTAACGAAATTGCATAAAGCGCCGGAGCCTGTGCACCAGATAGTCGTTCCTGATAGGACATGCCTGTCCATTCTAAACCGATACCGTTAGGTAGGTGACTGACAAGACGCTCCATAATATCCATCGCTGTACCGGTACTAATCCCCGTAGCGGCTTCGCCGACGATTTCTAGCGCTGCATTACCGTTGTATCGTTCCAGTCGTGGTGAGCCATAGGTCCACTGGCTGTTGGCGAAAGCAGAGAATGGAACCATCTCGCCATTATTGTTGTTGACGTACCAGCTATAGATATCACTTGGCAGCATGCGGTAAGGTGCCGCGCTTTGAACATAGACCTTTTTGACACGGCCACGATCTAGGAAGTCATTAACGTAAGTTGATCCCCAAGCCGTTTTTAACGTGTTGTTGATGTCATCAATATTAACGCCTAGCGCTTGCGCCTTGCGTTGATCAATGTTGACCTGCAACTGTGGGCTATCGTCTAAACCGTTGTGGCGAACACGGGTGAGCTGAGGTTCTTTTGCCGCCGCGGCCAACAAGGTGTCACGCGCCTTCATGAGTTCAGCATGCCCAAGACCCGCATGATCTTCGAGCTCCATATCAAAACCTGCCGAGTTACCCAATCCTGAGATCGCTGGTGGGCTGCTCGCAAAAACTCTAGCTTCCTTAATTTTATTAAATTCAGCGGTTGCGCGATCGATAATGGCAAATGAAGAGTCATCGGGATTGGAGCGTTCATCCCAATGCTTCAAACGTACGAACATACGTGCAACGTTTTGACCGTTACCGCCCGGGCCAGAGCCAATAATAGAGAATACGGAAACGACGTTTTTTTTCTCACTTTGCAGCAGATAATTTTCGACTTTCTCCACGACTTTCAGTGTTTGCTGTTGCGTTGATCCAACGGGTAACTGGATCTGGGTCATGAAGACGCCACGGTCTTCCAAGGGTAAGAAAGAGGTTGGTAAACGAGTGAACGCGAATGCTAAGCCAACGATAATCAACAGGTATAACAGCATGGTACGTCCGCTGTTGCGTACAATGCGGGCGACCCCGTTTTCATACTGATGAGTACTACGCTCAAACACGCGGTTAAACCAGCCGAAAAAGCCTTTGTGGCCGTGAACCTCACCCTTTTTAATTGGCTTAAGCAAAGTAGCGCAGAGTGCCGGCGTCAAAATTAAGGCGACTAAAACAGAAAAAACCATCGCCGAAACGATAGTCACGGAGAATTGGCGATAAATAGCACCGGTTGTGCCACCAAAGAAAGCCATTGGCACAAATACAGCGGAAAGCACTAAGGCAATCCCGACCAAAGCGCTTTGGATTTGTGCCATCGATTTACGCGTAGCTTCTCGGGGGGATAACCCTTCCTCGGTCATCACGCGTTCGACGTTTTCCACCACCACGATGGCGTCATCCACCAGAAGCCCAATGGCAAGCACCATCGCAAACATCGTTAGGGTATTGATACTGAAGCCAAAGGCATACAGCACTGCATAGGTGCCAAGTAATACGACCGGTACCGCAATCGTGGGGATTAAGGTTGCTCGGAAGTTTTGTAGGAATAAATACATCACCAAGAACACGAGGAAAATGGCTTCGAACAGCGTTTTCACAACATCCTTGATGGATTCCTGTACAAATGGCGTTGTTTCATAGGCATATTCGACTTTTAAGCCGTGTGGAAAATATTGCTCTAGCTCAGTGAGCTTGGCTTTAACCAGTTTATCGGTAGCGAGTTCATTGGCACCAGAAGCCAGTTTGATACTCATACCCGACGCTGGCATTCCGTTGTATCGACTCAGATAATCGTAATTTTCTGCCCCTAGTTCAACAGTAGCAACATCCCCTAGGGTGACATAAGAACCATCGGTATTGACTCTGAGGGTGATATCTCGAAATTGTTCTGGTGTTTGCAGTTGTGATTGGGCATTCATGGTGGCATTCAATGCCTGACCATTGACGGATGGTGTTCCACCGACTTGCCCAACGGCAATCTGATTGTTTTGGGTTTTAATCGCAGTAACAACGTCTTGGGTTGTCAGTTTATAGTTATTAAGCTTGTTGGGGTCGAGCCAGATACGCATGGCATACTGGGAACCAAAGGCGTCCACGCTACCCACGCCGTCGATACGGCTGATAGGATCTTGTAAATTACTGGCGACATAGTCAGCAATATCTTGCCGAGTCATACTGTGATCGGTTGAGACAAAGGCAACGGTCATTAGGCTGCTATCGCCAGACTTTGAAACCGTCACACCTTGTTGCTGCACATCTTGTGGCAGCTTACGCGTCGCACCTTGCAACTGGTTTTGCACCTGCTGCATCGCTTCATTAGGATTTATTCCAGCCTGAAAGGTCAGGGTGATTGAGGCGCTGCCGGTGCTGCTGCTCTGAGATGACATATATAACAAGCCATCTAGGCCGGTCATATTTTGTTCGATAATCTGTGTTACCGTATTTTCCAGTGTTTGAGCAGAAGCCCCCGGATAGGATGCACTGATGCGTACCGTTGGAGGGGCGAGGTTTGGATACTGCTCAACAGGCAGAGTGTTTATCGCTAACAGACCAGTGAGGCTGATAATAATGGCAATAACCCAAGCAAAAATGGGGCGATCAATAAAAAAATTAGCCACGGGTAAATACCCTCATAACGCTTACTCTTATGCTTGAAAGTGGAGTTCTAGACGTAAATCGATCCATGCTAACGCACTTTATCCTGTCAGTGAGTTCAAAACGTGGAGAAAAAAAGGAGAAAGAGTAAATATTCTTTCAGACGGTATGTATTTGCTAGGATTATTCAGTCTAAGAGGGCAGTAAAGCTGTATTTTGATATTCATCATAATACAGCTCTATGAATATGGGGTTACTTTAGCGAAGTTCCATTTTTACCGTGACATTACCTTCAAATTTACCCGGTTGGGGCCTACTTGATGTCGTGCTCACCGGCGCCGCTGTCATGCTTATCTTACCATTTCCCTGCGAATCCAGAGTGATGGGTAAATCGAGCGAACCGTCTAGCACAATATCATTATTATTTTGATCAAACATACGTACGCCGATGTCATCACGGTCGAGCATTTTTGCAATGAGATTGTTGCTGCCTGCGGCAACCCCTTGGTCTGCCGTAAGGCTAAATTTGATTTTCCCTGCGTTGGCGGCGGCGGGATCGTCGCAGTGATACGTGATATCAACGTCTTTTAAGGTGTAGTTGGTTGGAGGCTCGCCTTGGGAGACAAACTGCGATGTAACGATATTACCTAATTCGACCTCTATGGTGCTGCCTGCATTAATCGTGCAACTCAACGGCGCGGTAAGTTTTCCGGTTACTTGAATACTGGAGACCCATTGTGTGTCAGTGACGCTGCAATAGTTACCGAAAGAGAGACAGGCATAATTTTGTACGATAACCGTTGATGGAATGATCTCTTCGCCAAGAATCGCTTTTTTAATATAAAATTTGAAAGCCAAAATATTCCATTTAAAGCTACGTTTCGTAGTGCTTGCGTCGGCAGGTCTTGTAGCATCACTGCACACATCGCTTGTTCCTTCAGTGTGTCTTAGCTGTACTTCATTAGTGCTATACATGCCTGCAATAGGTGTTGGATAGGTATCAACATTAATAGGGGGCAGGCCATGGCCATCGGGTGAATCTATCGCATCGCCATAGGCTGTGACGTCGATATCCAGATGTTCAGTCAAATAACCATATCCGTTGGTTCCTGGAGGTAGCGGGCTGCCTCCCGCGGTAGTTTCATAGATGGCTGTGGATGCATAAAGATTGTACGGGCAGGTACAGTTCGCAACGATGGCTGGACCATTGCCTGCAATGTGATCATTCACATTGGCAGAATACCCATCGTGATTTTCTTCGGAAGGGAGTTCTGTGTCAGTATGAATCGTGTAGGTTACTGGCGCTGGAAAACAGTTCTGCAATACCGTCGTTGCCGCTTGAGAGAAAAGAGGGAAGATAGAAAATATCAACACTAGACAAAGTTTGCATTGCTGAAAGAATGCAGCATGTGCGGTGGTTTTTTTATTTTGCATGATTTACATCCGGCTTGCAGAGTACGCTGGCTTGGTGAATGCCACCCACAGTTGCTTCAGAAGAAGAGGGGAACACGACATCAGCGTGGCAACGTTGTTCAGGTGAGGAGCCCCATTGCACCGTCAATGCAATGTGTTCACCCACGCCCGAGAGATAAAGTTCACCATGGTCATCCACGATTCCGCTTAGGGATAGTCCATCCACGGTGGCTACAGCCCCAAATGGGATGATGCGGCCGTCCGGGCGGGTGAGAGTGATTAGCGCTCGATAGCCAATATGCGCCGTAAATTGTGTGCTGACAGCGGCGTTCCTACTTGGAACCACGGTCATCGTCGTTGCATCGGTGTCAATATCATCGGGCAAACTGGTGGTATCGATGCGAATAACGTTTTCCTGATAGGGCGTAAGGGAAGGAATAATGGCGTTGCCGAAGAAATCTGTCCGAACTCCACGCTGATTCGTAAAGCGCACACCGGATGCGCCTTTTGCGCTGACAATAGCAAATTGTTCACCCAGAGGCTGTGACAGGGTTACACCTAACGGATGAGCAACAACCGCTCCGCTTACACCATAGGTCAATTGCCGAGAATTATCAGAGGCGTAGTAATAGCCTGCATTAACGTTGGCGTATTGCGAACGATAGCCGCCATATACGCTACTGTTATCCCCACCGCCATGATTGGTATGGCTTTGCTGAAGTGAATAACTCAGCCTATCGTCATCCAACACCGTGCCATTCAGCCCAACGTTATGGCTAGTGTCGCCCCGTTTGCTGGTGTTGATATTGTAGCTGACCCAGCTTTTGGGGAGCCACTTAGCGAGCGGCACACTAAAACCTAGCGACATCATTTGATCGCTCTTCTCATCACTGGTTTTGCTATAGGTATAGGCAATATTGACGCTAATATCCCCAATAACTCGGCTGAGTCCTGATGTCACACTTCTTTCTTTGCGGCTGGTCTGCCAGTAGTCCTGCTGATAGCCAGAGACGTATAAACTGCTATCCAGAATGGTCTGGTTGAGGTTTAACTGAAGTCTGCTGCGCTTGTTATAGCGAAACGACCAGTCTGTATCGCTATCATCATATTTTTCATTCGCATCGGCAAAACTGTAGTAGCCACTCGTCGAATATCGATAGCTCGCGAGTGTGAGGTTAGTATCTGTGGTTTCTATCTTCTTGGTATACATGAGGCGCCAAGACTGACCGTTTTGCTGCTCATCATTATCTAGACGCGCTTGCGCCCAAGTGACATCTGTCGATATCGCACCTAAATCACCCAGCAAAACGCCGGTGCCACCGTTGAATGCTTGATAGTCAGGTGAAAATGTTACACCGCCAAAAAAAGTCAGATAGTTGTTAAGCCCGTAAATGGCGCTGCCTTGTGCGAAAAGCGGCTCATTTGCTGTGAGATTATCGTCAGCTTGATAGCGTGCAAGAGTGACTTCATAGCGGATATTGCCCGGCCGTTGCATTACCGCAACACTTGAATAAGGTTGGATGAAACGATGTTCGGTGCCGTCAGCTTCCTTAACCGTTACCTCAAGGTCTGCACTGTTGGTCGTAGAATACAGATCGGTAATTTCAAACGCACCCGGAGCCACGTTAGCTTGATAAATGACATAACCATTTTGACGCACGGAGATTTCCGCGTTAGAGCTGGCGATACCTCGGATTATTGGTGCAAAACCACGCTGATTGTAGGGCAGCATTTCATCGTCAGATGCGATATTAATACCGCGATACTGCAGGCTATCAAAAACCTCGCCACGAGTGCTGTTTTCGCCTGCAATAAACTGGGCTTTCAATAGGTGAATATCATGTTGGATCCACGTATTAATAGCTTGCCAAGACTGCGTATTATTTGATTGGCTCCAGGTTGAATAGTTACGAAGTCGCCATCCGCCAAAATTAGCACCGCTGCGCAGATTGAGATACTGCGTGTCGTTACTCGTATGGTCGCTATTCTCACGTCGTGAACCAGAGAATGCATAATCAGCAAAAAGCACAGGAGCACCGTCATTCCAGCGCGAAGGATCAACGTCGGTGGAATGGTGCGTATCGATTGCTGCCTGTGGCATGCTAATACGCAACGTCATGGCATTAAAATCGAATGTTGCTGATGCAAAAGGAATATATTTATCAATGGGGTCGATCAATGGCTCACTGCTAGGCAGCTTTGCTAAGCTGGGATAAGCATCGACACGAACTCCCCACTGGCGCAATTGTTGGGGGCTCAGTTGTGGTAGCAGAGCACCGTTCTTATTGTTGATATAATTAATCGTTTTGTCGTCTATCAACTTCTTATTAATCATTATCTTGGTTTGATAGGCACCGGGTAGTTGACCGTTTTCTTTCGAAAACAAAGACAGGTCAATATCCTGCTGTGACAATCCATCCCCCTCAAGAGAGGAAGGGGAAAAATAAAATTCTCTGGCGCTTACGTTGCTGATAGCAACGAGCAGCAAACCACTCAAGCCTCTCAATAATCGATGGGATTGCAAGTTGGGACGAGAGAAGCGTTGGCGCAATCCTTTAGCTGCCATGAGACTCATTATCCCTGGGTTAAATTCGTTGTAAATTCATTGGTTGCGTTGCCATAATCACTAATGCAACGCCAGATCACGTTTGAACCTTTGGCTGTATCGGATAGTTGAGATTGTGTGGTTGATTTTGGGGCAACCATTTCAATATTTTCCATCAATTTCCCGCCTACTTTTAAGCTATCAAAAACGCTGTAATAGTCTCCATCATTCGTAATCAGCAACTGATTATCGCGTCGGATAAACCGCAGGTTTTTGCAGGCGTCAATGGGCGTATCATGCAATCCCTTTGGGCGCCAAAATAATTTCAATCGAGTTTTATAGATAAGGCGTAAAACGTTTTTATCATCATCATCTTTTGCCATTGCAGGGATCGTACGTATATTCATATAAAATAAAGACTCACGATCGGTAGGTAGCGTCTTGCCTGACCATGTAATACGCAGATTTTGTTCTTTTTGTGGATCAAGCCGGAAAAGTGGCGGGGTAATGATGAATGGCCCGCGAGTTTTTCCGTCGCCAGTATCAATCCAAGATTGAATGAGCCAAGGAAGATCCTTTTCTTTATTTATCAGTGGTAGCGCAACCTCCTTCTTACTGGCGTCATAAATAATACGTGTTCGCCCTATCTGAACACCAGCCGCATGACTGAAACCAGATAGAATGCATAATATAGAAAAAACGGTCGGTATAAGAATTCGCATATTAGTGATCTTTAATAAATACATATCAATTTTTTATATCACAGCAAGCCTAGTGTTATATCTAAGCTGTAGGGCGAAATCATGCTGAGCGTGTTATTAGATGAATCGCTAATAACACGTTCAGCGAATAGCTAAGAATTTAATGATAAACAATGTTAATGGTTAAATCTGCATCAGCGGGGCCTGCGGTTACGGTTGATGCAAATGATTTATAACGAGCGTTAAAGGTTGCATTAACTCTATCTGTAGGCATTGCTGGTAGACCAAGAACAAGCTGTCCTTCTGACCCATCGACTTTGATAAACGTTGTATCTAAGTTACTTGGACTCAGGGCAATACCCACTCCCGTCGCGGCTGTTGCACCACTGGTTGTGATCTTGCTGACGTCGAGTAAGGTATTCGAGTTGGTGAGTGCAAAGGGGCCTGTGAAGGTTAATTGAATGTTAGGTAGCCCATCGCTTCTTAATGGGCAATCTTCTAGGATAATGCCTACAGGGACGAGATCTGACTCTGTCCCGATTGAGCTAAAAAATGATGTGGGATAAGTACCTAGAGGAATTTTATATTCGTTTGTTCCGCCGTCACCAATAATGACACAGCTAGGTTCAATAATTTCTCCTGTGAAATGAATCTTACCTGCATTGTCTTCTGCAGCAAATACCGTTGCAGAAGAGAGTATGGTCATGGCAATAAACACGTTCCTTTTCACTATATTATTCTCCGTAATAATTTTATTTGGCGAAATTAATAAGTATGACTTATGTTTCTTGAGAACTCATTCTTTCATATATTTCGCAGAGTATATACATTTATTTCTTTACTCTGAAGTGTATTTTGATGTTTTCATGGTGAAACTTATTGCAAATTAATATGTTTAAATGACTTTCATTCCATTACTGTTAGTGTTTGTTGTAGTGTGAATATATTGAGTTGATTTATTTTCCAATCAGGAGGGGAGTTACGCTGTTTAACGATCAAATTAAATAATGCATTTACGGTATACATTAATTCAATGGATCTTTTTTGTTTTTCTTATTTTTAATTTTAAGTTTTAATAAATAAAAATGTAAATAAAATAGAAGTGTTAGTCTTAGTCAAGATTGAATTCAGCGTTATGCCCTCATTCATAATGCGTTCTCCAAGCGTTCTGTTCATGCCCTCTACGCCTTCCCTTTCTGACTAAACTATCTACAATACGAGTGTCATAAGTTATTTTTGAGTCACAGCGCGATTGCTACGTGATGAGTAGGAGAATAAATGGATTTCAACCCCGTATTTGCACGACGACTGTATCTGTGCTGGCTATTGAGCCACATAGAAAAGCCTAATGTACCTCATCTAATGCAGGTCACCGGTTGGCCACGCAGAACCTTACAGGATGTGCTTAAAGCATTACCTGGGATGGGGATAGAATTGGACTTTGTTCAAGAAGGTGTGCGTAACAACGATGGTTACTACCGTTTGAAAAGTTGGGGGCCGCTCAATGACAAATGGATTTCCGATCATGCTCAGCAATTGTTAGCGGCAATCTAGACAGTTAATCCATCGATGGACGATGGGAGAGCGACGGCCTATCGCCATCGCTCATCGAGTGTGTTACTGGTTTTTATTCTCCAGATAGAGCACCGTTGCGGCAACGCGTGATCGGACGTCCAATTTACGCAGTAGATTACGGATATGAACTTTCACGGTTTCTTCGGAGATGTGGAGCTGTGAAGCGATCTGTTTATTAGAAAGTCCGCGGGCAACTTCCTGCAATACGTCTAATTCACGTTCCGTCAGATCGGCAAAAGGATCGGTGAGTTCAGTGCGTGAAGACAGGTATTCGCTGATGGTATCACTAAAGACATTTTTGCCGCTTGCCGCTTGATGGATCTGAGAAAGCAGAATTTCTGGTTCACTATCTTTTAATAAATAGCCGTCGGCACCTGCATCCACCAAAGCATAGACATCGCTGCGTGAGTCCGAAACAGTCAGAATAATGATGCGGGCATCCACACCTTCATTACGCAGTGCTTTCAGCGTGTCCAGACCAGAGAGTCCCTTCATGTTTAAATCTAATAGGATCAAATCGGGTTGCGCGCGGCTAGCAAGTGCGATGGCTTCACTTCCGCTGCTAGCTTCTGCGACGACGTCAAAAGTAGGATCTAGTTCGAGCAATTGACGAATGCCGCGGCGCATCAAAGGGTGATCGTCCACGATCATCACTGCGTAATTTTCTGTTTCCATAGAAGGCTCCAAAACAATAGGGGACGATCTCTTCGTAGCCTATTATCGTTGTATTTTAATTGAACAATAGTTAATGCAGGTAATCAATGCTGAAAAACTAATGAGACTTCAGTTCCTGCAGGTTCCCGAGCGCGAATCATCAATTCACCGCCCAGTCGTGTCGCTCGCTCTGCCATAATCGTCAGACCATAATGTCCATCAGGTTCTTCGAGGCTTGCGATGCCAACTCCATCATCTTGAATGCTAATCACACTTTCGCCCTTAGGGCCGTAATGGCAGCGTATTTCGATATGCTTTGCCTGAGCGTGTTTGATAGCGTTAAGCACGGCCTCACGTACAATTTGCAAGACGTGAACCTGCTGCTGTGCGTTGAGCGACTGCGAGGAAAGGGCACAGTTTAACGTAATAATGGACTCAGTTTGCAATTTTAATGGTGCCAGTAGCTGATGTAAGGCTTCTCGTAAATCAGCTTCTTGGATAGTTAAGCGAAAAGTGGCCAGCAATTCACGCAGTTGGCGGTATGCGTCAGATAGCGCCTGATCGAAATCTCGAATAATTCCCTGAGCCTGCGTATTTTCAGTAGGAATGGAGCGTTTAAGTAGGGTTATCTGTATGCGTAGGAAAGAAAGCGCCTGTGCCAGAGAGTCGTGCAGTTCGCGGGCAATAGTCGCGCGCTCTTCCATCAATAACAGCTGCACCTGCTGCTTTTGAGCGCGATTAAAATAGATCCCGCGGCTCAGCATGTTAGCAACGTTTTGCATTAGCTGCTGTTGTGCATGCTGCCCTTTTGGCCACCGCAGTTCACCGAGTCTATGTCCGTCTAACATCAATGCTATGGATGAGGTTGGCTTAGAATCCTCCAACTGGCCGCTGTGTAGCAACCAACGCCCGTTGCCGCTGTCGTGAACTTCTAGCTCTAGATAACTTAGTGCTTCGCTGGTGCGAACAATGTTTAGCACCTTTTCAAAACTTGGCTGGGTAATTTCACTGACGGTTAGCGCCTGAGAGCAATCAAACAGGACGCCGAGAGATTTATTGGCTTGCATAAGACTTTCGGTCTTCTCTTGCACCTTATCTTCTAGCGAGCGATACAGCTTTTCGAGCTCGCTCGACATCCGAATGAACGTTTTTGATAACACACCGATTTCATTCGGGAGATTGACATCTAACTGCATCGGTGAAAAATACCCGCTTTGCATCCGTTGACTGGCATTCACCAATTTATTGAGCGGGGCGACAACTTCGCGGCGGGTGGTATGGATTGCAAACCAAACCAGCCCAATGATGGCGAAAACACCTAACAGACTGATAGCGACAACCTGCTGCATTTTCTGCTCAGAATAGTGCTGTAGCACCAATACGAAGTGATCGATTTGGCTAACGTAACGCGCGACATCGGAAAGATATTTGGTGGTATCTCCAGCTTTAAGTTGCTGATCTAACACATGCCAGGTGGAGAGCAAATGGTGGTATTCACTGCGCACAGAAGCGGGAACATAAAATCGATCAAGCTTTTTGAGCGCCGGTGCCTGCATTGATTGCTCATATTCTTTGAGATGTAAATCAACATCCTGCGGTTGATTCGTCAAATCATAGGCAAGCCGATAACTTTGCATACGCAGCGAACCCGCAATATTCACGGCTTCAGCGTCGCTCAGGCTGCTGGCTACAGTGACGAGAGCAATGCCCGTCGACAGCACCGAAAGAATAACAATAGCCGCTAATGTTTTCGCTATTGTGCTAGTCACTGAACGTTTTACGAGCAAGTCAATATACCTATTTTGTATGACCACGAGACAAGAGGATGAGCTGAGCATATTGGGCGGCAAAGGGGCTTCATAACGTCGCTATTTGTACCGCGATACTCAGGCATAAAAGTGAATTCAAATAATCGTTATATAAAACAATTAATAACGAAATGAACGAATACCCTCTATACAGTGCGTGAAAACCCAACAAAAGGTTTGATCTCGCGCAATCCCTACCCACAATTACCTATAAAGGGGGATTATAACTCATCCTCTAATCCGCATACTTTATGCTTAGAAAAAACCTATACTTCTGGTTATTAAGTAAATAAGAACTATTACTAACAACAAGTTAAAACCAAAATAAATTGACTGGACGTATTTTTCATTTTTATTAGCCACTGTGCTTTTCATCAGGACAGATGAGCAATGTCACTGGAGTATTAAATGACTACGCTTTCTCGGCGCAATCTACTCAGTGCTCGTTGGCGTAAACCCGCTAGCGCACAGCGTCCACCTTGGACGATTGCTGAGCCTGCTTTTATTGCGGGCTGCACTCGTTGCCACTCCTGTATTGAACAGTGTGAAACTGGCGTATTAATCGCCGGTGACGGTGGTTTTCCCGCCATCGATTTCCATCGCGCAGAGTGTACCTTCTGCCGTCGCTGCGCCGAGGCCTGCGAGCTGCCGCTGTTTGAATTACATCGTGAACAGCCTTGGACGATCCGAGCCGAAATTCAGGGGAACTGTCTCACGCAAAAAGGGATTGAATGCCGCAGTTGTCAGGATGCCTGTGAGCCTTATGCCATCCGATTTGCTCCACATTTAAGTGGAATTGCGAAACCGATTATTGATTTAGATACATGTACCGGCTGTGGCGAATGTGTTCGTGGCTGTCCGGTGGATGCCATTCGAGTTATGCCAGCGGCGTCTTCTGTGCAAGATGATACTGCTGAAAGGAATGAAGTATGAGCAATGAGATGTGGCACGTATGTGGATTAGTCGTTCAGGCTAAGCCGGAAGCCGTACCCGCCGTCGCAGACGCTCTGGCCGCCATGCCGGAAACTGAAGTGGCAGCGATAGAACAAGAAAAAGGCAAGTTAGTGGTTGTCATGCAAAGCGAAGATTCAAACGCATTGCTAGACAGAATTGAGTCAGCGCGCAATGTGGCAGGTGTGCTGGCGGTGTCGCTGGTTTATCACCAGCAGGATGAGCAAGGTGAGGATACGCCATGAAACTCAGTCGTCGAGACTTCATGAAAGCCAACGCCGTCGCCGCTGCAGCAGCGGCTGCGGGGCTGACCATTCCGACCGTCGCGAAAGCGGTCGTCGGTGGGGCTGATGAAATTAAGTGGGATAAAGCACCGTGCCGCTTTTGCGGTACCGGTTGTGGGGTGTTGGTAGGTACGCAGAATGGTCGTATCGTGGCTTCTCAGGGCGATCCTGATGCGCCAGTTAACCGTGGCCTAAACTGTATTAAAGGTTATTTCCTGCCAAAAATCATGTACGGAAAAGACCGTCTGACTCAGCCGCTGCTGCGTATGAAGAATGGTCAGTACAATAAAGAAGGCGAATTCACGCCGGTGACCTGGGATCAGGCATTCGATGTGATGGAAGAGAAATTCAAAACCTCTCTGAAAGAAAAAGGCCCAACGTCAGTGGGGATGTTTGGCTCAGGCCAGTGGACGGTTTGGGAAGGCTACGCGGCGTCTAAATTGTTCAAGGCTGGTTTCCGCTCTAACAATATCGATCCTAACGCGCGCCATTGTATGGCGTCCGCGGTGGTGGGCTTCATGCGTACTTTTGGCATGGATGAGCCAATGGGTTGCTATGACGACATCGAACAGGCTGATGCTTTCGTGTTGTGGGGCTCCAACATGGCGGAAATGCATCCCATCCTATGGTCGCGTATTACTAACCGCCGTTTGACTGATCAGAACGTGAAAGTGGCCGTGCTATCCACCTTTGAGCACCGTAGCTTTGAGCTGGCCGACAACCCGATAATTTTCACGCCTCAATCCGATCTCGTGATCCTGAACTACATTGCGAACTACATTATTCAAAATAATGCTGTCGATCAGGAGTTCATGAAGCAGCACGTTAATATTCGCAAAGGGGCAACGGATATCGGTTACGGTTTACGTCCAACCGATCCATTGGAAAAAGCCGCTAAGAACCCTGGCAGCGATGCATCAGAGCCAATGAGCTTTGAAGATTACAAAGCGTTTGTATCCGAATACACGCTGGAAAAAACCGCAGAAATGACCGGCGTGCCAAAAGATTCGTTGGAATCACTGGCGAAGCTGTATGCCGATCCCAATATCAAAGTGGTTTCTTACTGGACGATGGGATTCAACCAACATACGCGTGGCGTATGGGCGAACAACCTTTGCTACAACATTCACCTGCTGACGGGCAAAATTTCTAAGCCGGGGTGTGGTCCGTTCTCATTGACCGGCCAACCTTCAGCCTGTGGTACAGCACGCGAAGTGGGGACGTTCTCTCATCGTTTACCTGCCGACATGGTGGTTACCAACGAAAAACACCGCCAGATCGCTGAAAACACATGGAAACTGCCTGCGGGTACCATCCCTGAGAAAGTGGGGCTGCATGCCGTCGCACAGGATCGCGCGCTAAAAGATGGCACGTTGAATGCCTACTGGGTGATGTGTAACAACAACATGCAGGCTGGGCCGAATATCAACGCTGACCGTATGCCTGGCTGGCGCGATCCACGTAACTTCATCGTGGTCTCCGACCCTTATCCAACCGTGAGCGCCTTGGCCGCTGACCTGATTTTGCCAACCGCGATGTGGGTGGAAAAAGAGGGAGCCTACGGCAATGCTGAGCGTCGTACCCAGTTCTGGCATCAGCAGGTAAAAGCGCCGGGCGAGGCGAAGTCCGATCTGTGGCAGCTGATGGAATTCTCCAAGCGCTTCACCGTAGAAGACGTGTGGCCTGCTGAGCTGATCAATAGCAAACCTGAATTAAAAGGTAAAACGCTATTCGACGTGCTGTATGCCAACGGCAACGTGAATAAATTCAAGCTTGAAGAGATCCCTGCCGATCAACTGAACGATGAATCTCGCGATTTTGGTTTCTATGTGCAGAAAGGTCTGTTTGAAGAATACGCCTCGTTTGGTCGTGGTCACGGTCACGATCTGGCTCCGTTCGATGAATATCATAAGGCGCGAGGTATCCGCTGGCCGGTGGTTAATGGCAAAGAAACGCTGTGGCGCTACCGTGAAGGCTTTGACCCGTTCGTAAAAGTGGGTGAAAGCGTGCGTTTCTACGGTAAGCCAGACGGTAAAGCGGTGATTTTTGCTCTGCCATTTGAGCCTGCGGCGGAAGTACCGGATAAAGAATTTGACCTATGGCTGTCGACCGGTCGTGTGTTGGAACACTGGCACACGGGTTCTATGACGCGTCGAGTTCCCGAACTGCACCGCGCATTCCCTGAGGCCGTATTGTTTATCCATCCGCTGGATGCTAAGCAGCGTGGTTTACGCCGTGGCGATAAAGTGAAAGTCAGTTCACGCCGTGGTGAGCTGGTTTCTATCGTTGAAACCCGTGGGCGTAACCGCGTACCGCAAGGATTGGTTTACATGCCGTTCTTTGACGCCGCGCAGTTGGTGAATAACCTGACGCTGGATGCGACCGATCCGCTGTCGAAGGAAACCGACTTCAAAAAATGTGCGGTAAAAGTTGAAAAGGTGACTGCCTAAATAGGTAAGGAGCGTTACCTGATGACTCAACAACGAGATAAAAGGCCTGCACGCCGTCGTTTCTTACGCGACGCGGTGCGCAGCGCCGGAGGGCTGGCTGGACTAGCGCTGGTATTGGGATTGCAACAAAAGCAATCACAGGCTCGCGATGGTTTGGCTTTACGCCCGCCGGGCGCTTTGCCGGACGGTGAGTTTGAGCGCGCCTGCATTCGCTGCGGGCAGTGCGTTCAGGCTTGTCCTTACGACACGTTGAAGCTGGCGACGCTGCTGTCGCCCTCTTCAGCGGGAACGCCTTATTTCGTTGCCAGACAAACCCCCTGTGAGATGTGCGAAGACATCCCTTGTGTGGTGGCCTGTCCGAGTGGTGCTCTTGACCCTCATCTGACCGACATCGATGATGCGCGGATGGGGCTGGCGGTACTTCTCGATCATGAGAATTGCCTAAATTGGCAGGGATTACGCTGTGATGTGTGTTACCGCGTTTGTCCCTCCATTGATAAGGCTATCACGCTAGAACTACATCGAAACGAAAGAACCGGCGTGCATGCGAAGTTCTTGCCGACGGTTCACAGCGATGCCTGCACCGGCTGTGGGAAATGCGAACAGGCCTGCGTGTTAGACGAAGCGGCAATTAAAGTGCTGCCGCTCTCTATCGCACGCGGAGAGCTAGGACGTCATTACCGCTTGGGATGGGAAGAGAAGGAGAAGGCCGGACACTCATTAGTTCCGTCCGGCACTCAGCTACCTTCGCGTATGCCGCAGGGAGGTGAATAATGGCTAACAGCGCCAGTCAGGCTGGACGTGACGCTCGTCAGCGTCACGGATTCATCCGAAGTCACCGTTGGTTGCTTCTGCGTCGTTTAAGCCAATTGGCGATTCTGATGATGTTTTTATCAGGGCCGTGGTTTGGTGTCTGGATTTTAAAAGGAAACTACAGCGGCAGTTTGCTGCTGGATACCGTTCCTTTAACCGATCCATTGATGATGCTGGAAAGCTTGTTTGCTGGTCATTGGCCTGCTCTCACTGCTTTAGCGGGAGCACTGGTTATCGTGGCTATTTATGCTTTGATTGCCAGCCGGGCGTTCTGCGCATGGGTTTGTCCGCTGAATCCGGTGACTGATTTAGCCGCGTGGATGCGGCGCAAGCTAAACATCCGCCAATCGGCATCGCTGCCGCGCGGTCTGCGTTACGGTATTTTGCTGGCGGTATTGGCGGGCAGCGCCGTAAGCGGAACTTTGCTGTGGGAATGGTTGAATCCTGTGGCATTGCTGGGGCGCAGCCTGATTTTTGGTGCCGTGGGTGGTCTATGGCTAATCTTGGCTGTTTTCCTGTTTGACCTGCTGGTGACAGAGCATGGATGGTGTGGGCATATTTGCCCGATGGGCGCTCTGTATGGCGTTATCGGCGCGAAAGCGATGGTGCGCGTGAGCGCAGAACATCGAGAAAAATGCACCCGCTGCATGGACTGTTTTCACGTTTGTCCGGAGTCTCAGGTTCTGCGAGAACCTGTATTAAATAACGATCATAGCCCGCTGGTACTGAGCAAAGATTGCATCAGCTGCGGGCGTTGCATGGATGTGTGTGCAGAGCACGTATTCGAATTTAAGAACCGATTTCATCGTTCGGGAGCTAAAGAATGAAAAGCAATGTCCTGAAAAAGCACGCTTCGCTTTGGGCAATGTTACAGGCGGTAGTGCTGTCACTGTCTGTAGCGGGCGCAGTATACGCGGCTAGCGACGTCGATTTGAGCCAGTCACCGGAAGTCTCTGGCACTGCAGAAGGGCAGATTAAAATGCCTAAGCAGCAAGAGCGTATGGCGCTGAACTATGTTAATCAGCCACCCATGATCCCGCACAGCGTTGATGGCTATCAGATCAGTAAAAACACCAATCGCTGCCTGCAATGTCACGGCGTTGAGCATTACCGAACTACGGGGGCACCGAGAATTAGCCCAACTCACTTTATGGATGCTAATGGCAAAGTGTTGGGTGAGGTGGCCCCACGTCGCTATTTCTGCCTGCAATGCCACGTACCACAAAGTGATGCACCACCTATCGTGGGGAATAGCTTCCAGGCCGCACCGGGCTTTGGGCAGTAACAGGAGCCGCTATGCTGGATAATAAAGAAGTAGACAACAAGCCAACCGAACAGAAAAAACCAGGCATTATTCGCCGAGTATGGCAGTGGTGGCGTCGTCCAAGCCGTTTGGCTTTGGGAACGCTACTGTTGCTGGGATTTGTGGCGGGTATTATTTTCTGGGGCGGCTTCAATACCGGGATGGAAATGGCCAACACAGAGAAATTCTGTATTAGCTGCCATGAAATGCGCGACAACGTGTATCAGGAGTATATGGATACCGTTCACTACACTAACCGCAGTGGTGTGCGTGCAACCTGTCCGGATTGTCATGTTCCCCACGAGTGGGTGCCGAAGATAGTGCGTAAAATCAAGGCGAGTAAAGAGCTGTATGCTAAGGCTTTTGGCCTGATTGATACGCCACAGAAATTTGAAGCACACCGTCTGGTGATGGCTGAAAACGAATGGGCGCGTATGAAAGCCAATGACTCGCAGGAGTGTCGTAACTGTCATAACTTCGAATACATGGACTTTACTGCACAGAAAACTGTCGCAGGGAAAATGCACGATCAAGCCATTCAGGACGGTAAAACCTGTATCGACTGCCATAAAGGGATAGCGCATAAGCTGCCTGATATGAAAGGGATTAAGAATGGGTTTTAGGGGGATGACTTGGTGTGCAAGGTTTTGTACGCCTGTCGTTGATGTTGTTCCAGTGTAAGGTTTCGTACGCCTAATGCACCGAAACCTGCATGCACTCCGTGCAGGCGTCCGAGTC
>NZ_LXET01000017.1 GCF_001655005.1 Hafnia paralvei ATCC 29927
AGGATGTACCGGCGGAGTTTGGGGCGCCCTGGATGGGCGATACCAAACCGTAGCGAAGATGGCATCTCGGATAAAAAGCGCGCGAGTTGAGAGCCCCCGCGCAACGGGGCTCTCATCGGTCGCCTTCGCCAGCGGGTTCATGGAAACGCATATGCTGACTGGCGAACGAAACATTTCACCGCAATCCCATAGGATAAAACCGTAGTGGGAATAGCATCTCGGATAAAAGCATACGGATGTATCAACGAAGTTCGGTATGAACAGGCAAACGAAGCCCTACACCATCCCACATAGCCCCCCCAACTTAAATCTCATTTAGCACGCGCAATCATTCCCAATTATCTGTTCTCGTCTTATATTGCTTCTTCCGCTCGAATCTATTGGGCCCCGCATTTGTAAGGGAGTTGTACTGCGTGAAAATAGAAATGATCAGCAATCGAGTTTTATCCGATCATTGGGCAGTTCTGCGTCAATACACCTATGATTTAACTCGACATAATGGCGGTACTATCCGCCAGATGCGCGAGGTTTATGACCGTGGAAATGGTGCTACGCTGTTGTTATACAACGTGGAACAAAAGAGCGTAGTGCTTATTCGTCAGTTTCGTATTCCGACCTATCTCAATGGCAACAGCGATGGCCTGTTGATCGAAACCATTGCCGGTCTATTGGATAACGATGCACCAGAGGATTGTGTGCGTCGTGAGGCGATGGAAGAAACCGGCTTTGAAGTCGGCGAAGTAACTAAGGTATTTGAAGCCTACATGTCTCCCGGCGGTGTGACCGAAATTATTCACTTCTTTGTGGCTCCCTATACCAATAGCCAGAAAAAATCAGATGGCGGCGGTATTGAGGATGAAGATATCGAAGTGCTAGAACTGCCTTTCCTGCAGGCGCTTGACATGATTAGGGATGGTCAAATCAAGGATGGGAAAACCATTATGCTATTGCAGTACGCCCAAATTCAGGGCTGGATGAGTTAACCCGCTTTTGGCTCGGCGTAAACGCGCTGAGCCACTCTTCTAATGCCCTCCACAATATGTCCTGTTCGTTTCCTATCCATGAGTAAATTGTTGCAATAAATAAAACTTTTTGTTTTCTGCTTTATGGCACGCTTCATAGATTAAGTTGTTTTGCCCACTATACTGGTCTAGCGAAACCTAGCTCTTATAAAGCAAAAAGGACCCTACGATGGACGAACAATTAAAACAAAGTGCGCTTGATTTTCATGAGTTTCCAATTCCAGGCAAAATCCAAGTTGTGCCGACCAAGCCCCTCGCTACTCAGCGTGATCTAGCGCTCGCGTATTCACCGGGCGTGGCGGCTCCCTGTTTGGAGATCGCCGCCGATCCGCTTGCCGCTTATAAATACACCGCACGTGGAAATCTAGTGGCCGTTATCTCTAACGGTACCGCGGTGCTTGGCTTGGGGAATATTGGTGCACTCGCGGGTAAGCCTGTCATGGAAGGCAAGGGCGTCCTGTTTAAGAAATTCGCCGGAATCGATGTGTTCGATATCGAGGTTGATGAGCTTGACCCTGATAAACTGATCGACGTCGTGGCGGCATTAGAACCAACGTTTGGCGGCATTAACCTCGAGGATATCAAAGCACCTGAGTGTTTCTATATCGAGAAAAAACTGCGCGAGCGGATGAAGATCCCCGTTTTCCATGACGATCAGCACGGCACAGCCATCATCTGTACCGCCGCCGTACTCAACGGTTTGCGCGTAGTGAAAAAACAGATTAGCGATGTGCGTCTTGTGGTTTCAGGCGCTGGCGCTTCAGCGATTGCCTGCTTAAACCTGCTGGTGGCGTTGGGATTGAAGCGTGAAAATATTACCGCCTGTGATTCCAAAGGGGTTATCTATCAGGGGCGTGAAGAGAACATGGCTGAAAGCAAGCGAGCCTACGCCATTAAAGATAATGGCTGGCGTACGCTGTCGGACGCGATCCCGAATGCGGATATTTTCCTTGGCTGTTCTGGTCCAGGTGTAATGACCCAAGATATGGTGAAAACCATGGCGCGCGATCCGCTGATCCTTGCGCTGGCAAACCCTGAACCTGAAATTCTGCCACCGTTGGCCAAAGCGGTACGCCCAGACGCAATTATCTGTACGGGGCGCTCAGATTTCCCAAATCAGGTGAATAACGTACTGTGTTTCCCATTCATCTTCCGTGGTGCGCTTGATGTGGGAGCAACCACCATTAACGAAGAGATGAAATTAGCCTGTGTACATGCTATCGCCGATTTGGCGCTGGCTGAGCAAAGTGATGTTGTGGCTTCTGCTTATGGCGATCAGGATCTCTCGTTTGGCCCTGAATACATCATTCCAAAACCGTTCGACCCTCGCCTCATTGTAAAAATCGCGCCTGCGGTGGCAAAAGCCGCAATGGATTCTGGCGTAGCAACGCGACCCATCGAGGATTTTGATGCTTACATTGAGCATCTGACCGAGTTTGTTTACAAAACCAATCTGTTCATGAAACCGATTTTCTCGCAGGCGAAAAAAGAGAAAAAACGTGTCGTGCTGGCGGAGGGGGAAGAGGAGCGCGTACTGCATGCGACTCAAGAGTTGGTTACGTTAGGTATCGCATCGCCGATTCTGGTTGGACGGCCTGATGTTATTGAAATGCGCCTGAAAAAACTGGGGCTGCAAATTGAAGCCGGAAAAGATTTTGAGATCGTGAACAATGAATCCGATCCGCGCTTCAACGAATACTGGCGTGAATACTACGACATCATGAAACGTCGTGGCGTATCGCAGGAGCAGGCACGCCGTGCGGTCATTGGCAATCCAACCTTGATCGCCGCCATTATGCTGCAACGGGGTGAAGCTGATGCCATGATTTGCGGTACGATTGGTAATTACCACGAACATTACGAAGTGGTACACAACGTGTTCGGTTTCCGTGAAGGGGCACATGTTGCGGGGGCGATGAACGCGCTACTGCTGCCAAGTGGCAACACCTTTATCGCCGATACCTATGTGAACGACGACCCAACCGCCGAGCAGTTGGCTGAGATCACCTTGATGGCGGCTGAAACCGTACGCCGATTCGGGATTGAGCCTAAAGTGGCTCTGCTGTCTCATTCCAGCTTTGGGGCTTCAGATTGTCCCGCCGCGCGCAAAATGCGTCGTACATTGGAATTGGTCAACGAGGCTGCGCCAGAGCTTGAGATTGACGGTGAAATGCATGGTGATGCCGCATTGGTGGAAAGCATCCGTAATGATGTGATGCCAGACAGTCCTTTGAAAGGCGCGGCTAACATTTTGATCATGCCAAATATGGAGGCTGCACGTATTAGCTATAACTTGTTGCGCGTCTCCTCTTCGGAAGGTGTGACCGTCGGGCCAGTGTTAATGGGGGTCAGTAAGCCGGTGCATATTCTGACGTCTATTGCTTCGGTTCGCCGTATCGTCAATATGGTAGCGCTGTCCGTGGTTGAAGCACAGACGAAGCCGCTATAAAGCTGTTATTGTTGGGTTTTCTAATGCCGCCAACGGTCAGTTGACGGCATTTCAATTGCTGAGGGAATTGCTATGTTGATTGAAAAAATTGACGATAACTCACCCTATATCCCACAAATAGCCGCATTGCTGCATTGGGAATGGTCAAGCTTGCCACGCTGGAGTACGCAGGAGGGAATTCAGCAGCGCTTTATCAAACGTAATCATGTCGATAGCGAGGAGTTCACGTTGGTTGCCTACGTTGAAGATGGGCAATTGCTAGGCACTGCCAGCGTTATTGTGCATGAATTGGATGACCGTCCCGAACGCCGATTTTGGCTTGGTGAAGTCTTTACGCCCCCAGAACATCGCGGTAAAGGCGTTGGTTCGGCGCTCACCAAAGCCTGTGTGGCACAGGCGCAGCAGAAAGGTATTAAACAGCTTTACCTTTATACGCCCGATCAGCAGAAGCTCTATCAACGATTAGGCTGGAAGGAAATCGAAAAACGCGAAGTTTCTGGTGAATGGGTTTCAGTGATGAGTTTAGATCTCGGTTAGCGAGCCTGATCCGCTGCCGGTAAATGCCATATGACAATGATTATCATTAAGTTTAAACTACAGGAAACTTAATGACTCAAAGGTTATGGCATGAAAAAGATTGGACTACTGGCGGCGGCTTTTTTATTAAGCGCCTGTGGCATTGGCCAGCACACCCAGACTATCCATGCAGTGCCGCAGGATAATATTGTTGATCTCCATAGCGGACAGAAACTCACGCCGCAGCAGCTGCTAGCCAAACTCGGCGATCGCCCGCGCGTTATTGTGGGGGAAAAACACGACAATCTCCAACATCATCAAATCGAACAATGGCTGGTTGAGTCTTTACCACGCCAGCGAACGCAGGGCAGTGTTTTGATGGAGATGATTACGCCGAGCCAGCAAGACAAGGTCAATGCGGTAAAAGACCAGTTAAAGCAGGGGAAAACGTTGACCGGTCAGCAGATTACAGAACAAACAGCATGGCAGAAAGGTTGGACGTGGGAGCTGTATTCCGGCGTAACAACCGCGGCGTTAGCGGGGTCATATCCACTGCTGTCAGCGAATCTCGATCGCAGCGAAATTAAAAAATTCTATGAGCACCCACTTGCGGTGACCGGTGCGCTGAGTACCCAGCCTTCGGTACGTGAAGCGATAGCTAAAACGATTGAAGAATCCCATGGCGGTAAGTTAGAACCTAAACAGGCGAAGGCTATGCTCGCTATTCAACAACAGCGCGATCGCCGCATGGCTGAAAGCTTGCTTGCTGCACCGACGCCCGCGTTGCTTATCGTTGGCGGATATCATGCTAACCGAGCGTTAGGCGTACCGCTTCATGTCGAAGATATTGCGCCTATGACTGAACTCACGGTGGTGATGCTAGCGGAGGAGGGCGTAAAGGTTGATAAAAGTAACGCGGATTTTGTGTGGTACACAAGGAAAGCTAAGCCTTAAATAGATATAACGATGCAGCGTTGTGGTGTATTAGCGTGATATTTCATCCTCCACGCTTTTATCCGAAACGGTAGCTAAGCGTCGCGGCAGGCCACATCCCTGTGGCCTTTTTACCTAACACGAGCGTCTGCACCATGGTAGGCGTATGGAATATGACACTGAACGTCATTTAGCCTTAGATTCAATGTATTCCACTACCTCAAAAGCGATCACCTCAAAAGCTATCCCAATTCTCTCCGTTATCTTCAACGACCGCTTTCAGTTTCGGCGCAGGCGTAGCCTGTGGCTGAACGCGCACGACCGCAGGCGCTGACGAGGAGAGTTTAAAAAGGGAAACGGTTTGATTCAGGCGATCGGCCTGATCTTCCAATGCGCTTGCTGCGGAGGCTGATTGTTCAACGAGAGCGGCGTTTTGTTGGGTCACTTTATCCATTTCGTTAACCGCCTGCGCAATTTGTGCAATTCCACGGCTTTGCTCTTCGGAAGCACTTGAGATTTCCTGCATAGTTTCGGTGACTTGGCCAATGGAGGTCACAATTTCTGTCATGGCTACGCTGACATTTTCCACTAGATCGTTGCCCTGACCGACGCGCAACACAGATGCATCAATCAGCGTTTTGATCTCTTTAGCCGCTTGGGCGCTGCGCTGTGCCAAGCTACGAACTTCTCCTGCCACAACGGCGAAGCCACGGCCTTGCTCACCGGCGCGAGCCGCTTCAACGGCCGCATTCAGTGCCAATATATTGGTTTGGAAGGCGATGCCGTCGATGACGCTGGTGATATCACCGATTTTGCGTGAGCTATCAGCAATATCGCTCATGGTGACGACCATTTTGCGGGTAATTTCACCGCCGTTGACCGCGCTTTGTGACGCTCGCTTCACCAGTGAAGTCGCTGCACTTGCGCTTTCAGCATTGTTTTTCACCGTTGCAGAAAGTTGCTCCATGCTAGCGGCCGTCTCTTCCAGCGAACTGGCTTGTTCTTCAGTGCGGCTTGACAGATCGCTATTACCTGCGGCAATTTCTTGCACGCCGGTATAAATATTCTGAGTACCGGCACGAACAGCGCTAACGGTATTTGCCAGCTCATTGCGCATATGGCTGAGCCCCTGCATCAGTTTTCCAATTTCGTTATTTCCGCTGGCGTTAATTTCAATGGCTAAATTTCCGTGTGCGATCTCAGCCTGATAGTCAATGACCTGATTAATTTTGTTGAGTACATATTTTCTGATCCAAACCAGAACCGCGCCGGTTAGTAGAACAAAGACGAAAATAAATGTCAGAGATAACGGCACCATCTGGCGATAACTGGCCTGTGCCGCGTCCGCGGCAGGTGTAATAATATCGTTAGCAACGTAGGCGGAAGTATCATCAAGTGCAGACATAAAATGCATGGCAGAACTATTATGCATAATTGATTGGAAACGTGCGATATCGCTATTTTCTAAGCTAATAATTAATTGCAACAGATCGCCGCGTGCTTTTTCATACAAATTTTTGACATTCTTGGTACGCTCGTTTTCGCTCTGGTTTGACTGTGATAGTTGATAGAATTTCTCCATCATTTGATCGACTTCGGTGAGGCGCTGGCGTAATTCACCAAGGGACTTTTTGGCGTCATTGCTTTGTGGCTGGGTGGCTAGCATTAGCGCATCTTTAAGAACTTCTTCACGAATCTCGGTCACCGAAGCGTAAGCATTATCCATCGCCATGATTTGATTAAAGCCGGAAGAGATTTGTGTGAGGCGATTATTGGTTCCGGAGGCGTCTAGAATGCTCCATACACCGGAGAATATCTGAATAATGCAGAATAGGGCTAAAACCCCCATTAAGCCTTGGGATATTTTTAATCGTTCGAACATAGCACAACCTGAAATTTTAATGAGATGCCAATACGGCAAATAGCACTCGCTTTGCCGCGGGAAGTGCTCTTTGTTTTCGGCAGGTTGAGGTAAAACTTTAGTGATTAAAGAAAATCTGATTATAACGTTGGTATTTATCTATAGATTTTAACTTCCATATTTTTATTTGAAACATAAATATAACATTGAGTCGTTTTTTATTCAGTGAAAAACTCAGGGATATTTATTTGGATTGAACTAAAAGCAGGCTTATCTTTTCATTTAAACTCAATAAGCATGTATTTATATGAAGAACCTTCCCACTACGAGTGGGAAGGGGAGTAAGGTGAAAAGCACAACGCCGCTGAAATTATAGGAACATACCGCCTGATGCCTCAATACGTTGTCCATTCACCCAGTGAGCATTATCAGAAAGCAGCATGCTAACGGCTTTACCAATATCTTCAGGTAGCCCTACACGCCCCAGCGCCGTTTGTGATGCAATGAAGGCGTTAACATCTTTATTATCGCGTACCACTCCGCCGCCAAAATCGGTTTCAATCGCACCTGGTGCCAAGATATTCACGCTAATCCCGCGCGCGCCAAGCTCTTTAGCCTGATAGCGGGTAAGCACCTCCATTGCGCCTTTCATAGCAGCATAGGCGGCAAAACCAGGCAGAACAAAACGGCTGAGACCGGTAGAAATGTTCAGAATACGCCCACCGTCGATCATGACTGGCAGCAGAGTTTGGGTGAGAAAGAACGGCCCTTTAAGCTGGATGTTCATCAACTGATCGAATTGCTGTTCACTGGTTTCGGCAAAAGGAGCATTGATGCCAATACCGGCATTGTTAACCAAAAAATCGATAGTATGACGTCCCCACTGTTGCTTGAGCGTTTGCTCTAAACGCTGACGAAAATCGGCAAATGTGGATATTTGGCTGACGTCTAACGGTAAAGCCGCGCTTTTAGCTCCGGCTTGCTGGATTTGCTGTGCCACATTTTCAGCTTCTTGTTGCTGAGTACGGTAGGTGAAAATGACATCAATTCCCTGAGCTGCTAGATGCAACGCCATGCTTTTACCTAAGCCACGGCTCGCGCCGGTGATCAATGCAATTTTATTGCTCATATCTAAAACCCTCGTGTTAGGCGTCGCCTGAGTTAGCGATGTCGATAAGCATATTGTTTGTTTTAAGCGAGATAAATATGCTAAAAATGACCACACTGTTCATTTAAATAGAATAATTGATGATGGATAAAATCAGCGCCATGCAGGTATTTGTTAGCGTAGCTGAGTTGTCCAGCTTTAGCCGCACGGCTGAGCGCTTAGGACTGCCTAAGGGCTCGGTGTCGGGGGCTATTCAGCAATTGGAAAACCAGTTTGGTACCCAGCTTCTGCACCGCACGACGCGTAAAGTCACGCTTACGCAAGATGGACATCGTTGTTATGAGCGCTGTAAAGGTTTGCTAGCCGATATTGATGAACTGGAGAGCCTGTTTCGAACATCTAGCGCGCCTCTCTCTGGCCGCCTACGCGTTGATATGCCAAGTGGGTTAGTCAAAATTGTCATCCAGCAGTCTTTGGCTGAGTTCTTGACGGCCCACCCCGAGCTGGAATTAGAGCTCAGCAGCAGCGATCGGCGAGTGGATCTCATACAAGAAGGTTTTGACTGTGTGGTTAGAGTGGGGGCGCTGCAGGATTCCGGGTTGATCGCTCGTCCATTGGGTAAATTGCAAATGGTGAACTGCGCGAGCCCCGCTTATTTGCAAAAGTATGGCTGCCCGCAAAACGCCACCGATCTCCAGTCTCATCAGATGGTTCACTACCAAAACGCTCAAGTTGGGCATAGCGATAGGTTTGAGTACGTTACTGCACAGGGGGATGTGCAGCAAGTGGAGATGCAAGGGGCGTTAACGGTTAACAGCACTGAATCCTATTCCGCAGCCTGCATCGCGGGGCTGGGTATCATTCAGGTGCCCATTATTGGTGTGCGGCATGCGTTGGATACCGGTACATTAGTGGCGATTCTTCCTCAGTTATCACCGCCGGCGATGCCCGTATCGCTGTTGTATCCGCATCGCAGAAATTTGGCTAGGCGGGTACAAGTTTTTATGGACTGGATGTCAGACATTATTCGCCAGCAATATGTGCAATAAAGGTGCTGTGACTCGAGGTTTAGTCGTAGCTGTACATATGCTGGATGAGTTCGCTGTTTAGAATTTTTTCACGCCACCAGCGAGAGGCGATCCCTTCTGAGGTATTACACCATCCTAAATACGCGAGATCTTTTTGGCGACTAGATGTCGTTTGCTTGGCTATTAACACTCCGCTTTTTAAATAAGGTTCAACGATATGGCGTGGCATAAAACCGCAGCCTAAACCTGAAATCAGCGCCAGCAATTTATGATTGAAATCATAAACCACCATTCGTTCTTGCTCTTGCAAATAATTTGTCGTCTGACCGGTACTGAATTTTGCTGTGTCGCCGATAACAATAGCGCGATGTGTGCCAATCATCGTCGGATCAAGTGATTCATCAATTTTAGCTAGCGGATGAGCGGGGGATACGACAAACACATTTTCAAGCATGCCTAGCATACGATAAGAGAACTCTGTCGATGTGGGAGGCTCATTGATGGCGCCAAGAATAATATCTGCGTCGTTTTGCGTTAACTGTTCCCATGAGCCTGAAAGAG
Organism: Hafnia paralvei ATCC 29927; assembly: GCF_001655005.1. GTDB lineage: Bacteria > Pseudomonadota > Gammaproteobacteria > Enterobacterales > Enterobacteriaceae > Hafnia > Hafnia paralvei. The sequence continues at coordinate 9,479 of NZ_LXET01000017.1, forward strand.
TATGATGAGTGAATCTGAGCTGGGTTAGACACCCAAGCTGATAAAACTCTTCAATCATTGGCAGCAGCAAATGAAATGGGAAAGACCCATCGATAGCGATAGTGAGCTCTTTTTCCCATCCGGATTCAATTTGAATTGCTTGTTTTTCTAGATCGCGTGCGGCACTAAGAAGTACCCTACCTTTCTCTAGAACGACTTTACCTGTATCGGTAAATTTGGCTCTATGCCCAGAGCGATCCAGTAGTTTGATGCTGAGATCACTTTCTAGCTTTTGCACCATATAGCTGAGTGCTGCGGGGGTTTTGAAGAGGGATTCTGCAGCTGCTGCAAAACTGCCGTGCTTTTCAAGCGCATCCAGAATCAGCAGAACATCTAAATTTACTCGCATCGTGACCTTCTACTATTACTAAAAATAATCCTAGCATACGTAAATATTAAGTTTTGCATTACTGGGAGTAAATCTAGGAAATTTCTTTTTGGGGTGGAATGCTTAATTAACGTTAACTCCACCAATGGGTTACTGCCATGTATAGCGCTATGTTCTCTTTATAAAGAGATTTTAGGGAAATTAAAATAGGTAAAGTGAAAAATATCAACAATACTATTAGTTCGATAATGATAAATAAGATTTTACTCAACATAAAATAACTTAATGAGTTGTTAGAAAATTCTAGCTATCAACCATTCTTATGAAACGTTTAGGATGATCCCTGTTCACAGAGAGTACGCGTGTACACTCTAACCTAATGATAATTAAGGATGCCTTATGTCAATTCGTGAATTAATCGATCCTCAAAACTCCACTTTGATATTTATAGACCACCAGCCGCAAATGGCATTTGGTGTGGCTAATATTGACCGTCAAACCTTGAAAAATAATACAGTTGCATTGGCTAAAGCGGGTAAGATCTTCAATGTTCCAACGATTTATACCTCGGTCGAAACCAAAAGCTTCAGTGGCTATATTTGGCCAGAATTGCTAGCTGTTCACCCTGACATTAAGCCTATTGAACGTACCTCCATGAATTCATGGGAAGATAAGGCTTTTGTTGAAGCAGTGAAAGCTACGGGGCGCAAAAAATTAATTATTTCAGCGTTGTGGACTGAGGTATGCCTAACGTTTCCAGCACTGATGGCTTTAGAGGAAGGTTTTGAAGTTTATGTTGTAACAGATACTTCAGGGGGGACATCTGTTGATGCCCATGAGCGTGCCGTTGAACGTATGGTACAAGCAGGTGCAGTCCCCGTAACTTGGCAGCAGGTTATGTTGGAATACCAACGTGATTGGTCGCGCAAAGAAACCTACGATGCCGTAATGGACTTAGTGCGTGAGCACAGCGGTGCCTATGGCATGGGCGTGGATTATGCTTACACTTTGGTGCATGGGGCTCCAGAACGTAAAGCGTAAACTCACTGCAACCTGCGGCGGGCGATGTTCCCGCCGAGATCCCACTTTTTCCCTCAGGATGCCCCGAAATGTCAGCAACCAATACCGTTACCTTGGCTATTACGCATAACCTGCAACCTAATCAAGCAAAAAGCTACGAGGAGTGGCTCGCACGCATTATGCCTGCCGCTCAGCAGTTTCAGGGGCATTTGGGAGTGCATGTTATTAGGCCCTCTGCGGGCAGCGATGCTTATAACATTGTGATTCGTTTTGACACCTTGGATAACCTTTATGCATGGATAAACTCGGAGCAGCGTAAAACGCTGGTGGCCGAAATCGCCCCGATTTTGGCACAGGCTGAGCATTATGAGGTGCGCACTGAGCCTGAATTTTGGTTTACGCCAAGCAGTCCAACGGTAAAGAAACCGAAGAAGTGGAAGCAGTTCCTAATAACGCTCCTTGTCATTTTTCCCAGCACAAATCTGGTGCCGAGGGTGACAGGAACTCTATTTCCCACATTGAAAGGCTCCTTAGCATTGCACCTGATCAATGATGCCTGCGTCGTAGGACTGGTGGTGTTTATGTGGATGCCGCTGGTTACCCGAATATTTGCTGGTTGGCTGAAGAAATAGCCGATCTTCGCGATAGGAGTAGGACTTATGTCTCAAAACGCTTCACTGATACTCACTAATGGTCAGTTTCATACGCTTGACCGTGAAAATTCGCTGGTGGATGCCGTAGCCATTAAGGACGGAAAAATTCTGGCCGCCAGCAGCACAGCCAAAGTGATGAGCTTTGCTGGTGATGAAACTCAGATTGTTGATTTAAAAGGTCATACCGTTATCCCTGGTTTAAATGACTCCCACTTACATCTGATTCGTGGTGGTTTAAATTATAACCTCGAACTGCGTTGGGAAGGGGTGCCTTCCCTTGCTGATGCGCTACGTATGCTGAAAGAGCAGGCCGATCGCACGCCGTCACCACAGTGGGTGCGGGTTGTGGGGGGATGGACAGAGTTTCAGTTTGCTGAATGCCGCATGCCAACGATCGAAGAACTAAATGAAGCCGCGCCAGATACTCCCGTCTTTGTGTTACATCTTTACGATCGTGCATTGCTAAATCGCGCTGCGTTAAAAGCCGTGGGATACACTAAGGACACGCCGAATCCAGTGGGAGGCGAAATCGTACGTGATGCAAAAGGCAACCCAACTGGGATGTTAATTGCAAAGCCCAATGCGATGATCCTGTATGCCACTTTAGCGAAAGGCCCGAAACTCCCGTTGGAGATGCAGGTCAACTCCACTCGTCAGTTTATGCGTGAGTTAAACCGTTTGGGGGTGACGAGTGCGATTGACGCTGGGGGAGGATTTCAAAACTACCCAGAAGATTACGAAATCATTCAGCAGTTACATGACGAAAAACAGATGACCGTACGCATTGCTTATAACCTGTTCACGCAGCGTCCTAAGCAAGAATTGGATGATTTCCAGAAATGGACGGATATGCTGACGCCGGGGCAAGGTAGTGATTTTTATCGTGCTAATGGCGCAGGTGAAATGTTGGTATTCTCAGCGGCAGATTTCGAAGATTTCCTACAGCCGCGCCCTGATTTACCGGAATACATGGAAGATGAATTGGAGCGTGTAGTTCGCCATTTGGTTGAGAATCGCTGGCCGTTCCGGATACACGCGACTTACAACGAATCTATCTCGCGTATGCTGAATGTGTTTGAGAAAGTGAATCGTGAAATCCCGTTCAGCGATCTGCACTGGATTTTTGATCACGCAGAGACCATCACAGAACAAAATATTGAACGTGTCAAAGCATTGGGGGGCGGCATTGCAGTACAGCATCGTATGGCGTTTCAGGGCGAGTACTTTGCTGAGCGCTATGGCATGGATGCAGTGAAACAAACTCCGCCAATTAGCAAAATGTTGGAGATGGGGGTTCCTGTGGGGATGGGAACCGACGCAACGCGAGTAGCCAGTTATAATCCATGGACTGCGTTGTACTGGTTGGTCTCTGGTCGCACCGTGGGGGGGATGGCGATGTACGATGATAACAATCGCTTATCGCGTGACGTTGCGTTAGAGCTATGGACTGCCGGTAGCGCTTGGTTTTCCAATGAACAAGGCAAAAAAGGTCGGATTCAGGCTGGGCAGTTAGCGGATATGGTCGTGCTATCTCAGGATTTCTTTAGTGTTCCAGAAGAAGCCATTAAGGGCATTGAATCCGTGATGACCATTGTGGATGGTAAAGTGGTATACGCCGCAGGCGCCTTTACTCCGCTAGCCCCGCCGCCGATTCCGGTTGTGCCAGAATGGTCGCCGGTTGTAAGCGTGCCTGGACATTACCGCTCGGCTCCTCCGGTTGCTAATAAAACGGGCGTGATGGCGCAAACCCATCAATGTTGCGGTTCATGTGGTGTACACGGTCACTCACATGATAAAGCGCGTAAATCAGCGATCCCAGTGTCAGACGAGCAGGCATTCTGGGGCGCTTTAGGCTGCTCCTGCTTCTCATTCTGACTTGAAGTGCTTGTAACTCAAGATGTTGCTGAAGGTGGCGGTATTCATTGCTAGATGCCGCTACCTTGCCTTCCTACACGACATACCCCTATTTTCATTATCTCTTTTTCCATCTTGCTCTCAAGGGCGATAAAAGCGCCAACTTATGGCATAATGTGCCCAAAATCACATTTGTTAAGAGTACTAGTCTTGTTAATCAGCAATAACATCACGATGCAGTTCGGCAGTAAGCCGTTGTTTGAAAACATTTCCGTCAAATTTGGCGGAGGTAATCGCTATGGTCTTATCGGAGCAAACGGCTGCGGTAAATCCACACTGATGAAAATTCTCGGCGGTGATCTGGTACCAAGCGGCGGTAATGTCTTCCTAGATCCGAACGAGCGTCTGGGTAAACTGCGTCAGGACCAGTTCGCATTCGAAAATTATACCGTTATTGATACTGTTATCATGGGCCACACTGAATTGTGGGACGTGAAATCAGAGCGCGATCGCATCTATGCACTGCCAGAAATGACCGAAGAAGAAGGCTATAAAGTCGCCGATCTAGAAGTTGTTTATGGTGAAATGGATGGGTATAGCGCAGAGTCTCGCGCCGGTGAACTTCTGCTGGGCGTGGGTATTCCTGTTGAACAGCATTATGGTTTGATGAGCGAAATCGCTCCGGGTTGGAAACTGCGTGTGCTATTGGCTCAGGCGCTGTTTTCTAACCCAGATATTCTGTTGCTCGACGAACCGACCAACAACTTGGATATCGATACCATCCGTTGGCTGGAAACCGTGCTGAACGAACGTAACAGCACCATGATTATCATTTCCCATGACCGTCACTTCCTGAATATGGTGTGTACGCACATGGCCGACTTGGATTACGGCGAACTGCGCGTATATCCAGGTAACTACGATGAATATATGACGGCGGCAACTCAGGCGCGTGAGCGTTTGATGTCTGATAACGCCAAGAAAAAAGCACAAATTTCCGAGCTGCAATCATTTGTTAGTCGCTTTAGCGCCAACGCATCTAAGTCTAAGCAGGCAACTTCTCGTGCGCGCCAAATTGATAAGATTAAGCTGGATGAAATTAAAGCGTCTAGCCGTCAGAACCCTTTCATTCGCTTCGAGCAAGACAAAAAGCTGTTCCGTAATGCGTTGGAAATTGATGGCTTGAGCAAAGGTTTTGACAATGGTCCGCTGTTTAAAAACCTAAGAATGCTGCTGGAAGTGGGTGACAAGCTGGCCGTTTTAGGTACTAACGGCGTGGGTAAATCAACCTTGCTGAAAACGCTGGTGGGCGAACTGCAGCCAGACACGGGTTTTGCTAAGTGGTCTGAAAACGCCAATATCGGTTACTACGCACAGGATCATGAAAGTGAATTTGCTGAAGATCTGACGCTGTTTGATTGGATGAGCCAGTGGAAACAGCCGAATGATGACGAGCAGGTGGTGCGCGGCTACTTAGGGCGTCTGCTGTTTAGCCAAGACGACATCAAGAAATCAGTGAAAGTGCTGTCCGGTGGTGAAAAGGGCCGTATGCTGTTTGGTAAGTTGATGATGCAGCGTCCCAATATTCTGGTTATGGACGAACCTACTAACCACATGGATATGGAATCCATCGAAGCGCTGAACATGGCGCTGGAGATGTACGAAGGTACCCTGATCTTCGTTTCACACGACCGTGAATTTGTCAGCTCTTTGGCAACGCGTATTCTTGAAATTACGCCAACCAAGACCATTGATTTCTCCGGTAACTATGAGGATTATTTGCGCAGCCAAGGCGCAGAATAATTTAGTATAAATAGATAAATATCGGCTAAATAAAGCTGTACCGTTTTACGGTATGGCTTTTTTTCTAACATTTTGTAGTGCGACTGTTGTTATTTATGACTCCGTGTTTTCCTCACCCTCTTTATTGTATATCTTTAGTTGGGATTAATAGGAATTAACCTATGATATATTTGTCCGGACTATGATAATTTAGTTTGGTTAATATCATTATCAGAATAGTAGGGATATATAATGAACAAGATTTCAGCCGTATTAGCCAGCCTGTTGTTGGCATCTTCTGCCGGTGCAATTGCAGCCACCGCAGAGTCTCATGAAGATATCAGCAAACAACCTTTGGAAAAGGTTGCGCCATATCCGCAGGCGGAGAAAGGCATGAGCCGTCAGGTTATTTACTTACCAAAGCAGGAAAATGAAAACAACTTTAAAGTTGAACTGATGATTGGTAAAACGATGGAAGTTGACTGCAACCACCATATGATGGGCGGAAAACTGGAAAGTAAAACGTTATCCGGCTGGGGCTATGATTATCTGGTAATGGATAAAATTTCCGAACCAGCATCAACCATGATGGCTTGCCCAGACAACACCAAACGCAGCGAATTTGTTATCGCTAATTTGGGCGATGCCGCAATGCAGCGTTATAACAGCCGACTGCCTATTGTGGTTTACGTGCCGCAGGGTGTCGATGTTAAATATCGTGTATGGCAGGCTGATGCGAAACTGCAGGATTCAGTGAAAAAATAATGTCATTCCCCTCCTGACCATCCTTAGTAAGGACGGTTGGGAGGGGATAGAACGGTCTAGCTGTCGGTCGATGGCGATGGGGTTTGTCTGAATATGCCTGGAGAAGTACCGAAGCGCCTTTTGAATGCGCGGGTGAAAGTTTGCTGACTGTCAAAACCATACTGTAGCGTGATATCCATAATTTTTTTGTCTGTGCGTTTTAGTTCCGCTGCCGCTCGCATTAAACGACGGTGACGCACATAGGATGCCAGATTATCCCCAGTGACCTCTTTAAATAATCTTTGCAGATACCATTTAGAATATCCTGCTCGCTCGGCGATATCATCAATCACGATTCGCTTATCTAGATTTTGTTCTATCCATTCAGACAGTGACTCTACCAGCAGCTGATGTTGTCCTTTAGTGCTCAATTTAATCACCTTAGTCTGTGGTCTTGCACAAACAAAAAGATAAATTCCTGACCAGAGATACTACTGGACATGAAAATAAAATGAACAACAATTCAATAAGGATAAATATATTTTTGTAAAGTTATCTCAATAAAAATTCCAGAATAAATTCTGAGTAAAAGAGTGTTTGGATAATAAACAAATAAGGACGAAATATGAATTCCGTCTTATTAGGAAACAGAATGCTTGATTTTTATGAGAAGAATTGATTATTTCTGGTAACTCGCCTAACCACCTCACTTCTTTCTTACAGCCGCAGCCTGCCGTGGGTATTATTCAATAATGCGTGTTCAGCTATGGGCTATTGTGAAAAGGCGACGAATCTGTTGGCGCTGTTGAGTGACGTAATAGACTGAGTGTTGTGCATAAAAAGCGCCATCACAGGTAACGACATTCGTTTAGGAGAGTGGGTTTACCCCACCGTAGTGTGCTCCCCTAAAATCAAGCTTAAGTGAACGATGTTACCATTTTCAGGCGCTTTTCCTCATTTTCAGCTTGCTAGGCGGATGTGGCGAGCTTAGTCGCGAATCCTAAGAACAGCAGACCAACCATTGAGTTTCCCAGTTTTGCTAGGCGTTTCTTTTCGCTGAGGAAATGCGCCAGCGCGGCACCAGAGAAGATCAGCAGCGTCATATAGCAGAAGCTAATCATTTCTAAGATAACCGCCAGAATCGCAAAAGAGACGCCGGTATGCGCATAATCCATATCAATAAATTGCACAAAGAAGGAAACGTAAAACAGAATCGCTTTGGGATTCGTTAAACTTAGGGTGAGAGCTTTACGGAATGTGTGCTCAGGCTCTTCTTTAGCGGCACTTTGCTCTTGGCCTTTTTTCGCCAACGTGCTGTAAAGGATTTTCAGCCCAAGATAGAGCAGATAAAGCGCGCCTAACATTTTTACCAGAGAAAATAAAAACGGCGAAGAGCGGATGAGCGATGCAATACCGATGTAGGCGCAAAAGATGAGCACGGCGTCACCGATAAAAACGGCGAGAGCGGCCTTATAACCCTCTCTGACTCCCCGTGTAATACCGGTCTTGAGGACAAACAGCGTATTCGGCCCCGGTACCATAATGATGAAAATCACACCTAGTACATATGTCCAGATATTGAGTACACCATAGCTCTCAAACACAACAACCTCACCCTTTGTTCACGCGATTAATACGTTGTACATGCAGGGACAAATCGCCCTTAAAATCGAAGGCGTATTGTACTCTTTTAAAAGGGTTTTGGCAGCAGAGTGTGATCTGTATAACATTTAGACACTGGAACATTTAATGTGCAGCTTACGCGCGGTGTTTACGCTCCTCTTTTTAAGCAATAAATGCGTTATTGGTGGCAATTTATCGGCGAGCCCTCTTTTGAGAAAAACCCTCTGCATGCGGTTTTCCTGCCATGCTATATTTTTAGCCTATGATGTATGCACACGGTTTGGCTTCGTTTTTATTCGATAGCCTCTTTTATAAGGGTGATTCTGTGAGTTATTTTTGCTATGAGCAATAAACCTGCTATCGAGACTCGCCTAGCCCGATTGATTCAGCCTTTATGTCAGCTTCATCCTGAACTCAGCGGCGTATACCCGCTAGAAAAAGGCAATGACGCTTTTGCTGCTCGCTATTTACTGGCCAACATGGCTGAAAAAACGCTGGATGTTCAGTACTACATTTGGCACAACGATATTTCCGGACGCTTGCTGTTTAACGCCTTATTTCGTGCCGCTGAGCGTGGCGTAAAAGTACGGTTGCTGCTGGATGACAATAACACTGGCGGGCTTGATGAGTCTTTGCGTCGCCTGAATGCCCATCCCAACATTAGCGTTAAATTATTCAATCCTTTCAAGCTGAGAAGGATGCGCTGCTTATGTTATTTGACTGACTTTAAACGGCTCAACCGTCGCATGCACAACAAAAGCATGACGTTTGATGGTCAGGCAACCATCGTTGGCGGGCGCAACGTGGGTGACGAATATTTTGGTATTGGCGATCAGGCGCTATTTTCAGACTTAGATGTGCTGGCCGTGGGGAAGGTGGTTGAGGACGTATGCCAAGATTTCGAGCGATATTGGCACTCAGCCTGTGTATCTCCCGCCGAAGATGTGCTGGGTAAGGCTTCGGATTATCGCTATTTACACGGGTTAACGATTGCTGAAGTCGGGGGGCGGGCGAGAGCTAAAGAGTATTTAAAGCGTCTACGCGACAAATTGTTAGCGCGCCAAATGGAAAATAATCAGCTTTCGTTAACCTGGGCAAAAGTACAGTTATTTAGTGACGACCCGCGAAAAGGGTTAGGGGAACTTGCTACCAAGGCGCTAATGGCTTCACGCCTGTTCGAGATGATTGGCGTGCCAAAAATTAGCATGGATATTATCTCTGCCTATTTTGTTCCCACGCGAACCGGTGTTTCACAGTTGGTTCATTTGTCGAAGCAAGGTGTGAAGATCACCGTTCTGACTAATTCACTGGCGGCAAATGATGTGGCTATCGTCCATGCAGGATATGCCAAATGGCGGAAAATGCTGCTGCGCTGTGGAATCGAACTCTTCGAAATGAAAGCGAACGAAACCGAAGATGTTACGCGTAATGACCGCCTACGTGACCGCGGTTTAACGGGGCATTCTGGTTCGAGTTTGCATGCGAAAACTTTTGCCGTTGATGGCAAGCTCGTATTTGTTGGATCTTTTAATTTTGACCCGCGTTCTGCACGGTTAAATACCGAGATGGGATTTGTGATTCAGAGCGAATCGTTAACGACGTTAACCCATCAACGCTTTATTGCCAGTTTGCACGACAAAGCCTTTCAGCTAATTCTCACTCGGCGAAGGAAGATTCACTGGATAGAATATGAAAACGGCAAGGAATACATTCACCGTAAAGAACCAGATAGTCCGTTATACAAACGTATTTTGGCGCGTATTGCCTATTATTTGCCGATAGAGTGGATGCTGTAACTCATGTGAAACCTGCGCTCCTTTGAGCAAGGCGCGCAGGTTTAAAAACCAAGTCATCTGTTAAACGTATTCTTGTTTAAGTCAAATCGACATTTTTGCAGCCGAAAAGTAGGGTGAAAATAAATCCAGCGGCATACGAGATAAATACTCCGGCAATATAAACCATGATGCCCGCGTAGATCCCCTGTGAGGACGTCATCAACGGTATTGAAACCAACCCCGATGGCCCAAATACGGTATTTAAGCCGATGGGTAATCCCATATAAGCCACTAGACCGATAAAGAATCCCCCTACGGCACCGCCGAAGCAGGCGGTAATAAAAGGCTTCAAGCGTGGTAGCGTTACGCCATAAATTAACGGTTCGCCAATACCGAGCAGGCCGGGGAATATCGCGCCTTTAATTTGCAGGCGTAATGTAGAAGCTGGTTTGGCTTTGAGATAAAGCGCCAATGCAGCGCCAACTTGTCCCGCACCGGCCATGGCAAGAATAGGGAACAGGGAGTTAAAACCCTGCGCATCCATCAGTGCAAAATACACCGGTACAAACCCTTGATGAATGCCGAAGACTACCGCGATTAAAAAGAGTCCTGCCAATAGCGCCGTGCCGAAAGGATTGCCATTTAAATGCAGGAATAGCCATGACATGCCTTTAAATAGTTCAACACCAATCGGCATGATCACGACATAGGTTACCGCGCCAGTAATAAGCAAAGTGATGGACGAAGTGAGGATCATATCGAGATTATCGGGAATGATTTTACGCACTTTGCGTTCAATCCACGCACCGAACATACAAGCGAGAAGTACGCCAATAATATTCCCCCTTGGGTCAATGACCAGCCCAAAGAAATTATCGATACCCGCGTAATAGCCGACGGTGCCTTCTGTGCTGTAGCGCAAGATAAATAAGAGGCAATAATAGCGCCGTTAACGCCAGTGCCGCCAAAGGCTTTTTGGGTATTAAAGCCGATTAGAATACTCAGGAAAGTAAATAAACCGACGCTGAATATTTTCATATAGCCAATCAGGCTCGTCAGCCACAGAGGTGCGGTGCTCCCCTCAAGTACGAGTGTCTGCTGTAATAGAGTGGCAATTCCGAGTAGCAAGCCTGCCGCGATAAAACCGGGGATCAACGGAGTAAAGATGGTGGCAAATTGGGTTAAGAAACTGTGGAACCCGCTCCTTTGTTTACTTTTGAGTTGCTGTTTATTTGCGGCGGCGAGTGTATGCAAATCAGCTGGCTTGGCCTCTATCTCTTGGCTGGCGTGATTTTGAGCAAGCAATATGTTCATCATTTCACTGGCCGTTTGCGCTTTTCCTGGGCCAAGAACAATTTGCAGTTGATCATTACCTTCGATAACGCCCATCACGCTAGGGATTTTTTTTAATTTAGCGTGATCGACAAGGCTGCGCTCACGCAGGGTGAGACGCAGTCGTGTCATGCAGTTTCCACACAGGGCAATATTTTGGCTGCCACCGATACATGCCAGAATTTGCGCGATCGTGGCATCCGTTATTTTTGCCATAGCTAAACTCCTTTAGCGCCTAATGCCTGGCGAATAAATCCGTTATTTTGTGTCAAAACCGCGCTGGCCTCAGCGGCTGATAGTTGACCGAGGATCATGAGAATGGCTGTTTTGCAGTGTCTTTCACATTCGCTAAGCGCTTTGATGGCTGTGCTGCGCTCGCAATCCGTGGCCTGCATCACGATATCAACCTGACGCTGCACCAGCTTGGCGTTGGTCGCTTCAACATCCACCATCAAATTGCCATAGACTTTTCCGCTACGGATCATGGATCCGGTAGTGAGCATGTTGAGAACCATTTTTTGTGCAGTACCGGCTTTCATTCTTGAGGAACCGCTAACGACTTCCGGACCCACTACTACTTCTAGAGCAATATCGGCTAATTGACTCATGGCGCTATTTGCATTGCATGTCAGTGAAACGACGGTTGCTCCTTGAGTTCGCGCATATTTCATTGCACCAATGACGTACGGAGTGCGTCCACTGGCGGCAATCCCCACGACAACATCACGTTCACCGACCTGATTCTCTATCATGTCCTGTTCGCCGAGAGCGACGTTATCCTCGGCATTTTCAACGGCGCGTAGAATCGCGGTATGTCCACCGGCAATAAGACCTATCACTTGTTCTCGCGGAGTTCCGTAGGTAGGGGGGCATTCACTGGCATCCAGAATACCGAGGCGCCCCGAAGTTCCTGCGCCACAATAAATCAGGCGCCCACCTAGAGCGAACGCGTGAGTGATGGCGTCTACGGCTTGGGCGATTTGCGGTAGGATGCGCTCTACGGCTAACGCGACCTTCTGATCTTCCTGATTGATGATGGTCAGCATGTCTAGCGTCGATAGGGTATCAATGTTTTCACTGGCGGTATTACGGCCTTCGGTTTGAAGGTGAGATAAATCAATGTTCATGTCTGTATTCTCTGTGGTGCGACGTTAAGGAATAAATTATTCCTATAATTGAAAGATATAAAGAATTAATCATCTCGAGCGGTTCATTTTGGTCCGTTTAAAACGATCATTTTTGCGGCATCGGTGGCATAACGTAGTGGCGGAAAAATCATCGCAGTAACTTCACTACCCGCGAATACGGCATAAAATACGATCACGGATTTACTTTTTATGCGCCAGCGCGATAAGCATCGTGGCTTTATCTGCTGTCTCCAAGGATAGCGTAGAACGGTTGAGATAGGACAACAACATCCCACGTTGCTTTTATGTTATGAATATTTTAAGTTAAATGATAACTGAAACGAATTGAAGGACGTTGACAACGTTAATATGACTATAGGTTGATATTTTTTCACCTTAATCTTGATAGATTAAGAATAATTGTGCCATCGCAATCCTGTTAACCAAGATTTAAATCTATGTAGAAGACTGAAAGGGAAGAAAAAGGTCGTGAGACTACGGATGATACAGGTTTATATTTTAATGACCCCCGCTGAAATAATAATAATCTTGTGAAAAAAAAGAGATGAAAGTTGATTTTTACTGGCAATTAATGCGGTAATTTTCCTAAAAACCATCACTTTTTCTCAAAGTTACGCCTCTATCAAATTGCGGCTAATATTCTGTTTGAAACGCATACTGTAGACTATTTATCCGCATCTCTATTATAATTTATTTATAATTGGATTTTTTATCTATCTCGCGCCCTGAAATTCTTAAATAAAATTTTTATAAAAAGTATAAATCACACACATCACATGTTTTACCCCTTCGTTTTAATTTGAGATGATTCTTATGATGTCGCGTTGTTCAGGTAAAACTAGAGCAATATATGGATAAATCTGTGGGGATGAATATGTGAAAGATTCTCATCTATAAGATTATAACGAAACTATTTCTCATCACTATAAAGCAGAAAAACGATCTGTTGTTATAGCTAATTTTCTCTGATACGAGAGTCGTAAATTGAATCATTATAGTGTGAAAATTATGATTTATAAGATTAGTGATACGGTGAGATTTAAACCCGCTGACGGAGCTATCTGGAGTATTGATAGTCCTGAACAGGTGATAAATCTTACGATTACCAACTGCAACCTGTTATGCATGCTGCTCAACAATAAAGGTGCAATTCTTTCTAGAGAGAACATTTTAGAAGATATATGGGATAAGCAAGGATTACGATCGTCAAATAACACACTAAATCAATACATTTCTATTCTCAGAAGAACGTTTTCTCTTTTAGGCATAGATGAGGAAGTCATTAAAACCATTCCTAAGGTCGGTTTTTGTTTTAATGAAGCGATAAGCGTGGAGAAAGAGTATAGCCCTGTATCTTCAGAGATTGCCACTAGGGAGAGCGCACCTAAAGAGAGAACACAATATTATTTTTATGGGGTAATGATGTCTATTTTAACTTTATGCATTCTGGCGCTTATCGCCTATGTTTTATCTCAAAACAAAAAGTTTAGCTTAGAGACATCAACCACGGGAGTTGGACAGTATGATGCTTGCGAGATCAGAGTGTTACCTCAGTATACGCGCGGCCAATCCCGCTACCTCCTCGAGGCTTCCACCGACCTGATAAAACGGAACAATATAAAATGCTTACCGGGAAAAGAATTTATTTCTAAGCCAGAAAGTCGCGGCAGTGGTAGGGCATTTCTCGCCGAGTGTGTTGTTGATAAAAAGGGAAATGAATACTTTTTTTGTAAAGGATACTATACAAAATGAATAATAAAATTATTGTGTTAGCTATTTTGTCTTTTACGCTTATTTTTGAAATTGTTTATGTTTCTGTCATCTACGAGCCATCATACAATTTTTCATGTAATAACGAGTTCTCTTATAGAGATGATGAGAGTCACGATATACTTGACGGAAATATTTTTCTGAGCTTAAACAATAAAATGCAGGGGCATGCTGAGATCATTGGGTATCTGGCTAGGAATGGAACTTCGCAAGATATCATTAGAAGTGTTGATTTCAAGTATCGTGTCATATCGCCCAAAAAACTCGTTATTTATGATGCAAGACTGGTGACCTATTCGCATGATTCTGTTGACGAGTCTTTTGCGCCAGAGCCTATACTCGATTTTCTTTTTTTTAGATATAAAGATCTAAAAGAAATTAATATCAATGTTAACAAAGTTAAAAACACCTATTTATTTGGTCATGCAAATAACTTTGTGTTTGCCTGCACATCATAGATTTTGCAGGTTTCTTGATTCTTTCTTTATGGTTTAAGTCAACACACCTACATTTTTATAAAAGGATGCTATATGAATAAAAGGCAGGTCAGTATATTGATAACCGGAGCCGCTTTTTTGTTAGCGGGTTGCTCGTCATCAAATAAAACAAACAAAAACTACCAAGGGAACGATCTTGAATATGACTATTTTTATGCTAACAGTCAGCTAAGCCCTACGGAGGAGAATACGCCCCCGAAGGGGGGCGTAGTCGGAGGGAACTCATATTCGTCAACGAATAATAAATGCATGGATAACTATAATTTTCTTCGTGAAGAGAATGCTCCTCAGTATCCAAGATATGCTGAGGACTACAATAAGATTACCGAAGGGTTTAAGTTTTTAAACTCCAACAAAAATATTATGGATAAAGATGCCAAGAAAATTTATACCATGCAGCTCAAGATGAAATTGGAAACTTTGTGCTCGAAAATTCAGTATTCTAGCTTCATTCTTGTGAATGAAAAGCGCCACAACCTCTCTGATATTTAATGTAATGCCAAGCACTTTTCTGAATGATGAGTGCTTGTTTTATTAACATTATTTTTTACTACCATAAAAAATGGCGCTAAATATTCTTAGCGCCATTCGTCGTTAGATGAATCGGTTAATGATAGACGTTAACTACATTCACCCCTGTTGCTAGAACTATTGATTGAATTGATAACGCTAACATCGGTCTGGCCTGAGGTGGTATCAATCTTGAATACCGTCCAGTTAGCCATGTCACCTGTACTTCCTGCATCCTCAATCTTAAAGTCCTGAGTGGTACCGTCAGATAAATAGAGCTTCACTTTGGCATCGCCATAGGCTTGAGGTGACGCCGAAAATCTATTGACCACGTAACAATAGACACCAGGATGTAGGCTGTTCACGGTGATTGTCTCTGGTCCGTAGCCATTTCTTGCGTCAACATCAAGAACTGCATCGGCCCCCGTGGGTGCTTTAGAACCGTAATTCACCTTGATCATCGTGTTTGGCGCTCCTACCGTTGGCACCCACAGATAGGAGTCTAAATCGGCTGGTGTACTTCCCCAAGTTAGGACGATACGCGCAGCTTTGCCATCGAGATTTGGCGACAGAACGAAGTTCTGCTCAAGATCGGTAACGTCCTGTATATCTACCGTTGCATTCTGCGTAATAAACCCGGTCGCGCTTGCTTTCGCATAATAGACGCCCTGTGGAATATTGCTAATGGCGTATTTACCATCGGATCCGCTGGTGGCCGAATAGGCTGGAGTGGTATCGCTCTGAGACAAGAAGAGTTCAATTTTGGTATTAGGCACTACAGCATTGTTGACTGCGTTGGTTGTCGCACCATGCAGCGTGACGAGCTGAGCCTTAAAGTTGACTTTCTTATCTGCATTAACTGCCGCACCGCTACCAATGGCGGCAGATACCTGAATCAGCAGCGCCTCGGTTTTGGTACTTTTCAGGGCGATAGTCGCTTTACCGTTGACGTCAGTCTCACTGCTTGAAGGCAGTACGACCGAGTTACCTTTGTCTTGGGACCAAGTGACTGTGGCATTAGGCACCAGATTTCCATGCGCATCTTTTACCAGTGCATCAAAGGTAAAGAAGTCGGTTCCATTGGCAATTTTGTCAGTTACCGTATCAACCAGTGTCACTTCTGTCACGATAGCCGTCGTGATATCAGCCACGAAGGTTGTGTTTACCGTTTGACTATGGCCGTTGATCGCCGCGGTAACCTTCGATACTCCTGCAGTGACGTTAGTCAGCGTTGTCGCCGCTAAACCATTTTCATCGGTGTTAGCCGACGTGGTGGTGACCGTCGCACCGTTATCCGCAGTGAAGGTCACTGCCACATTAGGCACCACGTTGCCGTTAGCATCGGTCACCTTGGCCTGAACGGCGTTGGTTGCGGTGCCGTTGGCTTTGGCGTTGTCAGCCGTGACCGTCAGGGCGCCAGCGATAATGGTCGCCGTGCCGTCATCA
>NZ_LXET01000018.1 GCF_001655005.1 Hafnia paralvei ATCC 29927
GCCAGCGATAATGGTCGCGGTGCCGTCGTCTGCCACAAAGGTGGTGTCGACGCTCTGGCTGTTACCGTTAATGGTGGCGGTGACCTTACTGATACCGGCGGTGATGTTGGTTAGCGTGGTCGCCGCTAAACCATTTTCATCGGTGTTGGCCGACGCGGTGGTGACTGTCGCGCCGTTATTGGCGGCGAAGGTGACAGCCACATTAGGCACCACGTTGCCGTTAGCATCGGTCACCTTGGCCTGAACGGCGTTGGTTGCGGTACCGTTGGCTTTGGCGTTGTCAGCCGTGACCGTCAAATTGCCACTGATAATGGTTGCTGTCCCGTCATCTGCCACAAAGGTGGTGTCGACGGTTTGGCTATTACCGTTAATGGTGGCGGTGACCTTGCTGATACCTGCGGTGATGTTGGTCAGCGTAGTAGTGGCTACGCCATTTTCATCGGTGTTGGCCGACGCGGTGGTGATCGTCGCACCGTTATTCGCGGCGAAGGTGACTGCCACATTAGGCACCACATTGCCGTTAGCATCGGTCACCTTAGCCTGTACGGCGTTGGTTGCGGTGCCGTTGGCTTTGGCGTTGTCAGCCGTGACCGTCAGGGCGCCAGCGATAATGGTCGCCGTGCCATCG
>NZ_LXET01000019.1 GCF_001655005.1 Hafnia paralvei ATCC 29927
CTGTGACCGTCAGGGCGCCAGCGACAATGGTTGCTGTCCCGTCGTCTGCCACAAAGGTGGTGTCGACGCTCTGGCTGTTACCATTAACGGTGGCGGTGACTTTACTGATACCGGCGGTGATGTTGGTCAGCGTTGTCGCCGCTAAACCATTTTCATCGGTGTTAGCCGACGCGGTGGTGACTGTCGCGCCGTTATTCGCGGCGAAGGTGACTGCCACATTAGGCACCACGTTGCCATTAGCATCGGTCACCTTGGCTTGAACGGCGTTGGTGTCCGTGCCGTTAGCAACCGCGTTATCAATGGTGATCGTCAAATCGCCATTAACAATGGTTGCCGTGCCGCCGTCAGCCACAAAGGTGGTGTCGACGGTTTGGCTATGGCCATTAATTTTGGCTGTGACCTTCGATACTCCTGACGTGGTATTGGTTAACGTGGTGGTGGCTAACCCTTGCTGATTGGTGGTGGCAGATGTCGAGGTTACCGTTGCGCCGTTATCCGCGATAAAGCTTACTGCGACATTGGGTACCACGTTGCCATTGGCATCGGTCACCTTGGCCTGAACGGCATTGGTATCCGCGCCGTCGGCTTTGGCGTTATTAGTGGTGACGGTTAAATTGCCATCAATAATGGTGGACGTCCCGCCGTCGGCGATAAAGGTGGTGTCCACGGATTGGCTAGTGCTGTTAATAGCCGCGCTGACTCGACTAATCCCCGTTTTAGTATTGGTTAACGTTGTGCTGGCTAAACCATTCGAACCGGTCATCGCTGATGCCGTTGTGACTGTGGCACCGTTATTCGCGGTGAAGGTAACCGCCACGTTAGGCACTACGTTGCCGTTAGCGTCGGTCACCTTGGCCTGAACGGCGTTGGTGTCCGTACCGTCAGCAACCGCGTTATCAGTGGTGATCGTCAAATCGCCATTAACAATCGTTGCTGTCCCGTCATCAGCCACAAAGGTGGTGTCAACGGTTTGGCTGTTACCATTAACGGTGGCAGTGACCTTACTGATACCGGCGGTGATGTTGGTCAGCGTTGTTGCCGCTAAACCATTTTCATCGGTGTTGGCCGACGCGGTGGTGATCGTCGCACCGTTATTGGCGGCGAAGGTGACTGCCACATTAGGCACCACGTTGCCGTTGGCGTCGGTCACCTTGGCCTGAACGGCGTTGGTTGCGGTGCCGTTGGCTTTGGCGTTGTCAGCCGTGACCGTCAAATTGCCACTGACAATGGTTGCCGTGCCGTCATCAGCCACAAAGGTGGTGTCGACGGTTTGGCTATTACCGTTAATCGTGGCGGTGACCTTACTGATACCGGCGGTGATGTTGGTCAGCGTGGTAGTGGCTACGCCATTTTCATCGGTGTTAG
>NZ_LXET01000020.1 GCF_001655005.1 Hafnia paralvei ATCC 29927
CTCTGGCTGTTACCATTAACGGTGGCGGTGACTTTACTGATACCGGCGGTGATGTTGGTCAGCGTGGTGGTGGCTAAGCCATTTTCATCGGTGTTGGCTGACGCGGTGGTGATCGTCGCGCCGTTATTCGCGGCGAAGGCGACTGTCACATTAGGCACCACGTTGCCGTTAGCATCGGTCACCTTGGCCTGAACGGCGTTGGTTGCGGTGCCGTTGGCTTTGGCGTTGTCAGTCGTGACCGTCAAATTGCCACTGATAATGGTTGCTGTCCCGTCATCAGCCTTAAAGGTGGTGTCGACGGTTTGGCTATGGCTATTAATGGTGGCGGTGACCTTGGCTATCCCTGTTTGGATATTGGTCAACGTGGTGCTCGCTAAGCCATCAGAACCCGTTGTCACTGACGCGTTGACGATCGTTGCACCATTATCTGCGGTGAAACTGACGACTGCATTAGGGACTAAGTTGCCGTTGGCATCGGTGACTTTAGCTTGAACCGCGTTGGTTGCATGGCCATCTGCCTTAGCGTTATCAGAAGTCACAACGAGGTTAGCTTTGGTGATGGTTGCCGTTGAGCCATCTGCTACAAAGTTAGTGTCTACTTGCTGACTATGACTGTTAACGGTTGCCGTAACCTGAGTCGTACCGGATTGCGTGTTGGTTAATGTGGTGCTGGCAAGTCCTTGTGGGTTGGTTGTGACAGACTCAGTGGTCACTGTCGCGCCGTGGTTAGCGCTGAAGGTGACGGTAGCATTCGGTACTACGTTGCCATTGGCATCGGTAACCTTGGCTTGAACTGCGTTAGTATCGCTCCCATTGGCTGTGGCATCGTTTTGTGTGACCTGTAAATCACCTTTGACGATCGTTGCCGTTGAGCCATCAGGTGTGAAGTTAGTATTCACATTCTGGCTGGTGCCGTTAATAGCCGCAACGACGTTGGTGACCCCTGATGTGGTATTACTCAGCGTTGTCGTAGCAAGGCCACTTTCGTTAGTGATCGCTGACGCTGTAGTGACGGTTGCACCATTATTGGCGCTAAAGCTTACAGCCACATTCGGCACCACGTTACCGTTCGCATCCGTGACTTTAGCTTGGACAGCATTGGTTGCAGTGCCGTTGGCTAATGCGTTATCAGCAGTGACCTTCAGATTTCCTGCAACGATGGCCGCGGTTCCATTATCAGCAACAAATATTGCGTCTTTGCTGGCTGAACGGCCGCTGACGGTGGCGGTGACCTTATATTTGCCTGCAGTGGTACTCGTCACCGTTGCTGTTGCTTTGCCATCTGTACCCGTGGTGCCGATAACGGTGGTAATCGTGGCACCTGTTGCAACAATAAAGTTAACGCTGGCGTTGGGGACGAGGTTGCCGTTGGCATCGGTTACAATAGCTTCAACTGCATCGGTATCAACACCGTCAGCTAGAGCGCCATTGGGGTTGATATTCAGATTGCTATCAATGATGGTTGCTGTTGAACTATCGGGAATGAAGCGCGTGTTGGTCTGAGCGCTGTTTCCTGATTCCTGAATTCGAGCGGTAACGGTGTAGGTATCCGCCTTGAGGCTTGTCACTTTGGCGGTTGCAAGGCCGTCATCGCCGGTCACACCTTTGACGGTGATAATTTTGGCACCGTTGCTGACGGTAAAATGAACCGTGACATCGGAGACCGTGTTCGCGTTGGCGTCGGTAACTTTTGCTGTGACTAGGTTAGTATCCGTTCCGTTTGCGACGGCATCCTGCGTTGCGGTGAGATCGCCCTGGGTAATGGTAGATGTCGATTTATCTGCAACGAAGGTAACAACCTGAGTTTTAGAACTCCCGTTGATGCGTGCCGTGATTGTGCTATCACCAATCGTTGTATTGGTCACTAACAGAATGGCCTGACCTTCGGCATCAGTCATCACCGTTGAACCATTGACGATAGTTGCACCGTTTGTGGCGCTTAAATCAACCTGTGAATTGGCGAGTGGGTTGCCATTGATATCTTTTACGGTCACTTGCAGTTTGTTTGAGCTTTGCCCATCGGCGAGTGCCTTGTTTTTGATGATATCCAGCGCGCTGATTTGTGCTGTAGCGGCATCAGCAATAAAGTCAACCTGACCTGATTTATAGTTACCGTTGTTCATTGTGGCAGTAACCACACCTTGCTTAGCCAGTTTACTACGAACGTAAACCGTGGCTTTACCCCGGCTATCGGTGTTAACCGTCAGCGTCTGGCTGTTGGTGTCGCCATCTTTAAATAACGTTGCTGCCGATCGACCATCTTCGCCTTTCATATTATCAATATCAAACTTGATAGGCTGTGCCGTCATCGGCTGGCTATGTTCATCAAGCACTGAGGCTGTCACGGTGAAATAGTCAGCGTCGTTAGCCGGTACTGAGCCTGATGGCGTGATCGTTAAATCGCTGATGATATTTTTAGAAGGTTCAACTTTAATTGTCGTCGCTGCGGTATTGGAGTTATTACCGTTGTTGTCGACGCCAACCGCTTTAATGACGTATTCCTGCGCGGCGTTAGCGCGTTTGGTGTACACGTATGGCGGCAAAGTGACTTCTAACTGGGTGAGCGACAGCTCGCGGAATGTACCACCGTTAGCGAGAAATTCCGCAGAAGCCGTCCACTCGACGTCCTTCAGACCATACTTGGCTTTAGATACGGTGAGCGGTAGCGTTATGGTTTCTGCGGCTTTGGCGGTGACCGTATTTGGCAATGAGATTCGCAGCAGATCCTGCTTACGGTATTGCATCACGATTTCATAGTTACGATCGACAAATTCGTACATGCTGCCCATTAGGCTACGCAATGCATCAACCGAGTCGGCGCTGATCTGTCGAGCCCATGGCACACCAAACCGATAATTAACGTCGATCCCAATGCGACTGTCATCTTTATCACCCACGGAGTGCTCACCTTTCAGGGTAACCAGTGGGATTGGCGTATAGTTTAAGCCGAAGGTCAGTGCTTTTGGATTATCCTTTAAGTCGTCAGGATGTGTGCCGGTGCCCAGATCGATACCTTTACCAAAATACTGTTCATATTTAAGGTTGGCGCCTAATTGAGGATATGACGGTAAATAAGCCTCAGCACGCAGGTCAAACCCATTGGCAGGGCGTTCATCATAGTCTTTCATTGCAGACAGGCGGGACTGATGCCAGTCGGTTAGGCCGTAGTAGCCATTCACCGCCAGTTTTAGATAGTCCGTCCAAGCTTCACCACCGACGCCTAAACGCGCATTTTTGCCCGTATAGTCATAATCGTAAAAGGTGTTGATTCCATACATCCAGTCGCCAATATATTGGCGATAGCCCATACCAACGTTGGCCGTATTTCTATCTTCATTGCTATGCAAGCCGAGCTGCGTGAAGAGTAAACTATCTGTGTTCCCAATAATGGGGAGTAACAAGTCCCCAGAAATTTTTTGATCAGAGCCCGCGCTGAAACGTGCAGTACCTTTCTGATTCAACCAGTCATTAATCTGTTGGTTAATTAATCCTTCGCCAATGCTTTTTGCATAATTAATAGATGCATTGGTAACATTATCACTCGATAAAATTTGTCCTGCCTGCATCGCGTTACCAGTGAGATCTGGCGCTGGTTCGTTTGCTGACGAAGATGAAATAGACTCGCTACCAAGGGAAGGCAAATTAGGCGTTGAAGTCTCGGGAGATGGCGTAGGGAGAGCCATCTCTGGGTTAAGATAAGATTGGAACTCAGGTGTTGAGATTAATGTGGGGGCCTGCTGCTTTTTTGGGGGCAATAAAGGTGAAGATGGCTGGCTCGCTGTAGGAGCACTCCCGTCAACTACCGATTGCATCCCCAAAATAGTCTCTTCCATATTGCGATATTCATTAGCTCTGGCGACAGAACTGGCTGAAATTAACAATGGTGTAAGAGCTTGAATAATGATTATCCCCCACGAGGT
Organism: Hafnia paralvei ATCC 29927; assembly: GCF_001655005.1. Lineage (GTDB taxonomy): Bacteria > Pseudomonadota > Gammaproteobacteria > Enterobacterales > Enterobacteriaceae > Hafnia > Hafnia paralvei. The sequence goes on from NZ_LXET01000020.1 coordinate 3,921, forward strand.
AATTTTCATACCTCTTGGTGAAATTATTTTTCTCATAACGAATACCAATGTAAAATATTATGAAGCACACAAAGAGCCCATCTTCATAAAAGAAGGGGCTCTGGCTTGAAATAGCTTAAATGTGTAATTAAATGCTAGAGAGCTCTTTTATTTTATCTTTTACTACTGAATATCCGGTGTATTGAACTTTTGAACACAAGGTGTCTAATTTCATTTCAAGCATCATGGTGTAAACTTGTTTTGCATCGTTATCCATAATGTTTTTGTTTACATTCAAAAAACGGTATCCCTTGCCAATATCGCCATAATCTTTAGTGTATTTCTGATATTGATTAGACTGTACTTCTCTTAAGAAATTAAAGTGGTCAACACAGATGTTGTTTGTTGAAGCCAGCGTTATACCTGTCAGTGTTGCAGTTCGTTTTGCAATATAGTTATCTGCAGGGGTACTAGTATTTTTATATCCAGTAGTTGCTGCAGCCGTTGTATGGTTGTTGCCCTGAGGCTTCTTTGCTGGCTGGGATGAGCATGCCGCCAGCAGACAGATTGATCCCAAGATCAAAAACTTTGATGAACCCATGTTCATATAAACTAGCTCCTTAATTACATCATGAAAAAATCATTATTAAATGTGCCTGTATGGGCTACGGCTGAGTTAACTGCGTTGTTATTCTTGCTTGACCTTTAGCCAAAACCTTTCCGGCTACAAAAGACAGTAGCGGTGCTCTTGGCGAATAGTCAGTTAAACGGGAGTCAAAATAGGACGGTGGAAAACGTGACCTAAGAAAATAAAATAAAAAATTAATGTTTTTAACATTAAAATAAGAAACCAATCCCCCGGTGTAGCGATAAAGCGTTTTATGTGAGATCTTCAATGTTCTGGCGATAAGGCTAAATGTCCACCCTTTATTGACCATAAGAATGATGGCCATTTTCATTGCCCCGAGTTTTTTGACACAAATCAGATCATTAAATTCCTTAATGAAATAATAGGTCAGGTTTGATCTAAGCAACGTCGTGATATCTCGAGGCCATAGAGAGAGTTTTTCGTTAATATCGATGTGAGGAAGTCGTTCCAATACCATAGACATATCTCCCCCTGCACAGATAAGAATCACGGAGGCGCGATTGGCATAGGCATTTTTTAGCAAAGTGCCAAAGTCTGACATCAGCTTCAAACTATCAACGTCAATAAAAATAGCATTTCCTACAAAGCTTTTGGGATCTAGCTCACTAAGTATAGAAAGCAAGCCTAATTTCAGGTATTCATTATCTGTGATGATTGAAACTTTTCTGTTTCGTTTTTCATTATTGATGAGCATTTTATATTCTTATCCAAAATCAAACGTTGAACCTATATAGGTTGGCGATAGAAATAACCTTGTATCAGCTCTATATCTACGGGCCTGAATCTGATTTTTACTCATGGCTGCATCCGCTATAGATGAAATTTCAACCCAAATAGAGTCATGCTGACATTTCTCTTTAACGCACTAGACATCAAAATTATTATTAGCTTGCTATCTTTATCGGCGCTGTAAATATGGCTTAGCCTGATGCCTTAATACTGAAAGACAGCATTAACTTGCCGTTGCTTGACTGCTTTTTTATTAGGAAGTCAGAAACGACACAGTTACTGTTGTTTGTCATAGGCGGCGATTTTCTTGAATAAAGTATACTGGCGACATAGATATGATTGATATTTATAACTGTAAACTTTAAATTTATAGCTTAATGAACTGACAATATTTTATTTTTTGGCGTTATATTTCATTATTATAAGTGTGGGATTGGTGATTTCTATTTGTGGAAGTCATGTTTTGTCAGTCATGGAGACCGTTATAAAGGAGGGAATGGTGATAAAAATAGCGCTGATTGGTGTTCAAACATGGAGACGGTGGATGTGTTACCTGCATTGCTTTGGGGATAGGGGAGAGATTGGGCGAAGTTGATAAGAACAATGCAATGGGTCGTTGTTAATAAAGTGTTGCTGTTGGAAGAATGATTGTACATGAGGGAGGGAGTTACGATCTGAACGTGAGGGCGGGGCTAAAGATGAATACATAGCTTTATATCTTTATTTGCGCGTGATTCTTTGAGGACTTTCTACCGAAAGTACACGCATTTGTCATGAATCAACGTAGGTTACGCGGTGGGGTTTTGGCGCTGACGAGATGATGGGTGATTCAAAGGGGGATAAAATTCAGAATGGTGTCCCCTGCAGGAATCGAACCTGCAACTAGCCCTTAGGAGGGGCTCGTTATATCCATTTAACTAAGAGGACAACGGCGGCTATTATACGCATTTTTATCAATAGGATAAGAACTAATCTTGCTGATTGCTCGTTTTATCGGCGTTAATGTTTATTTGCTGGGAAAACATACCGATTTTGCGGGTGTGCAGACCAAAGTATCTACCGACACGCCGTGTCTGTCGTGATTACGTCGTCTTAAGAAGATGTGCGTAACTTTTGACCTAGGGTAAAGAAAAGTGAGCCACTATTATTCATAATGCCCTGTTAAATAACAAAAAAATCATTAGATTAATTTATAGAACGTTGACGTGAGTTAGGTGGCCTATGGATAGCGCTATATCATTCTTACATACCGCTTTGTGTAGCAGTGCCCAAATTGAGAAGTCAATGCAGGCGTGTATTCATGCCATTCCGGAGGATTTTAGCTGTGATGGTATTTTTCTGAATTATTACCGACACGATATTCGTAGTATACAGTTTATTGCATTGTCTTCTCATAAAGCGGCGCGGCTTAAGCGTGATTTGATTCCAATACCCGAGTATATTGCCGAGCAGTTTGAGAAAAATCAGAATATTGAAATCCAACTCATTAATGATCTAAAACAGGATTTATTAACTGAATATGTCATAGGAAGGGGATTTAGAAATATTAAGTCAATCATTCTTATGAGGATGTCGTTAGATGGTATTCGTTTAGGGGCCGTTGGTTTTTTTAGCTATCAGCCTCAAGCTTATGCTACTGAGCATGTGGCCTTGATTGAGGCTGTTCGTGGTGAGTTTTCGCTACTTTCATTTATTACTCTTTTGCAGCATAACCTTTTAGAGCCACGAGCTAAATATTCAGTTGCTCCCACTTGCATGCCTTCAACGTTTTCACATAGCGATGAGCGGTTCATCGTTAGTCCAAACAATGTCGAATTATCGAAGTTTTATTCATCATTGAAAATACTGGCATGTAGTCAATCACCCATTTTGATTTTTGGAGAACATGGCGTAGGGAAAAAAAGTATTGCTTCATACATACGTGAAGTCGCCGATGAAAAAGGGGTCTATGGTATTCTAGATGTGAGAAATCATCAATTAATCTATATATCATCAACCGATAACACAAAAGAATGCATCGATATTGATTGGGAAGATATGCCAGACATTAAGTATTTTTTGCCATTGCATGGTGGAACCTTACTGGTCTATGAATTATTTTCTCTGCCGAAGCGTTGGCAAATGATGGTGTTGGAGTTGATGAGTCGTTATCCCGGGGTTTGTCATGTTAAGACCATCTCTATTCAAACTGAGCGATACAGCGAAGCATTACATCATAATTATTTATCCAGCCAGTATCATCACCATATTCTCTGTTTAGAGATCACCCTTCCTCCTTTACGATATCGACATCAAGACATCCCGTTACTGCTAACGCACTACCTGTCATTGAAGCTAACTCACCACGGTGCAAATAAAATTCCGATATTTAGTCCAGAAACGAAAAAAATGCTATGGGACTATCAATGGCCTGGAAATATTAGCGAGCTAATTCATGTGATTGAGAATTCAAGCATCTCATTTCCCAGTGGGGAGCTGATATGCGATTTACCTAAAATAAAAGCGCAGGGGGGGCTTTTACCTCTAGAGGATGCGATGCGTGAGCATATTATAAAGGCGCTACGCCAAGCCAATGGGAAAATATCAGGTAAAAATGGCGCGGCGCAGATCCTAGGGATTAATAGTAATACGCTGTATAGCAAGATAAAAAAGCTAAGGATCTCAGCTCGATAAAACTAATTTGAGGGAAATAAAAAGTCAAAGAGCGAACTCTTTGACTTTTTTAATGCTTAAAATCAGCACTGCTGTTTGGGTTATTTCATCTTTTTACTACGATGAAAACCATCAATCATTCCTTTAATCAATGCACCTAATGAATCGCCAGTGGTACAAAGGTAAAGGTGAACTATCACAAACATCAGCATGATTAATGCAAGTGCATAATGCAGGTAGGCAATAATCTGTTTTCCTGGCCAACCGAATATCTTAGTCGGTGAGTACTCAGGGAAAAGCATCAACAGCCCGCTGACAATGAGCAACGGTACCAGCGCAAACATAATGCCTATGTAGCCAAGCTGCTGCAGGATATTAAATTTGCTCTGCTGACTTGGATGCTCAGGATGTGGTTCGCCTCGGAAAATACCGACGAGGTAATAGCGAGTTTGTCGGTAAAGCCTAGCTGAAATTCCCCGCCAACGAACGAGATAATGGTGACCGTTACCTGAAAGAGCCGCAATGATGAATAAGACCCAAATAGCACAGAGTGTGAGCCCTGCAATATTGTGAATATTTACCCATGTAGCGAATCGTTGAGTCACAAAATGCAAGGCGATACCGCTGACGAGCAGCGTGATACAGCACAGTGCATTAAGCCAATGCCAACATCTGACTAATAAAGAATAAAGATATACTTTGTCTTCGCTGGCATTTTCATGTGAGCGCTTCAACAGTTTCCTGCCGATAACTCGACCAAGGCCATGGCAGATCAATAAACCAATGAATGTCACCAGTGCATAAAGGTAAAGTTTATCCCAATGATTGCTGCCATTACTGCCGATCATATAAGTATTACTAAAGAGTGTACCTTTAACCGTTTGTACCTGTTCCGTTTTTTCACCCGTTACAGATAGGCTTGCCAGTTTCTTCTGTAATTGGCTGTCATCAAATAATCCTTTCCCTAATAAGCTCCCAGGCGTTGAGGGAAACAGCGCGATATCTGTTTTTTGCCTTTGGATGAGTAGGGCAGAATTGCTGTGACATTGTTCGCAGGTGACGGCTTGAGATGCCGGTAAGATTTTGTGCAAGGTTTCATCATTCGCCGCAACGTGGCAATCGATGCAGCGTAAGCTAGCCAAATGCTGTTCTGAGTAGGGCAGCATTTTATGCGCCAAATCCTGTTTTGTTGCAGATTTGCCTTTGGCGAGCTGTGAATAAACGCCGGCTCTTGAGTGACAGTTTATGCACGTCTGATTGCTTTTGGCTATTTGCGTTTTACTCGGATGAGAGATAACTCCGCTGCTCATGGTATGTGCATCATGGCATGCCGTGCAGGTGAATTGTCCTTGCTCTATTTTCTGTTGATGCACGCTCGCATTTTCGGCAGTGATGGTGTCGTGCAGCATTACCGCATGGCATCCCTCACAGCGTGTATTTTGCTGCGGCGCCAATTGGTGTGGCGTAGCATCAAAACCTTGGCTGTTTGGCGCGCTTTGATGGCAGGCAATACAGGGTAATCCACCATGAACACTTTCTTGATAATCCTCGGCAGAGAGCTGTAACTTATCGTGTGCTTTAGATGTCACGATGCTGTGAATATCAGTATCGGAATGGCAGCTTAAGCATGACTGATTCTGCTGGCTGGCGGTGACGGAAAGCGCGGGTGCGGCGGCCCAAGCATATACTTGTGAAAGTAAGAGTATCGCAAAAAGCAGACCGCGCTTTATCTGGTGTTTCATAGATAAATTAGTCATAGCGATCCCTTAAGGTTTCATGTTGGGATATTTAAAGAGATGGCAGTTATTACAATAGATCTCTGAAGGTTTGTGCTCGTTATGGCACATGGTGCAAGAAGCATCTTTGCCATAGTGAATTGAGTTGTGCGGATTGGGCTCCGCATTTTTGTCTTTTGGATCCGGTAGCGTTAGTGCCGCCACCTGATCGCGCGAACCATGACAATTCAGACAATTGCTGTCATTCGGCGAAGATACCGGCGTTTTAGTGCCGTGACATAGCTGACATGAATTATCTTTTCCCATGGCCTCTAGTGTTTGGTGATAGGGCTTGGCGTGCATGCTATTTAGCTTGTCATGGTATAGGGCTTCATTGTTGGCAGTGTTGTCGGCAGCGGCACAGTTCAGACTCAAGCAACTGATAACCATCACTAAAAAAAATAAAAGTTGTTTTGTCATCTCAGGCATCCTTGTCTGTGGCGGGGAAATCATCGCAGGGTTCTGCGGCACCTACGCTGGCGCCGGCAATACGGCCATAAACCAAACAGTCGGCGACGGCACAACTTCCTAATCGACTTCCTCCGTGGGAGCCAGCAGTCGCTTCGCCTGCTGCATACAGCCCAGGAATCGGGGTACTATCAGCAGCGTTTAAAACCTCTGCTTTGACGTTAATTTTTACGCCTCCCATCACATAATGGACTTTCGGCCAAACTCGAACAGCAACAAATGGCCCCTTATCTAGCGGAACGGCACGGCTGACATCTTTATGCATGCGGTCACCTCCTTTACGGGCAACAGCCGCGTTGTATTCATCCACTTCTGACTTTAACGTGGCGTAGGGCATGCCAAAGTGATCGGCTAATTGCTGTAGGGTATCGAATTGCCAAGCCACCTTATAATGCAGTGCATGGGTTAAACTTTGAGCCTGTTTCGCGCCGTCGAGCGTGGTAAAGCAGATGGGGTAAAGAGGATTACCGTCCTGATCAACCTGTGCCAGAATGCCGTCTTCGCGCTCTTTACGGTCGGCCAATTCATTGGTAAAGCGCTTCGCTGTCCGTGGGTTGACCATAATGCCGTTAGGAAAGCCGGAGATGGTGTTGAACTGAGAAACATAGCCGAAGCCTTTTTCATCGGGAGATGACCAAGGGCCAAGCTGGATCAGATCAAGTTGCACGGGAATAGCGCCGATACGTAACATTTGTACTAGGCACTCTGAGGTGGCTCCTGGATGATTGGTTGAGTCAACTTTTTCATCTAGCCGAGGGTTTTGCATTTTTCTGAAGCGGAGATCGTTGGAGAATCCCCCAGAACACATTACGACGCCGTAACGAGCGCCGTAGTGGCGAATTTCACCGCTGGTTTCGTCAGGAAAGCGGTAGCCATCACGAACCGAAATACCGATCACGCGGCCTTGTGCATTTTGGTCAAAACCTAGCAGTTTGCAGCGAGTACGGAACATGACTCCCAGCCTCATTGCTGAATTTTTCAATGGCATGACAATTCCGGCGCCAGAACTTTCAACCGTTTGTAGCGTGCGCGGTACGGAGTGCCCGCCAAAATGTTGCACAAACGGTTTATAGACCACCCCATGTTTCAATGTAAATTCATAGGCGGCAGTTGTGTTATTGACCAGAATAGTTAACTGCTCTTTGTCGTTGAGACCTCGACCTGCTTTTAACATGTCTTTGTACATCAGTTCAGGCGAGTCAACGATGCCCTCTTTTTGCTGCAGAGGCGAGTTTGCTACCGCGACAGCTCCACCGTTAATCGTTGAGTTTCCACCACAAACGGGCATTTTATCGATGACTAATACGCTGCGGCCGAGATTGACAGCCTCAAGCGCGGCGGCTAACCCGGCAAAACCACTTCCGACTACAATGACGTCATAAACTCGGTGATAGCGAATAGCGTTGTCGTTGCTACATGAGGCGGCGCTGACCGAACCGGAAAAGGCCGCAAAAGCGGCCCCAGTCGTCAACAACGTCCCTTTGGTAATAAAATTACGACGAGAGTTATTGATTTTGTTATTCATTGTGCCCCTCACGAATCAACGGTAGTGCAGGGTACTGTTGCAGGAGTTTGGCTGAATTCTCGATGTCATCGCTGAAGATGCGATCTTTATCGACGAATTTCACTTTTTCACGATAGCTGCTGTAGAGCTTACCTGTCTGCTCGCCCAGCGTGATGTCAGGATTTTTATGTTTACGCAGGTCGATTGCTTGACTCGCATGTAACAGCTCAAGGCCATAGATGTAGCGCATGTCATCGGCAATTTTGGTCAGTCGAGTGGAGGCCTGTAAATTATTGGTGTAGGTATCTTCAATGCTGCCAGCCATAGGTTGGCCATCGAGCGATACTGGATTCACCAGCGAACGGATATCCGCGAGCATAGCAACCTGCGGCTTTTGAATTGCACCGAAAGCGTGTCCATTATTTTCCTCACCCGCGAGGAATCGGCTTAGACCGGTGAAGTGATCGTCGGAAAGATGTAGGGTTCTTTGTACGCTGTTATGTGCCAAGTGACCCATGGCGACGGATAGGTTTTGAATGGCCAGCGTCAGCGGGAGTGGTTCGAAATTCGACGTTGGGAAGATCGCACCATTCACTTTGCCATCGTGGACGTAGTACTGCGCAACCTGGCTATTCTCTATTAACGATTTATCGGCGTTGACGATCACCGCAGGGTTATCGTCTGAGCTGTTCATCTGAATCGACAGCATTTGATAAGCTTCAGCCCACTCTTTATGTGCCTCATTGAGAACAAACACCGTGGTTCGGTAGGAGAGTGGATCTTGTAATGCTCGCCCATCCTGATGTTGCCAGAGATAAGAACCTTTCAGCACCTCACGCATCACTTTGGCTGTATCCTGGACGCCAGGGAATGGACGAACGCTAAGGCTTTGTGGCAGGAATGGCGCAACGTTGCCATTCAGACCTTCGAGTGATAATCCAAATACCTCAGGAGTGACATTAATTATTTGTTTAGCGGCGAGCAGCGCTTGTGCTGAGTATGCTGCGGAGATCGCGTTGGTCGATAAAATAGAGAGGGCATCTTTACCGATAGGATCGAGTTTTGTGATCCCTGCCGCCTGTAGTGCGCTGGCCGCATCCTGTTCATGACCATTTACGTGAACTTTCCACTCTCCCATCATGACATCGCCGATATGGGAGGCCAGAGTGATATCGGCTTCCCCAACGGAGCCTTGTGAAGGCACGACGGGCGTAATATGGTTATTGAGCAGTTGTTGGTATAGGGTCGCTACCTGTGGCTGAGCACCGGTTCTGCCTACGAGTAACGTATTGAGTCGGATAACCATCGCCATGCGCACAAGTTCATCGGGCATCGCTGGGCCAATACCCGCGCCATGAGCTCGAAGCGCGTTAACGTTGAAGGCTTTTGATGCGGCAATGGCTTCTGGTGTGAGTTTTCCGTGGGCATCAAACAGGGATTTATCCTTATTCAACCCCACGCCGACGGTTAAACCATAGACGGGGATCCCTTTGCTGGCTGCCGTCATTAAGAGCTGATTGGCTTCTTCAACCTTTTTCATTGCCGCGGGGGCGATGTGAACCTCTTTGTTTGAATAAGCAATTTCCCATGCATCTTCCAGCGTGAGTGAATGCCCATCCAACGTTATCCCTGATGTGGCCGACCAAACGGTCGGTGAAAGAAACAAACCTGCCAACGTAAGTGCTAATACCGTTTTTTTCATCATAATTCTCCTGTTTGAATAGCAAAATCATAAGGGGCAACCACAGGAGAAAAGTTTGAATTGTGCTCAGCATTTTTTGTGCCGATTTTTGAAATATCAAGAATCGATATAAAAATTGACGTATGCCAGATTTAATCTTCGCTGGGATGATAGATGTATATCCCCGTCATACTTCAAGTTGCATGTGCGTTGGTTCACCCGAGTAATCACTCACTTGTCGCCCTTCTGCAACTTGAATTATTGGGGGGATAGACGCGACTCATAGGCGATGGGTCAGTTATTGATTTGAACCACAATTTTACCTCCATGTAGGTAGGCATCACTCGTGTTACGGGGTACGAGCAGCTATAGGCTTATGATATGATGCGTTACCCCGATGATAGGAATGGTTTCTTCGATGTTGAATATCTCCCTTTTAGCCTGTAGCCGTGACGAGCGTGTGCTGTTTAGCCAGCTCAGTTTTCAGGTGGAAGCGGGCGAAATGGTACAAATAGAAGGCCCTAACGGAGCTGGCAAAACGACCCTGCTTCGGATGATTGCCGGTTTGTCCCAGCCTGACCGCGGTGATATTCAGTGGCAGCAAAAATCTATTCGTAAACAGCGTGAAGAGTACCAACAGCAGATGATTTACCTTGGCCATCAGGCCGGTGTGAAATCGGTGCTGACGCCTTTTGAAAACCTCGCGTTTTATCAAGCGGTACAGGGGGAACATAACCAAGATGCCATTTGGGATGCTTTGGCTCAGGTTGATTTAATTGGCTATGAAGATGTGCCAGTCGCTCAGCTCTCTGCGGGACAGCAACGGCGAGTGGCATTAGCGCGACTGTGGTTGAGTAAGGCAACACTATGGATCTTGGATGAGCCGCTAACCGCGATTGATAAGTCTGGAGTAGCGAAGCTGATCGCATTATTCGAGAAACATACGCAGGCGGGAGGCATTATTTTGCTGACGACCCATCAGGATCTGGATTATCGCATGCGTAAGCTGCGTTTGAGCGGCGAGGAAGTTTCGCGATGATCGGAACCGTATTGCGACGTGAGTTAAAAATAGCCTTTCGCAACGGCGCTGAAATTATTAATCCGCTGTGGTTCTTTTTAATCGTGATCACGCTGTTCCCTCTCAGCATCGGCCCCGAACCGCAGTTGCTTGCGCGTATTGCGCCGGGTGTTGTGTGGGTGGCTGCATTGTTAGCTGCGCTTTTGTCTTTGGAGCGTCTGTTTAAAGATGATTATCTGGACGGCACGCTAGAACAACTCATGTTAACGCCGTCGCCGTTAGCATTAACGGTGTTAGCGAAGGTATTTGCTCATTGGTTAGTGACCGGCCTGCCACTGCTGATCTTGTCTCCGTTGGTCGCGCTTTTGCTTTCTTTCGATTTTGCGACGTGGTGGGCAGTGGCTTTAACCCTTCTGTTGGGAACGCCAACGCTCAGTTTTATTGGTTCGATAGGTGTCGCACTCACGGTGGGGTTACGCAAGGGTGGAGTATTACTCAGTCTGCTGGTGCTTCCTCTCTATATTCCTATTTTAATTTTTGCGACCTCTGCGATTGATGCGGCCTCGATGGGTATGCCTATTGGTGGATATCTCGCTATCTTAGGCGCGATGCTAGCGGGAAGCGTTACACTTTCACCGTTTGCAGCAGCGGCAGCGCTGCGTGTCAGCGTGCAGTAACTTGTTCGATGAAACCGAATTCAACGATTTGAAAAACCGTTTTGTTTGTCAGCGATAATATCGCTCAGACTAATAGGTCAATAATAAGTAACACCGTATAAGATAGATTGTCTGAAAAGAGCCTGCAGGTAGTACAAGACAGCGCCTTTTTATGGGGTTTCGACATCAAAGTCGAAACAGTGACTTTTCGTTTTGTGAGCATAAATCTCAATGTGGAAATGGCTTCATCAGCTTGCTAAGCCTGAACGGCTTTATCATCTGTGCGGTAAGTTTGTGCCATGGCTAGGATTAGCTGGGGCGGCGTGTCTATTGATTGGCTGGATCTGGGGCTTTGGGTTCGCACCGTCCGACTATCAACAGGGCAATAGCTATCGCATTATGTACATCCATGTTCCAGCGGCTATTTGGTCGATGGGGATTTATGCTTCCATGGCAATTGCGGCGTTTATCGGCTTAGTTTGGCAGATGAAAATGTCCGATCTTGTGAGTGCTGCAATGGCACCTGTAGGCGCGGTTTTCACCTTTATTGCGCTCGCAACGGGCTCTGCTTGGGGCAAGCCAATGTGGGGAACGTGGTGGGTTTGGGATGCGCGATTAACTTCTGAGCTCGTGTTGCTGTTCCTGTATCTGGGCGCTATCGCATTGTACAACGCGTTTGAGGATCGCCGCACCGCAGGTCGTGCAGCAGGCATTTTGGTGCTGGTTGGCGTGGTAAATCTGCCGATTATTCATTTCTCCGTTGAGTGGTGGAATACCCTTCATCAAGGGTCTACCAACATGCAAAACACCATTGACCCAAGCATGCGCTATCCGTTGCGTTGGGCTATCTTCGGTTATCTTTTCTTCTTTATAACCCTGACGTTAATGCGTTTGCGTAATCTGATCTTAATGCAGGAGCGCCGCCGTCCGTGGGTGAATGCGTTAGTGAATACTCGCCAGAATAATCAGCACAAGGAGCGTTCCTGATGACCCCCGCATTTTCATCGTGGCAGGACTTCTTTGCCATGGGCGGTTATGCGTTTTACGTATGGCTGTCCGTTGCCGCAACCCTCATTCCTTTACTGTTGCTGGTATGCCATACCCGCTGGCAACGTCGACAAATTTTGACGGAGATTCGTCGTCATCAGGCGCGCGAGCAACGTATTAAACAAGCGCAAGGTCAACAACGCGCTTCGTCAGTTTCACAAGGAGAGCAGTCTTTATGAATCCACGTCGCAAGAGCCGCTTGTATCTGGCCATTGTTGTCTTACTTGGCCTCGGTGTGACAATAACTCTGGTTCTTTACGCATTGCGCTCCAACATTGACCTATTTTATACCCCAACAGAAATTTTGCAGGGTAAAGGCGAAAATCATGAAAAACCTGAAGTGGGTCAGCGCTTACGTATTGGCGGCATGGTAATGCCGGGTTCGGTGAAACGCGATCAGCAAAGCCTGAAGGTGTCATTCAAAATCTACGATGCTCACGGCGCTATCGGTGTGACCTACGAAGGCATTCTGCCTGATCTGTTCCGTGAAGGGCAGGGCGTAGTGGCACAAGGCGTCATGGGCGAAAATAACGTGGTGCACGCCAAAGAAGTTCTGGCAAAACATGATGAAAAATATACGCCCCCAGAGGTAAAAGAAGCGATGGAGCAAAACCATAATCGCCCAGCAGACGCCTACCAACAAAACGGCGGTAGTTCTGATGCGGGGAGCCCGCAGCCATGATCCCTGAAATTGGTAACTTCCTACTGGCGCTTTCTCTCGCGCTGTCCGTGTTGCTGAGCATTTATCCGCTTTGGGGCGCAGCTAGACAAGATGTGCGCATGATGTCGTCGGCACGGCCGTTGACCTACGGACTGTTCTTCAGCATTGCAGTTTCTTTTGGCTGTTTGGTGTATGCCTTTATCACTAACGATTTTACTGTTTCTTATGTAGCAGCGAACTCCAATACGCAACTACCGGTTTATTTCCGTATTGCGGCCACGTGGGGCGCGCATGAAGGATCGCTGCTGCTTTGGGTTCTGCTACTCAGTTGTTGGACGCTCGCCGTTGCGCTGTTTAGCCGTAGCATGCCACAAGATTCCGTGGCGCGAGTGTTGTCGGTGATGGGGATGATTAACGTAGGCTTCCTGCTATTCATCATTCTTACTTCGAATCCGTTTACTCGCACCCTACCGAATTTCCCGATTGACGGCAGCGATTTGAATCCGCTGTTGCAGGATATCGGTTTGATTTTCCATCCACCGTTGCTGTATATGGGCTACGTTGGATTCTCGGTCGCTTTTGCCTTCTCGATTGCCTCGCTGATGGCGGGGCGCTTAGATACCGCATGGGCACGCTGGTCACGTCCTTGGACAACGGCAGCATGGGTATTCCTTACCATGGGGATCGTTTTAGGTTCTGCTTGGGCCTATTACGAACTCGGGTGGGGCGGCTGGTGGTTCTGGGACCCAGTAGAAAATGCCTCCTTTATGCCTTGGCTGGCGGGTACGGCGTTGCTGCATTCACTGGCGGTTACTGAAAAGCGTGGCACTTTCAAAGCGTGGACAGTTCTCCTCGCCATTACTGCATTCTCTCTGTGTTTGCTAGGAACGTTTTTGGTGCGCTCGGGGGTCTTGGTATCCGTGCACTCGTTTGCCTCCGATCCGGCGCGTGGAATGTTCATTTTGGCGTATTTGGTGATCGTGATCGGTGGCTCTTTACTGCTGTATGCCGTGAAGGGAGCACAGGTACGTAGTCGCACTCAACATGAAGTGTTTTCACGTGAAACCTTCTTGCTGGGTAATAACGTGTTGCTGGTTGCCGCAATGTTAGTGGTGTTGTTGGGCACGTTATTGCCGTTGGTACATAAGCAGCTTGGCTTGGGCAGTATTTCGATTGGTGAACCTTTCTTCAATTCAATGTTCACTTGGCTGATGGCGCCGTTTGCATTACTGCTCGGGGTTGGTCCTCTGGTGCGCTGGCGTCGTGATGAGCCGGCAAAATTCTGGAAGCGCCTGCTGATGGCAATGATTGTCACCGTGATCCTTTCCGTCGTATTGCCGTGGTTGATGCAGGATCGCGTTGAAGGCATGACGGTTGTGGGTCTGTTGATGGCGTTCTGGGTCGTTATCCTGACGTTGATGGAACTGCACGAGCGTGCGACACATCGTTATGGCTTCTGGAAAGGTCTTACCAAACTGCCACGTAGTCATTGGGGTATGGTGTTAGGCCATCTTGGTGTCGCGGTGACGGTGATTGGTATCGCGTTTAGCCAAAGCTATAGCATCGAACGCGATGTCCGAATGAAGTCGGGAGATAGCGTAGATATTCACAATTATCACTTTGTATTCCGCGACGTTCACGATATTAAAGGCCCTAACTATACTGGCGGCGTAGGTATTATTGACGTTACTCGCGATGGAAAACCAGAAGCGACGCTACGGGCTGAAAAACGCTATTACGCTACTGCGCGTAGCATGATGACAGAGGCTGCCATTGACGGCGGTTTAACACGCGATTTATACGCGGCGCTGGGCGAAGAACTGAATGACGGCGCATGGGCGGTTCGCCTGTACTACAAACCTTTTGTACGTTGGATTTGGTACGGCGGTGTGTTAATGGCGATTGGCGGTGTGCTTTGTATTCTCGACCCACGCTATCGTTCACGTCGTAAGGAAGAGCGCGAACAAGAAAAACTGGAGAAAACAGCATGAATCGTAAGCTGCTCTTTATCCCGTTAGTTTTATTTATGTTGCTGGTGCTGGCGTTTGTGATCCAGCTTCAGCGTAATGCCGGCGGTGAAGATCCCACCATGTTGGAGTCGGCGCTGATTGGTAAACCGGTTCCCGAGTTTAAGCTGGAGTCTCTGGATAAGCCGGGTAAAACCTTCGATCAGAGTGTATTGCACGACGGTAAACCGATGTTGCTCAACGTGTGGGCGACCTGGTGTCCGACCTGCTATGCCGAACATCAGTATCTCAATAAGCTGGCGGCGAAAGGGATACGCGTGGTGGGGTTAAACTATAAGGATGACCGTCAAAAAGCCGTGAAATGGCTCAATGATTTGGGCAATCCCTATGCGCTGAGTCTTTACGACGGCGACGGCATGCTGGGACTTGATCTTGGTGTATATGGCGCGCCTGAGACTTTCCTAATCGATGGCAATGGGATCATCCGTTATCGTCATGCGGGAGATCTTAACGATCGCGTTTGGCAACAGGAAATCGAACCTTTATACCGCCAATATGAAGGAGCTAAATAATGCGAGCAATAAGATTAGCCAGCATGTTGATCGGCGTTATGCTCTCCGTTAGCGCTTGGGCGGCGATTGATACTTATAGTTTTAAAAGCGTGGAGCAAGAACAGCAATACCGCGAATTAACTGAGCAGTTGCGCTGCCCGAAATGTCAGAACAACAGCATTGCGGATTCCAATGCAATCATTGCTGCAGACATGCGCCAGAAAGTGTATGAGCTGATGGAAAAAGGCTACACCAACAAGCAGATTACTGAATATATGGTGGCCCGCTACGGTAATTTTGTGACCTATGAGCCACCGTTAACTGCCGCGACCGTGATTCTTTGGGCTGGCCCTGCATTGTTTGTCCTGCTGGGGGCCATCGTAGTGATTACACGTGCTCGCCGCCGTCGCACAGAGGAACCGGAGGTTTTAGGTGATACGCTAAGCGATGCTGAGAAACAACGATTAAAGCAGCTTCTTAACGACAGCGACAGGGAACATTGATAATGGCATTTTGGTTAATAGTTTTAGTGCTGCTGATCGCCGCCGCTGCGTTGCTGCTGGTTCCGGTGTTACGTCAGCCTCAGCGTGATTTACCAGAAGATCGCGATCGTTTAAACACACGTTTTTACCATCAGCGATTAAAAGAGTTGGAGCAAGACGAAGAGCAGGGTGTGGTTGCTGAGCGTCAGGCGATGATCGAAGAGCTTCAACAAAACCTGCTGTCTGATGTTCCTCATGCAGAAAAGGCCAAACCTGAGCCACTCAACCGCTGGGTGCTGCTGCCTGGCGTCGTCGTCCTCGTACTGATTTCAGTCGGTTTTTATTTGAAAACCGGCGGATTAGCTCAGGTTCAAGGCTGGAATTTAGTGATGAGTGAAATGCCTTCGCTGCGCGAGCGGGTCATGAATGAAGACAAGCAGCCGCTGACGATGGAAGAAATTGCTCGTTTAGGCTTAGGGTTGCGTACTGAGCTGCAGACCGATCCGCGTAATGTGGCCGATTGGGTTATGTTAGGCCGAATCGGTATGGCATTAAATAACGCGACGACCGCGACTCAGGCCTTCTCTCACGCCTACCAGTTGGCGCCGAATGAGCCTGAGGTTGCGCTGGGGTACGCGGAAGTGCTCACCCGTTCTAGCGATCCAGAAGATAATAAACAGGCAGCCGACATGCTGCGCGATATGATGGCGCGTAATCATGAAGACGTGCGGGTGCTGAGCCTGCTGGCATTTAATGCTTTCGAACAGGGCGATTATAAGAAGGCGATTGGTGCGTGGGAGATGATGTTGAAAACATTACCTGCCAACGATAGTCGTCGTGAAGTGCTAAAGCGCAGCATTGAACAAGCCAAAGTGCAGTCTGGTGAGGATAATAGCCTACTGAACGTCACCATTAATCTGTCGTCTGACGTTGAGCGCCAACTACCGCCAACGGCGGTCTTGGTGGTTTCAGTTACTGATGGTGCAACACCAATACCTGTTGCGGTGAAGCAGCTGCCACTGGGTCATTTCCCTGTGACAGTTTCATTATCTGATGCCAATGCCATGATGCCAGAACGTTTACTGTCGGCGCAAAAACAGGTGAAAGTTCGTGCACGCATCTCTCGAGATGGTTTAGCCAATCCACAATCAGGTGACTGGTTCGGTGAAAGTGCGGTTATGCCCTATAATAAAGAGAGTCAGATTAGCGTACAGATTGAACATCAAGTACCATAAATCGCCCATTGCAAAAACAGTCTTTGGGCATGAATAAGATCAGAATAAAAATATGTGGATCGTTGACGGCGGGATAAGATTGACAGCCTGTCATCAGCGATCCCTTTTCATGGAGAAGGATATGAAACTTCGGCTGACAGGAGTGGCTCTGGCAAGCGTATTGCTGGTTGGGTGTGCTACAAATGCATCGGATTCAGTTCAAGGGCGTTCGGACCCGCTGGAAGGTTTTAACCGTGCGATGTTTAGCGTGAACTACAATTATCTGGATCCGTATTTGTTACGGCCTGTAGCCGTAGCTTGGCGTGACTATGTGCCTGTTCCTGCTCGCTCGGGGATTGCGAACTTCACGAGCAACCTTGAAGAACCTGCTAGCATGGTGAACAGTTTCCTTGAAGGTAATGTTTACGATGGATTTGTACACTTTAACCGTTTCTTCCTGAATACCATTCTCGGCATGGGTGGGTTCATGGACGTCGCATCAATGGCAAACCCTAAACTGGCGAAGCAGGAACCCCATCGTTTCGGTAGCACATTAGGTTACTATGATGTGCCATATGGCCCATACGTGGTGCTTCCGGGCTACGGCAGCGCGACCCCACGTCAGGACGGTGGTAATTATGTCGACTATGTCTATCCAGCGTTAAGCTGGCTGACCTTCTGGATGTCAGCAGGTAAATGGGCCATCGAAGGTATAGAGACTCGAGCACAGCTATTGGATTCCGATGGCTTGCTGAAGAATTCTTCAGATCCGTATCTCTTTATGCGCGAAGCGTATTTCCAGCGTAATGATTTCTTGGCAACCGGTGGTGAATTGGTTGCGCCAACCAATCCAAATGCCTCAGCGATTCAGGATGATTTGAAAGACATTGATTCAAACTGATGGATAGATCGTAAAGAAGCGCCTTAGGGCGCTTTTTTTACGTCTGAATAGATTGCCGCTGTTCTTAATGAAAAAGCGCCCTAAAAGGGTAATGCTGATCGTTTAAGAGATCGAGATACACGGGGCTAGCACACCGCGGGGCGCTCCGGCAGCTAAAGCTGCTACGACCCCATCGGTGTACTTCCCCTAAAATCGCGCTTAAGTGACCAGCATTACCCTAAAAGGGCGCTTTTAATGTCTACTCGTTTTAAAAATTAGAACGCGTAGTTGAAGTTAGCACCGTACAACCATGCCTTACCTACAGATTTGAACTCATACGGTCCTTCATTGATGGTAACTTTTGAACCATGCATGTAGGAAACACCGACGTCAACAGATGCATCTTTGTTGAATGCGTAACTGGTACCCGCACTGATCCAAGCACGATCCTGATCTGGGATAGAGATAGAGCGTGTGCCGGCAGGTACTGGGCTATCGTCAAAGGCAATACCGGTACGGAACGTCCAGTTGTCATCGTAGAAGTAGGTAGTACCAATCGCGATGCGGTAGGCATCTTTGAAGCCTTCATCTTTATAGAACAAGGTCTGACCGTTTGATCCCTTGGCTTTCAGCTCTTGGAACTGACTCCAACTGGTGTAGGCCATGCTGTAGTGGACAGCCCACTGTGGTGCCACTTTGTGGTAGCCAGAGATTTCCCACATTTCAGGCAGATTCAGCGTTAAAGAACCTGGTACGGTGGCTCCACCGGTGCCCATTGGTAAACCTTGGATACCGAACTGATTTGCTAATGCGTTCACGCTGGTTGGCAGGTCGCTACGATAGTCGCCGTCGAAATCGATTTTAACTTCAGAGCGATAGGTCAGGCCAAAGCGGTTATTTTCATCCACTTCATACAGAATACCCGCGTTCCAGCCAAAGCCCCATTCGTCGCCTTTCAGATGTGAGATCTGTGTGTTGGCTGGGATCTGACCGACCATGCTGTTGTACGGAGGAGGAAGTTTGCTGCCAATAAGCAGTGGCAGGTCACCTGCATAGCGGTCAATCTTAGCTTTCGCATATACGGCATCAAAGCCTAAACCGAAGCTGAAGTGTTCATTCGCACGATAAGCTGCGCTGAGGTTTAAGTTCGCTGTGGTTAGGTCGGTAGTACCGCCCATAGAGCCAGCGGCGTAGTTATCGTTGAATTCAGTTGCCAAACCGTAGTTTGACGTTACAGATGCACCCACGGCCCACTGATCGTTGATGGGCTGCACGTAGTGGAAGTTAGGCACCCACGCCGTTGGAGCAATATTTTTAGCATTCAGGCTCTGACCGCTTGGAGAGCGCCCCGAGATGTCTACGTCTGGGTCGATAAATACGCCGCCGATGGAAATCGCTGGGCGATCGTACATGCTCAACAGCGCCGGGTTACGGCTCGCAGATGCCGGGGTATCAGCCATGGCACCTTCACCTGAATAGGCTCGGCCTAAGCCAGCGGCTGAGAACTCATTCAGCTGGAAACCAGCGGCATTGACGTTAGATGAAAGCAGTGCCACTGCTGCAGCTAATGCTGACTTAGTAAACAGGTTTTTCTGGCGCATGACCGAAACCTCATTATTGTGTGTTTTATTTAAACTATGTTACGTACTGTAACAATGAGCGCGGATTGTAGGGTCCGAGTTCGATCTGACAAATCAGACCAGTGAGCAGAGTATAGGTCTGACCTCTTGGTATGTTGCAAGAATGTTTATTAAATATTTCCAAAATGATTCAAAAAAAGAGATCCGTGTAACAAAAAACAACGGAACTAATAAAGAGCTGGTTACAAGTGCGGGGAAATAAACAGCAAATAATGTGATTTTGCTCACTAAGTGTCATTCCTATGGCATATCGCTAGTCTCTGTAGTGGGAGAGGAGTAAAATACCCACAGTTTTTATATTTTTTGAGCCAGATCATAATTGGCGATATAAAGTGGGGGTTATTCCCCGTCGAGGAGATGATTGAAATGACTGATGCTATTAAAAAGTGCAGTGCACAAGAAACGGCAGCTTGCTGCTGCGTTGATGTCGGCACCATCATGGATAACACCGACTGCACCGCATCCTATTGCAATGTTTTTGCTCAGGAAGCTGATGCGAAAGCTATGCTGGAACAACTGACACAAAAAGCGCGCGGCATCGAATCCGATCCTTGTGTTATCAAAAGCAATATCGTAAAAAAAGCGGAAGGCTATGAGTTGACCGTTGATTTCACTTTTGCTTGTGAAGCGGAAACCCTGATTTTTCAACTCGGCCTGCGTTAATCGCGGGTTAAACGAAAGTAATATTCTAAGCACGACTTCGGTCGTGCTTTTTTATATTTAGCCAGCGCCCCTTCTTCATCACATAAATTCGATTTTATTGATTAATATATTCATTAAATATATCGATTCCGACATACCTTTTTCACTGCCCCCTCTTTCTCCCGCAAAGAAACCTGTTCCTGCTCTCAGTTTTTGCCTTTTCTTGTTTGCGAAATGTAAAAATTGAGTTAAGAATTTACGTCATCAGGTCAGACCTGTTTACTAAATGCCACGCGGGTATCGCGCTCCGTGGTCTTTACAATTCAGGGAATGGTTACATTTTTAATATTTTTGTCGTATTGCGCAGGAGCTCAAAATGAGTCAGGCACTTCCTTTATCATCCCCGTTGGCTTTGACAACCCGTTCGGGTGATCGTATTGCCATTGTGCAGGGGCTGAGAACGCCGTTTGCCCGCCAAGCCACCGCATTTCATGGAATTCCGGCCGTAGAGTTAGGCAATATGGTGGTGAGTGAGCTGCTGGCTCGCAGTAATATTTCTCCTGACGTTATCGATCAGTTGGTTTTTGGTCAGGTTGTGCAGATGCCCGAAGCGCCGAATATTGCACGTGAAATCGTGTTAGGCACCGGAATGAGTATTCACACCGATGCCTACAGCGTATCGCGTGCCTGCGCTACCAGCTTTCAAGCGATCGCCAATGTGGCAGAGAGCATTATGGCTGGCTCAATTTCTGTCGGTATTGCCGGTGGTGCGGATTCTTCCTCAGTGCTGCCCATCGGCGTGAGCAAGGCTTTAGCGCGCACGCTGGTCGATGCCAATAAAGCCCGAACGTTGTCTCAGCGGCTCAAGTTGTTCAGTAAGCTGAAACTGCGTGATTTACTTCCTGTTCCTCCCGCGGTCGCTGAGTATTCAACCGGTTTGCGCATGGGGGATACTGCAGAACAAATGGCGAAAAGCCACCATATTAGCCGAGAGGAACAAGATGCCTTGGCGCACCGTTCCCATACTTTGGCTGCCAAAGCATGGGAGTCCGGCGTGCTGCGCGATGAAGTGATCACCGCCTATATTCCTCCGTACCAGCAGTCGCTGGATAAAGACAACAACGTGCGCGGCGATTCCACTTTAGCTTCCTATAGCAAGCTGAAACCTGCGTTTGATCGCCGCCACGGTAGCGTTACGGCGGCCAACAGTACTCCTTTAACCGACGGTGCCGCAGCAGTGCTGATGATGAGTGAATCCCGCGCCCGTGAACTTGGGCTGACACCGCTAGGCTATCTGCGCAGTTTTGCTTTTTCTGCCATCGATGTTTGGGAGGACATGCTGCTCGGGCCATCATATGCAACGCCGCTGGCACTAGACCGCGCGGGGATCACGCTGCAGGATTTAACTTTGATCGATATGCATGAAGCTTTCGCATCGCAAACGCTGGCGAACCTGAAAATGTTTGCCAGCGATGAATTTGCGCGTGAAAAACTTGGGCGTGATCGCGCGATTGGTGAAGTCGACATGGATAAATTCAACGTTCTAGGCGGCTCAATTGCCTATGGGCACCCATTTGCTGCCACTGGCGCTCGTATGATTACCCAAACGTTGAATGAACTGCGTCGTCGCGGCGGTGGTCTTGGCCTAACCACGGCCTGCGCCGCGGGTGGCCTCGGCGCTGCCATGATCGTGGAGGTGGAGTAATGTCTGCACAAGAATACCCTCTCATGCAGGACGCTAAGCCAAGCGCCTTCCGCTTTAGCGTAGTGGATAACGACATTGGTCTTATCACCATCGATGTGCCGGATGAGCGCGTGAATACGTTGAAAGCCGAATTTGTTCAGCAGGTGGATGACGTTTTACAACAGGCGCAAAAACATAAGCTTCAGGGCTTGGTGATTATCTCGGGCAAACCTGATTCGTTTATTGCCGGTGCCGATATCACCATGCTTGATGCGTGCCAAAGCGAGCAGCAGGCACGCATGCTGGCACAGAAAGGGCAGGTTACGCTGGCGAAGATCGCCGCGCTGTCTATTCCCGTGGTTGCCGCCATTCATGGTGCCTGCCTAGGGGGCGGTTTAGAGCTCGCGTTAGCTTGCCACCGCAGAATCTGTTCTTTAGATGACAAAACTGCGCTGGGGCTACCCGAAGTACAGCTCGGCTTATTACCAGGATCGGGTGGCACTCAGCGGTTGCCACGTTTAATTGGTGCTTCACAGGCATTGGACTTGATGCTGACGGGGCGACATGTTCGCGCTAAACAGGCGCTGAAGATGGGGCTGGTAGATGATGCCGTTCCCGCCTCGATCCTGTTGGAAAGCGCGATTCAACTGGCGCGACAGGGCTGGCGCACGCGCCCTGAACTGCCAGTGATGGAGCGCTTGCTGAATGGCCCTCTGGGGCGTTCTCTGCTGTTTAACATCGTGCGTAAGAAAACCTTAGCGAAAACGCAGGGCAACTATCCCGCGGCGGAAAAAATCATTCAGGTCGTACGCCAAGGCTTGGAACACGGCAGCACCAGCGGCTACGAGGCAGAGGCTAAGGCCTTTGGTGAATTAGTGATGACGCCTGAGTCCGCCGCGCTGCGAAGTTTATTCTTTGCTTCTACTTCGCTGAAGAAAGAGGCTGGAGGCACTGCTAAGCCACAGGCTATACGCCACGTAGGTGTCTTGGGCGGCGGGCTGATGGGCGGAGGGATTGCCTGTGTGACAGCAATACGAGGCGGTTTACCTGTGCGCATCAAAGATATTAGCGAGAAGGGGATTAGCCACGCGTTAAGCTACAGCTGGGATGCGTTGACCAAGCGGGTTCGCGCTCGTCGTATGCGCCCATCTGAGCGGCAAAAACAGATGCAACTGTTATCAGGTTGCACAGACTATAGCGGTTTTCATCAGATGGATGTGGTGATTGAGGCGGTGTTTGAGGATCTTAAGCTCAAGCAGCAAATGGTGGCGGACGTTGAGCGCTATTGTGCGACGCATACGGTTTTCGCATCGAATACCTCTTCTTTACCTATTGCTCAAATCGCGGCGTTATCACAAAGACCAGAGCAGGTGATTGGTCTGCACTATTTTAGTCCAGTCGATAAAATGCCGTTGGTAGAAGTCATTCCGCATGCGGGAACTAGCGAAGTCACTATTGCTACTACGGTTGCTCTAGCACAAAAGCAGGGGAAAACGGCGATCGTCGTTGGCGATCGCGCCGGTTTCTATGTAAACCGTATTTTGGCCCCGTATATCAGTGAGGCGGCACGCTGTCTGTTAGAGGGCGAATCGATCAACGGCATCGATCAAGCGATGGTGAAAGGGGGATTCCCTATTGGACCATTTGCTCTGCTAGATGAAGTTGGGATCGACGTTGGTACGAAAATTATCCCTATTTTGGTGGCTGAATTAGGCGATCGATTTGCTGCTCCGCCGGCATTTGATGCGTTGATTCAGGATGACCGCAAAGGACGCAAGAATGGTCGAGGGTTCTATCTCTACAAGAACAAGGGCAAAAAAGGGAAAAAAGAGGTGGATGTATCGGTTTACCCATTGTTGCGAGTGACGCCAAAACCGCAAATGAATGAAAAAGAAATTTTCCAGCGCTGCGTCATGCTGATGCTCAACGAAGCGGCACGCTGCTTGGATGAAAATATTATCCGCAGTGCGCGCGATGGTGATATTGGCGCAGTATTTGGTATAGGTTTCCCGCCATTCCTCGGTGGTCCATTCCGCTATATGGATCGCTTAGGTATTGATAACGTTGTCAATACGCTGCAAACATTAGCTCAACGCTATGGTTCGCATTTCGCTCCATGTGACAAGTTATTGGCAATGCAAGAGCAAAATCAGCGCTTTTATTTGTAACCATCAGAGTTGCATAGAGAAATGAAGATCGTTTGGCTGTGAGTCTTTATTTGGGAATGAGAGGCCGATCACTGCTTGCAACTCTTTCACGGTCAGACTCTGTACAGATAATTCTGCTCAGGGTAGTTTACGGCGTTGGGCTAACGGAGTGGGGCAGGTGCGCCACGCTCCGTTTAGTAGTATATTTAGATATTGGATAAAAGATAAACAGCTGTTATGTGTGCTGTTATCTCTACCCCACGCGGAAGCGATCCAGTCCGCGTGATTAATGCGCATCACTTTTGCGTGTTAATTCTGTGTCGAATCAGGCAGAATGCCCGACCGTTTACACGCCAATCGGCGAAACGGTGTAGGATTCAGCCAACAATAGCGGTGCAATATGCAAGTTTTTATTATGCGTCATGGTGAGGCCGCTCTCGAAGCAGCTAGCGATTCAATCAGGCCTCTGACGACCCGTGGTCACGATGAATCAGTCTGTATGGCCTCTTGGCTACAAACGCAATCATGTAAGATTGAAAAGGTTTTGGTGAGCCCTTATCTGCGCGCCCAGCAAACGCTAGCGGCAGTACGCGAAGGACTGGCGTTACCGGACGACGTTGAAGTGATGCCGGAGCTCACACCGGGCGGCGATGCTGCTATGGTGGGTTGCTATCTCGAGGCACTGGCCAAAACGGGTATCGGTAGCGTACTGGTTATCTCTCATCTGCCGTTGGTGGGTTATCTGGTTTCAGAACTGTGCCCTGAAGAAGCCCCTCCCATGTTTGCCACTTCGGCTATTGCCGGCGTTTCTTTTGACGTAACCACAGAGCGTGGCGTGTTTGACTGGCAGGTTGGACCCGCGCAGGTGATGGCTAAGGCTTAATATCCACTTCATCTTTCAAGCTGCAGATGCGTTCATGCGCCCTAACCACTTACCAATGTAAGTTTTAGGGGCTGACTCTATTACCGCCTCTCTGCAACTTGAAACCGCCTAACCCTGTCATACTCATCATTTTTGCTGCATCAGCGGCGCTCTTCACGCTCGTCGATTTCTATCAGCACTAATAAGGCGGCATCTCCTCCCCATTCACGTGACGCCTGATGAAATGCAACAACGTCTGGATGCTGAGCTAGCCAGAGCGGCGTTTGCTGTTTGAGGACGTGTTTACCGTGTCCGTGCATGACGCAGGCACAGTGGACGTGTTCACGGCGGCAGGCGGCGATCAGCGCACCTAATTCTTGCTTAGCCTGCATTTGGGTGAGCCCATGCAGATCTAAAAATAATTCGGGTGAATAATCGCCGCGGCGCAGTTTCTTTAGCTCAAAATGATTGGCGTCAGGCCGGATATAACGCGTTGGCCCATCACTGTCGAGCTGCGGTTGAAATTCATCGGAAAAATAGAAGCTAGCGTCAATTTGTTCTTGCAGCATTTTTTCAGGCGCAATTTTTCGGGTACTGCGCTTAGGGCGATGTACCACGGTGTCTTGCGCGATCTTACGTGCGCCGCTGATGGACTCACGAAACAGTGCGGCATCCTCACCGCTGATCGTTTTATTTTTCTTCATTATCAATCTGCCTTAGTCACTCTTAGGGATAGTGTAACTAAAGTTCTCGCGGCATCTAAATAAAACTCGTCATCAATCTTATCTTCTAGCGCCACTGAGGTATCTCTCAGACTATATTCCTGCTGATTTGTGGGGCTCTTCATGGCAAACTACGGGATTGCTTACTTTTCTCATTATTTAGACTTAATGGCGCCTTTTTAGGCGGTATTCAGTCATAGACAGGTCTGTTGGAGGCTAATTTGGACAAGATTTTCGTCGATGAAGCGGTGAATGAGCTGCATACCATCCAAGATATGCTGCGCTGGACCGTCAGCCGTTTTAATGCAGCGAATATCTATTATGGCCACGGCACAGATAATCCGTGGGACGAAGCGGTGCAACTGGTGTTGCCAACCTTGTACCTGCCAATGGATATTCCAGAAGATATGCGCACCGCGCGTTTGACGCTAAGTGAGCGTCATCGCATTGTTGAGCGCGTGATCCGCCGCGTGAACGATCGTATTCCGGTCGCTTATCTGACCAATAAAGCATGGTTCTGTGGCCATGAGTTCTATGTTGACGAGCGCGTTCTGGTGCCTCGCTCACCGATTGGCGAGCTGATCGATAACCGCTTTAGCGGCATTATTAACCACAACCCAAGCCATATTCTGGACATGTGCACCGGCAGCGGTTGTATCGCTATCGCCTGTGCTTATGCATTCCCAGACGCCGAAGTCGATGCGGTAGATATTTCAACCGACGTACTGTCTGTGACCGAGCAAAATATTCAGGAACATGGTTTGGATCAGAGCGTTACCCCGATCCGTTCCGATCTGTTCCGCGAGCTGCCACCGCTTCAGTACGATCTGATCGTGACTAATCCACCGTATGTGGATGAAGAAGATATGTCCGATCTGCCGGAAGAGTTCCGCTTCGAGCCTGAGCTGGGGCTGGCCGCAGGCAGTGATGGTCTGAAGTTGACTCGACGCATTTTAGCGTGCGCTCCAGATTATTTGACCGATGACGGTGTGCTGATTTGCGAAGTGGGTAACAGTATGGTGCACCTGATGGAACAGTATCCTGATATTCCGTTCGTTTGGTTAGAATTCGAAAACGGCGGTGACGGCGTATTTATGCTGACCAAACAACAGCTGATTGACTGTGCACCACACTTTGCACTCTATCGGTCGTAGCAGCAGACGTTCCGCAAATTTCGATTTGCGCCTCCCCTTGCGAACCGGGGGAGGATGAATGGGCTTAATGTCTCATTCACCCCACAAAAAAACACAACATTCATCTGCAAAGTCAGAAAACAACGCTAAGGAGCCGCGCATGGCAGGCAATAGCATTGGGCAATTTTTCCGTGTCACTACGTTCGGTGAATCACACGGTATCGCAT
Source organism: Hafnia paralvei ATCC 29927 (assembly GCF_001655005.1). Taxonomy (GTDB): domain Bacteria; phylum Pseudomonadota; class Gammaproteobacteria; order Enterobacterales; family Enterobacteriaceae; genus Hafnia; species Hafnia paralvei. The sequence goes on from NZ_LXET01000020.1 coordinate 30,891, forward strand.
TAGGCTGCATCGTTGACGGAGTGCCGCCAGGTATTCCTCTGACAGAGGCCGATCTGCAACACGATCTGGATCGCCGCCGTCCGGGGACCTCGCGCTACACTACGCAGCGCCGTGAGCCGGATCAGGTGCGTATCCTTTCAGGTGTATTTGAAGGGATCACCACCGGCACTAGCATTGGTTTAATCATTGAAAATACTGACCAGCGTTCTCAGGACTACGGTGCGATCAAAGATTTATTCCGTCCGGGTCATGCAGATTATACCTATGAACAAAAGTACGGCACTCGTGACTATCGTGGCGGCGGTCGTTCCTCTGCACGTGAGACTGCTATGCGTGTGGCCGCAGGTGCCATCGCGAAAAAATACCTGAAAGAAAAATATGGTGTGCAAATCCGTGGCTGTTTAGCGCAGATCGGTGATATTTCCTGTGAGATTAAAGATTGGGAGCAGGTTGAGCAAAACCCTTTCTTCTGCCCTGATCCTTCGAAACTGGAGGCGCTGGATGAGCTGATGCGCGCGCTGAAAAAAGAGGGCGACTCCATTGGTGCCAAAGTCACCGTGGTGGCTGAAAAAGTTCCAGTAGGTTTAGGTGAGCCGGTATTCGATCGTTTGGATGCGGATTTGGCTCATGCGCTGATGAGCATTAACGCTGTGAAAGGCGTGGAAATCGGTGATGGTTTTGCGGTGGTAAACAAGCGTGGTAGCGAGAACCGTGATGAGATCACGCCAGAAGGCTTCCAAAGCAACCATGCAGGCGGCATTTTGGGGGGGATCAGCAGCGGTCAGGATATTATCGCGCATCTCGCATTGAAGCCCACGTCCAGCATTATGGTGCCGGGGAAAACGATCAATCGCCAAGGTGAAGCGGTTGAAATGGTTACGCGTGGTCGTCACGATCCCTGCGTTGGGATCCGTGCGGTGCCAATTGCCGAAGCGATGATGGCGATTGTGCTGATGGATCATTTGTTGCGTCAAAGAGCACAGTGCGGAGATGTGGTTTCAGACGTTCCACGCTGGTAAAAAATATGCGTCATCTTAAGCGCTTCAAGACATTGCTTTGCGCAGGGTAAGGGCTGTATTTGTATGCAGATGGAAAGAATGGATACGAATAATCATGGCAGGCTCATTGATATGAAGAAAATGAAATTCTGGCTACTGGGTGCCTGCGCGCTGGCGATGAGTGCTCAGGCGATGGCGCTGACACCGTGGCAACAGATCACAAAACCGGTCCCGGGAGCGGCGCAGGCCATAGGCGGCTTTGCCAATGGCTGTATTGTGGGGGCTAATCCATTACCGTTGCAAGCTGATGATTATCAGGTGATGCGGCCCGATCAGCATCGCTATTACGGTCATCCTGATTTACTGGCTTTTATTAATCGTCTCAGTAGTGAAGTGAGTCAGCGCCAAATGGGGACTTTGTTGATTGGTGATATGGCAATGCCCGCTGGTGGGCGTTTCAGCAGCGGTCATGCGAGTCATCAGTCAGGGTTGGATGTCGATATTTGGTTACAGCTGCCAAAGCAGCGCTGGAGTCAGCAGCAGTTGCTGAAGCCGAAGCCGATTGATTTAGTTGCCGTCAATGGACGAAACGTTATTCCTGCGCTGTGGAGCGATGATACGGGCGAATTGATTAAGCTCGCGGCAAAAGATGACGACGTGACGCGCATTTTCGTCAATCCGGCTATTAAGCAAAAACTGTGTGACACCGCCGGTGCCGATCGTGATTGGCTGCGTAAGGTTCGTCCTTGGTTTGCTCATCGGGCTCATATGCACGTGCGTTTGCGCTGTCCGGCAAGCAGCCTTGAGTGTCAGGATCAGACGCCACCTCCGGCCGGAGATGGCTGTGGTGCCGAACTGGCAAGCTGGTTCCAGCCGCCACCTCCGGGCAGCAAACCGTCAAAACCTTCTGCTCCGCCGCCGCTGTATCCGTCATGTCAGGCCTTGTTGGACAGGCACTTCGCAGGTTAATCCTTGCCATAAACGCCCCGTCGAGGGGCGTTTTTTATATCCCACTTTCTTGCCGTTATGCGTTTTTTGCATAGCAAAATACATTCTTGCATTTTCCTGAGTTATTAATCGCATGGTATGTTCGAAACTAGCCTTATGGCTGGGTTATTTTTGTAATAAGTGCTCATAGAAGCACGAAATATATTTACATCAATAATGAATTTTATCGGAAATATAGTATTTAACACAGGACAGGGTAATTATGAAACATCAGGAAGCGGAGCTGGCTGCACCCAGCCAGAAATTAAAAGTGACATGGGTGGGTTATTTTTCTTTTTTTCTCACCATTATATTTTTCTCAGGTATGTTTTCCGGCAGTGATGGCTGGTGGCGTGTATTTGACTTCACTGTTTTGAATGGGTCGTTCGGACATGTTAATGGCGATAGCGCGACTACCGCGGTTACGTTCAGAGGCGTGAATGGGACCGGCGCAAAAGATGGGTTTCTTTTTGCCTTAGAACTCGCTCCATCAGTTATTTTGTCTCTAGGGATTATTTCTGTCACCGATGGTTTAGGGGGGCTGCGGGCTGCGCAGCAACTCATGACGCCGATTTTACGTCCGATTCTGGGCATTCCAGGAATTTGTTCACTAGCACTGATTGCCAACCTGCAAAACACCGATGCGGCCGCGGGGATGACTAAAGAGTTAGCTGAAGAAGGAGAAATCACCGAACAAGAGAAAGTTATTTTTGCTGCTTATCAAACTAGCGGTAGTGCAATCATTACTAATTACTTCTCTTCGGGCGTAGCCGTATTTGCTTTTTTAGGTACCTCGGTCATTGTTCCCCTAGGTGTTATTTTATTGTTTAAATTCGTTGGCGCGAACATTCTTCGTGTTTATATTAATTTCGCAGAACACCGCACTGTGAATAATAAGGAATAATAAAATGACGACACAAGTGCGTAAAAACGTAATGGATCTCTTTATTGACGGTGCACGCCGCGGATTCACCATTGCGACAACCAACCTTTTGCCAAATGTCGTGATGGCGTTTGTGATTATTCAAGCGCTGAAAATTACCGGATTACTCGATTTGGTCGGCCAAGTTTGTCAGCCAGTGATGGCGTTCTGGGGATTACCGGGCGAAGCCGCTACTGTGTTGCTGGCATCACTGCTCAGTATGGGCGGTGCGGTAGGTGTTGCAGCCAGCTTAGTCACCGCCGGAACGTTAAGTGGTCATGACGTTACCGTATTGCTGCCCGCGATTTATTTGATGGGAAATCCGGTGCAAAACGTGGGGCGCTGCTTGGGTACGGCTGAGGTTAACGCGAAATATTACCCCCATATTATTGGCGTTTGCGTGATTAACTCGCTGCTGTCTATCTGGGTCATGCAGTTGATTGTGAGATAACGAGGAACAGGTGATGGACTTAACTTCCGCAGGATTTACGCTGCTGCGCGGTGCACAGGTATATGCACCTCAGGCGCTTGGCATTCAGGATGTATTGCTGGTTGCCGGAAAAGTGGTGGCCATTGAGCCACAAATTTCCGCCGATGTTTTACCCGACTGTCAGATTATCGATCTGCATGGTTTAACGCTATGCCCGGGATTTATCGATCAGCATATTCATTTAATTGGTGGCGGTGGCGAGGCGGGGCCTGCAACACGAACGCCAGAAGTGGGCTTATCCAAACTGGTTGAGGCGGGGATTACCACGGCAATTGGTTTGTTAGGCACGGACTCTGTGACTAGACATCCTGAAGCGCTACTGGCAAAAACACGCGCGCTTAACGACGAAGGTATTACGGCTTATATGCTTACGGGCGCTTATAGCATTCCTTCTCCCACCATTACTGGCAGCATTGAACGTGATGTCGCACTGATCGACAGAATCATCGGCGTGAAGTGTGCTGTGTCCGATCACCGTTCTTCGGCACCTAATGATTCTTCATTAGCCAATATGGCCGCTCAGGCGAGAGTGGGGGGGCTATTGGGGAATAAGGCGGGTATCAGCGTGTTCCACATGGGCAGCAGTAAGAAAGGCTTAGCACCGCTGTATGCCATTCTTGAAAACAGCGATGTTCCAATGAATAAGCTGTTACCCACTCATGTTAACCGTAGCGAAACTTTGTTTGATGCGGCTATCGAATTTGCGCTCAAAGGTGGTCATATCGATATTACCAGCGGGATACCTGGGCCGGTTACCCCTTCTCAGGCGGTTAAGCGCGCCGTGGAGCGCGGTGTTGCGCTTGATTTGCTTTCCGTGAGTTCGGACGGTAATGGTAGCCAGCCTGTTTTTGATGCGCAGGGGAACCTCACTGGCATTGGTGTCGCAGGTTTCAGCAGCTTGTTAGAGACGCTGGTTGCCTTGGTGAAAGAGCAGGATATGACCTTAGCAGATGCGTTGGTACCGTTTACCCGTAGTGTCGCTAAGTTCCTTGGTCTGGAAACCAAGGGAGAGATTGCCGTGGGTAAAGACGCCGATTTCGTGGTGTTAACTCCCGATTTGGCAATCCATCAGGTCTATGCCCGTGGGCGTCTGATGGTACAAGAGGGGAACGCTTGCGTGAAAGGGACCTTCGAATAACTCACTGTTTGTCTGTTGTCGCGTTGCGTCTCATGATAATGGTATGTTTATGAGAGGAGACTCGGTGCGACAACAGGAATTGAGATGAGCATAGTGCACAATATAGAAACGAAATGGTTGTATGACTTTCTCACGTTGGAGGAGTGCCGTAACTTCTCTCAGTCGGCAATCAAACGCAACGTGTCACAGCCCGCATTCAGTCGGCGCATCCGCTCTTTAGAGCAGGCGGCAGGTGTTTCCCTGTTTAACCGCGATGTCTCACCGCTTCAGTTGACCGAGCCGGGGAAGGTGTTCCACTCTCAGGTAAGAAATCTTCTGCAACAGTTGGAAAGTAATCTCACTGAGCTACGCGGCGGAAGTGACTTCATCGAGCATAAAATCAAGATTGCGGCGGCTCATTCGCTTTCTTTGGGATTATTGCCTTCGATTGTTAAAGAGATGCCCAACCATTTTGCTTACTCAGTGGAGGCTATTGACGTCGACAGCGCGGTAAATACGCTGCGAGAAGGGAAAAGCGATTTTATTCTCTCTTATCATGACGAATATTTACTACAGGCGCCTTTCGCTCATATTCACCTGTTTGAAGCTCAGCTTTTCCCGGTTTGCGCGAGTGACTTACAAGGAAAACCGCTGTACACCTTGGACCAACAGGATTTTCCATTACTGAATTATAGCCAATCTTCTTACATGGGAAGGTTGGTGAACCGTATGTTAGCCAAGAATACCCATCTCAGCTTCCGGACCGTTTTTGTTTCATCGATGAGTGAATTGCTAAAACAGCTGGCGTTAGATGGCTCGGGCGTTGCTTGGCTACCAGACTGCTCTGTGGTGCAAGAGTTAGAGCAGGGTAAGCTGGTTCGTTTGGATAATGAAGCGCTGACTATCCCCATTTATGCCTATGCGTATCGGATGGACACGCGTATGAGTATCACCGCCGAAAATTTTTGGCGGGATCTGAAGAATCTATTCCATGCTCGCTAGCTCTGGCTGAGCGTTCAACACCGTTTCGCCATTTTTTGCTTCGTACCAGCGAATCGCGGCACGCACCAACGCGGCCGTGGAATCAATAAATCCACAGTTAAAGCGGGCTTCTTCGGCACCGATAATCAAGGGGATTTCGGTGCAGCCCATAATGATAATATCCGCCCCACGTGTCATTAAGGCCTCTACCTGTGGAAACAGTAGCGCCTGTGATAACGCGATATCGCCAGCTTTATAGGCATAAATAGCCTGCATCACCGCGCTCTGCCCATCGCCTTCGGGAACACATAGCGTTCGCCCCTGTTGATCCAACTTATGTTGATAAAGTCCGGTTGCCAACGTAGCGTCCGTCGCGAGTAGACCAACGGTTTGGCTAGCGTGGGGAAGTTCTGCCAGTGTGGCATCTAAGATATTGATCATTTCTGCATGCGCGCTGTGTTGCAAACGATCAAACCAGTAATGCGCGGTGTTGCAGGGGATCACGATGCATTCAGCACCGGCGGTTTCCAGCATGTGCAGATAACGCTCTAGATAGTCGTAAGGAGAAGGGCCTCCGGAGAGCAAACATGCGCTGCGATCGGGAATATCCGGTATTGAGCAGGCAATAATAGGAATGTGTTGTTGGTCTTGCCCCGCATGTCTGAAGCGTACAAATTTATTCAACATATCCGCCGTGGCTGCTGGTCCCATTCCGCCCAGGATACCAATAGTGTGTTGCATTTCGCTTATCCTTTTCTGATAAACCAGAGTCTGGAATAAACACTATCAGTCTGAAGTTAAAAGAATAAATGCTGTTTATTTAGTAGCAATGCGTAAAATGCATAGCATGATATGCGTATACATGAATATTTCTTTTTGATGACACAAAGCGTAGTGTGTACAGCCAATTAAAATAAGATTCTGGCCGTTAATTAAATATATTTAGGCGGAAGGTAGACGAAATGATGGACTTTATTAATGGGCTGCCAGTAAGTCCTGAAATGTTAGGGATACTTTTTTTTGTCGCCATGCTGGCTGGTTTTATTGATTCCATTGCGGGCGGTGGCGGATTGTTAACGGTACCTGCTCTGCTGGCTGTTGGTGTTCCTCCCGCACAGGCACTCGCCACCAATAAACTGCAGTCGGTCGGGGGATCTTTCTCCGCGAGTCTCTATTTTATTCGACGTAAAGCCGTCGACCTTAACGATCAGAAATTGGTTATTGCGCTGACATTTATTGGTTCAATGATTGGCTCAATTTTAGTGCAGAACATGCGCGCTGATATTTTGCGCCAGTTGCTGCCGATACTAGTTGCAGGGATCGGCATCTACTTTCTGCTGACGCCGCGTCTTGGCGAATCGGATCGACAGCGTCGTCTATCCTATATTCCCTTTGCCATTGTGGCAGGCTGCTGTGTTGGATTTTATGATGGTTTCTTCGGCCCCGGAGCAGGGTCATTTTATGCCCTCGCTTATGTCACGCTGTGTGGATTTAATCTGGCGAAATCCACCGCCCACGCGAAGGTATTAAATTTTACCTCTAATCTTGCCGCGCTGTTGTTCTTCATGCTTGGCGGTAAAGTGATTTGGTCGATTGGCCTTGTTATGCTGGTGGGGCAAGTTATTGGAGCCAGAACCGGAGCCAAAATGGTGTTAAGCAAAGGACAAAAGCTGATCCGCCCGATGATTGTACTGGTCTCACTCGCCATGACCTGTAAGCTAATGTATGACAACCATGGTACAGAAATTACTCAATGGTTAAGCCACTGGCTTTAATTATCCATACAATAATTGTGTATTAACGTTATTGGTGGTGCAAGGCGCCTTGGAGCGTGAGATAATTTTGTCAGGTTAACGGCATCGTTTAAGCGGTGCCGTTTTTTAATGATTTTTTTATCGACGGCCATCATGTCTCAAACCCAAATAGAACATCATTTTCAGCAGCTAATCGACCTGTTTAACCAGACATTCAGCGACGACTATCAAACTCAACTCGTAGCCGGTGATGACGAGCCGATTTATCTGCCCGCAGACGAAACGTCACCTTTCCATCGTATCGTGTTTGCTCATGGCTTTTACGCCAGTGCGCTACATGAAATTTCTCATTGGTGTATTGCGGGAGCCGCACGGCGTCAGCAGGTTGATTATGGCTATTGGTATTGTCCAGACGGGCGCGATGCGAAAACCCAGTGTGAATTTGAAGTTGTAGAGATTAAGCCTCAGGCGTTTGACTGGTTATTTTGTGAAGCGGCGGGCTATCCATTTAACGTCAGTTGCGACAACCTTGAAGGGGATTTCGACCCCGATCGCATCGCGTTTCAGAGAAAAGTGCGTGAGCAGGTATTGTGGTATTTAGAAAACGGTATCCCTGAGCGTCCAGCGCGCTTTATTCAGGCGTTACAATCGTTTTACAATACGCCAACGCTAACCGCTGATAGGTTTCCCTATCCGGAAGATTTGTAATAAATAATCCAGAGGACCCCCGATGATCGCAGATTTTGAAACCCGCATTCTGGCGCTGATTGATGACATGGTTGAGCACGCCAGCGATGACGAACTATTTGCCGGAGGCTATCTGCGTGGGCATTTAACGCTGGCGGTCGCTGAATTGGAAGCCGATGGCGAGCATACGCCAGCGGCGTTGAAAGACGCTGTCCAACATAGTCTAGATAAGGCTATCAAAGCCGGTGAGCTTTCGCCTCCGGATCAGATTTTGGTTAATAACATGTGGGAATCGCTGTTTGCTAAGGTTTTAGCGAGTTAGGCGATGAAATACGATGGCGTGACGCGTTTGCGCCATCGTATTTAAGTATACCGTACTATCATGGAGTGATTATGTATGGATCAGGATGACGTAAAATCTAAAGCGCTTTCTAAAACAACGATCATGAAAAATGATCTGTTCATTCGAGATAAACTGAAGAAAATAGATAATATTGGCGTCGCTATTTTCTTTGCTATTCCGCTTATTTTGTTTCTATTGGGTGGGGCTTCACTCGCTCACTGGGTTGCTTCGCTATGGCCTCTCTATTCGTTGGGATTCGTTATCTATTTTCGTAAAATTTTGAAAACTATTTCTAATAAATCACTGCAGATGACCCGCATGTATTCTTTTTATGCATTGGCGAGATTTATATTAATTGGCTTTCCATTAGTAGGGCTTTACATCCTTTGTCAGGTCGCGAGATAGCAACATGAAGCGCCGTTTTATTAACGAGTTTATAAAACGGCGCTTCATGTTATTTAGGCGACTATACCGCTTTTCCCTTCAGTAATTTCCTCACCCACATCCGATTCGGATTTAACGCGTCTAATACATCTTGTTCGACCGGTAGTGCTTCGCCATAAATTTGTCCAGCCAGGATTTCTGCACATAGCGGAGCGCTGCATAAACCGCGAGAACCTAGGCCACCAATCATAAACAGGTCGGGATAAATAGGTGCTGAAACTACGGATTCTGGGACAGTTTTTTGTGTCATTAAATCCTGATACTGTTCAAGCGTAGCCGCATAATGGGGTACAGCGCCTACCATTGGCATATGATCGCGAATAGCGCATCGCACGCCGACGCGGGCTTCATTATCTGAAATATCGACTTCATGTGGCCATTCCACTTGTGGCAGACATTTCAGCAGACGATCACGGTTTTCTTGCTGATCGGCGTTGGAGAAACACAGATCGGTATTGTTACGCTGATAGCTGGCACCGATACAGTGGTGAGCATTAGCCGGATTGGCTGGGGTTAGATAACCGTCGTAGCACAGTACCTGCTTGAGCTGCCTTAATGTCTCAGTGGTTGGAATATGACTGACTTGACCACGCACCGCTGAAAGCGGTAGCGCTTCGGTTTGAGTGAAATGATTCAACCGATGTCCATTGGCCAGCACCACACAGCTATGCTGCTGGATGTCGCCATGATGGAATGTGAGTTGCCAACCATCGCTGTTTTGGGTCAGTTGCGTAAGCTCAGTGTCAAAATGTACTACTAGACCTTGTTGTCGAGCTAAGTCGATAGCGACTTGAGTCAGCTGAGAAGGGCAGAGCCAGCCGCCAGCGCTATAGGTGAGCCCATCATGAGGAATATCTACGCCGGTTAGCCCTGTGAGCGCAGCCGCATCGCCTTTTTCAGCAAGCCAATTCGGCCAATCTGTAGCGAGGATTTGTGCAATTTTATGACTACTTTTCTCATCCCAGCCTAGCTGAGTGACACCGCACCACTGGTGATCAAAAGCCAACCCGAGATTCGCGAAATCATCATATTGCCGACGAGCGAAGGCAAAAGCAGAGATGAAAAAACGCTCAAGGGGGTTGTTGCGCCCGTTGAGCAGCGGATAAAGTGCCCCTTGACGATTACCGGATGCCCCCAGCGCGGGTTTAGCATCAGCACAATACAGGGTGACTTTACTGCCGCGTTTGAGCAGGGCCAGCGCCGTAAGTGCAGAGGCAATACCGCCGCCAATCAACGCAATATCTTGCGGGTTGCTGGCTTGAGGGCGAGCGAACCACGGGGCTAATGGCGATGCTGTCAGCGGTTCAGCACGCGTGCCTGTCAACATTTCCCGTTTTTGCCCGAAACCTTTGACGCGCTGTACTTCAAAGCCCGCTTCTTGCAAACCACGACGAACAAAACCTGCTGCGGTGAAAGTGGCAAAGGTGCCGTCTTTTTTGGCCAGCTTAACCATGGTGTTAAAAAGTGCCGGTGTCCACATATCTGGATTTTTCGATGGAGCAAAGCCATCTAAAAACCAGGCATCGATCTGACCATAGAGACTGTATGGCAGGGCAGGAATGAGTTCATTAACATCGCCAAACCATAGATCGAGCGTAATGTGCCCATCGGCTAAAAATAGGCGGTGGCATCCTGGTAAAGCCGCCGGCCAAATAGCGCACAGCTGTTCACTGAAATCCTTTAACTCAGGCCAACGGGCGTGTGCGGCGGCCAGATCGTCAGACAGTAAAGGATATTTTTCGAAGCTAACATAATGTAGATGATTGAATGGGCTCTCAGGATGCTGTTTTCTAAATGCATCAAAGGCTTGCCATAGTGTTAAAAAATTAAGACCGGTACCAAACCCCGTTTCGGCCACGGCGAAAGTACGCTGTTGTGCTTGCTGCCAGCGTTCTGCTAGATGATTACCCTGCAAAAATACGTAACGGGTTTCGGAGAGCCCGTCCTGATTGGAAAAATAGACGTCATCAAACTGTTGCGAAACAGGTGTACCTTGTTCATTCCAACTTAATTTTGCGCTTTGGATCGGGGAGTGGCTCACGATTTTTTACTCTAAATACAGATATAAAGGGATTTTAACGGGCTCTGACAGGGACAGCAAATATGCGTCCATCTGGTTCAACCACATCTGATCGGACTTGCTCGGCGTACAAGTGTACGCTAAAGTGCGTCTCAAAATCCCGAATGAACAATATCTGTGTAAGAGGTTAAGACATGAAACGTGCAGTAATTACTGGCTTGGGCGTTGTTTCCAGCATCGGTAACAACCAGCAGGAGGTTCTGGCGTCTCTGAAAGAAGGGCGTTCGGGTATCACCTTCGCGCCTGAACTTAAAGAGGCCGGTATGCGTAGCCACGTATGGGGCAACATCAAGCTGGATACCACCGGCATGATTGACCGTAAAGTGATGCGCTTCATGAGTGATGCATCAATTTACGCTTACCTCTCCATGCAGGAAGCGATTAAAGATTCTGGTCTGGCTGATGATATGGTCTCTAACGACCGTACTGGCCTGATCGTTGGCTCCGGCGGTGGTTCTCCACGCAACCAAGTCGCGGGCGCAGACGGTATGCGTTCGCGCGGTCTGCGTGGCGTTGGCCCATACATGGTCACTAAAGCAATGGGTTCTGGCGTGTCAGCGTGTTTGGCGACACCGTTCAAAATCCGTGGCGTAAACTATTCCATCAGCTCTGCGTGTGCGACTTCTGCTCACTGTATCGGTAACGCAGTAGAGATGATTCAGTTAGGCAAGCAGGACGTTGTTTTTGCTGGCGGCGGTGAAGAGCTGTGCTGGGAACTGGCGTGTGAATTTGACGCTATGGGCGCGCTTTCTACTCAGTACAATGAAACCCCAGACAAAGCTTCACGTACTTATGACACCAAGCGCGACGGTTTCGTTATCTCCGGCGGCGGCGGTATCGTTGTTGTTGAAGAACTGGAGCACGCTCTGGCTCGTGGCGCACACATCTACGCTGAAATCGTTGGCTATGGCGCAACGTCTGACGGCTACGACATGGTTGCTCCTTCAGGCGAAGGTGCTGCGCGTTGCATGCGTATGGCAATGAAAGATCTGGATGCTCCTGTTGATTACCTGAACGTTCACGGCACTTCTACACCGGTAGGCGACGTGAAAGAACTAGGTGCAATTCGTGAAGTTTTCGGTGATAACACGCCAGCAATTTCGTCTACTAAAGCGATGACTGGCCATGCGCTGGGCGCTGCTGGTGTTCACGAGGCTATCTATACCTTGCTGATGCTGGAACACGGCTTCGTAGCGCCAAGCATTAACATCGAAGAATTGGATGAACAGGCTCAGGGTATGAACATCGTTACTGAGCCAACTCAGCGCGATCTGACCACCGTGATGTCTAACAGCTTTGGCTTCGGTGGTACTAACGCCACTCTGGTAATGAAAAAATTCCAGAAATAATCAGTTTACTGATGGTATAAAAAAACCCGCGTAAGCGGGTTTTTTGCTTTTTTATCAGCTTAAATTATTCTTTTTCAATCATTTGGGCCACGTCATTGGTGTTGATCTGGCGATTGACGCCATCCTGATCGACGTAGCTAGTCATGCCGGTATCTTTATCAATTTTGGGTTTACCCTGCGTGACAATCATCTCTCCCGATTTAGTCGACATCACATAGTCGCTTGAGCAGCCGGCAACCATCAATACCGCTGCACCAATACACAGCATAGAAATCATTTTTTTCATTTTATAGCGTCCTTTGAGTGGGTCTGTTACAAGCATAGATCATAACAAGCCGTAGCAATACGCTTCGCCTGCTAAAATGAAAAAATCCTTACAAATCATGTCAAATGTATCGCTAAAAGGGATGCTAGCAGTGGGTTTTCCATTGAGATATCCACCTGGGGCGGTGAAGTAGAGGATTATCGTCTACGATTAAGAGCTAAAACATGGAGAGTAAAATGCTAAATAAAAATAGTCGATTACGTATTGCTCGCCCAACAAACCGTCTTAGCCAGATTGCTCAGATGTACCAAGACGGGCTGGGCTTTGAGGTTTTGGGAAGTTTTGACGATCATCAGGGGTTTGATGGGGTAATTTTAGGCCACCAAAACCATGCATATCATCTTGAATTTACTCATCATCGTGGAACTTCTGTGCCAGATGCCCCATCGCAGGATAATTTACTGGTGTTTTACATCCCCGATGAGCGGGAATGGCGTACGGCATGTGCACAAATGGAACGTGCGGGTTTTATTGCCGAAGACTCGTATAATCCTTATTGGGATCTGAATGGTAAAACTTTCGCCGATCCGGATGGTTACCGTGTTGTGCTACAGAATTCGGGTTGGGATCGTTAGGTGCAGTAGAATGAAATAATGTGACAGTTTTGCCTGAGCCAAGATGCATATGTGCTTAAATGTACTTCTCATGAGGTGCATTATTGGCATTCGCAAAATATCCATACGATATGATTTTCCCGTTATATTGATGAATTATCATGCACTGATGAAATAAGATCTAAACTTGACGTGAGTCCATTTGGGCTTACGTGTTGCATTTTAATTAATTTTTAATATGCTTTTGTTTTTTTAATTTGTATTTTATATATCAATGGCGATGAGTTGTTCAAAAATAAAAACAATAACCACAAGATGAGCGGCTATAGCCGCGGCATCGCGTAGCGTCAGTTGCTTAAAAAATATTTTTAATAGAATGCTGGTTAAAATGACCATATCAATTTCCCTGTGAATAAAACGAAATGCATCAATGTAAAATATGGTTTATTCTTATGTTTCTCTTATCAGAATAATAAATGGTGCTTTATTTTTCGTATTTTAAACAGGAAGGATAACCTTATACAATAAGGGGGCCGTTCTTGTTTTTATGCTCGTGTCATAGGGCATTTATATTACACTATGATTGATATGCTTTTTATTAAAAGAACAGTTTTTAATTTAGAGAAATAGGCGTCGCAGTTTCGTGTGAATTGAATAGTAGAGTTAGGCGTTGTGATGGGGTAATGGTATATTCCTAGCGAAATTCGCTAGCTGTAAAAGTTAAGGCCACAGATTATTCCGTGGCCTTAATGCTGTCTAAACTTTTACTTATGCTTTTGGTGCTGCTGCGGTTGCTGGTGCTGCTTTTTTGTGGTGCTGAGTTTTTTTAGCCGCCTGAGCTTTCTGAGCTACTGGCGCCGCTTTTTTGTGGTGTTGAGCTTTTTTAGCTGCCTGAGCTTTCTGAGCTACTGGCGCTGCTTTTTTGTGGTGTTGAGCTTTTTTAGCCGCCTGGGCTTTCTGAGCTACTGGCGCTTTTTTAGCGTGTTTTTTGGCAGCCTGAGCTTTTTGCTCGGTGGTAGCTGCTTTCTTGTGGTGCTTAGCTTTTTTGTGATGCGTTGTGCTGGTTGCTTTGGCAGCAGGTGCGGCAGCGGTCGTTGAAGATGCAGCCGGAGCAGCAGGTGCGGCGGTTGTTTCAGCAGCGAAAGCAACAGAAGACAGACCCATAGTAGCAGCAACAACCAGAGCTAAAACTTTTTTCATTTTCCATTCCTCAAGAATTTGTTTTTCATAAGCCCCTTGGTGGAGCCGGTGAATGAATAATAGGAGGATGGATGTTAACTTTCCGTAAGTGTTTGGTGTCGGTACGTAACGGCATGTACAAAGCGTATAAAGTTGGGTAAATCTTTAGGGGTGACCGCTGGTTTCGTGTTCAATCCAGTGGGCAATGAAGCTCACAACATACTGTTTTTCCTCTTCGTTTAATGTTTTTCCTTGTGGGATCTTATGCCATTTCTCTAAGCATCCGCGGCAGCAGGTTGCCGTCGCATGCTGAGCAACAAACACGGGATGCCCACGCATTGGCGTTTGTTTGCCGTCATTGTCTGGATATGCAGGCGCTAGACGCGCGTCTATAAAGTCATAAGCATGAGACAAAATAACCGCAGTTCCTTTTTGCTGCAGATAAGCGTTGTCTTTAGCATTGAGATGAAACTTCATGCGGAATGGAGAGCGTTGTAGGCGAGTCCAGATATTTTCAGCAGATTGATACACAACAAAATCCTACATATTGCGGGGGAACGAACAGAAATACGATCCTCTTGCCCAGCAAAAAAAGCAACCCTAGGGGCTAATGTTGGCCCCGTGTATCTCGCTCTCTTAAACGATCAGCATTAACCCTAGGGGAACCAGCGGAACAAGTGTCTATCGACGTCATAAACGTAAAGTTATTGCTAATGGCTTGTTTATCCTTACTTGCAAGGTAAGATAAGCCAATCTAATGTTTTCGGTTTTTTTAATTTTAGGGGTGTATGGTTCAGCGGCAGCGTGTGGCCAAGTGGTTTTTAATTCTAGCTTGTCTGGTTGTACTCACGTGTACAACGCAGCGCATGGCTGGCATGCACATGCTTAGCAAATACCTCCCGACCGATGATATTACTGCGACTCAAACTGCCGTAGCGCCTCTGGGCGTTGGCAACCAAGAACTCCCCATTTCCCCCTGCGAATTAAGTGCTAAATCATTGCTGGCGGCGAATAGCATGGCGGTTGAACATTTGTTTTTCGCTCTGCTGCTGTTTGTGGCCTTGCTGCTTGAGCCTGCACGGCGTTTATACTCCCTTATTCCCCCGCCGCGTGCGGTTTCTTTACCCCGATTACGGGTGCATCTCCGGCTTTGCGTCTTCCGAGAATAAATTACTGCGTTATTGATTGTTAACGTAGCAACATTATTTTTGGAGAAAATCTATGTACCTATTTTTGAGGGCGCTGGCGTTTAGCCTGTGCCTGTGGCTACCCGCATCTTGGGCGGCTGATAGCGGTTGGCTGCAAGACCCAAACAATAGCCATGCCCGCGTGCAAATAAGCACGAGTCAACCCGAGGAGGGTACCGTTCGTTTGCTGCTCGACGTGCGGTTAAGTGACGGCTGGAAAACCTACTGGCGTTCGCCGGGGGAGGGAGGTATTGCCCCTGAAATCAAATGGCAAACCTCTGTTGAACACGTGAATTGGCGCTGGCCAACCCCGCAACGTTTTGACGTTTCTGGTATCTCGACTCAGGGATATCATGGAGATACCGTCTTTCCGATCACGTTAAACGTGCCGAAAACGGCCACGAGATTACAGGGCGTACTTACCCTTTCAACCTGTAGCAACGTTTGTGTGCTCACCGATTTTCCCTTCGATTTAGATCTCACCCAGCCTGCACCGCAGGGATTTGAGCATGCTTTTACTCGAGCAGAAGGAACCCTGCCGCTAACTTCTGGCATGGTACATCAGGCTCAGGCCGGATATATCAAGGGTGAACTGCGTGTGAGTGCCGAACGTGAAGAGGGCTGGCAAAAGCCCGATGTCTTCTTTGATGTGCCAGAGGGCGCGGATTTTGCAAAACCCAGTATCAAGATAGAAGGAAAACGGCTCTTAGCGACGGTGCATGTGACCGATGGTTGGGAAGGCAGTGCGCCTGATCTAGATGGTAAACCGCTCAGCATGGTATTTAGCGATTCAGGTATTGCTCAGCAGATGACGATGGCTGTGAGTAACGTATTGCCAGCGTCGGGCTCTTCACCGCTAGGACTATCAACGGCTATCCTGCTTGCTCTATTAGGCGGCTTAATCCTTAACCTGATGCCCTGCGTGCTCCCTGTTTTAGCTATGAAACTCGGGTCAGTGCTTCAGTTAGAGAACCGCGAACGCAGCGTTGTTCGCCGCCAATTTTTGGCTTCGGCCAGCGGCATTCTAGTGTCGTTCTGGGCGTTAGCTGGATTAATGACAGGGCTAAGGCTGAGCCAGCAAGCGGTTGGTTGGGGAATTCAGTTTCAAAGCCCGTGGTTTATCGGCCTAATGGTTGTGGTCACCGCTCTCTTTAGTGCAAACCTATTTGGCTTTTTCTCGATTCGGTTAGGGAGTAATACCACCACTCGATTGGCCACTGCGGGAGGTCATGGCAGCGGTGGTCATTTCTGGCAAGGCGTTTTTGCTACATTGTTGGCAACGCCGTGCTCTGCACCGTTTTTAGGAACCGCACTGGCATTCGCACTAGCAGCACCGCTCGCCGAGCTCTGGGTGGTGTTTACGGCGTTGGGCATTGGTATGAGCCTGCCATGGTTGCTGATAGCCGCTTTCCCGTTTGTTGCCAAAGCACTGCCTAAGCCGGGACAGTGGATGAATCGGCTGCGAATTGTGCTAGGGCTGATGATGCTGGCGTCTAGCCTATGGCTAATTAGCTTACTTGCTGCACATACCGGTGTGGTGGTGGTGCTGATAATCAGCGGGTTGCTGCTGTTGGCTTTGCTGATCCTGACGGGGATCCAGTATGGCCGTCGTCTATTGTTAATTTGGGGCGCTGTTTTGCTACTACTGGCTGGCGTCGTGTTGGCAACGGGCGCGTTAACCGCAGAGCGTTGGCGCACACCTATGACCGATAGCGTGCAATGGCGGCCATTGAGCGAACAAGCGATTACTCAGGCGCTACGTGAGAATAAACGGGTGTTTGTGGATGTCACGGCTGACTGGTGTGTGACCTGCAAAGCGAACAAATACAATGTATTACTACGTGATGATGTACAACAGGCCTTAAACGAACCCGATGTTGTCGCCCTGCGCGGTGACTGGACCACACCATCTCCCGCCATAACTCAATTTTTGCAACAGCGCGGCGCTGTCGCCGTACCGTTTAACCAAATTTATGGCCCCGGTCTGCCGAACGGCGAGGTGTTATCCCCGCTGCTAGACCGTCAAACCCTACTCAACACGCTCAATAATGCTAAGGAATAACGCCATGAAAAAGACGATGACAATGCTGATGAATACCGCCTTACTGGCAATGACCATGCTTAGCTTCAGCGGTACAGCGGCACCTTTAACCACCGAGCAACAAAATCAGGTACGTGAATTAATTCGCGACACGTTGGTAAACAATCCACAAATTCTAGAAGAGGCGGTAGCGGCATGGCAGCAACAAAGTGCTGAACAGACTGGCGCACAGTTGGGGAAGGTGATTGAGCAAAATAAAGATGCGTTATTTAATGATGCAGCGAGTCCGCGTATCGGCGCTAAGAATGCCAAGCTAACGCTGGTTTCGTTCACTGACTATAACTGTCCATACTGCAAACAATTTGATCCTCAGCTTGAGAAGATAGTTAAAAAATATCCGGATGTTGCCGTGGTGATTAAGCTGCTGCCATTTAAGGGGGAAACCTCGCAAAGCTCTGCTCAGTATGCGTTAACGCTGTGGCAGCAAAATCCTGCTCGATTTGAAGCGTTGCATCAACGGTTGATGTCGAAAAAGGGCTATCACACCGAAGACAGTATTGCTAGCGCACTCAAGTCCACGGGCAATGCCACGCTTAAAGTGGATGATAAAACCTTGGATGAAGTGCGTAGTAGCCTGCGTTTAGCTGACGTCTTGGGCGTTCAGGGGACGCCTGCCACGCTGGTGGGAAATCAAATGATTCCAGGGGCAATTAGCTATGAGGATCTTGAGCAATTGATTAAGGCTGAATTAGCACGGAAATCATCATGATAAAATGGAGAAAATGGGTCAGAGAGCTGGCCATTTTTGTCGTTGTTCTCGCCGCATTTTCTTGGGGTATGGATCAGTGGCGAAAGCCAACGCCTCCGGAAATTATGCATTTACCCGATGTCACTCTCATCAGTGGTCAAACAGTATCCTTGGCTGAACTGAGCGCTGATAAACCGTTGCTGATTTACTTTTGGGCCACATGGTGCGGTGTCTGCAAACTCACTTCACCTATGGTCGAAGGGCTACACTCAGACGGTATGAATGTGTTAAGCGTAGCTATTCGCTCAGGAGATAACGAACGACTGATGCGAGGGATGACCGCCAAAGGCATAACCTTCCCCGTGGTCAATGATGAACTGGGACGTTTAAGTGCTGAATGGAACATTAGCGCGACGCCAACGTTCGTTATTCTTGAACAAGGGAAAATGGTGAGCAGTACCAGCGGATGGAGCAGCGCATGGGGAGTTAAGTTTAGAATGTGGTGGGCTGATGCTCGAATCTTCTCTAACCTCGCCGATTAATGCCTTTTCATCGACTTGATCATGCAGCAAGCTCGTTGAGACGGCGTAAAACTACTGTCCTGTTGGTCAGTGATACTGCGCGTTACCACAATATCGTTCATCAATTGCTTAGAGGGATATTGGAGGGGGTCGTGGTGAGCGTTGCGTTTGTAAAAGCGGATTGAAATTTCGATACGACAAAGGAGTTTAACCCGTCGATGGATTTAGCAAATCGACGGGTTAAAGGGAAATCAACAAACTCTCCTTGCGGCTTTCACCATGGCATTTTCGGGTTCTTTAAACATTTCTTCATGATTGCTTGGAATGGCGGCATCAGCTTGATGACGTAATAGCATAAATAACATACGGCAGTTAGCGATGATGTCTTTTGCGTTGGATTTGATACTGACAAGCGTGATTTTCATTTTTCGTTCCTCTATAGATTCCAATAAGTTGGGCAATGAGGAAAGCATACGCCATGAAAATTAGGAAAAGCTTAGGCTGTGTGAAAATTTGGCTCTATTTTAGTAAAGATATGCTCGCCCTCCAAGGGAGGAGGACGAGCAAATACCGTGCTTACTCCGAGGTTGGACAGGCCTTTTTCTCAGCACTTTCCACGCTTTCAGGCTTTTTTTTACGAGCCAGCGGCGTCCGCAGACGCTGTGCAATCACAACCCCTAGTAGAGCAATACCACCGCCGATGATGTGATAGCTATGCAGTTGCTCGTGTAGGAATGAAACGGCAATGATCGCGGTGAACACCGGCGTTAGGTTCATAAATATTGAAGCTTTATTGGCCCCTAGACGAACCACACCTTGTATCCAAAGGAACGGTGCAATAATAGACGCGGGGATCCCCGCAAATAATACCAGCGGAATATTTTGTGCATTCAAACTAACGTTATCGGTTAGCAGGAAATTCGGCAGGAGTAACAATACGCCAAATACAATTTGAATATAGAGCGACTGCCAATTCGGTAAATTGATATTCCAGCGTTTAGTGAGCACACCGTATAGCGCGTAGGATGCTGAGGCGGCAAACATCATCAATTCACCCGAACCAATGCCGTGTGTCAATAGCTCTTGTGGGTTGCCACCGCTGACTAACCAGACTAATCCGAAGAAGGACATTACGCTGCCCAACGCGATACCGACCGTGGGTACAATACGCAATAGCCAGATGCTGATAAGCACCGTTAGCAGTGGGATAAGCGAGCTTAAAATCCCCATAAATAATGCGCTGACACTGTGTGCGGCATAATAGGCCAGACTTTGGTATAGCACCATGCCCAGCAAACCCAAAATCAGCAGCTTACCGAGATGTGGCCGAATTGCTTTCCGGTTACGGACAACGCCAGGCAATACAAAGGGAGTTAACACCAGTAATGCTAATACCCAACGATAAAATGAGATGGCTGCGGGGTCGATAGCACCAGCAGAAACCTTACTGACAATGGCATTCATTGACCAAATCAGCACGGCAAAAAGTGGAAATAGTGCATTCATGATATTTCTTCTCAAAACATTATTGTCGACAACAGTGGCGACGAGCGTTAGTTTACGCGTGTCTGGTTTATTAGATATAGTGAAAAGCAGACAATGTTTAATGAAATCCAGACAAACTGAATTATCACTTAATGTTATTGAGGTGAAGAACTATGGCTGAACAGCGGATTTTTCCTTCTGATGAGGTGAGTTCAGTTCGTAATCTGTTTTTTCGCTGTGAAGAAGTGAATGCGGATACAGAGTATTTGCCGCACCACCATCCGTGGGGGCAACTCATTTATATCCGAACGGGAGTTTTGGCCCTTAACGTCGGCGATCAGCGTTTTCTCGCTCCGTCGAAATTTGCTGTATGGCTTCCCGCAGGCGTTGAACACTCGAGCTACAACCGGAAACTCTCCCAGTTTCGAACCACTAACATTAGCGCTCGCTTATGCGCAGACCTTCCGGCGGAGGCCTGTTTGCTCAATGTTAGTCCTTTGTTTAACGCCATTGTGGATAATTGCTTTGAGCGTGATTTGATATTTCCAGAAACGCGCGAAGATTTGAGATTATGCCGAGTTTTAGTCGATCAGCTTAAACAAGCCCCCGTGCATCAGACTTACTTACCTTCCTCGCAGGATAAATTCTTAGCTCCAGTGCTGCGGATGCTCGAATGCTGTCCTTCTGATAATACGCCGCTAAGCGTATGGGCTCAGCGCGTATATACCACGGAGCGGACTTTATCACGCCGTTGCCAGATTGAGCTGGGTATGTCATTTAGTGAATGGCGTCAGCGGTTACGTTTTTTACACTCGTTGCCTTTGTTAGAGCAGGGGAAAACGGTGCAGGAAGTTGCACTTGAGGTGGGATACAGTTCTTCCTCTGCGTTTATCGTCATGTTCCAGCAGATCTCCGGTACCACGCCTGAGCGTTACCGAAAAGTGAGTTGATCAGCCAATGCGTGCTGACTTATTTGGGCTCGCTTCGCTTTTGGTGGCAAAATAGTAGTTCAATCATTTTCTTATTTACGCAGTGCTGAGCACCGGCGGGAGAAACACGTGAAAATTCTGGTCGATGAAAACATGCCTTATGCGGGCGAACTGTTTAGCCGTTTAGGGGCCGTACAAGCGGTGCGTGGGCGTCCGTTGCCTGCAGAAGCACTAGTGGGTGCGGATGCGCTGATGGTGCGTTCGGTGACTAAAGTGAACGCAGACTTACTGAGTGGCACGAGTGTGCGTTTTGTTGGCACCGCCACGGCTGGCACCGATCACGTTGATGACCGCTGGTTAAGCGAGCAGGGTATTGGTTTTTCGGCGGCTCCCGGCTGTAATGCGATAGCGGTAGTGGAGTACGTGTTTTCGTCTTTAATGATGCTGGCCGAACGCGATGGTTTTGACCTGCGAGATAAAACCGTTGGTATCGTCGGCGTAGGTAATGTCGGGTCTCGTTTGAATAACCGACTCAAGGCTTTAGGTGTGCAAACGCTGTTGTGCGATCCTCCTCGTGCGGCTAGAGGCGATGTTGAAACTTTTTATCCCTTAGATAAGTTGGTGCAGGACGCCGATATCCTGACTTTCCACACGCCGCTGAATAAAACCGGTAGTGATAAAACGCTGCATCTCGTTGATGCCGACTTGCTCGCTGTATTACCTGACAATCGTATTTTGATTAACGCGGCGCGTGGCCCTATTGTCGATAACTCTGCTTTGCTAGCGGCGCTGAAAAACGGTAAAAAGCTGAGTGTAATTTTGGACGTGTGGGAACCCGAGCCTGAGTTGTCATTAGAGCTGTTGGATCTGGTTGATATCGGTACGCCGCATATCGCTGGTTACAGCTTAGAAGGTAAAGCCCGCGGCACGACTCAGGTGTTTGAAGCCTACAGCGAATTTTTAGGGCAGCCGCAACACGTTGCTTTAAGCGAGCTCCTACCTGTGCCGGAAATTGCTAGCGTACGTGTTCATGGCGCATTGGATCAGGCAAAACTCAAACGTCTGATGCATCTGGTGTATGATGTGCGCCGCGATGATGCTCCGCTGCGTCGTGTGGCGGGGCAGGCTGGCGAATTTGATCGCTTGCGTAAACATTATCAAGAACGCCGCGAGTGGTCTTCACTGTGCGTCCTATGTGACGACAGCGTGAGCGTTGAGCTACTGAGAGCGCTAGGATTTAGCGCTGAACTGGCCTAGCCGACGGCGATGGCCTCATCCCTTTATTGGGGATAAAAAAACCGGTACTGAAACGTTATCTAAGGTTTGGCTAAGCTTCATCGACTAATTTTGAACTAAGGTTTTTTCCAGCGCCCGTTTTGCTTACTTAAGTGATGTCGGGCGCTCTGTATTTTTGCTTTGGGAGAAGAACATGACTGACGGCTGGAATATCGCCTTATTAGGAGCAACCGGTGCTGTAGGCAGCGCACTGTTGGAACAGTTGGCGGAACGAGAATTCCCTGTGGGTGAACTATTCCCATTGGCTAGCGAACGTAGCGCGGGTGAATCCATTCGCTTTAACGGTAAACAAATTCTGGTAGAAAACGCCGCTGAGTTTGACTGGTCACAAGTGCAACTTGCGTTCTTTGTCGCGGGGACGGAAGCGTCTCTGCGCTATGCGGAAGAGGCGGGTAATGCAGGCTGTCTGGTCATTGATAGTAGCGATGCCTTTGCTATGGAGCACGATGTTCCTTTGGTTGTGCCAAGCGTTAATCCACAGGCGCTGTCAGAGTATCGCAACCGCAATCTGGTCGTAGTGGCCGATAGCCTCGTTAGCCAATTGTTAACCGCAATTCGCCCGTTGACCGATGAGGCCGGCTTGGCACGCATTCATGTCACGAGCCTGCTATCGGCTTCCGCCCACGGTAAAGCTGCGGTAGACGAGTTAGCCGGACAGAGCGCGCGTTTGCTGAATGGTATTCCATTCGAACCTGGTTTATTCCAGAAACAACTGGCATTTAACCTGCTCCCTCTGGTATCTGATGCTCAGGGTAGCGTGCGTGAAGAGCGCCGTGTGGTTGATCAGGTTCGTAAAGTTCTACAGGATGAAAGCCTACCGATGTCGGTGAGCGTCATTCAGTCTCCGGTATTCTATGGTCACGCTCAGACCGTACATATTGAGACTCAACGCCCGATATCTGCTGAAGAAGCACGCGATGTTTTCGGTCGTTTAGAGAGTATCGAACTCAGCGAAGAGAATGATTATCCAACGCAGGTGGGGGATGCTTCTGGCAACCCACTGTTGAGCATCGGCTGTGTGCGTAATGACTATGGTTCCCCTGATGTCGTGCAGTTCTGGTCAGTCGCGGATAACGTGCGTTTTGGTGGTGCTTTGATGGCTATCGAGACTGCGGAGCGCCTGATTCAGGAGTACATGTACTAATGTCTGAAGCGTCAATCTCCGGCGAGTTGATACCCATGACAGAATCTGAGGTTCTGTCTGCGAAGCCTGTGTACAAGATAGCCCTCGGCATTGAATATGACGGCAGTCAGTATGCTGGATGGCAGCGTCAGTCGGACGCCCCGAGCGTGCAAGAGTGCTTAGAGAAGGCGTTGAGCAAAGTGGCCTGTGAGCCCATTACGGTATCCTGCGCCGGTCGAACCGACGCCGGTGTGCATGCGACAGGGCAAGTGGTGCATTTCGAAACACATGTGGCGCGGAAAGACGCGGCATGGACAATGGGCGTGAATACGCACATGCCGAAAGATATCGCTGTACGTTGGGTAAAAAGCGTCAGTGAGGATTTTCATGCGCGATTTAGCGCTACGGCTCGCCGTTATCGTTATGTCATCTACAATCATCGCTATCGTCAGGCGGTTTTGCAAAATGGGCTGACTCATTTTTACCATCATTTGGACGCTGAACGCATGGAGCGGGCAGGGCAGGCGTTGCTGGGAGAGAATGATTTTACCTCTTTCCGCGCGTCACAATGCCAGTCGCGCACGCCGTGGCGAAATGTGTCACATCTGAAGGTCACCCGTTTGGGCGATTACGTGATCGTAGACATCAAAGCCAACGCTTTTGTGCACCACATGGTGCGTAATATCGTGGGGAGCTTGATGGAGATTGGCTGTGGTAATCAGCCTGAAAGCTGGATGGCCGAGCTGCTGGCGGCGAAAGATCGTAAGCTGGCGGCGGCAACGGCCAAAGCGGCGGGTCTTTATCTGGTTTCAGTTGATTACCCTGAGCACTTTGATTTGCCAAAGGTTTCGATGGGGCCGCTGTTTCTCGCTGACTAAATGTGGTGGCTTAGATTTTTAGCTGGTGGAATTGACCAGCACTGTTTATGGAGAGTGAAGTGCCATGGAATATATTCAATGGATAATCGACTTTATCCTGCACATTGATGTGCATTTAGCGGAACTCGTTGCGCAGTATGGCGTTTGGGTTTATGCCATTCTGTTCCTGATCCTGTTCTGCGAAACCGGTTTGGTCGTGACGCCATTCCTGCCGGGTGACTCTTTGCTTTTTGTTGCCGGTGCTCTCGCGGCGTTGCCCACTAACGATCTCAATGTGCATACCATGGTCGCTTTAATGATCGCGGCGGCAATTATTGGCGATGCGGTTAACTATACGATTGGTCGCCTGTTTGGTGCGAAGCTGTTTAGCAATCCCAACTCTAAAATTTTTCGCCGCAGCTATCTGGATAAAACCCATGCGTTTTATGACAAACACGGCGGAAAAACCATTATTTTGGCGCGATTTGTTCCAATAGTGCGTACTTTTGCACCGTTTGTGGCGGGGATGGGGCATATGTCATATCGCCATTTCGCCATGTATAACGTGATTGGTGCGTTGCTGTGGGTGCTGTTGTTCACCTATGCCGGTTATCTGTTCGGTAACGTACCGGTCGTACAGGAAAACTTGAAACTGCTGATCGTCGCGATTATTGTGCTTTCTATTCTGCCGGGAGTGATTGAGGTTTGGCGTCATAAACGTGCAGCGAAAAAGTCAGCATCTTCTGACAGTCATCTATAGGGTGCTGTCACAGTTGGAAAATAAAATGCGTTTATTGTTCACCCGGAGTGTTCAATAAATGTAAACTCCACGCGGTTCGACCAGTTTTTTATCCACAGAGTCGAACCGTTGTGGTTTAATGAACGGCATTTATGGTCTGTTCCTGCTGGTTATCTTGAACCTTTTAGCGCGGTAAGCCTTTTGGCTAGTGGCCTAATTTGTGATTCAAGAAGGGAAGGTTCTTCGCCGCGAGGAAAGGGCTTTGACCGAATTTTTATGGCATGAACAGAGGACTGGCATTTCGCCAGGTTCAAACAGAAAGGTCATCGATGAGCTGGATTGAACGAATTCTTAACAAAAGTAATATCACGCAAACCCGTAAGGCGAGCATTCCTGAAGGTGTCTGGACTAAATGCGATAGCTGCGGTCAGGTACTTTATCGCGCCGAGCTGGAGCGTAATCTAGACGTTTGCCCTAAGTGTGATCACCACATGCGCATGTCTGCACGTATGCGTTTGCATACTTTGCTGGACGAAGGCAGTGAGGTTGAATTAGGCAGCGAGCTGGAGCCTAAGGATATTCTTAAGTTTAAGGACTCCAAAAAATATAAAGATCGCATCTCTGCGGCGCAAAAAGAAACCGGTGAAAAAGACGCATTAATTGTGATGAAAGGTACGCTGAAAGGTATGCCTGTGGTTGCTGCGTCTTTTGAATTCTCCTTTATGGGCGGTTCAATGGCTTCTGTGGTGGGTGCGCGCTTTGTGCGTGCGGTTGAGCAGGCATTGGAAGATAACTGTGCGCTGATTTGTTTCTCTGCCAGCGGCGGTGCCCGTATGCAGGAAGCACTGATGTCTCTGATGCAGATGGCAAAAACCAGTGCTGCATTAGCTAAGCTGCAAGAACGCGGTCTGCCCTATATCTCCGTGCTGACCGATCCGACAATGGGTGGGGTTTCAGCCAGTCTGGCCATGCTGGGCGACATTAATGTGGCTGAGCCTAAAGCGCTAATCGGCTTTGCGGGACCGCGTGTTATTGAGCAAACCGTCCGTGAAAAGTTGCCACCAGGCTTCCAGCGCAGCGAATTCCTGATCGAAAAAGGTGCGATCGATATGATTGTGCGTCGTCCGGAAATGCGCGATAAACTGGCCAGTCTTGTGGCTAAAATGACGGGGCAGCCAGAACCTGTCAGCAACGAAATCGTTCGTGAAGTTCCTGTTGACGGCGAGACTCAAGAATAGGTTTGCCCTGCAGTTCCTTTATCTGAAACGTTTGGCGTGGCATCAGGGCTTTGCCCCATTTCGATGCAGCTTCAATGATGCAGGATAAAGCCATAGCCCCCGTCCTGGGGGCTATGTTGACTTCTTGAACCGGTATGAACGGGACTCATGAACGATCAATGACTATGAATAATCTCCCAATTCCCCAAGCCACATCGCCATTAGCTGATTGGCTGCACTATCTCGAACACCTGCATACTAAAGCGATTGAGCTAGGGCTTGACCGAGTTAAACGCGTTGCTGAAAACCTTGATCTCCTTAAACCCGCACCAACGGTATTTACCGTCGCTGGCACCAATGGCAAAGGCACAACTTGTCGCACGCTAGAGGCCATTTTAATGGCTGCCGGCTACCGAGTGGGTGTTTATAGTTCGCCGCATCTGTTGCGTTACACCGAACGTGTGCGTATTCAAGGCGAAGAGCTCAGCGAAGCCGAACATTGCCGCTCATTTGCCGCGTTAGAAGCAGGACGTGGCGATATTTCTCTGACCTATTTTGAATATGGCACCTTGTCAGCGTTGCAGCTGTTTAAACAGTCTGCTCTGGACGTGGTTATCCTCGAAGTCGGGTTAGGGGGGCGTTTAGATGCGACCAATATTGTTGATCCCAGCGTTGCGGTGGTCACCAGCATTGCTCTGGATCATACCGACTGGTTAGGGCCTGATAGAGAAAGTATTGGTCGTGAAAAAGCGGGTATCTTCCGTGCGGGTATTCCGGCGATTGTGGGTGAGCCTGATATGCCGCTGACTATCGCAGAGGTCGCCGCTGAAAAGGGCGCGAAGCTTTATCGTCGCGGAGCAGACTGGAACTTCAGCGTAACCGATCGCGATTGGCAATGGCATGATGCAGATAAAACGTGGTCGCATTTACCTTTACCGAAGGTGCCGTTGCCGAATGCCGCTACCGCGTTAGCGGCGCTGCGCCATTGTTCGCTGAGCATCGATGACGCCGCTATCCGTCAGGGATTAGATTCGGCATTATTACCGGGACGCTTCCAAATCGTCCGCGAGCAGCCTTTGTTAATTCTGGATGTGGCGCATAATCCTCATGCGGCAGGATATTTGGCGGGACGCTTACAGCAGTTGCTCGAGCAGCGTCCATCGACGCAACCCCGTCATCTGCGCGCGGTGGTTGGCATGTTAGAAGATAAAGACATTGCGGGAACGCTAGAGTGTCTGAAACCTTTAATCCATGATTGGTACTGTGCTCCGCTAGAGGGGCCACGTGGCGCTCCTGTTGAACGCTTGGCTGAACATTTAGATGAACCTAATGTGTTTGCCGACGTCGAAAGTGCATGGAGAAAAGCAATGCAGGATGCTGCTCCACAGGATATCGTGATTGTTTGTGGTTCGTTCCATACTGTCGCGCATGTTATGGCGGCATTAGAAACGGAGAACGCGAGTGGCGAGTAAGTTTCAAAACCGACTTGTTGGCACGATCATTATCGTTGCGCTGGGTGTGATTGTGTTGCCTGGCTTGTTAGATGGCCAGAAAAAGCATTATCAGGATGAGTTTGGGGCGATCCCCTTAGTGCCTAAACCGGGCGAGGACGATCCCACTGATGTTATCCCTCCGGTCACACAACCTCTGAGCGAAACACCTCTGCTACCGCAGGAAGGTGCGAATGCGCAGATACCTCAAGAGAGTGGCAATGTTCCTAATCAGGATCGCGATAGTGTCAATATGACATCGCCTTCTAATGTCCAGCAAGGGCGCGGTGAGGTCGTTGATCTCAAGCCAGTGGAAAGCAAGCCTGTAGAGCAACCTAAACCGGTGAAAAAACCGGTGGAGAAGCCAAAGCCGGTCGAACCTCCTAAGATGGTTGAGGCTAAGCCCAAGCCGGTTGAAAAAACCGTGGAGCAGCCAAAAACTGTCGAGCAGTCTAAACCCGTAGAACAACCGAAGCCCGCTGAGCAACCTAAAGCCGCCGCTGTACCAGAAGAAAAAGCGCCTGCAGGGCAAGCATATGTGGTGCAGCTTGGCGCATTACGTAATGCGTCTAAGGCGAGTGAAATCGTGGCGAAGCTGCGTTTGTCTGGCTATCGCGCCTATACGGTTCCTGCAACGCCGGTTCAAGGGGAAATTACTCGCTTGTTTGTGGGGCCTGATGCCTCCAAACAAAAACTGGAATCTGCTTTGCCTGAGCTCAACAGCATCAGTGGGTTGAATGGTCAGGTGCGCAGCTATAGTGGTAAGTAGTCATTATGTAGACGCGGATTTACCGTGAAATGAACGGCGTTTGTTTTTCCAACAGCTTTGTCCTCAGTTATGGGGGCAGGGCTGTTGTTACATCTGGGAGTTGGTCTGACCGGAAGCATTGGCCGGATCTATGCCAAATTTTTATGAGAATAAAATTTGCGAACAGGAAGGGAAATCCTCTACGCAAACGTTTTCTTTTTCTGTTAGAATTCGCCGCGAACTGGATGCCGAGGCAATTCTTGGATTGGAATGGTCATGGTTTGGATTGATTGGGTCATTATTGGCATCATCGGATTTTCGGCGTTAGTTAGCCTGATTCGAGGATTTGTGCGAGAAGCGTTGTCACTGGTTACATGGGGGGCCGCGTTCTTTGTCGCCAGCCATTTCTATACCTATCTCGCCGTCTACTTCACCCGTTTTGAAGATGCGCTGGTGCGCAACGGCATTGCGATTGCCATTTTGTTTGTTGCAACGCTGATTGTCGGAGCCATTGTTAACTATGTGATTGGTTCGTTGGTGGAGCGAACCGGACTGAGCGGAACCGACCGTGTACTAGGGATTTGCTTTGGTGCGCTACGTGGAGTGCTGATTGTGTCAGCGCTACTGTTCTTTCTGGATACCTTTACCTCGATGGCACAAAGTGCGGACTGGAAACAGTCGCAGCTCATCCCGCAGTTCAGTTACATTATCAGGTGGTTCTTTGACTACCTGCAGAGCACGTCGAGTTTCATACCGGAGCATTTGCCTTCTATTCCGCTCCCGCTCCGGTAACGCTGATGAGGAAATGACAACATGTGCGGTATTGTCGGTATCGCCGGTTTTACACCGGTAAACCAGTCGATTTATGATGCGTTAACGGTGCTTCAACACCGTGGGCAAGATGCCGCAGGCATCGTCACTATTGATGCCAATAATGGCTTCCGTTTGCGTAAAGCGAACGGGTTGGTGAAAGATGTGTTTGAAGCACGGCATATGCTCCGCCTGCAAGGCAATATGGGTATCGGCCACGTTCGTTACCCAACGGCAGGCAGCTCTAGCGCATCTGAGGCGCAGCCGTTTTATGTTAACTCCCCGTTTGGTATTACCTTGGCTCACAACGGTAATCTGACGAATGCGCACGAACTTAAGCAGAAATTGTTTGAGCGTGCGCGTCGCCACGTCAATACCACTTCTGACTCTGAAATCTTGCTCAATATCTTTGCTCATGAGCTGGATCGTTTTGATCATTATCCGCTGGAAGTTGATAACGTATTTGCAGCGGTTGCGGCGACGCATCAGCAAATTCGTGGCGCTTATGCCTGCGTACTGATGATCATCGGCCACGGCATGGTGGCGTTTCGCGATCCAAACGGCATTCGTCCGTTGGTGATCGGTAAACGCGATCTGGAAGATGGCCGAGTAGAATATATGGTCGCTTCCGAAAGCGTGGCTCTGGATACGCTGGGCTTCGAATTCATCCGTGATGTTGCACCGGGTGAAGCGATTTATGTTACTGAGAAAGGGCAGTTATTTACCCGCCAGTGTGCCGATAATCCGAAGAGCAATCCTTGTCTGTTTGAGTATGTCTACTTTGCTCGTCCAGATTCCTTTATCGATAAGATTTCTGTCTACAGTGCACGTGTGCGAATGGGGCAGAAGCTGGGGGCAAAAATTGCCCGTGAGTGGGAGGATTTGGATATTGATGTGGTTATCCCGATCCCTGAAACCTCATGTGATATCGCGCTAGAAATCGCTCGTATTCTGGATAAGCCTTATCGTCAGGGATTTGTTAAAAATCGCTACGTAGGCCGCACCTTTATCATGCCAGGCCAGCAGGAACGCCGAAAATCAGTGCGTCGCAAGCTTAACGCCAATCGTGCTGAATTCCGTGACAAAAATGTGCTGTTGGTTGATGACTCTATCGTACGTGGTACGACTTCCCAACAGATTATGGAAATGGCTCGGGAGGCGGGTGCGAAGAAGGTTTATCTAGCATCGGCTGCGCCGGAAATCCGTTTCCCTAACGTATATGGCATCGATATGCCAAACGCTAATGAGCTGATTGCACACGGGCGTGAAGTGAACGAAATTGCGAAAATCATTGGCGCTGATGGCCTGATTTTCCAAGATCTGAACGATCTCATCGAAGCCGTGCGTGAAGAGAATCCCGATATTGAGCAGTTTGAGTGCTCAGTATTTAACGGGATTTATGTCACCAAGGATGTGGATCAAGGCTACCTCGATTATCTGCAGTCGCTGCGCAGTGATGATGCAAAAGCGATACGCGGTCAGGAAGAAGCTGAAAATCTTGAGATGCATAATGAGGGGTAATTGCCTCTGCAAGCCATGTTAGATTGGCATTCTATTTTTAGCATCTGCTCGCATTTGGCCGCATTGACTATGTAGTTAATGAGTCATAAATTATTTATGTCCTATCTGCCCTGCATGGTGAAATTTACGTTGAAGTAGATTTTCACCATGCAGGTTTTTTTGTCTTGCGATAGTCCCAAAATGGGATAAGATTCACTTGTCCCAGAATGGGACTCATGGATGTTATGATGCCCATACCATAGAAATGGAGTGGTAGATGAATATTCGCCCAATCCGTAATGAGCAAGATTACAAAGCCGCTTTGAAAGAGGCCGCACGACTCTTTGAAAATCCCCCTGAGCCAAATACGCCGGAAGGGGATCAACTCGAAGTTATGCTTACGCTTATAGAGTCATACGAATCTAAGCACTTTCCCGTGGAGCTTCCCGATCCGGTTGAAGCCATTAAGTTTCGCATGGAGCAGTCAGGCTTGACGGTTCGTGATCTGACTGCGGCCATTGGGCATCCTAACCGTGTCTATGAAGTGTTGAATCGTAAACGTAATTTAACGTTACCGATGATTCGCCGTTTGCACTCCTTGTTTGGTATTCCAGCTGAGTGTCTGATTAAATCCACCAAAGTAGGCCAACACTCATGAAACGTTTAATCATCGGTATTTCTGGCGCCAGCGGCGTGATTTATGGCGTGCGTATGCTGGAAGTATTGCGCGGCGTGCCTGATATCGAAACTCATCTGATCATGAGCAATGCCGCACGGCAGACTCTGGCACTAGAAACCGATCTCCAACTGCGCGATGTACAGAGCCTTGCTGACGTGGTGCATGATGCGCGTGATATTGCCGCCAGTATCTCTTCGGGTTCGTTTAAAACCGCAGGTATGGTCATCTTACCGTGCTCGATGAAAACGCTGTCTGGTATTGTTCATAGCTATACCGATAACTTATTGACGCGAGCGGCAGACGTGGTGCTTAAGGAGCGCCGCCGTTTAGTGCTTTGTGTGCGTGAAACTCCGCTACATTTAGGCCATCTGCGCATGATGACCACGGCAGCAGAACTCGGCGCGATCGTGATGCCGCCAGTTCCCGCGTTTTATCATCGTCCACAGACGTTGCAAGATATCGTCGATCAAACGGTTAACCGCGTGATCGATCAGTTTGATATCGAGATTTCACAAGATCTCTTCACCCGCTGGGACGGCGGACATAAATCGCAGTAACACTTGTGCAACATTAGTGCGTTTTTGCAACATCGATCACTTTTGGTGCATAAAGTCTAATTTTCCCTCCTCAGGACCTGTCGTTTTGTCATTGCTGCTCTATCTTTGCTAAAGCAAAGCTGAGTGGCTCACTTCATTGATATCAGCGGTGTTCCGCATCCTTAGAATCGTTCCTTTGAGGATGCTGGCTCACCGCTTGCGTGTATCACGGGGTGAGTCAATGGGTATGGCATGAAATCTGCTACAGCTTTCAATGCGAGCCGAGCTTTCGCATAAATAACAATTTTAAGTCGATACATTGAGTTCGACAGACTGCAAACAACACAACGACATCACAACCATAAAACGTTTCCTTGAGGGTAAAGTATGAAGAAGCAGGTATTAGCAGTATCTCTAGTTTTAGCGATGGTTGGCTCTTCAAGCGTTTTTGCGGCGGTTCCGGATCATCTCAGAGTGGGCACCGATCCGACCTATGCACCGTTTTCTTCCAAAAATCCTCAAGGACAACTGGTGGGATTTGATATCGACTTAGCCAAAGAGTTGTGTAAACGCATCAATACTCAATGTACGTTTGTAGAGAGTGATTTCGATGCCCTGATCCCATCTCTGAAAGCCAAGAAGATCGACACCATCATTTCTTCCCTATCGATTACCGAAAAGCGCCAAAAGGAAATTGCTTTTACCGAGAAGCTCTACGCAGCAGATTCTCGCTTAGTAGCGGCTAAAGGTTCTCCTATTCAGCCAACGTTGGAGTCATTGAAAGGTAAACACGTCGGGGTACTGCAAGGTTCTACGCAGGAAACTTATGCGAATCAGCACTGGCGTCCGCAGGGTGTGGACGTGGTGCCGTATCAGAATCAGGATTTAATCTACGCTGATTTAGCGGCGGGCCGTATCGATGCGGCTTTCCAAGATGAAGTTGCCGCTAGCGAAGGCTTCTTGAAACAGCCAGTGGGCAAAGACTATGCCTTTGCAGGCCCATCGGTGAAAGACAACGCAATTTTTGGCGTAGGTACAGGCATGGGGTTGCGTAAGGATGATGCCGATTTGAAGGTTGCCTTGGATAAAGCCTTCGATTCGATGCGTAAAGATGGCACCTATGACAAGTTTGCTAAGAAGTATTTCGACTTTAACGTCTACGGCGGTTAATCCGAGGTGAGACATCCACCGTATTTTGTGCGGTGGGTGTCTGTGGGTTAAGTTTTTTCGCTATGAAATGGCAGGCTGAAGATGCTACAAGGCTACTCTCAACTCATTTTAAATGGTGCACTAGTGACGCTTGAGCTTGCGGTAAGCTCGGTGCTGCTTGCGGTGGCCATAGGCTTGCTCGGTGCGGCGGCAAAGCTCTCTCGTTCGTCTGTTCTGACGACGATTTTTGAAGGTTACACCACGCTTATTCGAGGCGTACCGGATCTTGTCCTGATGCTGCTGATCTTTTATGGCTTGCAGATGGTTTTAAACCAAATAACGGATTTACTCGGCTGGCCGCAGTTTAATATCGATCCGCTGGTTGCCGGCGTGATCACTCTGGGCTTTATCTATGGCGCTTATTTTACGGAAACGTTTCGCGGTGCCTTTATGGCTGTACCAAAAGGTCAGATCGAAGCGGCAACGTCGCTGGGATTTTCCGCCAGCAAAATTTTCCGTCGTATTTTATTCCCAGCCATGATGCGCTATGCGTTACCGGGCATCGGTAATAACTGGCAGGTGATTTTAAAAGCCACAGCGTTAGTTTCTTTGTTAGGTTTGGACGATTTAGTCAAAGCCACTCAGATTGCTGGCAAAGGTACTTGGCAGCCATTCTATTTTGCCATCGTGGCGGGTGCGATCTATTTGCTCTTTACCACGGTGTCGAATGGTGTGCTGCTGATGCTCGAGAAACGCTACTCTGCGGGTGTGAGAAGGGCAGAACTATGAATGAAATTATTCATGAGTATTGGAAATCGCTGATTTGGACGGATGGCTTTCGCTTCACCGGAATCGCGATTACGCTGTGGTTGTTGATTGCTTCGGTGGTGATGGGCGGAATACTGGCCGTTTTTCTCTCCGTGGCTAGGGTTTCCCCAAAACGTTGGATTTCGATGCCGGTATGGTTGTTTACCTGGGTCTTTCGTGGCACTCCGCTGTATGTGCAACTGCTGGTGTTTTACTCTGGGATGTACACGCTGGAAATAGTCAAAGGTACCGAGATGCTCAATGCATTTTTCCGCAGCGGGCTGAACTGTACTTTACTGGCGTTAACGCTGAATACCTGCGCCTATACCACCGAAATCTTCGCTGGAGCGATCCGTGCGGTACCCCATGGTGAAATCGAAGCCGCGAATGCTTATGGGTTTTCACGTTTTAAGCTTTACCGATGCATTATTTTACCTTCTGCGTTACGTACGGCATTACCTGCATACAGTAATGAAGTGATTCTGATGCTGCACTCGACCGCACTGGCGTTTACCGCGACGGTACCGGATTTGCTGAAAGTGGCTCGTGATATCAATTCCGCAACTTATCAGCCTTTCACCGCGTTTGGCATTGCGGCCGTGCTATATCTGATTATCTCTTACGTGCTCATCAGGTTGTTCCGCAAAGCGGAAAAACGCTGGATGGCCCATGTTAATCCCTCACTTTCTCACTGAGCTGCCGTTGATGAATCCAACCAAACTTAACGTAATAGAGCTGCATAAACGCTACGGTGACCACGAAGTGTTGAAAGGTGTGTCACTGACGGCAAAAGCCGGTGATGTGATCAGTATTATTGGCTCATCGGGATCGGGAAAGAGTACGTTTTTACGCTGCATTAATTTTTTGGAGAAACCGAGCGAGGGCACGATTGCTATTAACGGCACCGATATCGGTTTGGTACGTGATACTGACGGCCAGTTAAAAGTGGGTGATAAAAAGCAGCTTCGATTGTTGCGTACGCGCCTGACGATGGTGTTCCAGCATTTCAATTTATGGAGCCACATGACCGTGCTGGAAAACGTGATGGAGGCACCGATTCAGGTTCTTGGACTGAGTAAAGCGGAGGCGCATGAGAGAGCGATTCGCTACCTAGACAAAGTGGGTATTGATGAAAGAGCGCGAGGGAAATACCCGATCAATTTGTCTGGCGGTCAGCAACAACGTGTGTCTATCGCTCGTGCTTTAGCGATGGAGCCTGAAGTATTGCTATTTGATGAACCAACGTCGGCGCTCGATCCTGAATTGGTTGGTGAAGTATTACGCATTATGCAAAAGCTGGCCGAAGAGGGGAAAACGATGGTTGTGGTGACTCACGAGATGGGATTTGCTCGTCACGTGTCTAATCACGTCATTTTTTTGCATCAAGGGATAATCGAAGAACAAGGGCCGCCAGAGTTGGTGTTTGGTAACCCCAAAAGTGTGCGGCTACAGCAGTTTTTGTCGGGGGCATTGAAGTAGGGGGGATTGCTTAGGGCTGGGGAGTTTTGGGGCATAATAGCTACAGCAGCTCTATGCTAGATCTATGAAGGTTTTGTACGCCTGTCGTTTATGGGACGGTGGTGTAAAGTTTCGTACGCCTATTACACTGAAATCTACATGAACACCGTGCAGGCGTCCGAGCAAGGCGGCTCAATCGCCGCCGCCTTGCATCCGGGCTTGGCACCCCCTTCCAGCCCGCTGCGCGGGTTCCCTCGTTTCATCATTCCGGTCTT
>NZ_LXET01000021.1 GCF_001655005.1 Hafnia paralvei ATCC 29927
ACGATATCAATCGGCGAATCCTAACCTTCATGATTCACTCGGCTGTCCGGTAATGTGCCGGAAAAGGTCAACGTCAAAACCAAAAGATAAAATCAAAACCTTCTTTGGGTTTTAGTTTAAGTCTTGGTAGGTAGAGCCGGCACGACAGGGATGTCGTGACGGAGTTTGGGGCGCCCTGGATGGGCGATACCAAACCGGAGCGGAGATGGCGTCTCGGATAAAAGCGCGCGAGTGCAGAGACCACGCGCTGGTGGTCTCTGCCCGTACGCCTTCACCTAGGTAACAATGGAGCTCGGTATGGACAGGCGGGCGGAATCTTACACAGTAGCTCCATAAACAACCGGCGGGTGGCGTTTGACACAACAGTGGTCTCAACAACCGGTGAACTAAACCTCTGCCTACTTAAAATTCCTTCCCCAATACATTCCTCAATGCATCTTCCAACTCAAAATACCTAAACCCAAACCCCGCTTCTTCTAAGCGTTTTGGCACGGCGCGCTGTCCTGTAAGTACCAGTACGCTGGCTTCGCCCATCAGGGTTTTGATTGCAAATGCTGGAGTACGTACTACCGTTGGGCGTCCTAAGATTTCACCTAACGTTGCGATAAACTGTTCGTTATGAACCGGATAGGGCGCGGTCATGTTGAACGGGCCATTTAATGTTGGGCATTCCAGCAGATAGAGAATGGCGTTGACCATATCATCGATATGGATCCACGGCATGTACTGCCTGCCGCTACCCATTTCGCCCCCTAAGCCTAAACGGAACAGTGGCAGCATTTTGCTTAATGCGCCGCCGTTGGGTGAAAGCACGATCCCTGTTCGCATTAAACAAACACGCGTTTTATCACTGGCAGCTTGCAGAGCAAGCCCTTCCCAGCGAGCGCAAAGATCGTGGGTAAATTCGTGATGCGGCGGATCTTCTTCTGTGACGAGCGCTTCATCCTGATCGCCGTAATAACCGACCGCAGAACCCGAAAGTAGCACAGAGGGCGGTTTGGCACTGTTGTGGATCAGTTCGACGATGCGCTGGGTAATATCCCAGCGGCTGTGACACAAGCGCTGCTTTTGCTCTTCGCTCCAGCGCTTATCGGCAATAGGCTCGCCCGCTAAATTGATAACGGCATCATAGCCATCAAGGTTTGACAGCGCATCTAACGAGGTGACGTAGCTAACGTTATCCCCTAGTCTTTCTCGTCCTTTTTGCGGATCTCGGGTTAAAACCGTTAGCTCGTGGTGTAGCGTCTGAAGACGTTGGCAAAGAGGTTTGCCGATAAGCCCCGTTCCGCCGGTAATAAAAATACGCATAAGCCTTCTCCAAGATCAGGGATATGTATACCCGATATACCTTAGGCTGCATTAGCCATTGTTGCTGGCCGCATCTCCAGTTGTTCGGGTATATGTCGTTATTTATCAGCCTTACGGTAGCGCATAGTCATCGAGACGGAATCCGCGTAGCGTAGCGCGTAAAGCTTATCGACCTCTACTTCAGCATAGGTGACCCAGTGGTGTTCACAAGCGATGTCGAGAACATCTTGGGTTAATTTTTCCAGCAGCGCGAAACGATGTTCCTCTACGTGAGCAATGATGCGTTTCGTGATGGTACGGTAGTTAAGCGCATCGGCGATATTTTCGCTTCTCCGTGCTTGTTCTGCTGGGTAGTGGATCACAACGTTGATAACAACGTCTTGTTTATTATTGATTTCTTCTTCTTTTATCCCGATGAAAGTACGCAGCCGCAGGTTTTTAATCCGAATGATGGCATCAGGCTGTAAAAAGCTCATAGGGTATCCTTATCAAATGCGATGTCGCATTCAGCATACAGGGAAAATTGGCGATTGATAATAGAAGGGGGATTGCGACCAGCACCGTGAGTGCTGGCCTGAAACCATTATTCTTGTGGCAGGTTGTACGCTTTTTTAGTGGCGGGGCGCGCAGAGATACGTTCAAACCAGTTACGTACCGCAGGGAAGTCTTCTAAATCGATGCGCTGGCGCGCATGCGGCACCACCCAAGGATAAATCGCCATATCGGCAATGCTGTATTCATCGCCAGAAACATAGGCATGTTTCTGGAGCTGTTTGTCTAAAACGGTATACAGGCGTTTGGTTTCAACCTGATAGCGTTCGATAGCATAGGGAACAGGCTGGGGAGCATAGTGATTGAAGTGGTGGTTTTGTCCCAACATTGGACCAAAGCCGCCTACCTGCCAAAAGAGCCACTGGAGGGTGGAAGCGCGTGAACGCAGCTCCTGACTGATGAAACGTCCGGTTTTTTCTGCCAGATATAGCAGTATTTCGCCTGACTCGAACAGGCTTAATGGTGCGCCGCCGTCAACAGGCTGACGATCGACGATGGCTGGAATTTTGTTATTCGGCGAGATGGCTAAAAATTCGGGTTTGAACTGTTCACCAGCGCCGATATCGACGTGATGGATGCGGTATGACAGGCCAGATTCTTCGAGAAAAAGCGTTATTTTATGGCCGTTTGGCGTCGGGGCGTAATACAGGTCGATCATGATGTCTCCCAGAAAAATCAAGCGGTAAGAGGAAGCGTATCCTTCTGACTATAGTCCAAAAGCCACAGCGGTGAAAGCGATGGTGTTGCAAAAATGTATAATTAAGATTGAATGAAATATCTACTCTGTTACATGATTTCATCGCTGCAAAAGTACGTAGGCATGTAATACTGACACTCCTAATGTTTTGTCCTATTCCTCAGGAGGCACCATGAGTCATCCGGATATTACGCTGTATTCTGACAGTCATTTTTTTAGTCCTTATGTGATGTCGGTCTACGTGGCTCTGAAAGAAAAAGGGCTGAGATTCGAACTGGAACCCGTTGACTTGGCAGAGCATGAAAATCAGCAGGAGGCGTACGCCGAGCTATCCCTGACGCGTAGGGTACCAACGTTGTTGCATGAAAACTTTTCTCTCTCTGAATCTTCGGCGATTACGGAATATCTGGATGAGGTGTTTACCGCACCGGATTTTGCGTCGCTCTACCCACATGACAAACAAAAGAGAGCCAAGGCTCGCGAGATTCAGGCATGGTTGCGCAGCGATCTCATGCCGATTCGCCAAGAGCGCTCTACGGAGGTTGTCTTTGCTGGACTAAAGCCACCTGCGCTAAGTGAAGAGGGGGTGTATGCCGCGGCTAAGCTTATCGCCGGAGTTGAACGTCTGTTGTTGGAAGGACACCAAAACTTATTTGGCGAATGGTGTATCGCAGATACTGATTTAGCGCTCATGCTCAATCGATTGATTATGGCGGGAGATGCTGTGCCTGAACGGTTGGTCGAGTATGCACATTTCCAATGGCAACGCGCGTCCGTGTGCCAGTGGCTGGCTTTATCGGCCGCTAAACGACGCTAAAGCGATTAAGTGTTGTTAAAACAAGCAACTGATGAATCAATCTGGTTAAAAGTGGGCAAACAAGGCTTTGTAGGCTGGCGGGCAATGATAGCCATCGTTACACTATGGGCATTACTCCTATTCAACGAGAACCGCATATGAAGCTGATGTTTGCCTCGGATATTCATGGCTCTCTCAGCGCGACGCAGCGCGTGCTTGAGTTGTTTGAACAAAATGAAAGCCAATGGCTGATTATTCTGGGAGATGTGCTCAATCACGGGCCGCGCAATCCACTGCCCGAAGGCTATAATCCGCCTCAGGTCGCAGAGCTATTAAATAAGTTTGCTGACAAGATCATCGCTGTTCGTGGCAATTGCGATAGTGAAGTCGATCAGATGCTGTTGAAATTCCCGATGATGGCGCCTTGGCAACAAATCTTGCTCAACAATCAAAGATTGTTTTTAACCCACGGTCACCTTTATCATCCCGCTGAGCTACCGCCATTGAGCCAAAAAGATGTGCTGGTCTACGGACACACACACTTGCCGGTAGCAGAGCAACGTGGTGATATTTATTGTTTCAATCCTGGCTCGGTTAGCTTACCTAAAGGTGGAAATGTCCCTAGCTTTGGGATGCTTGAACACGGAGTCTTAAAAGTCTGCGCCCTGAACGGTACAGAGATACTGGCAGAAGTCGCAATCGACTGATTTTTTATTTTATGGCATTTTCGGTAGGATCTGCGTGCGCTGATGTTGCACATAAAGCAGATGCGATGAACAAACTGCGTGCGTCAGTACGCTAAGAAAAAGGTTTCAGAGGATGGTGGAACAAACGCTCAACACCGGGTTGGAGTGGGTCGATATCGTTGACGAAAACAATGATGTCATTGCTCAATCGACTCGTGCGCAAATGCGCGCTCAATGTCTGCGTCACCGTGCAACCTATATCGTGGTTCACAATGGAATGGGGCAGATCCTGGTTCAAAAACGTACCGATAACAAAGATTTTTACCCCGGTTGGCTAGATGCAACCGCAGGGGGCGTTGTTCAAAGCGGTGAGAACATGTTGGATTCAGCACGCCGTGAAGCGGAAGAGGAACTGGGTATTGCCGGTGTTCCCTTTGCCGATCACGGTATGTTCTATTTTGAACAAGACAATTGCCGTGTTTGGGGCGCTCTTTTCAGCTGTGTGTCTCACGGGCCTTTCGCTTTGCAGGAGGAAGAGGTTGAATCTGTTCGCTGGATGACACCAGAAGAGATTACGGCTGAATGCGACAGCTTTACGCCGGATTCTCTCAAAGCCCTCTCGTTGTGGATGACGCGCAATAGCGACAAACACTATCAGCCGATGTGTATTCAAAAAAGTACTCCATCGGCAAAAGTCTCTAGCGAAACCGAAGCGGAAGACGTACCGCAGAACGAAAGCGAAGAGTAGCGATTCCACTTTTTGTCGGCTTAGCAACTGCTCCGTTTGCATAATACTGAGCTGACAGGAATAGTGGCTTGGGTTGCTTGCTGATTCAGGCGCGCCAGCAGTGCGTTGGCAGCCTGAATTCCTATCTCTTTAAACGGTACCGCGGTGGTTGTTAGCGGTGGCTGACATACCTGACTGACATCACGATTGCCGAATCCCGCCACCGCCAACTGGCTTGGTACGCGAATATGCCGTCGTTGACACTCATATAAGACGCCGCAGGCAAGTTCGTCAGAGGCACAAATCAACGCATCTATTTCAGGCCAAGCCAGAATAAATTCCGGTAGTAGATTCGCGCCGGTAGAAAAATTAGCCGGCTCGGCGGCGTTAATTACGCGGTGTGGCGAGAAATGGCTGCGTAACAACGCTTGATGCCAACCGTGCAGATGCTGTTGAAATACCCACGGCTCTTGGTTAGCGCACAGCAAACCAATGTTTTCATACCCGCGCTCGATAACGTGACGGGTGAGATTGAACATGGCATCGGCATAATCTATCCCGATGTTGATATCGATAGGATCCTCACGGATTGCACCAATTTCAACCACGGGGATCTCTGCATTCTTCAGCCACTGCCGCGTATTATCGCTTTGTTCAGTACTCAACAAAACAACCGCGGCCAGACTGGCCGACAGAAGATTTTCCAACATGTTTGTTTCACGTTCTTCATCACGTTGAGACTCAGATAGCGTGAGTTGAAACCCTGCAGGTTGCAGCACGCTTTGTAGGCCGGCAAGCATCTGGGCACAGCCAGCCTCAGTAAATGAGGGAACGACCACAGAAATGGTGCGACCGGCTCCTGACGCCAACGCGCTTGCGGCAAGGTTTGGCACATAGCCCAGTTCGCTAACGGCAGACTCGATTTTTTCTCTTAGCTTATCCGAAACCTGATCGGGCGTGCGAAGCGCGCGTGACACGGTCATAGAACCCACACCGGCGAGTCTGGCTACATCGGCCAATGTCACTCTGCCGGTACTACGTCGTTTTTTAATGATAGGCATGCTTGTTCCTAACGGAGCCTAGGCTGCAGTGACGCTATTTTAGCTAAAAAAATAGATTAATCATCAAACTACTTACTGACCTAGCGTGAGATATTGTCATATCGGCTGCTTTAAAGTTATGCATCCTCGTTGTTCATAGAATAAACATCTATTTTTGATAGCGCTATCACAAATCCAATAGATAGCGTTTTTGGTAGCGCTATCTTTAAAGGTATCGTCTTCTTACACCACTCAATCATGTGATGACCGCGGGTTTAAATGACCCACAGTTAAAGGTTATCGACTGAGGTCATCCGCTTAGGAGAGACAATGCTAAACACTTGGTTAACTGATGACACGATACAAATTCGTGAGCGTGTGGATTCTTGGCAGGAGGCGGTAAAACTCAGCGCTCAGCCGTTGTTGCAAAAAGGCATTATTACTCCTGACTATCTTGCTGCGATTTATCAGCAACATGAAAAACTGGGTCCCTACTATGTTTTGGCTCCGGGAATAGCGATGCCACACGCTAGACCAGAAGAGGGGGCTAAATCTCTGGGGCTTTCACTGCTAAGCGTCAAGCAAGACGTTTTGTTTTATTCTGCCGACAACGATCCTGTTAATTTAATCGTTATGCTCTCGGCACCGGATAGTCACAGCCACATTGAATTAATCTCTCATCTGGCTGAATTTTTCTCAGATGATGATGCGGTAAAAAAAATTCATCAGGCTACTACCATAGAGGAAATTAAAACCATCATCGAAAAATATTAATTTCTACTTAATTTAATAACCCAATGATCAAAACATCAGGATTACCTGCGGGATTCCTGCATTCAAAATAAATCACCGAGGAACAAATAATGAAAATTATGGCGATATGTGGTTCAGGGTTAGGCAGTAGCTTTATGGTTGAAATGAATATCAAGAAAGTACTCAAAAAAATGGGCGTTGACGCCGAGGTAGAGCATTCCGATCTCTCCTCGGCTATTCCCGGTGAAGCAGACCTGTTTGTTATGGCAAAGGATATTGCTGCGAGTGCTAGTATTCCCGATAACCAATTGATTGTGATTACTAATATTATCGATATAAATGAGTTAGAAACTAAACTACGCGCTTATTTCAATAAATAAAATAATCGACAGACTCCCAGATAATTAGCGAGGTGGATATGTTTATCCAAGAAACGCTTAAGTTCATCGTTGATATATTAAAGGTTCCCGCCGTATTGGTCGGTTTGATTGCGTTGATTGGTTTGCTCGCGCAAAAAAAATCGTTCAGTGATGTGGTAAAAGGTACGGTAAAAACTATTTTAGGTTTTATCGTATTAGGCGGCGGTGCGGGTGTATTAGTGGGTTCTCTGAATCCATTAGGTGGAATGTTTGAACATGCATTCAATATTCAAGGCATTATCCCTAACAACGAGGCCATTGTATCTATAGCACTCGAAAAATACGGTGCAGCAACTGCGCTAATCATGGCATTCGGCATGGTGGCTAATATCGTCGTTGCTCGTTTTACCAAGTTGAAATACATCTTCCTGACGGGTCATCATACGTTTTATATGGCGTGTATGATCGGGATTATTTTAACCGTAGCGGGTTTTGAGGGCGTGCAATTAGTCTTTACGGGAGCGTTGACGTTGGGCTTAGTCATGGCTTTTTTCCCTGCACTGGCGCAACGCTATATGCGGAAAATTACCGGCAATGACGATATTGCTTTCGGTCACTTTGGTACGCTTGGCTACATTCTTTCTGGCTGGATTGGTGGACGCGTAGGTAAAGGTTCTCGTTCGACCGAAGAG
This sequence comes from Hafnia paralvei ATCC 29927, assembly GCF_001655005.1. Classification (GTDB taxonomy): domain Bacteria; phylum Pseudomonadota; class Gammaproteobacteria; order Enterobacterales; family Enterobacteriaceae; genus Hafnia; species Hafnia paralvei. The sequence goes on from NZ_LXET01000021.1 coordinate 7,611, forward strand.
ATGAATCTGCCTAAAAATCTGAGTTTCTTGCGCGATAGTTCAATTTCAATCTCTCTGACCATGATGGTGATTTACCTGATTATGGCGGTGAGTGCGGGTTCCACCTTCGTTGAGGCAACCTATAGCGCCGGTCAAAACTATCTGGTTTACGCCATTATTATGGCGATCACTTTTGCCGCCGGTGTATTCATCATCTTGCAGGGCGTGCGCCTGATTCTGGCAGAAATTGTGCCTGCATTTACCGGTTTCTCAGAGCGCTTAGTGCCGAATGCACGTCCGGCACTCGACTGCCCAGTGGTTTATCCCTATGCACCAAACGCGGTGTTGGTCGGTTTTCTGTTTAGTTTTCTCGGCGGACTGGTGGGATTATTCTTACTGGGCCAATTCAATCTGGTGCTGATTTTGCCAGGTGTTGTGCCGCACTTCTTTACTGGTGCTACCGCCGGCGTGTTTGGTAATGCAACCGGCGGGCGTCGTGGTGCGATGCTTGGCGCTTTTGCCAACGGTTTGTTGATTACGTTCTTACCCGTTCTATTACTCCCTGTTCTTGGCGCTTTGGGTTTTGCTAACACGACCTTCTCGGACGCTGATTTTGGCGCCATCGGTATTGTGTTGGGCAACATGGCGCGCTTCATGAACAAGGACATGATTATGGTAGTTATTATTGCGATCTTTGCGGCACTTGTGGCGCATAACTACTTCTTCTCTCGTAAGAGCTCACCCTCCACGTCCTCCGACGGTGTGAATAAATAAGGGGTCATTATGCTTAACCTAAATGAGGTTCAACGCTACGCGACAGAAATTCGCGTGGAAACGTTGAAAGCGCTAACCAACCTAGGATTTGGCCATTATGGCGGTTCGATGTCGGTAGTCGAAACGCTGGCCGTGCTGTATGGCGCGGTGATGAATATTGACCCGTCGGATCCTGAGTGGGAGGCGCGCGACAATTTCGTCTTATCCAAAGGCCATGCGGGACCAGCGCTCTACAGTGCGTTAGCACTCAAAGGCTATTTTCCGCGTGAGGACCTAGCGACGCTAAACCAAAATGGCACCCATTTTCCGAGTCATCCCGATCGCTTACTAACCCGTGGCGTGGATGCCACAACGGGGTCGTTAGGGCAAGGGGTATCCATAGCGACAGGAATGGCATTGGCACATCGCTTGGCCGGGCGTAAAAACCGTGTGTTCTGCATTTTGGGGGACGGTGAGCTCAACGAAGGGCAGTGTTGGGAGGCATTCCAATTTATTGCCCATCATAATCTGAATAACTTGACGTTGTTTATTGATTATAACAAGCAGCAGTTGGATGGAACCTTGGATGAAGTGATTAAACCGTTTGATCTTAAGGCGAAATTCAGTGCATTTGGTTTCGATGTTGTCAGCGTGAAAGGTGACGATATTGCTGCAATCTATGATGTTGTTGCCCCAGTTCGCACCAGTGAGCAGCGGCCTCGCGTCGTGATACTCGACAGCATAAAAGGCCAAGGGGTTCCTTACATCGAGCAGCTGTCTAATTCGCATCATCTGCGTTTAACTGCCGAAATAAAAGCTGAAATGCTGAAGTCAATTGAGACACTGGAGGCTTCGCTATGAGCCATGAATTCTTGCCGTTACAGAAAGATAAAATTGAAATGCGTAAGGTCTATGCTCAGGCGATGCGCGAGCAGTTCATGGAAAATACGCCGGTTATTGCCTTAGAAGCTGATTTGATGAGTTCAATGGCGATGGATGCCGTTCATCGCGATTTTCCACAGCAGGTGATTAACTGCGGAATTATGGAAGCAAACGTGATTGGTACTGCCGCGGGGCTTTCATTGGCTGGCCGAATTCCTTTTGTGCATACCTTTACTGCTTTTGCTAGTCGCCGTTGTTTTGATCAGCTTTTCATGTCTGTTGATTATCAGAAAAACAACGTCAAGGTGATTGCGTCAGACGCGGGCGTGAGTGCCTGTCACAATGGCGGAACCCATATGTCATTTGAAGATATGGGGATCGTGCGTGGTTTGGCGCATTCGGTGGTCATGGAAATGACGGATGCCGCGATGTTCCGTGACATTCTGCGCCAACTCGTCGATTTGAAAGGCTTCCATTGGGTAAGGACTATCCGCAAGCAGGCCTATACCATTTATCCTGAAGGCACTGAATTTACCATCGGTAAGGGAAAGGTTTTACAGGATGGTAAAGATATTACGCTGATCGCCAATGGCATCATGGTGGCAGAGGCTTTACAAGCCGCAGAGATACTGAAACAGCAGGGATACAGCGTGGCGGTTATTGATATGTTCACTTTGAAGCCTATCGATAAAGACCTGATTATTGAATACGCAACAAAAACAGGGCGAATCGTCACCTGTGAAAACCATAGTATCCATAATGGGCTAGGTTCAGCAGTGGCAGAAGTGCTGGTTGAAAATTATCCGGTACTAATGCGACGCGTTGGAATTAAAGAGCGCTACGGGCAGGTGGGAACGCAGGATTTCTTGATGAAGGAGTATGAACTGACGGCGGAAGATATTGTGAAACAGGCGGAAACGTTGTTAAACGATAACATGTAATCCCCATGGGCGCTGTAGTCTATTGATACCTATGAAAAAGGCTCCCATTGGGAGCCTTTAAAGCACATAGGTAATCAGAGATTACTTAGCAGCTGCCGCCGCAGCCTGTGCAGCCTGAATCGCAGTCAGAGCAACGGTGTAGACGATATCGTCAACCAGTGCGCCACGAGACAAGTCATTTACCGGCTTACGCATGCCTTGCAGCATTGGCCCGATAGAAACCAGGTCAGCAGAACGCTGTACCGCTTTGTAAGTGGTGTTACCGGTGTTCAGGTCTGGGAAGATGAACACGGTTGCTTTACCCGCCACTGGAGAGTTAGGCGCTTTAGACTTCGCAACGTCAGCCATGATTGCCGCATCATATTGCAGAGGGCCATCGATGATCAGATCAGGACGTTTTTCCTGAGCCAGACGAGTTGCTTCGCGTACTTTCTCAACGTCGCTGCCTGCACCAGAGTTGCCGGTAGAGTAGGAGATCATGGCAACGCGTGGTTCGATACCGAATGCAGCCGCAGAATCAGCAGACTGAATCGCGATTTCAGACAGCTGTTCAGCCGTTGGATCTGGGTTGATCGCGCAGTCACCATAAACCAGAACCTGATCAGGCAGCAGCATGAAGAACACAGAAGAAACCAAAGAGCTACCTGGCGCTGTTTTAATCAACTGCAACGGTGGGCGAATAGTGTTTGCTGTGGTGTGGACTGCGCCAGATACCAAACCGTCGACTTGGTTTTGTTCCAACATCAGCGTACCCAGAACCACGTTGTCTTCCAGTTGTTCGCGGGCAACAACTTCGGTCATGCCTTTGTTCTTACGCAGCTCAACCAGACGTGGAACGTACTGTTCACGAACGACATTTGGATCGACGATTTCGATGCCTTTACCCAGAACAACGCCCTGAGCCGCTGCTACGCGCTGGATTTCTTCTGGGTTACCCAGAAGAACACATTCAGCGATACCGCGTTCAGCACAGATAGCGGCTGCTTTAACGGTACGTGGTTCGTCGCCTTCTGGCAGAACAACGCGTTTGCAAGCTTTACGCGCCAGTTCGGTCAGTTCATAACGGAATGCCGGAGGAGACAGACGACGTGAACGCTCAGAGGCGGCAGTCAGAGAGTCGATCCACTTGCTATCGATATGGCTAGCGACGTAGTTTTGCAGTTTCTCTACACGCTGATGATCGTCAGCAGGAACTTCGAGGTTGAAGCTCTGCAGGCTCAGAGATGTCTGCCAAGTGTTAGTGTCCACCATGAATACTGGCAGACCCGTCTGGAATGCACGTTCGCACAGCTTAGCAATGCGCTCGTCCATATCGTAACCACCGGTCAGCAGGATCGCACCGATTTCCACGCCGTTCATCGCAGCCAGACATGCGGCAACCAGTACGTCTGGACGGTCGGCAGAAGTGACCAGCAGAGAGCCTGGACGGAAGTGCTCCAGCATGTGAGGAATGCTGCGAGCACAGAAAGTCACAGACTTGATACGACGAGTTTTGATGTCGCCTTCGTTCACGATGCGTGCTTTCAGGTGATTCGCCATGTCGATAGCGCGAGTCGCGATCAGCTCAAAGCTCCAAGGCACACAGCCCAGAACTGGCAGCGGGCTATTTGCCACGAGCTGTGCAGTGTCTAGGTTTGCAACGCTGGCTTTGTTAGAGTCATCAAAGATTTCAGACAGATCTGGGCGAGTACGACCCTGATCGTCAACCGGTGCATTCAGCTTGTTGATGATCACGCCGGTGATGTTTTTGTTTTTGCTGCCGCCGAAGCTAGAACGAGCCAGTTCGATACGCTCTTTAACCTGAGACGCAGTGTCATTACCCAGCGCCATAACGAAGACGATTTCAGCATTCAGGGTTTTGGCGATTTCATAGTTCAGCGCGTTAGCAAACTGGTGCTTACGTGTTGGAACCAAGCCTTCAACCAGAACAACTTCTGCGTCTTTGGTATTTTCGTGGTAACGAGCAACGATTTCTTCCATCAACACGTCCTGCTGGTTAGAGCTCAGCAGCGTTTCAACGTGAGACATGCGCAGTGGTTCTGCAGCAGGGATTGAAGAGTTAGCGCGGATGATAGTGGTAGTTTGATCAAGAGAATCGCCGCCGGTGCGTGGCTGGGCGATGGGCTTGAACACGCTAAGGCGAACACCTTTTTGCTCCATGGAGCGGATGACACCCAAGCTAACGCTGGTCAGGCCAACGCTGGTGCTGGTGGGGATCAGCATAATTGTACGTGACACGATAAAACCTCTTTACGGTTGTTCAACTGGCTGAACGGATGTTGGTGTGCTCAGTGCGTTGAACTTGGTCGGATAGGTTAGAATTTCTACGCTTGATTTAAACTTTGGAGCTTAAATACCCCGCAGGCCTTGGCCTGCGGGGTTGAGATGCGTCTTATGCAGTCAGACGAGAGGCGTCTTGTGCAATCACCAACTCTTCGTTGGTTGGGATAACGACGGCCAGACGGCTGCCATCTTTAGTGATGGTGCCTGATTTGCCGAAGCGTGCAGCCAGGTTGCGTTCGTGATCGATTTCGAAGCCCAGCAGACCCAGTTTGTCCAGAGTCAGTTCACGTACCATTGCTGCGTTTTCGCCGATACCGCCGGTGAATACAACGGCGTCTAGACGACCATCCATCAGCGCAGTGTAAGCGCCGATGTATTTAGCCAGACGGTGGCAGAATACGTCCATAGCGCGCTTAGCGTCAGCTTTGGTTTCGTAGTTGTCTTCAACATAACGGCAGTCGCTGGTGACTTCGGTCAGACCCAGCAGACCAGATTCTTTGGTCAGCAGTTTGTTGATCTGTTCAACGCTCATGCCCAGTGAATCATGCAGGTGGAAGATGATAGCAGGGTCGATGTCGCCAGAGCGAGTCCCCATAACCAGACCTTCCAGCGGGGTCAGACCCATAGAGGTATCAACACATTTACCGTTGCGAACTGCGGTTACAGAACCACCATTGCCCAGATGGCAAGTGATTACGTTCAGCTCGTCAATCGGCTTGTTCAGCATTTTTGCAGCTTCTTGGCTTACGAAGAAGTGGCTGGTGCCGTGTGCGCCGTAACGACGAACGCCGTGGTCTTTGTACAGGCTGTATGGCAGGGCATACAGATAAGACTCTTCTGGCATGGTGGTGTGGAACGCGGTGTCAAATACGGCAACGTTTTTATCTTTCAGGCTAGGGAAAGATTTGAACGCTTCAGCGATACCGATCAGGTGCGCAGGGTTGTGCAGAGGCGCAAACGGGATCGCATCTTTAATACCTTGCAGAACATCATCAGTGATCAACGCTGATTCAGTGAACTTCTCGCCGCCGTGAACGATACGGTGACCGATAGCGGTCAGTGATGCGGAGAGTTCAGGCTTCTGAGCCAGGATAGTATTAACGATGAAGTTCAGCGCTTCGCTATGAGCCGCGCCAGCACCTAACGCTTCTTCGTGTTTAGCGCCGTCCATTTTCCATTTAATACGGGCTTCAGGCAGGCTGAAACATTCAGCTAAACCAGACAGGTGTTCTTCACCGTTGGCTGCGTTGATGATAGCGAATTTCAGTGATGAACTGCCGCAGTTAAGAACCAGTACCAGCTTCGACATGGAAGTACCTACTTGTTATGCGTGGTTAGAAATTGAGTCAATCAGACATTAAGCGTAGCGTAATATGTCGTCGACATTTATGATTAACATCATGCGTAATGTGATTTCGTCATGATGAAGAACATCGCATTGAAAAACTGCGGTGCCCAAAAATGCATTGCTTTGCCGGCAAGGATTCAGCTGAACACTGACAGAGTGTACAGAGCTCAATCGTTGAAAACTTAGCTTTAAGAAGCAGTCGTTAATGAAACACTTTATTAACGCTGTTTTTTGCTTCTACCGGCCCCAAGGCCGCGCTAGGATACCGATTGCGGATGCCAAAAACAAAATAAATTTAAGGCCGCTAAGTATCCGTTGTGATTTTACACTATTTTTTGAATTTTTATAAATGAAGTTGAGGTTCCTATGACATCTAAGCCAACTGGCCACGTAGGGTGGTTTCAGATTTTTCAGCGCGGACAGACATATATGAAGACCTGGCCGAGTGATAAACGCTTGGCCCCGGTGTTTCCAGAAAATCGTATTGCTAAAGTGACGCGCTTTGCCGTGCGCTTTATGCCACCAATCGCTATTTTTACATTGACGTGGCAGATTGCACTGGGAGGCCAGTTAGGGCCTGCGATTGCCACGGCGTTGTTTGCCTGTAGTCTGCCAATGCAAGGGCTATGGTGGTTGGGTAAACGCTCAGTCACCCCGTTGCCGCCAACATTATTACAGTGGTTTCACGAGCTCCGCGCGAAGTTAGTCGAGGCCGGTAAAGCACAGGCGCCTGTTGAGGGGACGCCAACCTATCAAGCCTTAGCAGATGTTTTGCAGCGCGCATTTAAGCAGTTGGATAAGACCTTTTTGGATGATATTTAATCGATTTGGCGTGTGTTTTTTGTCCGTCAATGTTGCGGGTTTGTTGTGTAAATACACACCTATTGATAAAAAAATGCTCAGAGTGGAATTTAACGCAGTTTCTCTTTCTCGAAACCCCGTTCCAAATCAAAAAAGTGATGTTAAGCACTATTTAGAATGACAGGCTTATGCCATGCTCCGGACATAGAGTTCACATTTTTACATGACTTGACCCCGGCCTAGCATCGACTTTGGCCGCTCGATGAGGAAATCAAAGATGGAAATGACCAACGCACAACGCCTGATTCTTTCTAACCAATACAAGATGATGACCATGATGGATCCGGATAACGCCGAGCGTTACCGTCGTTTGCAAACCATCATTGAGCGTGGCTTTGGCCTGCAAATGCGCGAACTCGATCGCGACTTTGGCGAGCTGAGCGAAGATACCTGTCGCACTATTATCAATATTATGGAAATGCACCATGCGTTGCAGGTGTCTTACAATAATCTCAAAGAAAAACAAGATATTGATCCTCGCCGATTAGAGTTTTTAGGCTTTGATGCGGCAACAGAAGCTCGCTATTTAAGTTATGTGCGCTTTATGGTTGGTACTGAAGGGCGTTACACTCACTTCGATTCAGGTACGCATGGTTTCAATGCCCAGACTAAAATGTGGGAAAAATACCAGCGTATGCTGTCAATCTGGCAGTCATGCCCGCGTCAGTATCATTTGAGCGCGGTGGAGATTGCACAAATTATTAACGCGTAAAACAGAGGAATGCCTGTGAAGTGCAAAGGTTTTTTGTTTGATCTGGATGGAACATTGGTAGATTCACTGCCGGTAGTAGAACGCTCATGGATCAACTGGGCGAAACGTCAGGGAGTGAATCCACAGGAGGTTCTGGATTTTATCCACGGCAAACAGGCCATCACCTCGCTGCGGCATTTTATGTCTGGTGAGAGCGAAGAGCGTATTCAACAAGAATATGACTGGTTGGAAGAGATTGAATCAAGAGATACCGAGGGTGTAACGGCGTTACCAGGGGCGGTTGCTCTGCTGGAGCGTCTGAATGAGTTAGACATTCCATGGGCGATTGTCACTTCAGGTTCTATTCCGGTGGCTTACGCGCGTCGAGCGGCGGGGCAATTACCAAAGCCTGATGTATTCATCACCGCGGAACAGGTGTCTCGTGGCAAGCCAGAGCCTGACGCTTACCTGTTGGGTGCGCAGAAGCTGGGGCTGGCCGTCAGTGACTGTGTGGTGGTGGAGGACGCCGCGGCGGGTATTCTTTCTGGATTGTCGGCAGGCTGTCAGGTGATCGCAGTGAATGCCCCTCAAGATGCGCCAAAGCTGGAGTTGGTCGATCTCAACTTGACTTCGCTAGTGCAGATGCGCGTAGATAAAGAAGGCGAGTACGCGGTTATTCACGCCCTGTAAGTAGTAATTGAGTGAAATATGATTAAGCCCCGTCATCACGGGGCTTTTTTTATGGCATTCTTATAACGATTTTTTTGGAATAGTCACGATGCTGGCTGAAAATCCAGCTAATTTAGATATAGGTTTCTATCGGAGTAAATTCACAAAGGGAGATGTCGTGAACGGCGAATTATTGTGGGTTTTAACGTTATTACTGATTGCTATTGTCCTTTTTGCTACCAACAAGCTACGCATGGATGTCGTAGCGCTGCTTATCATCATTGCATTTGTTCTGAGTGGCACGCTTTCACTCAGCGAAGCAACCGCGGGGTTTAGTGACCCTAACGTTATTTTAATTGCGGCTTTGTTTGTTATCGGTGACGGATTGGTACGCACTGGTGTTGCTTATCAGGTTGGCGATTGGTTAGTCAAAGTGGCCGGGGATAGCGAGGCCAAAATGTTGGTTTTGCTCATGATTACGGTTGCTTCACTGGGCGCCGTCATGAGTTCAACGGGCGTAGTAGCGATTTTTATCCCCGTCGTACTCAGCGTTGCTGCGCGGATGAAAATATCACCTGCACGTCTGTTGATGCCGCTGAGTTTTGCTGGGCTGATAAGCGGTATGATGACGCTGGTTGCAACGCCGCCCAATATGATTGTGAGCAGTGAGTTAGTGCGTGAGGGATTTCGCGGCCTCAGCTTTTTCAGCGTGACACCAGTCGGTATCATCGTATTGCTGATGGGGGTCGGCTATATGCTGGTGGCGCGTAACTGGCTCGCAAGCAGTAAAGAAGATAGTAACAAGGACGGCTGGACACGCCGGACTTTCCGCGATTTGATCCGCGATTACAAGTTGACCGGAAGAGCGCGTCGATTGGCACTTCGCTCCGGTTCTCCCTTGATCGGCCATACCTTGGATGAACTTCATCTCCGTGCTCGCTATGGCGCTAACGTGGTGGGGATTGAACGCTGGCGCAAGTTTCGCCGAGTCATGGTTAACGCTGTCGGAAACACTGAACTTAAAGAGCGCGATGTATTGTTGATCGACATGTCGGATTCTGAAGTCGATCTGCGTGAGTTTTGTGTCGAACAGATGCTTGAGCCGATGGTACTGCGTGGTGAGTATTTTTCTGAACAGGCTCGCGATGTGGGGATGGCTGAGGTCACTATCGTTCCTGATTCCGACCTGATTGGCAAAACACTGCGTGAAATGACTTTCCGTACTCGCTATGGGCTAAACGTTGTGGGTATTCGCCGTGATGGTGCGCCGATAGAAGGTAAGCTGGTGAATGAACCGCTTCATCTAGGTGACATTCTGTTGGTCATCGGCAACTGGAAGCAGATCCGCCAGCTTCAGTTACAACCACGTGATTTTATTGTGTTACACCTCCCCTCTGAAGTGGACGATGTCGCTCCGGCTATCAGCCAAGCACCACACGCGCTGTTCTGTTTGGCATTGATGATTGCCATGATGCTGACAGATGAAGTCCCCAACGCCATTGCGGCGCTGATCGCCTGTATGCTGATGGGGAAATTCCGCTGTATTGATATGGAGAGTGCCTATAAATCGATTCACTGGCCGAGCCTAATTTTAATCGTGGGAATGCTACCGTTTGCCCTGGCGTTGCAAAAGAGTGGCGGTATTACGCTGGCGGTGGATGTGCTGATGAATTTGGTGGGTGGAATGGGGCCAAGAGTTGTCTTGCTCAGCTTATTTGTATTCTGCGCAGTAACGGGGCTCTTTATTTCTAATACGGCTACGGCGGTTCTGATGGCACCAATTGCGATTGCGACGGCTCACGCGATGCAGCTTTCACCGTATCCGTTCGCGATGATTATTGCGATCTCGGCGTCAGCGGCGTTTATGACGCCGGTATCGTCACCGGTCAATACGCTGGTGATGGGGCCGGGCAACTACAGCTTTGGCGATTTCGTTAAGATCGGCGTGCCGTTTACTCTCTTGGTGATGATTGCCAGCGTGATTGTGGTGCCGTGGTTGTTTCCATTTTGATGGGGATGATTTTATCTAAGCTTTGTATGCTTAAGGGCTTGAACAAGGCAACTCAAGCGCTCATACATGCGCTTATATAGATACGGCCCAATTACGTACGCCTTCCCGACATATCTACCGTGCAGGCGGCCGACTCAACTCGGACGCCTGTATGTGAATACCACGCGGAGAGGCGATCAAAACCTTGCACGAGCGCGGTATAACGAGAATTAAAATGCCCAAAACCTACATCACTTCATCCTGACTGATCTCATCTAGTGACAGGCTAAAACTTGGAATAAAGACTTTCATGAAGTATTCCATCTCAGGGCTTGAACGCATATCTAATGTTTTTTCTAAACGCGCTTTGGCTAGCTTAAATTCGTTGTTACCGGCCGAGAGTTCTTCCAGACACTTCAGATAGGCACACAGCGCGTCAGCTTGCTTAACAACCAATTTCTCATCTTCAGTGTAGTAGTGTTCATCCAGCAGTGGACGGAAGTCGTTTTGCAACTCTGGGGGCAGCATTTCAATCAGCTTTTGCTGCGCGACTTTTTCAATCTTCTTATACTCATGCGCAATTTGCGGATTGTAATACTTGATCGGCGTAGGCATATCGCCGGTTAATACCTCACTAGCGTCATGATACATCGCCAGTAATGCCACGCGTTCGGGGTTCACATTACCGTTGAATTTACGATTTTTAATGATGGCTAATGCATGAGCGACAAATGCGACCTGAAGGCTATGTTCGGAGACGTTCTCGGTGCGCACGTTGCGCATCAGTGGCCAGCGGCTAATCAGTTTTAAACGGGATAGATGGGCGAAAAAGTGACTTTGGTTCTGGCTCATAACGCTCTCTCAATAATACAGGTAGTGGAAAGACATGTTCTATTGTGGGCGGAGGAAAGTGAGGATGCAAATAAGAAACGGCACCAAGGAGGTGCCGTTGTAATTAGAAGCGAAAATTAATATTTCTGGTGATAGCCAGAGAAGAAACGACCAAGTTTATGGATGGCCATATCGAGATCATCTACGCGCGGCAGCGTAACGATTCGGAAGTGATCGGGTTCCGGCCAGTTAAACGCGGTGCCTTGAACAAGCAGCACTTTTTCTTGTAGCAAGAGATCCAGAACCATTTTCTGATCGTCATGAACGTTGAAGCGTTTGGCATCAATTTTCGGGAACATATAGAGCGCGCCGCGCGGTTTGACGCAGGATACACCAGGGATCTCATTGATCAGTTCCCAAGCACGGTTGCGTTGTTCATACAGGCGGCCACCGGGTTGGATAAATTCGTTAATACTCTGGTAACCACCGATGGCGGTTTGAATAGCGTGTTGCATCGGTACGTTGGCGCACAGACGCATAGACGCCAACATCTCCAATCCTTCAATATAGCCTTTAGCGTGTTTTTTAGGGCCGCTAAGCACCATCCACCCTTGGCGGAAACCGGCGACGCGATAGGTTTTAGATAAACCGTTAAAGGTGACAACGAGCAAATCCGGTGCGAGAGAGGCGATCGAAATATGTTCAGCATCGTCATACAGGATCTTGTCGTAAATCTCATCAGCGAAGATGATCAGATTATTTTCCCGCGCAATGGTGACGATCTCCTCCAACAGTTCTTTGCTGTAGACTGCGCCAGTTGGGTTATTCGGGTTAATGATCACGATACCACGGGTGCGTGGAGTGATTTTGCTACGAATATCATTCAAGTCTGGGAACCAATCGGCTTCTTCATCGCAGCGGTAGTGAACGGCGTTACCGCCTGATAATGCGACCGCTGCAGTCCATAGCGGATAATCTGGCGCAGGCACCAACATCTCATCATCCGTGTTCAGCAGTGCTTGCATAGACTGCACAATTAGCTCAGATACACCGTTACCAATATAGATGTCTTCTACGGTAACATCATGGATATCACGTGCTTGATAGTGCTGCATGATGGCTTTGCGCGCAGAATATAGCCCCTTGGAGTCACAGTAGCCCTGAGCCGTTGGCAGATTGCGAATGACGTCCACTAGAATTTCATCGGGTGCTTCAAAGCCGAACGGTGCCGGATTGCCGATGTTTAACTTCAGGACCTTATTGCCTTCTTCTTCGAGTCGTTTTGCTTCTTTCAGAACCGGACCACGGATGTCATAGCACACGTGATCCAGCTTGCGGGATTTTTCTATAGGGGACATATAACAGCAGCCTTTATAATACGTAGCCAGAATAAAATTCGGCGTTGCGCGTGAAAATGCGTGTCCATACGAACAGAACACTGCGACGTAAAATAATGTACTCCCCAGAGCAGGGGTTTTGAAGGGCACAGATAGTTTTTGGTGAAAAACGTTAGCTTATTCGCCGCCGATAACCGATCGCGCGTAATACTTAGTCATTTATTAGTGTATAAATCTTTGGTTTGTTTTTTATGAAGTTAAAAACTCCAAATAAAATCACTGGCGTCGTCAATTTAACGTCACAAAATAGGAGGTGATGGGTGAAAAATAGTGGGCAACAGCCTTGGGTCTCACCGCTGAAGAAAATTCCGTCAGTGTTGGTTCCGATCGTGAGAGCACAAGAGAAACATTACGGGCAGATTCTTAATCCTACGCGTTGGTGGGGGCGCTTCCCTTTTTTATTTTGGCTAATCGCTTTTTTTGTTGGTTTTCTGGAGAGAAAAAAATCGGCAATTTCACCCACGATGCGTGCGTTGGTGATGACCCGAGTGTCCCAGCAATGCGAATGTGATTTTTGTATCGATGCAAATAGTCTACGTCTTGCTCAGCGTAGTGGTTCGTTGGATAAAGTGATGTCAGTTTATCATTGGCAGGAGGCAGATTGCTTTGATGATCAGGAGCGAGCTGCGCTGGCTTATGCCGACGGGATGACTGCGACGCCACCGAGCATTGACGAGGCATTAAAATCTGAGCTTAAGCGCTATTTTAGCGAAAAGGCCATTACAGAACTTACCGCGCTGGTGGCATTTCAAAATTTGTCTGCGAGATTTAATTCTGCTTTAGATATCCCATCACAGGGTCTCTGTGTACCGGAACGTGATGTGCAGAGTCGAGGTAAACCGCGTGTTTGATCGCTATTTACATCCCAGAGTAAAACCACTGTTAAACCGAATAGCGGCTACGATTGATCGTCCAGAAGTCACTCCTGACCGTATTAGTCTTGTGGGGTTTCTTATCGGTGCATTGGCTTTGCCGTTTCTTGCCATGCAGTGGTACTTCGCAGCCTTGCTGATGATTGTTATCAACCGATTGTTTGACGGACTCGATGGTGCGTTAGCACGCAGGCGCGATCTTTCGGATGCGGGCGGATTTTTAGATATTGCTTTGGACTTCTTATTTTATGCGCTGGTGCCATTTGGTTTTGTCTTAGCCTCTCCTACATTGAATGCGGTGGCCGGAGCATGGTTGCTGTTTGCTTTTATCGGCACAGGGAGCAGTTTCTTAGCCTTTGCTGCGGTAGCTGATAAATACAAATTAGAGAATTTAGACTACCCACATAAGTCATTTTATTACCTTGGAGGATTAACCGAGGGGGCAGAAACGATATTGGTGTTCGTGCTCTTCTGCTTATTCCCCGCCTATTTCCCTCTACTTGCGTGGCTTTTTGGTGCTCTATGCTGGTTTACCACGCTGACGCGCGTCTGGGGGGGATATCACACGTTGAGAAGGGTGGCGCAGGATCGCGGGGAGTAAGGGGACTCCATTGTGTTGAAGGTTTTCGCCCGACAGGGATGTCATGCTGGCGTTTGGGGCGCCCGAGATGGGCGATACCAAACCGCAGCGAAGATGGCGTCTCGGATAAAAGCGCGCGAGTGCAGAGACCACGCGCTGGTGGTCTCTGCCCGTACGCCTTCATCAGTGTATCAATGAAGCTCGGTATGAACAGGCGGGCGGAATATTACACTGAACTTGCATCGCCAATATCAAACTGCAGCAGAAATGACATCCCAGATGACCGCTCTTGAGTGCAGAATCTGCCCGATGACTTTATCATCCCAACATCACGTGCTCAGAAAATAAGCGTGAGCATCACTCCCAGCTACTCTCTGGCCCGCGTTCTCCTGCAACAACTGGGTTCTTTGGATTAGCGCTCCATTCATACCAGCCACCATCGTATACGCTGACAGATGGCCAACCCATAGCGCGGGCATACATGAAGGTCTCAGAGGCTCGCCAACCAGTACCGCAATAGAAGGAAACCTGTTGATCAGGGGTGATATGCCACTCTTTCCACATGGCCGCGATATCATCAGCTGAGCGCATGGTTCCGTCTGGATTATGGAAATCTTCCATATGCGTGGAGTCACTGCCTGCATGGCCCCAGCGAGCGCCCGCGATCTCACCTTTTGGTTTTATATAGCTGTAACCGCTGGTTTCACCGATAAACTCTGGCCATGAACGGATACTCACCAGCGAGGCATCTTTACGATGTAATAACCCACGAGCCTGTTCTTCATTGAGCATCAGCTGCGGCTGTCCCGGAATTTCTGCTCCGAAATCAGGCGCGGGTTTCACATTTGACGGGAGTCCGCGCTCAACGGGGAGTCCCGCATCAGACCAAGTTTGCCAGCCCCCATCTAGCAGTCGAACATCTTTAACACCTGCGTATAACATGATCTGAGCAACGCGAGCGGCTGCATACACGTCGCGACCGTAGAGGATGACGGTGGTATCGTGTTTAATGCCTTGCTTAGCCAGCAATGCTTTCAGCTTGTCGTCGGAAACCTTGTTCCAAAGCGGCTCGCTTTCTATGTCATTAGTATCGATATAGCCTGCATCGGGAATATGGCTGAGCAAATATTTCTTAGGTGCTCCCCAAGCGGCTTCAATGACTTTCCATTCACCCGCGGGCTTCGCTACGACATTTTTTCCTTGCTGTAAATCGTGGATCCACTGTGGGTAAACGAGTTGCTCATAGTGAGCCATACGTTGTAAACGGTCGGGTTGGGACAACGCGTCACTGAGCGTGGCAATATTGATGTAGCCCAGCTTCATTAATCGTTTACTAACCTCTGAGGTCTGTTCAGTCGTACCATAAAGTGCAATTTTACGGTCTGGCGTGATCTGATGCTGGCTAGCCCACTGTTGTAGCTGCTCATCGCTCATGAGGCTTAACCAGTTTACAGAAAGATTGAACGCTTGAGGTTCATGACCTGATGGGCCGTTAAGCCCCTGGGGCCATCCGTTGTAAAATGCACTAGGGCGGGTATCGACAATTGCACCATTGCCAGACTGAAGATCATCAAGCTTAATGTGTTTTAGAGACGTGACGTCAGCGGCATGAGCCATTTGTAACCACCCAAGTAATAGCGCTGAGGTGACTATCTGAGAAGTGACTTTCATCAGGGATCCTAACAAGGAAAAACAGAAAGGGATGTATTTTGTCGCAACATTTTTCAGTGTTCTTTGTGCAAGCGCACAATGTTTTAAGTTAGCGCACACAAGTTGGTGATAAATCGTTATCCTATGTTAGGTAGTAATTACTGAGGAAACCAACGAGTTATGTTTAAGCATCGTCAGGCTTGTATTTTATTTCTTCTGTGCCTGATGGTCGCTGGCATGCTGTGGTTCGATTCCCCCCGTCAGCTGTTATGGCATTGGTGGGCGCTGTTCTCCTCGTTGGATGTTAGTGCGATGATGGAGTATTTACGCAGTTTTGGGCCTTGGGCAATGGTTGTCTCATTTTTGCTCATGATCTTTCAGGCTCTTGCTGCTCCCTTGCCCGCGTTTTTAATTACATTCGCCAACGCGGCGCTATTTGGCTGGTGGCAAGGGGCTCTCTTATCCTGGTTCAGTGCTATGGTAGCAGCTTGGATATGTTTCATTTTGGCTCGTTGGGTAGGTAGAGAAACGCTTGAAAAGTTTGTTTCCTCCGAAGCCTTAACGCGTAGCGATCTTTTTTTTGCTCGCTACGGAAAACATACCATCCTGATTTGCCGGCTATTACCCTTTGTATCATTTGACATTATTAGCTATGCAGCAGGATTAACCTCTATTAAAGTAAGGGGATTCCTAATTGCGACAGGAATAGGGCAACTGCCCGCAACGCTTGTTTACTCGTATGTGGGGGGAATGCTTACGGGGGGAGCGCAGTTGTTAGTAACAGGTTTATTAATTACGTTTTCAATAAGCGTGGTTTTTTTTGCGCTAAAAAAGAAAAAACTTTTCCAAGGAAACAACAGCTAAGCTTAATGAAACCGGTCTCGGTTATTAAGCTAACATAAGAATTATTAATTTATTTATTGTGTTGCTGCTATAAAAGTACGTATAAAAAGATAGAATTATTTAAAAAGTTATTATATTACAGTTAATTATAAGCGATGTGGTTAATTGCATATCTTAACTAATAAGCAGGATTCAATAGTGTAAATATTTTTGCGTGTTTTATGCTTAAAATTTGTTTTTAAGCCATAATTAAACATGTATATCAAATGGATTAAGTATTAAGTAGTGGATGTATCAGTGATAGGAGGAGTCTGATTATCTAAGTATCACAAGTCTTAAATACCAGGGTTTTATAATCGCAGTCTTATAATGAGAAATAGATATGATAAATACACATCGTCCTACCATTAACCTTGATTTAGATTTGCTACGAACGTTCGTAGCTGTCGCCGATGTGAAAACTTTTGCGGCAGCGGCTATTGTGGTGCAGAGAACACAATCGGCCGTCAGCCAGCAGATGCAACGTTTGGAACAGTTGGTTGGCAAGGAGTTATTTGCTCGCCATGGACGTAACAAACAACTCACGGAGCACGGCGTGCAGTTGTTGGGGTATGCACGTAAAATCTTGCGCTTTAACGATGAAGCCTGTAGTTCACTGATCTACAATCATCTTCATGGCTCACTCATTATTGGCGCTACTGACGATACCGCGGATACTATTTTGCCTTTTCTGCTGAGCCGATTTACCAGCCTTTATCCGAAGCTGGAAATCGATGTCAGAGTAAAGCGCAGTCCTGACATGAGACAGTTGCTGAAAGATCGAGAAATTGATCTCGCCATTACTACTATGGGCTTTGATGAGTTCTCTTATGAAACGCTAAGACGTTCTCCAACTGTGTGGTTTTGCGCAACCGATTACGATTACCAAGCCGGTGAGCCTGTGCCATTAGTGGTACTGGATGAGCCGAGTCCATTCCGCGCACTGGCGATCAAGCATCTGAATGAAGCCGGTATTCCATGGCGTATTGCGTATGTAGCATCTACGCTGTCAGCAGTACGAGCCGCGGTGAAAGCGGGGTTGGGGGTTACAGCTCGGCCAATTGAAATGATGAGCCCAGAGCTGCGCGTTCTTGGTGTTTCTGAGCGTCTACCTAAGCTACCTGAAACTGAATATTCTCTTTGCTTAGCCCCAAACTGCACTAATGAATTAGCGACGATATTGTTTAGTTCATTAAAAGCAGGTTCTGAACCTTATATTGAAAATGCTCCAAATATCGATCTGGCTGTTGAGCAGGGGAGTGCTTATTCTACTGGCCCAACCGATCCTGCTGACGTGGCTTGAGATCGTTCATTAATGCACATTTTCAACAGGAAAAATTGATTCCACATACCGGCATTGAGTGCATAAACATGCCGGTATGTGATTATTTTATAGTATGAAATAAATTTTTAACATTTCGTTGTTTGACTACCGTAAGCTTCCCACCTGAACCGATTCCGCTTTACCATCAAAAACTTAAATGAAAAGCATTCTCATGAATAATGTGACTGTATGAAATACATACAGCAAATGTTAAACAATCTCAAGATTCTGCTGTCTTGAATGAATATTCATTTGCGTGCTTATCATTGTAAGTGTGATCTCCATCATAAAAACACCCGAGATACCCACGATGGTGAACGGGTAATTCTTTAGAAAATGGTATAGTGCTTACCAAACATTCACTTTCGTTTACATAATCGACACGTTACTGATGCAACTCTAAAACGTCATTAAGGATGCTAATACGTCGTGCAGACGCATCAAATGTTAAGTAAAATGTAGTGTTGTAAATTAATGTGTTGTTACTTTTGTCAAAGTTGACAAAAGGTTATAGAAAGGAGTAAAAAGCCCACAGTAAAACTCTGTTTAATCATAGGAAACAGCAGTTTTCTTGTGGTCATTTTCCTTCCCTTAGTCGTTGTGGTGCTCCTGCATTTTTACGCAGTGAACCGCATCACGTTTGATGAGTAAGCATAAGAGTATGTCAACAACCACTGAAGTAATCGCTCATCACTGGGCATTCGCCGTATTTATCATCGTCGCACTCGGGCTATGTGGGGTTATGCTTCTTGGAGCATATGCACTCGGTGGGAGAGCACGCGCGCGCGCGAAAAATACGCCTTATGAATCCGGTATCGACTCAGTAGGCTCAGCGCGTCTGCGTCTGTCTGCTAAGTTTTATCTGGTCGCCATGTTCTTCGTCATCTTCGATGTGGAAGCCTTGTATCTATATGCTTGGTCTGTCTCCATCCGGGAGAGTGGATGGGTTGGCTTTATCGAAGCGGCAATTTTCATTTTGGTGCTGTTAGCAGGCTTGTTCTATCTCGTGCGTATCGGCGCGCTTGATTGGACTCCCGCACGTTCCAAGCGCCGTGTAGAGCACGAAAGTACCGTCACGAATACAGATAGCCGCCCGCAGTAAGTCTGGCCTATTAGTCACCATTTATAGAGAAAGAATTGAGGCATAAAGATGGATTATACGCTCACCCGCATCGATCCGGACGGTGAGAACGACCGTTACCCCCTTCAAAAACAGGAGATCGTGACCGATCCTCTGGAACAGCATGTTCACCGCAGTGTGTATATGGGCAAACTCGAAAACGCTCTGCACGATATGGTGAACTGGGGGCGTAAAAACTCTCTTTGGCCGTATAACTTCGGCCTTTCTTGTTGTTATGTGGAGATGGTGACGTCATTCACTGCGGTGCATGACGTTGCGCGTTTTGGGGCGGAAGTGCTTCGTGCCTCTCCACGTCAGGCTGACTTTATGGTGGTTGCGGGAACCTGTTTCACCAAAATGGCTCCGGTTATTCAGCGTCTATATGACCAGATGCTGGAACCAAAATGGGTGATTTCTATGGGGTCTTGTGCCAACTCTGGCGGCATGTATGACATTTATTCTGTCGTGCAAGGCGTAGACAAGTTTATTCCGGTTGATGTGTATATCCCGGGCTGTCCGCCGCGTCCAGAAGCCTATATGCAGGCGCTGATGCTGTTGCAGGAATCGATTGGTAAAGAACGCCGCCCATTATCTTGGGTTGTGGGCGATCAAGGTGTTTATCGAGCCAACATGCCATCAGAAAAAGAGCGCAAGCGAGCTGAGCGTATTGCAGTGACTAATCTGCGCTCACCAGACGAAATTTAACGCACGCATGATGCAGCCCATTAAGGGTTAGCATTGTCAGCGGCGAATGATTTAGCCCGTTAGTTTGCTGGTTTCCGGCAAGTAAAGTAAAAGCGTGGTGATAAAAATTATGACAGATTCGACGACGCAAGATCTGAATTTGCCTCTTTCCGAAGGTAAAGAGTGGCAAACCCGCGATCATCTGGATGATCCGGTTATCGGTGAATTGCGCAACCGTTTTGGGCCCGATGCCTTTACCGTTCAGCCCACACGCACTGGAATGCCTGTTGTTTGGGTGAAGCGTGAGCAATTACTGGAAGTGATGTCCTTCCTGAAAAAACTGCCAAAACCATACGTTATGCTGTTTGACCTGCATGGTATGGATGAGCGTCTGCGTACCCATCGTCAAGGGTTGCCGGAAGCCGATTTTTCAGTCTTCTATCACATCATCTCTATTGAACGAAATCGCGACATCATGCTCAAGGTTGCATTGTCTGAAAAAGACATGCATCTGCCGACCGTGACCAAGATTTTCCCTAACGCTAACTGGTATGAGCGTGAAACGTGGGAAATGTTCGGTATGACCTTCGATGGCCACCCACATCTGACGCGCATTATGATGCCTCAGTCATGGGAAGGGCACCCGCTGCGTAAAGATTATCCGGCGCGTGCGACTGAGTTCGATCCGTTTGAGCTGACCAAGCAAAAACAAGATCTGGAAATGGAATCACTGACCTTCAAACCTGAAGACTGGGGAATGAAGCGCAGTACTGAAAATGAAGATTTCATGTTCCTCAACCTCGGCCCTAACCACCCCTCTTCCCATGGTGCATTCCGCATCGTGTTGCAGTTGGACGGTGAAGAGATCGTCGACTGTGTGCCAGACGTGGGTTATCACCACCGTGGTGCAGAGAAGATGGGTGAGCGCCAATCATGGCACAGCTATATTCCGTATACCGACCGTATCGAGTACCTCGGCGGCTGCGTGAATGAAATGCCTTACGTACTGGCCGTTGAAAAACTGGCAGGTATTGAAGTGCCAGAGCGTGTGAAGGTTATTCGCGTCATGCTTTCTGAGCTGTTCCGCATTAATAGCCATCTGCTGTATATCTCTACGTTTATTCAGGACGTAGGTGCGATGACCCCCGTATTCTTCGCCTTTACCGATCGCCAGAAAGTTTATGACGTGGTTGAAGCGATTACCGGTTTCCGTATGCATCCAGCCTGGTTCCGTATCGGCGGCGTGGCACACGATTTGCCTCGCGGTTGGGAACGTTTGCTACGTGACTTCCTTGACTGGATGCCAAAGCGTTTGGACTCCTATGTTAAAGCCGCGCTGAAAAACACTATTCTGAAAGGCCGTTCGGTTGGCGTTGCTGCCTACAATGCAAAAGAAGCCTTGGACTGGGGCGTAACGGGGGCGGGTCTGCGTGCCACGGGTATCGAGTTTGACGTGCGTAAATGGCGTCCCTACTCCGGTTACGAAAACTTTGATTTCGAAGTTCCGGTGGGTCACAACGGTGACTGCTACGACCGTGTAATGCTGAAAGTCGAAGAGCTTCGTCAAAGCCTAAGAATTCTGGAGCAATGTTACAAAAATATGCCGGAAGGTCCGTTTAAAGCTGACCATCCACTGACCACGCCGCCGCCGAAAGAGCGCACGTTGCAGCACATCGAAACCCTAATCACGCACTTCCTGCAAGTGTCGTGGGGGCCGGTCATGCCTGCCAACGAATCGTTCCAAATGGTTGAAGCGACTAAAGGGATCAACAGTTATTACCTGACCAGTGACGGCAGCACGATGAGCTACCGTACGCGCATTCGCACGCCAAGCTATGCGCACCTGCAACAGATCCCAGCGGTAATTCGTGGCAGCCTGGTATCCGACCTGATCGTATACCTCGGCAGTATTGATTTTGTTATGTCAGATGTGGACCGCTAATCATGTCAGATCAATCTTTAGCTAAAGAAGAGGTTTTCGTGCTCAGCGATAGCGCCCGTGAGGCCATCGAGCATGAAAAACATCACTATGAAGATCCGCGCGCCGCGTCGATTGAAGCACTGAAAATTGTGCAAAAAGAGCACGGCTGGGTCCCTGATGGTGCCATTTATGCCATTGCCGAGGTGTTAGATATTCCTGCCGCAGACGTCGAAGGGGTGGCCACGTTTTATAGCCAGATCTTCCGTCAGCCGGTTGGCCGCCACATTATTCGCTATTGCGACAGTGTGGTTTGCCATATCAACGGCTACCAAGGCATTCAGGCTGCGCTGGAACGTAAACTGAATATCAAGCCGGGTCAAACCACGTTTGATGGTCGCTTTACGCTGCTGCCAACGTGCTGTCTGGGTAACTGCGACAAGGGGCCGAATATGATGATCGATGAAGATACTCATGCTCACCTGACGCCGGAAAACGTCGTCGAATTGTTGGAGCAGTATAAATGACGATTCCTTCAGCTTTATTCCCAACCCGTTCAGCGGAAAGCCATCCGCTAACGTGGCGTTTACGCGATGACAAACAGCCGGTTTGGCTGGATGAGTATCGCAGTAAAAGTGGCTATCAGGGCGCTGAAAAAGCGCTCAAAGGCATGGCTCAGGATGAAGTCGTCAATCTGGTTAAAGACGCTGGCCTGAAAGGGCGCGGTGGTGCAGGCTTCTCAACAGGCTTGAAGTGGAGTCTGATGCCGAAAGACGAATCCATGAACATTCGTTACCTGCTGTGTAACGCCGATGAAATGGAGCCGGGCACCTACAAAGACCGTTTGCTGATGGAGCAGATGCCACACCTATTGGTGGAAGGTATGCTGATTGCGGCGTTCGCGTTGAAATCCTACCGTGGCTATATTTTCCTGCGTGGCGAATACGTAGAAGCTGCGGTTAACCTGCGTAAAGCGATCGAAGAAGCTAAAGCGGCAGGCCTGCTGGGTAAAAACATTTTAGGCTCGGGCTTTGATTTTGAGCTGTTTGTGCATACCGGCGCAGGGCGTTATATCTGCGGTGAAGAAACTGCGCTGATTAACTCACTGGAAGGGCGTCGTGCCAATCCTCGCTCCAAGCCACCATTCCCAGCCAGTTCTGGCGTATGGGGCAAGCCTACCTGTGTTAACAACGTTGAAACTTTGTGCAACGTACCCGCGATTATTGAGCACGGCGTCGACTGGTATAAAGGTCTCTCTGCCGGTAAGAGTGAAGATGCGGGCACCAAGCTGATGGGCTTCTCGGGGCGGGTGAAAAATCCAGGTCTATGGGAACTGCCATTCGGCACCACGGCGCGTGAAATTCTTGAGGATTACGCCGGTGGTATGCGCGATGGTTTAACGCTCAAAGCGTGGCAGCCAGGTGGCGCAGGAACTGACTTCCTGACCGGCGATCATCTCGATCTGCCGATGGACTTCGCCAGCATTGGCAAAGCAGGTAGCCGTTTGGGTACCGCGCTGGCAATGGCCGTTGATAATGAGATCGGCATGGTGCCGCTTGTGCGCAACTTAGAAGAATTCTTCGCTCGCGAGTCCTGTGGCTGGTGTACACCATGCCGTGATGGTTTGCCGTGGAGTGTAAAAATCCTGCGTGCACTTGAGCGTGGCGAAGGCCAGCCGGGAGATATCGAAACGTTAGAACAGCTGTGCCGCCATTTAGGCCCAGGCAAAACGTTCTGCGCACATGCGCCGGGGGCTGTTGAACCATTACAGAGCGCGATTAAATATTTCCGTGAAGAGTTCGAAGCAGGCATTGCCGCCAAAGACTACGGCAACTTGAATGCCATTAAGGGTATTCAGCCGAACTTGCTGAAATCGCGCTGGTAATTTAAAGGTTTTTCTTATTTTGGAAGCATGCTAATGGCTACAATTCATGTAGACGGCAAAGAGTATGAAGTTAACGGAGCGGATAACCTGTTACAGGCATGTCTTTCTCTGGGACTTGATATTCCTTACTTTTGCTGGCACCCGGCGCTGGGAAGCGTCGGTGCTTGCCGCCAGTGCGCGGTTAAGCAATACCAGAACGCGGAAGACACTCGCGGTCGTCTGGTAATGTCATGTATGACACCAGCGCAGGATGGAACTTTTATTTCTATCGATGATGCTGAAGCAAAAACGTTCCGTGAGAGCGTCGTTGAGTGGTTGATGACCAATCATCCACACGATTGCCCGGTATGTGAAGAAGGCGGCAACTGCCACCTGCAAGATATGACGGTAATGACGGGCCACAGTTTCCGCCGTTACCGCTTCACGAAGCGTACCCACAATAATCAGGAGTTAGGGCCGTTTATTTCTCACGAAATGAACCGCTGTATCGCCTGTTACCGCTGCGTGCGTTACTACAAAGATTACGCTGACGGCACCGATTTCGGCGTTTATGGTGCGCACGACAACGTCTACTTTGGCCGCCCAGAAAGCGGAACGCTGGAAAGTGAGTTTTCCGGTAACTTGGTAGAAGTGTGTCCAACGGGCGTATTTACTGACAAAACACACTCCGAGCGTTACAACCGTAAATGGGACATGCAGTTTGCTCCTAGCGTCTGCCAGCAGTGCAGCGTGGGATGTAACACCAGCCCAGGTGAACGCTACGGTGAAATTCGCCGTATTGAAAACCGCTATAACGGTACTGTAAACCATTATTTCCTCTGCGACCGTGGGCGTTTCGGCTATGGCTACGTCAACCTGAAAGATCGTCCTCGCCAGCCGCAACAGCGCCGTGGCAATGACTGGATCCACCTGAATGCCGAACAGGCGATGCAGGGAGCTGCAGATTTGCTGCGTCAGGCGAAGAAAACCATCGGTATCGGCTCTCCACGCGCAAGTCTCGAAAGCAACTATGCGCTACGCGAACTCGTTGGTGCGGAAAACTTCTACAGCGGTATTGAGGCGGGTGAATTAAGCCGTTTGAATCTGATGCAGAAAATTCTGCGCGAAGGCGGCGTTTACACGCCAGCTCTGCGTGAAATGGAAAGCTATGATGCGGTACTAATTCTGGGGGAAGACGTAACCCAGACAGCGGCACGTATCGCGCTGGCACTACGTCAGGCGGTGAAAGGCAAAGCGCGCGCGATGGCTGCGGCCCAGCGCGTAGCAGATTGGCAGATTGCTGCGATTCAAAACATTGGTCAGCGCGCGAAGTATCCACTGTTCATGACCAGCATTGATGACACTCGGTTGGATGACGTTGCTGCTCTGAACTATCGCGCACCGGTTGCCGATCAGGCTCGTCTAGGATTTGCGGTTGCACATGCGTTGGATAACTCGGCTCCTGCGGTTGATGGACTATCGGACGACGTGCGCAAGCAGGTTGACGTGATTGTTCAGGCTCTGGCCGGAGCGAAGAAGCCACTGATCGTAACAGGCAGCAACGCCGGTTATACCCCGTTGATTGAAGCCGCTGCGAACATTGCCAAGGCATTGAAAACACGCGATCTGGACGTTGGTATTACCTTTATTGCCTCCGAAGCGAACAGCATGGGCTTGGCGATGATGAATGCACCATCTATCGATGATGCATTGGCTGAGCTGGAGCAGGGGAGTGCGGATGCCGTCGTGGTATTGGAGAACGATCTCTACCGCCATGCGCCAGCTGCACGTGTCGATGCTGCGTTGGCCAAAGCACAAAGCGTGATCGTCGTCGATCATCAGCGCACTGCCATTATGGACAAAGCCGATCTGGTGTTGTCTGCAGCAAGTTTTGCTGAGAGCGACGGTACGCTGGTCAATCAGGAAGGCCGCGCTCAGCGCTTCTTCCAAGTTTATGATCCTGCCTACTACGACGATCCGAAGAAAAACACGCCGTCCATTATGCTGGAAAGCTGGCGCTGGTTGCATTCGCTGCATACCACCGTTGAAAGCCGTCAGATCGACTGGACGTTGCTGGATCATGTGATCGCGTCGTGTGTGAAAGCTTACCCACAGCTGCAAGGTATTGTGGATGCGGCACCGGATGCAACATTCCGAATTAAAGGTCAGAAACTGGCGCGTGAACCGCATCGCTACAGCGGTCGTACCGCTATGCGTGCCAACATCAGCGTGCATGAACCTCGCCAGCCACAGGACAAAGACACCGCGTTTGCGTTCTCGATGGAAGGCTACAGTGGTCCGTTAGAAGATCGCCAGCAGATCCCATTCGCATGGGCTCCAGGCTGGAACTCCCCTCAGGCATGGAACAAATTCCAAGCCGAAGTGGGTGGTCATTTGCGCCACGGCGATCCGGGTGTGCGTCTGATTGCTGCTGGTGAGGGTTCACTGGCGTACTTCGACGCGGTACCTGCCGCCTATCACAATGCGGGTTGGGTTGTTGCGCCTTATTATCATCTGTTTGGTAGTGACGAAATGACTCAGCGTTCTCCGGTCATTCAGACTCGTATGCCAGAGGCTTACGTGATGGTGAATCCAGCGGATGCCGCGCAGCTGGGCGTTAACAACGGCACGCTTCTGGAACTGACTTTTGCAGACCAGAAACTGACGTTACCAGCACGCTTAAGCGAAAACCTACAATCGGGTCAAATCGGTCTGCCTCTTGGGTTACCAGGGATCTCTCCGGTACTGAACGGAACCAAAGTTGACGCTATTCAGGAAACGAAAGTGCGGGAGGCAGCATTATGAGTTGGCTAACGCCAGAGGTGATCGACATCCTTCTCACAGTGTTAAAAGCCATTGTGATTTTGCTGGTGGTGGTTACCTGCGGGGCATTCATGAGCTTCGGCGAACGTCGTCTGCTCGGCCTGTTCCAGAATCGTTATGGACCAAACCGTGTTGGCTGGGGCGGTTCGCTCCAACTGGTTGCGGATATGGTCAAAATGTTCTTCAAAGAAGACTGGGTTCCGCGCTTCTCTGACCGCTTAATCTTTACCTTGGCACCGATGATTGCGTTTTCATCTCTGTTGCTGGCATTTGCGATTGTGCCTGTCAGCCCAACGTGGATGGGAGCGGATCTGAATATCGGTATCCTGTTCTTCCTGATGATGGCGGGTCTTGCGGTTTATGCCGTGCTGTTCGCCGGTTGGTCAAGTAACAACAAATACTCTTTGCTTGGGGCGATGCGTGCATCGGCACAAACCCTGAGCTACGAAGTGTTCCTTGGTCTTTCGGTGATGGGCGTTGTTGCACAGGCTGACTCCTTCAACATGCAGACGATTGTTGAATCACAGTCTCATTTGTGGAATGTCATCCCGCAGTTCTTTGGGTTCCTGACCTTCATCATCGCGGGTGTTGCGGTGTGTCACCGTCATCCTTTTGACCAACCAGAAGCCGAGCAGGAACTGGCTGATGGTTACCACATTGAATACTCCGGTATGAAATTCGGTCTGTTCTTTGTGGGGGAATATATCGGGATCGTCACCGTGTCAGCGCTGATTGTTACGCTGTTCTTCGGTGGTTGGCAGGGGCCATTCCTGCCGCCGGTTATCTGGTTTGCTATCAAGACGGCCTTCTTCATGGTGATGTTTATTCTGGTGCGTGCGTCATTGCCGCGTCCTCGCTATGACCAGGTGATGTCATTTGGCTGGAAAATTTGCCTGCCGCTGACGTTGTTGAACCTGTTGGCGACCGCCGCCGTGATTTTGTATAACGCTCAATAAGGGGTGAATGAACCATGACATTGAAAGAGTTAGTGGTTGGTTTCGGCACCCAAGTGCGCAGCCTGTGGATGATTGGCTTGCATGCGTTTGCTAAGCGCGAAACCCAAATGTATCCGGAAGAACCGGTTTATCTGCCACCTCGTTACCGTGGTCGTATCGTGTTAACGCGCGATCCAGACGGTGAAGAGCGTTGCGTTGCCTGTAACCTGTGTGCGGTAGCCTGTCCGGTTGGCTGTATTTCTTTGCAGAAAGCAGAAACTAAAGACGGTCGCTGGTATCCAGAGTTCTTCCGCATCAACTTCTCTCGTTGCATCTTCTGCGGTTTATGTGAAGAGGCCTGCCCAACGACGGCGATTCAGCTAACGCCGGATTTCGAACTGGGTGAGTTTAAGCGTCAGGATTTGGTGTATGAAAAAGAAGATCTGTTGATCTCGGGGCCGGGCAAATACCCAGAATATAACTTCTATCGTATGGCCGGTATGGCTATCGACGGCAAAGCCAAAGGCGAAGCCGAAAACGAAGCGAAGCCGATCGACGTCAAAGGTCTGCTACCTTAAGGAGCCAAGCATGGAATTTGCATTCTACATTGCAGCGCTGGTGGCCGTGGTGGCAACGATCCGAGTGATCTCGCACACCAATCCGGTTCACGCCTTGCTGTATCTCATCGTATCGCTGCTGGCTGTCGCTGCGGTGTTCTTCTCGCTGGGCGCTTATTTCGCCGGGGCGTTGGAGATCATCGTTTACGCCGGTGCGATTATGGTTCTGTTCGTGTTCGTTGTGATGATGCTCAACCTGGGAAATTCTGTGGTTGAGCAAGAGCGCGCATGGCTGAAACCTTCGCTGTGGATTGGGCCAAGCTTGCTGTCTCTCATCCTGCTAGCGGTGCTGGTCTACGCCATTATGAGCGTGAACGATCAGGGTATCAGCGGCGACATGATTGACGCGAAAGCGGTCGGTATCGCGCTGTTTGGTCCTTATGTTCTGGCTGTTGAACTGGTGTCTATGCTGCTGCTAGCCGGTCTGGTGGTGGCGTTCCACATCGGGCGTGAGCATAAGCAGGGCGAAGTCTTTAGCAAAACACCAGAGACAGAAGCCAATAAAGCCAAGGCAATGGCGGTTAAAAACAAGGCGGAGGAGCGAGCATGATCCCGTTACAACACGGTTTAATTCTGGCGGCCATCCTGTTTGTTCTCGGGCTGACCGGCCTATTAATCCGACGCAATTTGCTGTTTATGCTGATTAGCTTGGAAATCATGATCAACGCGGCTGCTTTGGCATTCGTGGTGGCGGGGAGCTATTGGGGACAGGCAGACGGTCAGGTGATGTATATTCTGGCTATCAGCTTAGCGGCTGCGGAAGCGAGCATCGGCTTGGCGCTGTTGCTGCAATTGCATCGCCGTCGCAACACCCTGAATATAGATACTGTCAGTGAGATGCGCGGATGAACCTACTCTACTTAACAATATTGCTGCCGTTAATCGGGTTCTTGCTGCTGGCATTTTCCCGTGGTCGCTGGTCAGAAAGTACGTCGGCTATCATCGGCGTTGGCTCTATCGGTCTGGCTGCTCTAGTAACGGCTTATGTTGGCTTTGATTTCTTAAGCCAAAAAGCGGATGGCGTGCAGGTGTTTAACCAGCACCTGTGGAACTGGATGGCCGTGGGTGATTTTGGTATTCCAATCACTCTTACGCTTGATGGCCTGTCGTTAACCATGCTCTCCGTGGTCACCGGCGTGGGCTTCTTCATTCATATGTTTGCCTCTTGGTATATGCGTGGTGAAGAGGGGTACTCCCGCTTCTTCGCGTACACCAACCTGTTTATCGCTAGCATGGTAGTTCTGGTACTGGCGGATAACCTGCTGCTGATGTATCTCGGCTGGGAAGGGGTAGGGCTGTGCAGTTATCTGTTGATCGGTTTCTACTACACCAATCCAGCTAACGGCGCTGCGGCGATGAAGGCGTTCATTGTGACCCGTGTGGGTGACGTGTTCTTAGCCATTGGCCTGTTCATTCTTTATAACGAACTGGGCACCCTGAACATCCGTGAACTGATGATTCTGGCACCGCAGAAATTGGAAGTCGGCTCCGCCGCCATTACTTGGGCAACGCTGATGCTGCTGGGTGGTGCTGTGGGTAAATCTGCACAGCTGCCGCTGCAAACGTGGTTGGCAGATGCGATGGCGGGTCCAACTCCGGTATCTGCACTGATCCACGCCGCGACCATGGTTACCGCGGGTGTTTACCTGATTGCACGTACTCATGGCTTGTTCCTGATGGCGCCAGAAATACTGCATCTGGTGGGCATTGTTGGTGCTGTTACGCTGGTGCTGGCTGGCTTTGCTGCGCTGGTGCAAACCGACATCAAACGTGTGCTGGCTTATTCAACGATGAGTCAGATTGGCTACATGTTCTTGGCGCTTGGCGTTCAGGCATGGGACGCGGCAATTTTCCATTTGATGACGCATGCGTTCTTCAAAGCGCTGCTGTTCCTCTCTTCTGGCTCGGTCATTTTGGCCTGCCATCACGAGCAGAACATCTTCAAAATGGGTGGGTTGCGTAAATCGCTGCCGCTGGTTTACATCTGCTTCTTGGTGGGTGGCGCTGCGCTGTCAGCGTTGCCAATCGTCACCGCAGGTTTCTACAGTAAAGATGAGATCCTGTGGGGCGCATTGGCTTCTGGTCACATCAACCTGATGACTGCGGGTCTGGTTGGGGCGTTCCTGACGTCGCTGTATACCTTCCGTATGATTTTCATTGTGTTCCATGGCGAAGCACACACCAAAGCCCATGCCGGTAAAGGCATTGCGCACAGCCTACCGCTGATCGTGCTGCTGGTTCTGTCTACGTTCATCGGTGCGTTGATTACACCACCGTTGGCGGGCGTGCTGCCAGAAAGCCATAGCGGTGAAGCAGGTAAGATGACCTTGGAAATTATCTCCGGCGTTGTCGCGATCGTTGGCATCTTGTTGGCTGCTGTCTTGTACCTGGGTAAACGCCAGTTTGTGAACAGCGTGGCGCAAAGTGCGCCAGGTCGCTTCTTCTCAACGTGGTGGTTCCATGCGTGGGGCTTCGATTGGCTATACAACATGATCTTTGTTAAGCCGTTTAAAGCCGTTGCTTACCTGTTACAGCGTGATCCGCTAAACAGCCTGATGAACCTGTTCGCTGTCTTTGCGCGTTGGGGGAATCGTGGTCTGGCGGTGAGCGAGAACGGTCAGTTGCGCTGGTATATGGCATCTATGGGTGTGGGCGCAGTGGTCGTATTGGCTCTGTTGTTATTGGTCAAATGAATAGAGTTTAAAACCTGAAGAGTAGGGGCAGTTGGCCCCTACTAATAACAAGTTTTACATTATTCAATTTTAAGGGACACAAAGCGCCATGTTATTACCTTGGCTAATTCTTATCCCGTTTATCGGTGGCTTCTTAAGCTGGCAGAGCGAGCGCTTCGGCACCAAAGCTCCACGCTGGATTGCACTGATAGCAATGGGTCTGACGTTAGTGTTGTCTCTGCAACTCTGGTTGCAGGGCGGCTATTCTCTGACTCAGGCAGCGGGTATTCCGCAGTGGCAGTCGGAGTTCTCCATACCGTGGATCCCTCGTTTCGGTATTGAATTCCATCTTGCATTAGACGGCTTATCACTGCTGATGGTCGTGTTGACCGGCTTGCTGGGTGTGCTAGCGATTCTCTGTTCTTGGAACGAGATCCAGAAGTATCAGGGCTTTTTCCACCTGAATCTGCTGTGGATTCTGGGCGGCGTTATCGGTGTGTTCTTGGCCATCGACCTGTTCCTGTTCTTCTTCTTCTGGGAAATGATGCTGGTGCCGATGTACTTCTTGATCGCTCTTTGGGGTCATAAAGCATCAGACGGCAAAACTCGTATCAGTGCGGCAACCAAGTTCTTCATCTATACCCAGTCCAGCGGTCTGATCATGCTGATCGCGATTTTGGGTCTGGTGTTCGTTCACTACAACGCAACCGGCGTGTGGACATTCAACTATGAAGACCTGCTGAATACGCCGATGAGCCATAACGTTCAGTATCTGCTGATGTTGGGCTTCTTCATTGCTTTTGCAGTGAAAATGCCGGTAGTTCCATTACACGGCTGGTTACCCGATGCACATAGTCAGGCACCAACCGCAGGTTCTGTTGACCTAGCGGGTATCTTGCTGAAAACCGCAGCCTATGGTCTGCTACGTTTCAGTTTGCCTCTGTTCCCTGAAGCTTCTCATGAGTTTGCACCGATCGCCATGTGGCTGGGTGTGATTGGTATCTTCTACGGCGCATGGATGGCATTTGCTCAGACCGATATTAAGCGTCTGATCGCATATACCTCTGTTTCTCATATGGGCTTTGTGCTGATCGCGATTTATTCTGGTAACCAACTGGCTTATCAGGGGGCAGTGATTCAGATGATTGCACACGGCTTGTCCGCTGCCGGTATGTTCATCATCTGCGGTCAGCTGTATGAGCGTCTGCACACGCGTGATATGCGTCTGATGGGCGGCCTGTGGGGGCGGATTAAATATCTGCCAGCGCTGTCGTTGTTCTTCGCCGTAGCGACGTTGGGTATGCCAGGTACTGGTAACTTTGTCGGTGAGTTCATGATCTTGTTCGGCAGCTTCCAAGTGGTGCCGGTTATCACGATTATCTCAACCTTCGGTCTGGTGTTTGCCTCTGTTTATTCGTTAATCATGATGCAGCGCGCCTACTACGGTGCTCCAAAATCTGACAAACCATTGCCGGGCATGAGTGCGCGTGAGCTGTCAATTATTCTGCTGCTGGTGGTTCTGCTGGTTGCGCTGGGTCTTTATCCTCAGCCTATTCTGGATACGTCCAGCGCAGCAATGACGAACGTGCAGCACTGGTTTAGCTCTGCTTCAACTTTGCAGTCATTATCTACAACAACAAGGCCGTAATTCGCCATGACAATAACTCCTCAACATCTGATCGCACTGTTACCGCTGTTGATCGTCGGATTGACGGTGGTGGTTGTGATGCTGTGCATTGCGTGGCGACGCAACCACTTCGTCAACGCAACGGTGACAGTGATCGGTTTGAACCTAGCGCTGCTTTCGCTCTATTTTGTGGGGCAGCTTCTTTCTGCAACGGACGGCTCGTTAAGCGTAACTCCGCTATTCCGCATTGATAGCTTCTCCATGCTTTATATTGGGCTGGTGTTGCTGTCGAGCCTTGCGACTAGCACCTTTGCTTATCCGTGGCTGCAAGGCTATCCCGATAACCGCGATGAGTTCTACCTGCTGGTTCTGATCGCGACGCTGGGTGGCATTGTGCTGGCCTGTGCAAACCATTTGGCTGCGCTTTTCATTGGTATTGAGCTTATCTCTCTGCCACTGTTTGGCCTGATCGGTTATGCCTACCGCCAGAAACGCTCGCTGGAAGCAGCTATCAAGTACACCATTCTGTCAGCAGCGGCTTCGTCCTTCCTGCTGTTTGGTATGGCGCTGCTCTACGCTGAGTCTGGTGACCTGTCGTTTGTTGGTTTAGGTAAGAGCATGAGCGATAGCATGCTGCATGAGCCGCTACTGCTGGCGGGCTTGGGCTTAATGCTGGTTGGCTTCGGTTTCAAACTGTCTCTGGTTCCGTTCCAGTTGTGGACGCCTGACGTCTATCAGGGTGCGCCTGCGCCGGTTTCAACCTTCCTCGCTACGGCCAGCAAGATTGCGATCTTTGCGGTTCTGATGCGTCTGTTTATGTATGCTCCTGTCACCAACAGCGAAACCGTTCGTTTGGTTCTGGGTATTATTGCGTTCTGCTCAATCCTGTTTGGTAACCTGATGGCGATCACTCAGAGCAACATCAAGCGTTTGCTGGGTTACTCTTCGGTGTCACATTTGGGTTATCTGCTGGTCGCGCTGATTGCGGTGCAAAGCCAACAGATCTCCGCGGAAGCGGTAGGTGTTTATCTGGCAGGTTATCTGTTCGCCAGTTTGGCCTCCTTTGGCGTAGTGAGCCTGATGTCTAGCCCTTACAGCGGCCCTGATGCAGAGTCACTGTTCTCATACCGTGGTCTGTTCTGGCACAAGCCGATTCTTTCTGCCGTCATGACGGTTTCTATGTTGTCACTGGCAGGTATTCCAATGACGCTAGGCTTTATCGGTAAGTTCTACATCATCTCCGTGGGTGTGAGTGCGCACCTGTGGTGGTTGACCGGTGCCGTTGTCGTGGGGAGTGCGATTGGTTTGTACTACTACCTACGCGTGGCTGTCAGTATGTATCTGCATGCACCTGAGACATTGGTACGTGATACGCCAAATAACTGGGCACTGACTGCCGGTGGCGTTGTCGTTCTGATTTCTGGGATCTTAGTGGTTCTGCTGGGTATCTTCCCGCAGCCATTGATTTCTCTGGTGCAGATGGCACAGCCGATTTTGTAATAGTCTTTCCTGAGTGTTAATCTCAGGTAAATGAAGCCCCTGTTCGCGTAAGCAGCAGGGGCTTTTTGTCTTTTTGATATCCATCATCTAACCGTATCTGTTAGCTAAATAGTGCATATTTGCGTCAGATGCGTCCCTGTTATAAACCCTGCGGCATGCTAGTTTGACGTTTTCTACAGAGAGACTGATATGCGCGCGTTTGATCTAATGACTTCGGGGAAAGAGTATTTTATTAACGATGATGAACTGCGTGAAATTCGCTACGTGACGCGTGACCGCGTGGACGCTTTCAATGCACTCAGCGCCCGGAATGTTATGGAGAAAAATCGTCTCATTACAGACATTTTTGCTCAGGTGGGAGAGAACGTTCACATCGAAAAGGGGCTGCGGGTTGATTATGGTTGTAACACTTATTTTGGCTCCAATGTCTTTATCAACTTCAACTTTGTCATCCTTGACTGTGCGAGGGTGACTATTGGCGACAATGTTTTTATTGGTCCTGATGTTCAACTTTATACCGCTCAACATCCGCTGGCGATAGATTCGCGTAATGCGCATATCGGCAGTGCACAGCCGGTGACTATTGGCAGTAATGTGTGGATTGGCGGCGGTTGTATTATTTTACCAGGAGTGACTATCGGTGACGGCGTTACCGTGGGTGCTGGGAGCGTGATAACGCGTTCGATTGAGGCTAATGTGGTGGCGTGCGGTAACCCTTGTAGCGTACATAAAGTACTGAGCTAACGCTTTGTGCTTAAAGAGATATTGACACAAAAAAGCCCCGCAGTGCGAGGCTTGATAGGATTATGGTGTAGAAACGTTACTGTGCGTCTTTGCCATATTGAGGCGAACGTGGCCCATAGAGAATGCCATTAGGCGTTCCCGCAGATAGCAAACGGACGCTGGTGATACCGGCAATATCGTGGCTCTTATCGTTCAGCGTATTGCTAACCTGATTGATCATGGCTGTGACAACCATGCCGAGCAGTCCGCCGGAGTTATCGTCATTCTCGGTGCTAGATGCCGTAGCAGAGCCGCTCCACAGTGTTTTCCCATCGCGTAGATCCACCAGTTTCGCCGTGGCTGAGACGCGGGTATCACTGGAAATCACTTGGTAAGACGTGCCATATTGAGTCACCGTCAGATACAAAACAGCATCCGCACCAAAGATTTGGCGCAGCTTGGCAGGACTTGCCGCGTTGATATCTCCAGCATTGGTCATGCCATTTTGCTTGAAGGTTTCCTCCACCACGGCAACAGGGAAGACGTAGTATCCAGCCTCAGCCAAAGGGAAAGTGACCTGAGACAGAAGACCGTGGCTAGCCGTTATATCAGGAGACTGATTTTGTGGCAGCAACACCAAAATGCTTTTCGGTTTGCTTTGCTTAAATGCCGAATAGTCATGTTTAACAGGGGATACACAGCCGGTCAGGAGCAACGCGCTAATCAAACCGCATAGAGCGAGAAGATATTTCATTTCATCGCTCCTTTATTCTTGCGGGTCAGAAAGTCCATAAACGTCGCTGATTCTGGGTACTGCGCTTTCTCTGCTTCAAACTCGGCCATCGCCAAATCCATCTGTCCGGTATTGCTATAAAGCATGCCTAAGTGAGCATGTAATCCGGGAGGAACCGACAAACCTTTCGAGCGAGATTTTTCGATGCTTGCCTTTAGCGTCGCAATCTGTTGTTCAGGGCCGGTTTCTCCCAACTGGTAATATTGATAAATCGTGGACTGATAATTATCCCAGTTATAGAGTGGCTTTGGTGCCGTGGCACAGCCTGCCAAAAGGGCTACGGCTAGCAGTAACCCCGAATGTCTAACAAACTTCATAAAATAGTTATCCGTATATTTTATAATTATTGAGCTGGCTGCCATGCCCCGTTTTGGATACCTGTAACCAGATTGTTGACGGCTTCACGGATAGCCAGATCTAATACTTTACCATTCAGCGTTGAGTCGTAACTTGCGGTGCCGCCAAAGCCAATAATTTCACGATTAGATAACTCATATTCACCAGCACCTTGAGATGAGAAGACCACTTCAGAGGTTTGAACATTGACCACGTTCAAGTTAACTTTTGCATAAGCTACCTGAGATTTTCCGCGACCCAGAATACCGAAAAGCTGGTGGTCACCTGTCTCTTTACGGCCAAATTCGGTAACGTCACCGGTAATGACGTAGGTCGCACCTTTTAACGTTTGGGTTTGGCCTTTAATACCGGCTTCTTCTTTCAGTTCAGCCATATTGGTGCGGTCTAAAACGTTAAAACGACCTGTTTGCTGCAGATGAGTGACAAGAATAGTTTTAGACTGGTTACCTAGGCGATCAACGCCATCCGAGAAAATTCCGTTCATATAGCTAGAACGGTTATCGAATTTTCCGACAGAAATAGGGCTGCGAGGACCGTTATATTGGGTTCCATAAGAAGCTACTTTGGCCACTTCTAAAGAACGAGAAGACTCTGAAGCACAGCCACTAAGAAAAGTTGCCAGAGACAGCGTTGTTGCAATAAGAATTTTCTTCATCATAAGTCTATTTTTCACCAGAGTTGAGTTTTGTGTCATGTAATAACGGCAAAGAAAGAAATATTTGCTTGCAAGCGCAAACTGATAAGCCTGCAAATGATATTTTTATATTTAATTCTTTAAAAATTAGCCGCTAAAGATAACAGCTTTTATTTATGATTAAAAATTAGGATGGGTAACTATTAGTCACTTGAAGGAAAATAAAACGTTTATTTTAAATATTCCGATATGTTATCTGAATTACAGAATATGTGATTGTTATAAAGAAAATCTCAGAACATTAATGGGAGTAGTTCTCAACAACTGGACGGTAAGGTTGACTCTGATTGTCGATTTGCATTTAGTATGTTAGCCTAACTAAATAGAAGCTAGTGTGGCAACCCTCTCTGCGGATTCCCCAAATGATTAACGATCTAAAGAAACTTCAGTGGCACCTCTGGTTTTGCTGGCGTGAGGTTTCACGTCAAAGCGGCAGTATGGAGCTCACCAACAGTGAATTTGATTATCTTTATGCTTTGTTGGAGCACCCGCAGGGTGTGCGGCTAACCGAGCTAGCTGAGTGCATGAAAGTGAGTAAGGCATCAGCTAGCGCAATGGTGAGTAAGCTAGAAAGCCGAGGATATATCCAACGCGTGCCTTGCTCAGACGACGGAAGAGCGACGTTATTGCAGGTGACGAAGAAAGGGACTGCGTTAGAAAAAGAAGAGATGGATATCTATGCAGAAACAGCTCAGAAAATGGCGAGCGCACTGACGCCTGAAGAGCGGCAACAATTTGAGTTATTACTGCATAAAGCCTGTCACGGCTTGAATACCGATTAAGTTTTCATTGAACAGTGTAAAAAGAGCTATTTAGGACGCGTTATGTTGCACCAAAGTATTACCCGAACATTCTGGCATTATAGTATTCCGGCCATCGCCGCACTGTTAATCAGTGGGCTGTACCAGATTGTCGATGGTGCATTTATCGGTCACGCGATGGGTGCCGAAGGTTTATCGGCGATCAATATGGCATGGCCGCTGTCTGGTGTATTACTTGCGGTTGGGATGATGATCGGAATGGGCAGCGGCGCATGCTGTTCGCTCGCGCAGGGTGAAGAGAAAATAGATAAAGCTCGCCGCATCTTAATGCAGGTTTTTTGGTTGCTCATTGCTCTCGGTATTGGTGTGGGGAGCTGTGTTGCTTATATGGCTCCGCTCTTTATGCGGATGCAGGATGCCTCGGGCATTATTGAAAATTACGGTATCGATTATCTCACGATTGTCGGAATATCGGGACCGATAGTGCTCGGTAGTATTGCGATGCCGCTGCTAGTGCGTAATTTAGGCGCACCTCGTTTGGCAACTTTTGCCATGCTAGTTGGGGCATTAATGAATGTCTTATTGGACTATATTTTCATTATTCGCCTCGGGTGGGGATTAAAAGGCGCAGCATTGGCGACGATCACCAGCGAAAGTTTGGCTGTACTGATCTGTATTGGTTTTATCTTCAGTCGATATAATAAATTGCGGCCTCAACGCTCGCATATTGCTTTTAATTTACGCCTAAGCTTAGCGTCTTTGACCACCGGTTTTTCCAGCATGCTGATGTATCTCTACCTCAGCGTCGTTGTGATGTTACACAATCTGCTCTTCATGAAATATGGCGGGCCGGTTGAAGTGGCAGCTTATGGTATTGCCAGTTATTTGATTGGTTTCTATTATCTCTTGGCTGAAGGCGTATGTGGTGGAATGC
Organism: Hafnia paralvei ATCC 29927; assembly: GCF_001655005.1. Taxonomy (GTDB): domain Bacteria; phylum Pseudomonadota; class Gammaproteobacteria; order Enterobacterales; family Enterobacteriaceae; genus Hafnia; species Hafnia paralvei. Next base: position 45,566 of record NZ_LXET01000021.1, read on the forward strand.
AACCACTCGTCAGCTATTATCATGGCGCGAGACAGCCAGAAAAAGTACGTAAAGTGCTCAGTTTAGGGCTAATGACCGCGGTAGGTGGGGGGATCATACTCGCACTGGCCATTTTTATTCTGCCATCGTTATTTGCCAGCATATTTATTTCTGGCGACAACGTATTACGGTCGGCGACGATTCATGGTCTGCGTCTTCACCTATTTGTGATGTTTCTTGATGGCTTTATTGTGTTGGCGGCGACATTCTTTCAGGCATTGGGACACGCTCGTTACGCTACCTTTATTACGCTCAGCAATATGCTGATCTTATTTCCGTTCTTGGCTTTATTTCCGTGGATATTCGGCCTTAACGGTGTGTGGTTGGCCATGCCGTTGTCAAATATTTGCTTATCGGTTGTGGTGATTTTAATGCTTAAGCGTCAGCTACGCCGTTTAGGTATTAACCTTTCCTCGAAACAGAAACCTTTAGCCAGCTAAATGAATGAGATATTGAAATCCAGCCTAATGATATGGCTGGATTTTTTTTAATCATATCGTTAAGCACAACGCCGTAAAAAGATAATTCGCGAGATCCAACACAACAATCTCATGGTATGAAGCGTAACGTATCCGCACTGACGACTGATAAGGGAATACCATGAAAATATTAACGCCATTGTGGCTGGTCAGCCTGATAAGCGTGGCACCATTATATGCAGCACAAATTCCAGCAGGTACAACGCTCGCTCCTCAGCAGGTTTTCCGTTACAACAACCACAGCGAACCCAGCACGCTCGATCCGCAGAAAATCGAAGAGAACACCGCAGCACAGGTTGCGTTCGATCTGTTCGAAGGATTGGTATGGCTGGATGGCAATGGAAACGTTCAACCGGCTCAGGCTAAAAGCTGGAAAATAAGCGACGATGGTAAACAGATTATCTTCACCTTACGCGAAAATTTGCGTTGGTCAGATGGCTCGCCGCTCACCGCAGAGGATTTTGTGTTTGCTTGGCAACGTGCGGTTGACCCAGCAACAGGGAGTCCTTTCGCCGACTATCTGGCTGCAGGGCACGTTGTGAATGCTGCACACATTGTCAGCGGTAAAATATCGCCACAGCAATTAGGCATCAAAGCGGTTGATGCGCGTACTTTACAGGTTGATTTAGAGCAGCCAACGCCTTGGTTTATTTCAATGCTGGCATGGCCTACCACTTTCCCTGTTCCACACACCGTAGTGCAGAAATATGGCGAAGACTGGACTCGACCAGAACACCTCATTTCTAACGGGGCGTTTGTGCTGGCAAACCGGGTCGTGAATGAAAAGATTGTCGCGAAACCTAATCCGCAATATTGGAATCGCGCAGAAACTGTTCTTACACAGGTTGAGTATTTAGTGGTTGATAACGCGGTTTCTGGCTACAACCGCTATCGTGCAGGTGATTTAGATTTAACGTGGGTGCCAGCCGATCAAGTTAAAGATATTCAGCAGAAAATGCCTGATGAATTACACATTATTCCGCGTTTAAATACCGAATATTATAATTTTAACACCTCGATGCCGCCGTTTAATGATGTGCGGGTGCGTCGTGCGCTTTATTTGACGGTTGACCGCGATCTTATCGCCCATAAAGTGCTTGGCTTACGTGAACCCGCAACTACGCTGACTCCGCCTCAGGTTACCGGCTTTAAGCCTCCTGTACTGGATGAATTAGATGAGCCGCTAGCACAGCGAGTGATTCTAGCCAAAGGGCTACTGCATCAAGCGGGCTATGATGAGCAACGCCCACTGAAATTCGAGCTGTTTTACAATAAATATGATCTGCATGAGAAAACGGCTATTGCGCTTTCGTCTGAGTGGAAGAAGTTGCTGGGCGTTCAGGTCACGCTGCGTAATATGGAGTGGAAAACATACTTGGATGCACGTCGGGCCGGAGATTTTATGTTGTCGCGCCAGTCTTGGGATGCCACCTATGATGAGCCATCGACGTTTTTAAACACGCTGCAATCAACCAGTGTCGAAAATGTGGGACACTGGTCAGATGCAGAATATGATAGGTTATTAAAGCAGGCCGAGAGCGTTGCCGACCCTGTGACTCGTAATGTTTTATACTCGCAGGCAGAGTTACGAATTAATCAGCAGGCACCGATTATCCCTATCTATTATCAACCGTTAATCAAATTGTTAAAGCCTTATGTGGGTGGTTTTCCGGTCCATAACCCGCAGGATTATATCTATAGCAAAGAGTTGTATATTGTTGCACATTAGGTTTAGTTTGGCTTAATTCAATATATCACCATGGGGGGGAGTCAGTTGCCCGGTGGTGATATATTATGAAGTTATGGTTTTTATCAATGGAATTGATTATATATGAATAGTGAAAACACGGATGTGATTGATGATGTAAATGATTCTTCTAAAGGAGTATCTGGCGCAGAAACTAACATCATACCGAAGAAAATTAATCGCGCGATAAAAAATGGCTGGCAAGCGGGAATTGTTTTGTTTGTGTTGACACTGTGTCTTTTTGTTTATCAATGGATAGTATTTAAAACGCCATTGTGGGATTTAATTGATGTGGTGATTTATTTACTGTTGTCTTATGGGATTTATCGACGCAGCCGCACATGCGCTATATTGATATTGTTGTTATATATTCTTTCTCAGGCGATAGCACCAAAATTATATTATATTGGCAATGTGAAAACGGAGTATCATTTTAATATATTGTTGATTGTTTTAATCGTGTGTTTCTCATATGGTGTCGTAGGAACGATAGAGTTTCATCGTTGGCGTAAAGGGAAAAAATTCAACGATAAAAAAATAACTAAATATATGTTTGCTTGCGCAGTTGCCTCATTTCTTCTTTTGTTTGGGATAATGAAAGGCACTGAGTGGATAATGCAAAGAATTACACCGGCTCAGTGGGCCGCGGTTGACGAAGATATTTCGAAGACCAAAAGTTCGTATCCATTAAAGCTAAATAATGAAATAACAATAAAAGACGTTTATCGTAATAATAATGTATTAACCTATGAATATACATTAACGGATGTGAAAAAAGAAGATTTCACTAGGTTGAATATATATCGACTTAGTTTGCCAGCATTTAAAAATATGTGTAATCAGCCAATTATCCAGTTATACAATATGAAAGTCGAGTATCTCTTTATGCGTGGTCTTGACCAAATTAGTCTGACGTTTGATAAGGGGGATTGTCCACATTAGCTCAAATGACGAGCTTGCTATTTTCACGGTCATAGCGTCATCATATCCTTACTCTATGACCGTAAGAATTATGTCACAAATAAAATATGTTACAGTAAAGATACTTATGATAGCCCATATGTTGCTCTCTCCCAGCATGCTGGCGAGCATCGCCAACGATAGACTAAACGCAAACATGATGAGCCAAGAGGCTATCTTATCAGGCATAATATCTCCTGAAACTCTGTACGACTAACGGTAAATATAATTATGGGCTGGAATAAAGCTATTTCAAGTTATGTGTCAGAGGTATTTTTATCGGTAAGCGGGTGGAAGCTTGTGCAAGCATTCCACCGCTATTTTCTCTATTTTACAGCAGCTCAAATTCTCCCTGATTAACTCGCTGCGAATCTAACCCAATAAATACGTTAAACTTGCCTGGCTCTGACACATATTTCATTGAAGCATTCCAGAACTTGAGTTGGTTCTCATCAATCTTAAAGTGAATGGTTTTTTGCTCGCCAGATTTCAGCATCACTTTCTCAAAGCCTTTCAGCTCTTTAACGGGGCGACTCATGGTGGCGGTTTTATCCTGAATATAGAGCTGAACTACCGTCGCACCGTCACGTTTACCGGTGTTTTTCACCGTCACGCTTGCGGTCACCGAACCATCGCGTTTCATTATTGGGCTAGACATCTTCACGTCAGAAACGCTGAAAGTGGTGTAGCTCAATCCATAGCCAAACGGATAGAGTGGGCCATTTGCGGCATCGTAATAATGCGAGGTGTATTTCTCTGGTTTTTCCGGGTTGTAAGGGCGACCGGTGTTCAGATGGCTGTAATAAATAGGGATTTGTCCAACTGAACGAGGGAAGGACATCGGTAGTTTGCCGGATGGGTTGTAGTCACCAAACAGAACATCGGCAATCGCATTGCCCCCTTCGGTGCCTGAGAACCAGCTTTCTAAGATCGCATCGGCCTGCTGGTCTTCTTTTTCAAGCGCCAGTGGACGGCCGTTCATCAGTACTAGAACCAAAGGCTTACCCGTTTGCTTCAATGCAGCAATCAGATCACGCTGGCTTTGCGGAATAGTAATATCGCTGCGGCTCGAGGCTTCATGTGCCATGCCTTGTGCTTCACCGACAACGGCCACGATGACGTCAGATTTTTTCGCTGTGGCAACCGCTTCGTCAATCATCGCCTGTGGCGAGCGCGGATCGACGGTTACGGCTTTCTCATACAGATTCAGGAAATCAGTGATCCCCGGATCGTTAGAGACATTGGCACCTTTGGCATAGACGATTTGCGCTTTGTCACCCACGGCGTTGCGTAGACCTTGGAGCACGGTGACCGATTGATCAACGACGCCGGCAGCAGACCAACTGCCCATAACATCACGTTTGCTGTCGGCCAATGGGCCGATCAGGGCAATAGTGCCGGATTTAGCTAGCGGCAGGGTGTTTAAGCGGTTTTTCAGTAGCACCATGCTTTCACGGGCGACGCTACGTGCCTCAGGGCGATGCAGGCGACTTTCCGCATTAGTATCAACCGGATCTGAACCGACAGGCCCCAAATGACTATAGGCATCGGTAAACAACCCCATGTCATACTTCACGTTTAAGACATGACGCGCCGCATCATCAACCTCTTTTTCGCTGACTCGACCGCTTTTTACTAAGCTAGGCAGGTATTTGCTGTAATACTCATCGCTCATGCTCATGTCGATGCCAGATTTTACCGCCACGCGCACGGCATCCTCCGGATCGCTAGCCACACCATGCTTAATCAATTCTTTGATTGCACCGTGATCGCTAATCGTGATGCCCTTGAAATTCCACTCATCGCGTAGGACATCTTTTAACAACCAACTGTTGGACGTGGCAGGCGTGCCGTTAATGGAGTTTAATGAAACCATCACACCGCCGCTGCCAGCATCTAAGGCTGCTTTATAAGGTGGCATATAGTCTTGGAACAGGCGCTGTGGGCTCATGTCCACCGTATTGTAATCGCGTCCTCCCTCTACCGCGCCGTAGGCGGCAAAGTGCTTCACGCTGGTCATGACAGAGTTACGATCCGCCGGATTGTTGCCCTGCATCGCTTCTACCATTAGGCGGCCCATCTCCGACGTCAAGTAGGTATCCTCGCCAAAGCCTTCAGACGTTCGCCCCCAACGCGGATCGCGGGTGACATCCACCATGGGCGCCCACGTCATATTTAAACCATCTTCGCTAGCTTCATAGGCAGAAATACGCCCTACGGTAGTCACTGCGTCACGGTTCCAACTGGATGCTAATCCTAGGCTAATCGGAAAAACGGTACGCTGGCCATGAACCACGTCATAGGCAAAAAACAGAGGGATTTTCAGGCGACTGAGCTGCATTGCCTGATCCTGCATCTTGCGAATATCTTGGCGGGTCACCGTATTAAAAATCGCCCCGACCTGACCCTGTTTAATCATTTCGCGAATGGCTTCTTTAGGATTATCTGGCCCTACGCTGATAAGACGCATCTGACCAATTTTTTCATCGAGCGTCATTTTGCTCAGCAGATCGGTGACAAAAGCATCACGCTGCTGGGTGGATTGTGGTTTCACCAAGGGGTGAGCCGGTTGTGTTGCGTCTGCATAGACTGGAGACAGCGTAGTAGCAATCAGTCCTGCGACCAGACTGAGCGAGCAAAGCCATTTCATCGCGGAGTTTTCTCTTTTGTAAGCTGCTTTTGCAGCGTAGGGAAGTGGTGGCAGTTTGCCATAAGCGGTATTCGTTAATACATGAATTTTACTGTGTTTTGTTGGGTTAATCATAAAGGCTGTCTTTCTGTACCAGTGCCTGATTTTGGCTGGTACGGATGCGGCGCACAGAGTCACGTATGACCAGTGTTCCGTTGAGCAGTAGGTTACCTACCGGCGTATTAGGCTGCATCAGGCGGCGTTGCAGCATGCGTACGGCTTCTTCACCCAATTCATCGCGGGGCACATGTACTGACGTAAGTGGAATATCGTGGATAGCGGCCAGGTTAAACCCATCCATACTCATGACTGAAATGTCCTGAGGCACGCGTAATCCCGCGTTCAGCAAGGCATTGACTGCACCGACAGCCATATAGTCGCCGCCGGCCAGAATCGCCGTGGGGCGATGCTCGGCAGGACTGTGCTCTAAAAACTGTTTCACGGCAAGTTCGGCGTCCGTAGCGCCAAAACTCGGGGTAGAGAGCAGGGCGGTTTCCTCATTAAATGGCAGGTTATTCGTTTGATAGGCTTCACGGATCCCCGCCAAACGCAGCTCCATAGTGTAGCGACGTAAACACAGCAGACTCAGAATATGGCGATGTCCTTGCTCAAAGAGATAGTTAGCTGAGAATGCGCCGATCATTTGATGATCGGGGGCAATGCCCGGTAAACGCATTTTGCGATCGCGACAGTTGACCAGAATACAGGGTTTACCTAAATCAGCTGCGAGGGAATGAATGTATGGATCGTCGATCCCAATCAATATGGCAGCCTCGGTTGCCGGCTCGTTCATCTTTTGCAGGAACAGAGAAACGTCATTGTCATTTTCTTCTAGGGAACAGTAACGCAACCGCACCTCATGAGGTTCTAGTGCTTGAGCAATACCCTGTATCACCTTGTAGTAGAAGATGTCAGACCGCACATCAAAAGCCCGTTGAGGAGCAAAAACGACTAAGCCGTTAAGCAGCATTCTGCCTGTCGATATATCATCAAGCACCCCATGCTGACGAGCCGCGGCTAAAATCTGCTGTTTGGCAGACTCACTGGTGTTTGACTTTCCCGATAACACGCGTGAAACCGTGCTGATAGATAATCCTGTTTGGGCAGCTATTTCCCTTATTTTTAGCTTTCCGTTCATTTTGTGATCTCGTTCAAATTCGAAAATGACAAAATTTTCATAAGCCAATAATCGCCATTTAACGGGGTTTTTGACTGAAAATAATCGTTTTTAAGATTCTCATGAAAATCTTTGCAAAAAAGTGCGTATCCCCACGTTTTTAACTTCTTTACTCTCAATTGGTCGACCAATTTCATGCTGTGTTTTGGCCGATAAATTAAAACAATCAAATTAAAATCAATCGGATAGTCAAAGTTAGCAATAAAATCATTGGTTGGACACGTTATAAAACCTGATATACCAATAATGTGTCAGACGAGTGTTTGTTGCTACCGCGATCAGGGGATCACGATGAGTCTTGATATGAATCAACCCGCTGTAGCTGTAAAGGGAAAGCGTAAGATCAAGAATTTGCGCTGGTGGATGTTGGCGCTGTTTCTACTCGGTGTGACGGTGAACTACATCACACGTAACTCGTTGGGGATTTTAGCGCCAGAGCTCAAAACCAGTTTGGGAATGACCACCGAACAATATTCGTGGATTGTGGGGGCTTTTCAGATTGCTTATACCGTATTTCAGCCGTTATGCGGTTGGCTGATTGACGTCATTGGTCTGAAGCTCGGCTTCCTGATATGCGCAGGTATTTGGGCATTAATGTGCATGTTGCATGCAGGTGCGGGCAGTTGGATGCAATTAGCCATTTTGCGTTTCTTCATGGGGGGCGCTGAGGCTGCTGCGACGCCGGCTAATGCGAAAACCATCGGCGAGTGGTTTCCGAAAAAGGAACGTCCGATTGCTGCTGGCTGGGCCGGTGTCGGTTTTTCTATTGGTGCAATGCTGGCACCGCCGATTATCGTTATTGCTCATGCTTCATTTGGCTGGCAGGGGGCATTCATGTTCTCGGGCGTACTGGCCATGTTGTGGGTGATCCTATGGTGGTTGTTTTACCATAACCCAGATAAACATCCGAATCTAAGCTCATCCGAACTGCAATATATCAAGCAGGATAATGAACCGGCGCCGGTGAAGCTGCCTTTCTTCAAGGCGTTAGCAACGGTTTCTAAAAACAAGCGTTTCTATGGTATTGCGCTCCCAGCCTTTATGGCCGAGCCTGCGTGGGCAGTGCTCAGTTTCTGGGTACCGCTTTATTTAGCTAATGAGCGCGGCATGGATCTAAAGCAGATTGCTATGTTTGCTTGGTTGCCGTTCTTGGCTGCTGACTTGGGCAGCGTGGCCAGTGGGTATTTAACCCGAATCTACGCCAAACTATTTGGTACCTCACGCGTTAATTCTATTGTTGCAAGCTCGGTCACCGGTGCATTTTTGATGCTCTCTTTGGCACTGGTCGCCATCACTCAAGACCCCTACATCACCATTGCACTGATTTCAGTAGGTGGCTTTGGCCATCAGGTGATCTCCTGCATGTTGAGCGCACTCGTGGTTGAGTCCTTCGATAAAGGTCAAATGGCAACGGTTAACGGAATGCGCGGCTCCTTTGCGTGGATCGCCAGTTTCTTGTTCTCTCTGTTGATCGGTGTGACCGCCGACAAAATTGGCTACAACCCGCTGTTTATCGCGATGGGCTTTTTTGACCTGATTGGCGCGGTATTCCTGATCGCATTTATTGCCGAGCGTCGTCAGAAGACGCATCAGGCATGATTATTTTTTATCTATTTTAGACGAGTACTATCATGAAAACGTTGAAAAACTGGGTTCTGAATCATCAAGCTGCCGATCACGTTGAGCTTAAAGTTGACGATCAGCATCTGTTCCGTATTTACGTTCTGGAGTCTGGGCTATTCCGTGTGTTGATCAAACAGCGCGGTGAGCTAGCGCTGAACCGTACTTGGAGTATTGCGCCGCAGGCTGATGTACCTTGGGAAGGGCGCGATCGTGAAAGCACCGAAGGATTTACGTTACCGGCGTTTGAGCTGGAGCAAACTGATAACGGTCTGCGTATTAGCACTGACCGCATGCGAGTTAGCGTCAATCAGCCTCTATGGCTGCAATGGGAATACCGCAATGAGGCGGGAGAATGGCAGCTACTCGCTGCCGATCGTCCAACCAGCGCCTATTTGCTGAATGCGCACGGCGATGGCGTAGCCCATTATCAACGTCGATTTCCGACGGAGAGCTATTATGGCCTAGGTGAAAAAGCAGGCGATCTTAATCGTACCGGCGGTCGTTATGAAATGCGTAATTTGGACGCGATGGGCTATAACGCGGCTTCAACCGATCCACTCTACAAGCATATTCCGTTTACGATTACTCACAGAGATGATGTCAGTTTTGGCCTGTTTTATGACAACCTCAGCAGCACCATGCTGGATTTGGGGAATGAGCTCGATAACTACCATCTGGCCTACCGTCGCTATCAGGCCGAAGCCGGTGATTTGGATTACTACATCTTCGTTGGGCCGAAAGTACTGGATGTCACCAAAGCTTTTGTTCGCTTGACCGGTAAGACGCTGTTTGGGCCAAAATGGAGTCTCGGCTATAGCGGTTCAACCATGCATTATACCGATGCGCCGGACGCACAAAATCAGCTGATGAAATTCATCGAGCTGTGCCGTGAGCACGATATTCCGTGTGACTCATTCCAGTTATCCTCCGGTTACACGTCGATTAACCATAAGCGATATGTCTTTAATTGGAACTACGACAAAGTTCCGCAGCCAAAAGTGATGTCGCAGGCATTCCACGACGCAGGGCTAAAACTGGCGGCGAACATCAAACCTTGCTTGTTACAGGATCATCCTAAGTATCAGGAAGTGGCACAGCAGGGGCTGTTTATCCGTGATTCCGAATCCGATAACGCAGAACGCTCAGTGTTTTGGGATGATGAAGGTTCGCACCTTGATTTCACCAATCCAGCAACGGTGAAGTGGTGGCAGGAGAATGTCACCCAGCAGTTGTTAGAGATGGGCATTGATTCTACGTGGAACGACAACAACGAATATGAAGTCTGGGACGGTGAGGCACGCTGCCATGGTTTTGGTGAGGAAATTGCCATCAAGCAGATCCGCCCAGTAATGCCGTTGCTGATGATGCGTGCTTCCTTAGAAGCTCAGCAACGTTTTGCACCGCAGCAACGCCCATATCTTATCTCTCGTTCTGGTTGTGCCGGTATGCAGCGCTATGTGCAAACCTGGAGCGGCGATAATCGGACCAGTTGGCAGACTTTGCGCTACAACACTCGGATGGGTGTAGGGATGAGTTTGTCAGGTCTATATAATGTGGGGCATGACGTCGGCGGGTTCTCTGGCGACAAACCAGATGCCGAGCTATTTGTGCGCTGGGTTCAGAATGGCGTGATGCACCCACGCTTTACCATCCATTCGTGGAATGATGATCACACCGTCAACGAACCTTGGATGTACCCAGCGGTAACCCCTGCGATCCGTGATGCCATTGTATTGCGCTATCGTCTATTACCTTATTTCTACAATCTGCTGTGGCAGGCCTGTGAGAACGATGAGCCAATGCTGCGTCCAACGTTCCTCGACCATGAAAATGATGCCGCAACCTTTGCAGAAACCGATGATTTTATGCTGGGTAAAGACCTATTGGTCGCCAGCGTAGTAGAGCAGGGGCAGCGTCTGCGTGATGTTTACCTACCAGCCAATGAAAGCGGTTGGTATGATTTCTACACTGGCCAGTGGTTCAGCGGCGGGCAGACGATTACCGTCGACGCTCCGTTAGAACGTCTTCCGCTGATGGTTCGTGCGGGGGCAATGTTACCAATATCAGGACGCACCGCATTTGTTGACTCTTCCGCTGATGATTCACGCGAACTGTTGCTGTTTCCACCGATGGGCAAAGGCAAAGACAAAGGACTACTGTTTGAAGATGACGGTGAAACCCATGCTTGGCGAGAAGGTCATGCACTGTGGCTAAATTGGGAAATCACGGCGGATAATCAGCGAATTGACGTTAACTTCACGCGTAAAGGAGATTTCCGACCTGCGTGGAAGGAAATCACCCTTCGTCTGCCGGCAGGGGAAACACGTCAGTTGTATGTAGATGGGGTGGAGGCGGATTGTTATCAGGTGGGGGTATAGAGGCTAACTTTTCGTACGCCTGGTGTTGATGTTGTTGTTGATGTTTGGCGTTAGGTTTCGTACGCCTAATACACCGAAATATACATGCACTTCGTGCAGGCGTCCGAGTCGGGGGGCCAATCGCTGCCCCCTGACACCCCAGCTTAGCACCGTCCTTCAGCCTGCTTCGTAGGTACCCGAATCTCGTCATTCCGGCTTTAACGGAACGAAGGAAAATAGCGTGGCGTTAGGTTTCGTACGCCTAATACACCGAAATATACATGCACTTCGTGCAGGCGTCCGAGTCGGGGGGCCAATCGCTGCCCCCCGACACCCCAGCTTGGCACCCCCTCCCAGCCCGCTACGCGGGTTCCCTCGTCTCATCATTCCGGTCTTAACGGAACGAACGACAATCGGCATCCATGCCTCCGTCGTTCTTTCGCCGATATCAATCGGCGAATCCTAACCTGCATGATTCACTCGGCTGTCCGGTAATGTGCCGGAAAAGGTCAACGTCAAAATCAAAAGAAAAAGACCACCCTGCTTTTGTCTTTTTAATTGTTTAAGTCTTGGTAGATAGAGCCGCCGATACAGGGATGTATCGGCGGAGTTTGGGGCGCCCTGGATGGGCGATACCAAACCGGAGCGGAGATGGCGTCTCGGATAAAAGCGCGCGAGTGCAGAGACCACGCGCTAGTGGTCTCTGCCCGTACGCCTTCACTAGGGTATCAATGAAGCTCGATATTGACTGGCGGGCGGAACCTTACACAACGGTGACATAGATGATAGGCGAACGAAATATTACACAACAGTTCCATCAACGATAGGCAGGCTGAGCCCTACACTAAATCCCACAACCCACCCCTAATATTGATAACCTCTCTATATCTTCAATAACCTTTAATATTTAACTAAAAATTTAAATGAATTTAATTTATTTAATTCTATTTTTTATTTTTAATAAAAACCACTCTCATTTAGAACGCATCTATCCAATAAGAAAAATCATATAACAGTAATCAATATAATTATTTCAACACTCGGGATAATAAAAATTGCGGAATATTTATGCTATTTAATTTCCGCTGAATCGGTTTTATTCACATAATTCGTGTTGACGTTAAGCTAATCCTTCTCAACTTGATAAAGATCAACCACAACTAGTAGGGTTAATCCTTAGCATTTGCCCACCTAAGCATTCCGCCAGACGAATGCGCATCTAAGGAATACTACGAATGGCTGAGGATAACTTTCTATCCGCACACGGTGTGAACCGTCGTGACTTCATGAAGTTGTGCGCGGGTATGGCCGCCACACTAGGGCTAAGTTCCAATGCGGCGGCTGAAATGGCTGCGGCAATTACCGACCCACAGAGACCACCTGTCATCTGGATAGGTGCTCAAGAATGCACTGGCTGTACCGAATCGTTGTTGCGGGCAACGCATCCAACGATTGAAAATCTGATCCTAAATACCATTTCGCTCGAATATCACGAGGTATTATCCGCAGCGTTTGGTCATCAAGCCGAAGAAAATAAGCATAACGCGATGAAGCGTTACAAAGGCAAATATGTGCTGGTCGTCGATGGGTCTATCCCATTAAAAGACGGCGGCGTGTATTGCATGGTCGCGGGCGAACCTATTGTCGATCATATTCGCCGAGCGGCGGCTGATGCGGCGGCAGTCATTGCTATTGGATCTTGCGCTGCATGGGGCGGTGTTCCTGCCATTGGCGGTAACCCAACCGGTGCGGTGAGTCTTGAAGAGGCCATCGGCAAACCGGTGATCAATATCCCAGGTTGTCCTCCTAACCCACATAACTTCCTAACTACCGTGGTGTATTACATCACCTACGGCAAACTGCCCGCTCTGGATAGCAAACATCGTCCCCTGTTTGCCTATGAACGTTTGATTCACGAGAACTGCGAACGTCGTCCGCACTTTGACGCGGGTCGTTTTGCCAAAGAGTTTGGCGATTACGGCCACCGTCAAGGCTGGTGTTTGTATCACCTTGGCTGTAAAGGGCCAGAAACTTACGGTAACTGCTCAACGTTGGAGTTCTGCGATATTGGCGGCGGGATCTGGCCAGTGGGTATCGGTCATCCTTGCTACGGCTGTAATGAGCAGGGGGTGGGTTTTACCAAAGGCATTTTCCAGCTAGCGAATGTAGAGAATCCGACGCCGCGCGTGGATAAACCTGCTGTAGATAACCGTGAAGGTGGGCATATTTCTCCAACGGCTACTGGCCTCATCGGCGGTGCCTTAGGGATATTGATTGGGGTGAGCTTGATGACGGTGCGTGAGCTTGGCCGCCAGCAAAAGCGCCACGAGTCCGAGCGCAAAAACGCAGAGAAAAGTCACTCTGAGCACCATGATTCACGGGGGGAATAACCGTGGACAGAAGAAATTTTATTAAGTTTGCCTCTGCCGGAGCGCTGGCTGCAGGTACGGTGACATCAGGCACTGCGCATGCGGTGGAGAACAAACCGCCCATCCCAGGTGCAGTTGGCATGCTGTATGACTCAACGCTATGCGTAGGCTGTCAGGCCTGCGTGGCGGAATGTCAGCGCTTGAATAAAAACCAGATCAACCCAAACGGCCCACAAACGTGGTCTGACAACGACAAACTAACACCCTATACCAATAACATTATTCAGGTATGGAGTGATGGTTCTGGCGTGAATAAAGACCAGATCGAAAACGGCTATGCCTACATTAAAAAACAGTGCATGCATTGCGTTGATGCTAACTGCGTGTCGGTGTGTCCGGTGCAGGCGTTAAGAAAAGATCCCAAAACGGGCATTGTGCACTACGACCCAGATGTCTGTACGGGCTGCCGTTACTGCATGGTTGGCTGTCCATTTGACGTACCAAAATATGATTATCACAACCCGTTTGGTGAGATTCATAAGTGTCAGCTGTGCGATCAAAAAGGGCTAGAACGCATTACCAAAGGCCAACTGCCGGGCTGTGTTGAAGTCTGTCCAACCGGAGCAGTGATTTTCGGTACCCGTGAGGATTTATTAGCCGAAGCTAAAAAACGTTTAGCGGCAAAACCCGGTATGGAATATGCCTATCCGCGTCAGACATTGACCGGTGGTGATAACTATTTGCACCCGCTTGCCAACTATCAGCCTTATGTTTATGGCGAAAAAGAGGGCGGTGGGACGCAGGTATTAGTGTTGGCCGGTGTGCCATACGAAAATCTGGGCATGCCAAAACTGGCTGAACTCTCTACCGGTGCGCGCTCCGAGCACATTCAGCATACCGTATACAAAGGCATGATCTTGCCGCTGGTGGTTCTGACGGGTCTGTCAGTATTGATTCGTCGTAACACCAAAAATCACCATGACGGAGATGATGACAATGAGTGAACATAAGGCCAGTCCGTTAGGCGGCCGTTTAGTGAGTTGGCCGGTAATGGTGATGGCACCCTTCGTGGTGCTGTGCGGTATTTTCATCCTTAAACGATTGATCTTCGGGATCGGCTCCGTTGCCGATCTGAACGGAGGCTATCCATGGGGCTTGTGGATCTCGTTTGACCTGTTAATCGGTACCGGTTTTGCCTGTGGTGGTTGGGCACTGGCGTGGGCGGTATATGTCTTTAACCGTGGTGAATATCACCCGCTAGTACGTCCTGCATTGTTGGCGAGTTTGTTCGGTTATTCGCTGGGTGGCTTATCCATCACCATCGACGTCGGACGTTATTGGAACCTGCCATATTTTTATTTGCCGGGTCATTTCAATACGTCCTCAGTGCTGTTTGAAACCGCGGTATGTATGACGGTGTATATCGGTGTAATGGCGCTGGAATTTGCCCCCGTTGTGTTGGAGAAATTTGGCTGGAAAGTGCCAATGAAGTGGCTGAATAAAATCATGTTCTTCATTCTGGCTTTAGGCGCACTGTTGCCAACCATGCACCAATCCTCGATGGGATCGCTGATGATTGCGGCGGGGAATAAAATCCACCCGCTGTGGCAAAGCTATGAGCTGCTGCCGGTCTTCTCACTGCTAACGGCCTTTATTATGGGCTTTTCGATTGTGGTGTTTGAAGGCTCACTGGTACAGGCGGGGCTGGCGGGAAAAGGGCCTAACGAAAAACCTCTGTTTTATCGCTTAACACAGGTTATCGATATCTTCCTGATCCTGTTTGTAGCGCTACGCTTTGCTGAAATCGTGCTGCGTGACAAATCAGAATACCTCTCACAGTGGAATCGTTACTCTATTTCTTTCTGGTGTGAAATTGGTCTGATGTTGTTCCCACTGCTGGTGTTCCATTGGGATAGATTCCGTCGTGATTCGCGTATGTTATTCCTTGGCGCATTAAGCATGCTGCTGGGAGCTGCGCTGTGGCGCATGAACTATTCGTTACTGGCATTCAATCCGGGTAATGGTTATCACTATTTCCCAACGTCAGAAGAAATTCTGATTTCGGTCGGCTTTGTGGCGATTGAAGTCTGTGCCTATTTGTTGCTAATCCGGGTTTTACCGGTATTGCCATCGCTTGAACGTGTACATAAAGATTATCAGGCCCGAGGGAAAGCTAAAGTATGAGCCAACGTATCACTATCGACCCGATCACCCGTATCGAGGGCCATCTGCGCATTGACTGCGAAATTGAAAACGGCAAGGTAACCAAGGCTTGGTCGTCTGGCACCATGTGGCGCGGGATGGAAGAGATTGTAAAAGGTAACGATCCGCGCGATGCGTGGATGATTGTCCAGCGCATTTGCGGCGTATGTACCACGATTCATGCCATTGCATCGGTACGTGCGGTAGAAAATGCGATTGGTGCCGAGGTACCGGTCAACGCACAATATATTCGTAACCTGATCGTGGCGGCACATAGCATCCACGACCACATCGTGCATTTCTATCAACTTTCTGCGCTGGATTGGGTAGATATCACCGCCGCGCTAAATGCCGATCCGAAAAAATGCGAAGCGATGCTGAAAGGCGTTTCTAGCTGGTCGCTTAACAGCTCGGAAGAGTTTGCCAAGGTGCAGCAGAAAATTCGCGATCTGGTTGCTAGCGGCCAGTTAGGGATTTTTGCGAACGGCTATTGGGGTCACAAAGCGATGAAGCTATCGCCAGAGGTGAACCTGATTGCGGTTGCCCACTATCTGCAAGCGCTGGAGTGTCAGCGTGATGCTAACCGTGTGGTCGCGATTTTAGGCGGCAAATCTCCGCACATTCAGAATCTGGCTGTGGGCGGCGTCGCTAACCCAATCAATTTGGATGCGCCGAGCGTGCTGAACCTTGAGCGCTTGATGTACGTGAAAATGTTCATTGAGCGTTTGGGTGAGTTCATCGAGCAGGTTTACAAAGTTGATGCGGCCATCATCGCAGCTAACTATCCTGAGTGGCTCTCGTTGGGCGAGGGAGCAAAGCATTATCTAAGCGTGCCTGAACTGCCCACCGATGCCAAAGGGGGTAGCTTCCTGCTTCCGGGGGGCTATATCGAAAATGGTGATATGGGCAACTACCGTCCGATCACGAGCCACAAAGATGAATGGCTGATCGACGGAATTGCCGAAAGCTGCAAACATTCATGGTACAAAGATGATGCCATCTTAAAACCGTGGGAAGGCAAAACTGAACCGAACTACACTGGCTGGCAGGATGAAGGTAAGTACTCGTGGGTTAAATCCCCCACCTTCTACGGTAAAGTAGTTGAGGTTGGACCGTTGGCCGATCTGCTGGTTAAACTGGCGGCGAAGCACCCAGATACCGTTAAACACTTCAATGAGGTTAACGGACTTTACACAACGCTGAACGGTAAAGCCCTGCAAACTGAACAACTGCATTCCACCATGGGACGCATTATTGGCCGTGCGGTACGCTGCTGTGTGCTGAAAGATACTCTGTTACAACAGTGGCAGGCGCTGATCGATAACATTGGTAAAGGCGATCACGTGGCCTTTATCAAACCAGAAATTTTGGCCGATAAAGAGTATCGCGGCGTAGGCTTTGAAGAGGCTCCACGCGGTATGCTTTCGCATTGGATCGTTATCAAAGGCGGCAAAATCGAGAACTATCAGGCGGTGGTACCGTCAACATGGAACTCCGGCCCGCGTAATACCAACGATGAACCGGGACCTTATGAACAGGCCTTGATCGGCACTCCTATTGCTGATATTGAAAAACCGCTGGAAGTTGTGCGTACCGTTCACTCCTTTGACCCTTGTATGTCCTGTGCGGTTCATGTGGTTGATACGCGCGGTGGCGAAGTCACCAAGGTTAAGGTGTTGTAATGAATACGCTGGTCTTAGGCATCGGTAACCTGTTGCTCAGCGACGAAGCGGTGGGTGTACGCATCGTTGAACGTTTAGAGCAGGATTACCGTTTTCCAGAAGGCGTTGAGTTGATGGATGGCGGCACGGCTGGCATGGAGCTGATGGAGTACATGGCGAGCCGCGATCATTTGATCGTGGCCGATGCGGTGCTGAGCGATGCCGCCCCCGGCAGCGTGATTACGCTACATGACGATGAAGTTCCCGCTTTTTTCAGCCGGAAAATTTCGCCGCATCAGTTGGGATTATGCGATGTGCTTTCGGCACTGCATCTGACCGATGAGTTTCCAAAGCGTCTCACACTGGTGGGTGTCGTACCACAGTCGCTTGAGCCGTACATCGGCATGACTCCGACGATTGACGCCGCGGTGCCGATTGCGATGGATCGTATTATTCAGATCCTGCGCGAAGATGGCTGCACGTTAGAGCACAGAGGAGTGTCGCATGACTGCTAATCCTATGACTGATGCGATTGGTGCAGATGAGTTTTGGGGATTTGAACACAATCCCACAAAACTGCTGATTGAACAGTATCAGCACATAGCACAGCAAGAGATGGCGAATCTACCGTTTTATCGCGCTGAAATGCCGATTAAGGTAGAGATGCAAGAGTATGAAGGCCAGTGGCTGGGAACGGTATTAACGCCGTGGATGCTTAGCGTGGTGATTTTACCTGGACCCGATCAGGTTTGGCCACGGCGTGCATTAGGCGAGCGTATCGCGCTTTCACTACCGCGTGGTGATATGACGTTTATGGTGGGAGAACTGCCACAAACTGGACAATTACTCTCCTGTTCCTTGATGTCGCCGATAGAGTCACATATCAGTGCCGCAGAAGGCGAAGCATTAGCCAGTGATACGCTGAAGATGCTGCTATCGTTGCCGGTGCAGGATCAGGCAACGCCTGTCAGCGTATCTCGCCGAGAACTGTTCATGCGTAAAAGGTAGTCGTTAAAGCCGCTATGCATCGTAATAACGAAGGCCGGTATTTACCGGCCTTTTTTTAATTTAAACCACTAACGTCATCCAAAGCCAAGAAAAAGGCATCACTAAGATCAAGCCCGGCAGCATATTGGCGACAGGGAACGGTTTTATATTGCAGATGCGTAGCCCTGTTGCAATCATGATAAGTCCGCCAGCGCAGGAGAAATCAGCCATCATTTCTGGTGTCACCATGGGCAGGATAAACACCGCTAACATAGCGAGTGCCACTTGAATGATGATGAGCGGGATCCCGATGGTCATCACGGCATAGCCCAACATGGTGGCAAAAATACCGGCGGTAAACAGATCCAATACGGTTTTGATATACAGAATCGAAGGATCGCCGGTCATTCCCTCATGCATTGCGCCGAAGATACCGGTTCCGCTGGCACAAAAAGGCACCAAGATGGCAACAAACTTCTCGGTGAACTCTTCATGCGATAAGCCATGAACGCGAGGGAGATATTTATTGACGATCCCTCGGGTAGAGCCTGCCGCTTTACCAATCCCTTTTTCGAGAAAAATGAGCTCGCCGATTACGGCGCCCAATACCATTGCCAAAACAACGGCTGGCATGTACTTCACCTTAATAACTAAATTAATCCCCAAACCTACAGAACAAAGTCCAAAGGTGAGGGGAAGCGCGGTTTTAACCCGTAGTGGAATTTTATGACCTGCCAAAGCGCCAATGAGTCCGCCTACGATCACCGCAGCTCCGTTTACATAAGGTCCAATCAACATCGAGTTTTCCTTTCTTAAATCAATTCCTTAACCCAATCATGCTAAATGTTGGAGTTTGCCTTCGCCCCAGCGCGGGATTTTATTCAGTTCAATGCCAAATAGGTCGAGCGCCCGTGCAACGCTGTGGCTGATAATTTCATCCACGTCGTGAGGCCGCTGATACAACGCGGGTACTGGCGGGAAGATGATTCCTCCCATTTCAGTCACTAGCTGCATATTACGTAAGTGGCCAAGATTGAGCGGTGTTTCTCTCGCCAGCAATACCAACCGACGCCGTTCTTTAAGCACAACGTCGGCGGCGCGGGTCAGCAGATTATCCGTCATACAGTGAGCGATCGACGCGAGGCTACGCATGGAGCAGGGAGCGACCAACATACCGAGTGTGCGAAAGGAACCGCTGGAAATCGACGCGCCCAGATGCGTGACTGGGTGCACAACATCAGCCAATGCCATCACTTCATCCAAAACGTAATCGGTTTCTAGCTCACAGGTTTTCTCTGCGCCTTTGGATATCACCAGATGTACCTCCAAATCCTCTCGATCTTTCAGTAGCTCTAGGGCTTTAACGCCATATTGAAAACCGGAGGCTCCACTTATGCCGATGATAATACGTTGGGTCGCCATCACGGCTCCTTATTCGAAATCGGGTAGAAAACGTTTCACATCCAGCTCTTTGAAACGAGAACGTTCAAAGTGCGCTTTCAGATGGAAAGGTACCGTACAGTCGAAAATAGTTTTACAGGACATACCTTCCTGCAAAATTGAAGGGCTATAGTCTGGCATTTGGGAAGGATCTAAAGGATGGCAACGCACTCCAGGGATAAAGACCGTATCGACGTCGCCCTGATAGCGGGTTTGCATGGCCCACATCACGTCGTCGCTGTCGAAAATATCAACATCTTCATCGACCAGAATCACGTGTTTCAGCTCAGAGAAGGCTGAGAAAGCCAGCAACGCGGCTTGGCGTTGACGTCCTTCGTCGACCGGCGCTGATTTTTTAAACTGCATTACCGCTAATAATTTCCCACCACCGGCTGAGTGAGCAAAGACGTTGAGAAGCTTTCCTGGCATCGCTCGTTCAACCATATCCAGAATACTGGCTTCGGTTGGGATACCGGCCATATTGACATGTTCCTCACCCGGTCCGATAGTCGTACGCCAGATGGGATGGTATCGATGTGTCACGGCCTTGACTTTAATCACGGGCAGCGCATCTTTGGCCGCGCCGGTATACCCCGGAAATTCAGGCATGGCTTTACCGGTATTGGTATTTTGATCTTCGCGAACGCGTAGGTTTGGCAAGAGTTCGCCTTCAATCACGATTTCGGCGTGAGCAATCGCTTTTTCATTAATGGTTTTACATTGCACCATTTCAACGGCATGACCGCGCAGTGCCCCTGCAATGCTTAATTCATCAAAACCGAGCGGCGTTGTAGGCGGCTCAAAACAGGCAGCAATTTCGATAGCGGGGTCTACGCCGATACTGATAGAGATGGGCAATGCTTTACCTTGAGCCTCAGCTTTCATACGGAACGCATCGATATGGCGACCCGGCGTTAGCCACATAGAAAGCTCGTCGCGGCTCTGTACGCACAGGCGGTGAATAGTGATGTCGGATTCATGAGTATCGGGATCGGAGGCGTAGCAAAGGCCCATGGTGATATAAGGCCCTGCATCTTCTTCGGTATTGGTTGGCGCTGGAAGAAGTTTGCGTAGGTCGAAATCGGCATCTTCAGCAAAGTGAGTGACTTGCTGACATACGGCTTTATCAGCGCTGACCAGTACCGGTTGAATCGCATTTTTGACTGAGTCTTTCAGCAAGTGTCCCAGCTTTTCTGGGGCACAATTCAAAAAGTGACCGACGCGTTTACGGGAGCCGTTCAGACCAATTACAACACTGATGTCATCAAAGCCTTTAATTTTGTTAAACACCATGGCTGGGCCATTCTTTCGTGTTGGTCGTTGGCAAGTACCACCTGCGCCAACATAGCGGTAAACGCCAGAGAGCTCCGCGCACGGATCCACTTCCACATTCGTAGAGACAAGCTCACCCGGCTGATTTTTTAAAAACTCAAGCGCTGATCGTAAATCATGAATTGGATTTTTAATTTTATTATCCGCATTATTAGCCATAATATTTTCACCTTAAACTGGAATATATGTCCCCTATAGATATATTCCCCGTATCATCGTGTGACAAATACCGTTTAGGTGATAGACACTAGATCAGAAGGGTATTAGTCATAAATACGTTAAAAGTGTTGCATTAATGTTTTGTGTTGAATTTTAGTCTATGCGAGGTCAAAGTATCAGAATCTTCTAGTCTTGGATGGTATAAGCATCGGGAAGGACAGTATGGATCTCAAAAGGCTAAAGTACTTTTGTAAAGTCGTAGAGCAAGGCTCGATTAGTCAAGCTGCACGTGTGCTGAATATGGCTCAACCTCCTTTGAGTAAACGGATACAGGAGCTTGAAGAAGAGCTTAATGCACCGCTGTTTGTCCGCAATGGAAACCGGCTTGAGACGACTGATGCGGGTTATTATCTTTATCGCAAAGTCTGTGAAATATTACGCCAGGTGGAAGATACCGCGCGTGAAACAACAAAAATATCGAATCGCGAAACGCAAATATTACGCATTGGGCTAACGCATTTATTTCAAAACTACTTTAAGCCACTGCTGTTGGAATTACATCGCCGCTACCCAGAGGTGGAATTAAATATATCTGTTCTTGACTCGAGCCATCTGGAATCCCATTTAAATGATAGCCTGATCGATATTGCTCTTATCCAGAAACCACGAAAAACCGAGGGCTATGATTGTCTCGTTTTTTCACCTGTGCCAATCGTGGCGGTCATTGCTAAAAAGTTGCTGCCTGAAGTTCCACAAAGCCCTTTTCCCTATTTGGAACTGAGTCAATTTCCGCTCGTTTTACTGCACCGAGCTCGTGATGCTGGAACTTATGAAATTCTGCTGGATCACTTCCGCAAGGGAGGGAAAGAGCAACGCGTGATTATGCAGGTCACCCAACCGGGAGTGATCCTTGACTGGTTGGAGTCGGGTCTAGAGGCTGCCACTTTGTTGCCTGCTTCAGAAGTCGATGCCAGAAAGCTTTCCCATTGCCATGTGGTCGACGTTTTTCCATCGCCGATGGTATTTTTTCCTGCGTTGGTGAAAACGTCGATGGCGCCTTATACTCAAGAAGTCATGGACATTATTAAAGAAGGCTTTCCCTTTAAGTTATCTAAAGAGATTAAGTGATAATTCCATGATGTGATAATGCGGACGGCGAGCGTTTAGCTGGGAGCGAGATTTCCCCCAGCCAAACGTATTGAGGTTTCTCAGTGGCAATTAAGCCCCTTCGAAGTGATATTTCATATCGGTATCGTGTGTCATCTGGGTAATAACCTGCTGTGTTAATTTATTGGTTAACGCTAAGGCATCGGCCATGACTTTATCTTCAAAGTTCTGCAACACTTTTTGAGCCTGCTGCGGATGGGCTTGATAAAGTTTCAAATACTCTTTTTCCATGGATGCCTGCTGAGTGGCAGTATTCTTCTCAAATTCGGCGTAGGCTTTTTCTACCTCTGGCGCATAGGCGTTGTAGTTTTGCATCACCAGCGTTTGCAGCGTGCGATATTTCCAACTGACCGAGTCTTGGCTAGCGTTATCGGTACCCTTGTCGTAGCCCGGTAGGTAATGTTCGAGTCCTTGATAATAGGGAATATATACGCTGAGTGATGGCATACCGATAGCGACATACTCGATTTCACCAATGGCTTTTGGCAGGTTAGGACGTACCTGAAGGACGTGAGATTCCTGTGTGCGGAATACTGAAATTGGGCGGTAGGGTTCCTTTGGATTGGCGTTAGCATACGGATCGTGCGAGGTGCCCTGATAGTGGTTGCGCAGTGCGGCCTGCACGTCAGCAACTGATATTTTATGCGCTGGCTGTAAGAATACGGGGAACGCGGTACCGTCTTTTATATCCGTTTTCAGGCTAGGATTGAACAGATGTTGCACTGTCCATACGCGTGGATAGTTGTAAGTGACATCATTTTCGACATCCTGTGAATAGGCTTTATGGAAATCAAAGGCACCGTCTTTAGGATTATATAGACCGTGTTTTTCGGCAAAGCTAATCAGGGTTTTTGAGCCCAGATAATTCGCGGTATCATCAGGAACATAGGTTCTTAAACGCCCTTGATTGGCCGAGACGAAATATTTATCGCTCGGTACTTTTGTTGCCATCCACTGATGACCGCTACCCGTTTCCAAATACCAGATCTCATGCTGATCGACAAAGGCAACGCCAAAGCCTTCACCAGCCCCTTTTTCTTCGATAATTTTGCCTAGCAGTTCCACCCCTTCGCGAGCGCTGTGGATCCTTGGCAGGATCACGTTTTCAATTGCGTCTTCGGTAATGCCAGTTTTCTCGACGTAGGGATCGAATTTTAGAACCTGCTGACCATTGTAAATCGTTTCTGTTGCCGTCATCCCCACGCCAGCCTCGTTAAACCCCACTTCACCCATTGACAGGTCGTTGGTGTCAAAATCAGAAATAGCGCTGTATCGCAGAGAGGTTTCCGGTAGTGGGTAGGTAAAATCGTTAGCGTGTGACTTAAATTCGCCTTTCTGGTGTTCAACGCGCGGATGGACTAGAAAATGCTTAGGATTATTGGCGGAATAATCTTCATTACGAGCGACTAAAAATGAGCCGTCAATCGATGCTTTATCACCGACTAAAATTGTGGTGCATGCCATTGCTGAAGGGATAATGAGCGCAGGCAGCAGGGCTGCAATGATGTGTTTTTTCATTAAAATAGCCTTGAGGTTACGATTAAAAATTTTGTCATAGCCGTAACCTAGACCTGTGTTTTTGAGAAGACAACGAACCCTGAGTGATTATTTCTTGTTGAAGTGTCCGCATTTGTAGCCATATTCGTCAAAAAGAGGGGATTCTAAATTTTGTTAGCAAAAATGAGTGCTTAAAAAACCAGCTTTATTTGTGATAAAAATCACAATAAAATGTAATCATGCAAACACTTCACTTATAATTTGTGAACCCAGTCAACGAATAATCTGTTCCCATCGTTAAACTACTTTTTTTGAATACGTGAGATTTCCATCATGAATGTTTTGGTTGCTATCGCCATTACCACCGGCATCCTTTCTGGCATTTGGGGCTGGGTAGCGGTTAGCCTCGGTCTACTAAGCTGGGCGGGTTTTCTCGGTTGTACAGCCTATTTTGCTTGTCCACAGGGCGGGCTGAAGGGGTTTGGCATCAGCTTTTGTACACTGCTGAGCGGTGTGTTCTGGGCTGAAGTCATTATTTATGGTGGAGCGCTACGCCCAGAGTGGACGATCCTCGGTTATATCTTAACGGGCATTGTCGCTTTCCTTATGTGCATTCAGGCGCAGCAGCGTTGGCTGGCTTTTGTGCCCGGTACTTTTATCGGCGCCTGCGCCACCTTTGCGGGTAATGGTGATTGGAAGATGGTTGTTCCTTCACTGATAGTCGGTCTGGTGTTTGGTTACGCCATGAAAAATAGTGGTTTGTGGCTGGCTGCTCGTAAGCAAAATCGCGTAACACAGCCAACCGTTGAAACAGATAACAAGTCGGTTAGCTCATAATCACTTTTCGCTCCAATCTGTTGCAGATAACGACGCCATTACCGTGTGAATTCACAACTCCTTTCAGGTGATTTAATTTGCTTCTTGAGGGGCTTTGAGGCTATTTAACGGTAATGGAAAAAACTGCCGGGGCAATTAGCATTGGATGGATTGGGAGTTGCTCTTTTTATATGGTCGTTTTATCTGTCTGTCATTTATCTGATCATTCTATCAACGGTATGTCTAGGTGCTCTCGGTGGTAGCCTGAAATGTCTCCATATTTTGCTGTGGATTGAAGCTCCGCAAATCGCGTCTGTGGTTTCATTCTCTGCCGTGATGCATTGGGGATATTTATACGATGGTGTGGTGAGTGTCATTGTGTTTTCAGCCGCGGCTATGCTTTTTTCACTCATCGTTGCACTCTTGATGAGTCGCTGGCTGGGCCATCCTTTTCACCTGTGGATCGTATGCCACATCATTTTTATCACCATGCTAGGGTAATGCTGGTCACTTAAGCGTGATTTTAGGGGAAGTACACCGATGGGGTCGTAGCAGCTTTAGCTGCCGGAGCGCCCCGCGGTGTGCTAACCCCGTGTATCTCGATCTCTTAAACGATCAGCATTAACCATGCTAGGCTCTGCTATTACTAGCGTGATCTGAACGTAGCAAGCGCAGACTTTAATTACAGCGTGATACGTGGTGACTCCCGCCGGCCAAACGTTGATACAGAGGCGAAATTGGTCAGCTGATAAGACGTAAAATGTTAACAGGTGGTGGGTTTTTCACCGATTACTCGCTGGCTGTGCTGATAACTCTTCTGGTTGCTTTCCTTCTTATTAATCCACCGTATAATTCCACACTTCTTCTTTTAGCCGCCCGAGGTTGTCGTGGTTCATCTTTCCGCTCTGGTAGAACGCATTATTCCTTTGTTACGCCAAGCCGCTGCCGAGCAATCGGGGTTGGTCCGCGTTGCGCTGCCTTGTAGTTTGAAAGATGGCACTCAGATGCTTGAGTGGTTGGCCTCTCAGCCGCTATTTCCACAATTCTATTGGCGCCACCGAGATGGCGCTGAAGAGGCGGCCGTATGCGGTGCCGTATGTACCTTTACGGATGCTGAGCAGGCGCAAGAATTTATTCGGAAAAATGATTGCCCAGAATTACGCATTTGGGGCCTGAACGCGTTTGGTCAGGTTGAACTGGATGGCTATGGCACAATCAACAGCCTGCTGTTTTTACCGCGCATTGCGCTAATGCGCCATGCGGGTAAGGCTGAACTGGTGGTGTATCTCTATGGGGAAACGTCACTACAGCAGGATCTGGATATTGCGCTGCATGATTTAGCAGTCCTATGTCAGATCCAGCCTCTGCCTCCGTTGCAGACTGTCGTGCTTGCGGCTCATCATCAACCTGAGCACGATGCTTGGTGTAACCTGCTTAATCATGCGCTGGTCGAAATAGAGCATAAGGCATTTGAAAAAGTCGTGCTGGCTCGCCGCACCACGCTGAAACTGTCTCAACCGCTGCGGGCTGCCCAGTTTTTATCTGCCAGTCGCGCAGTGAACCATCGCTGCTATCACTTTATGCTGGCTCTTGCACCGGAACGTGCGTTTTT
This sequence comes from Hafnia paralvei ATCC 29927, assembly GCF_001655005.1. GTDB lineage: Bacteria > Pseudomonadota > Gammaproteobacteria > Enterobacterales > Enterobacteriaceae > Hafnia > Hafnia paralvei. The sequence goes on from NZ_LXET01000021.1 coordinate 71,879, forward strand.
AGGTTCATCACCAGAACGGCTCTATCGCCGCCAGCAATTGTCGTTAGAAACTGAGGCTCTGGCTGGCACCGTCGCGAGCGGAAGCAGCGATGCACAGGCGCAGGAAAATGCGCAATGGCTGATGTCCGATCGTAAGAATCAGCATGAAAATTTACTGGTAGTAGATGATATTTGCCAGCGTTTGCAGGGCGGAGCTCAGGCGCTAGACGTTATGCCAGCAGAGGTGATCCGGCTGCGAAAAGTGCAGCATCTACGTCGCCCGATCCATGCCACGCTGATTCATGACAACGATGCGGACTGCCTGCGTCGTTTACAGCCAACCGCCGCAGTGGCGGGATTACCTCGTGAGCCAGCGCGCCAATTCATAATGCGCGATGAACCTTTCGATCGCGGATGGTATGCAGGTTCTGCGGGCTATCTGGCACTGGAACAGGCAGAGTTTGCCGTTGCGCTGCGCTCGGCGTTAATCCAAGGCGATCATATCCATCTGTACGCCGGAGCCGGTATCGTTGCAGGATCTGATCCTGAACAAGAATGGCTGGAGATTGAGAATAAGGCGGCAGGGTTGAGAACGTTGTTGGAAACAGAATTTTCATAGGCTGAATTATCGCTGCTCGGCCATGCTGGACAGACATACTCCCCTTAGCTGATTGTGGTCTTTGGAATGCTGGTGTAACATATTGCACCAATTATCCTGTTCGATTTTCTTTCAAAAACATAAGGTTACTTTACGTTATGATTTTGCAAGACCGTCGGGCAGCGAATAAATCATCAGTTTTCCCTTCCCTGGCTCAGATGAGTTCCTATGAGTGGGCTAAGCTGAGACAATCCTTAATCAACCAGACTGCTGAGCTGCCATGTCGACAAGTGTATTTAACCGCCACTGGGCCGCGTTGTTACTAGAGGCGTTAACCCGCCACGGTGTTCGCCATATCTGTATTGCTCCGGGCTCCCGCTCTACGCCGCTCACGCTAGCAGCAGCGGCGAATGCGCAGCTCATCTGCCATACCCATTTTGACGAGCGTGGCCTGGGTCATTTGGCGCTCGGGCTCGCGAAAGCGTCAGGTGAGCCAGTGGCTGTTATCGTGACGTCTGGTACTGCAGTAGCGAATCTCTATCCTGCACTCATTGAAGCGGGTCTAACGGGAGAGCGGTTGGTGATGTTAACCGCCGATCGCCCACCGGAACTCATCGACTGTGGTGCTAATCAAGCAATCCGTCAAAACGGCATCTTTGCTTCTCATCCCAACCAAACGCTGAATTTACCACGCCCCACACCGGATATTCCTGCGCGTTGGCTCGCTTCTGCCGTCGATAGTGCGATGGCACAGCTCAGCCACGGCGCGCTGCATGTGAACTGCCCGTTTGCTGAACCCTTGTACGGCGACGATGATGGCTCCGCCGATGCGTGGTCTAACGGTTTAGGAGAATGGTGGCAGGATTCTCGTCCGTGGCTGCGTGAAACGAACGTGCATGCGCGGACGACGGTTAAGCAGTTAGACTGGTTCTATTGGCGACAAAAACGCGGCGTGATTCTGGCTGGACGAATGAGCGCAGAAGAGGGGGAGCGCGTTGCCGAGTGGGCCGATTTATTAGGCTGGCCGCTGATTGGCGATGTGCTTTCGCAAAGTGGTCAGCCGTTGCCCTGTGCCGATCTGTGGTTGGCGAACCCCAAAGCGCAGGCGTTGTTGGATCAGGCCCAAGTCGTGGTGCAGTTTGGTAGCAGTCTGACCGGAAAACGTCTGTTACAGTGGCAGGCAAGCTGTGAGCCGCAAGAATATTGGCTGATCGATCCCTTGGAAGGGCGTTTAGATCCGGCTCATCACTTCGGGCGCCGTGTTATCTCCTCGATTTCTGATTGGTTGGTTCTGCACCCCGCTCAGCCACGTACACCGTGGGCACCTGAGCTGGAAATCTTAGCGGATATGGCGCAGCAGTGCGTCACTGAATATCTGGATGAACATTTTGGCGAGGCGCAGGTTGCTCAGCGCATTCCCGAACTATTGCCTGAAAATGGTCAACTGTTCGTAGGCAATAGCCTGATTGTTCGCCTGATCGACGCTTTTGCTCAGCTTCCCGTAGGGTATCCGGTTTATAGTAATCGCGGCGCGAGCGGCATCGATGGTTTGATTTCTACCACCGCCGGTGTGCAACGCGCAACGGCTAAGCCGACGCTGGCTATTGTTGGCGATCTTTCTGCACTTTACGATCTCAATGCGTTGGCCTTATTGCGCCATAGCTCAGCGCCAACGGTGCTGATCGTGGTGAATAATAACGGCGGGCAAATTTTCTCGATGCTGCCCACGCCGGAGGCGGAACGCGAACGTTTTTACCTGATGCCACAGGATGTTGATTTTCAGCATGCGGCGGCGATGTTCAAGCTAGCATATGCTCAGCCGCAAAGCTGGGATGCATTGACCGACGCGGTACAGCAGGGGTGGTGCCGCGCTGGGACGACCCTGATTGAATTGCAGGTATCACCAAGCGAAGGCGCAGAAACGCTCCGCGATCTGCTGGCTCAGGTTACCGCGCTGTGATTCTGGCCGCCCACTACCTGCCTGTAAAAATAGAAACGGCCGAACATCCGACAGTAGTTTGGCTGCATGGTTTTTTGGGCAGCGCCGAAGAGTGGTTGGAACTTGCCGTGCAGTTGCCCAATTTTGCTCACTTGCTGGTTGATTTACCTGGGCACGGTGGTTCGGCGGAGCAGTCGGTTGCGGATTTCGCCGTCGTGGATGCCTCGCTACGAGACACCTTGAAACACTACGCTATCTCCTCCTATGCGCTCATCGGTTACTCATTGGGCGGACGTGTAGCGATGTATCATGCTGTACAGGACCCCGCAGGGCTGAGGGCGTTGCTGGTTGAAGGCGGAAATCCAGGGTTAAAAACGCAGGATGAGCGCACGGCTAGAATTGAACATGATACACGCTGGGCAGAACGTTTTCGGTCACAGCCCTTGCGCGAGGTTTTATCTGACTGGTATCGCCAGCCGGTTTTTGCCGAACTGAATGAGGCAGAACGCGAATGCCTTGTTGAGCTACGCTCTGCTCAGATGGGCGAGCCACTGGCCGCGATGCTGGAGGCGACTTCTCTCGGCAAACAACCTTTGCTCACGCCATCGCTGAAAACGCTGGCTATCCCCTTTGTTTATTTGTGCGGCGAGCGAGATGCGAAGTTTCAACAGCTTGCCGTGGAGTCTGATTTGCCGGCGCGTATTATTGCTGACGCTGGCCACAATGCACATCGCGCCAATTCGAATGAATTTGTGACGCAGGTGCGTGATTTTCTTACCAAACATCTTTAACAGGAATCTGACTATGCTGTATCCAAGCGAACAAGAGCTGTATGCACCGATTGAGTGGCAGGACTGCTCTGCTGATTTTGAAGATATTCTCTACCATAAATCGGCAGACGGTATCGCTAAAATCACCATCAACCGTCCGCAGGTGCGCAACGCTTTCCGCCCTCAGACGGTTAAAGAGATGATTCAGGCAATGTCTGACGCGCGCTATGACGATCACATCGGTACTATCATTCTGACCGGTGCGGGCGAGAAAGCTTTCTGCTCCGGCGGCGATCAGAAGGTTCGTGGGGACTACGGTGGCTATAAAGATGCAAGCGGTACTCATCACCTGAACGTGCTGGATTTTCAGCGCCAAATCCGTACCTGTCCGAAGCCCGTTGTCGCGGCAGTGGCTGGTTATTCCATCGGTGGTGGCCATGTGTTGCATATGATGTGTGACCTGACTATCGCAGCAGATAACGCGATCTTCGGTCAAACCGGGCCAAAAGTCGGTTCTTTCGATGGCGGCTGGGGCGCATCTTATATGGCGCGCATCGTCGGTCAGAAGAAAGCGCGTGAAATCTGGTTCTTGTGCCGCCAGTACAATGCGCAGGAAGCATTGGATATGGGGTTAGTTAACACCGTGGTGCCATTGGCCGATTTAGAAAAAGAAACCGTGCGCTGGTGCCGTGAAATGCTGCGCAACAGCCCAATGGCGCTGCGCTGTCTGAAAGCGGCATTGAATGCCGACTGCGATGGTCAAGCAGGTCTGCAAGAGCTCGCCGGTAACGCCACCATGCTGTTCTATATGACTGATGAAGGTCAGGAAGGACGCAATGCGTTTAACGAAAAACGTGAACCTGATTTCTCTAAATTTAAGCGTAACCCATAATGCGACAGGTCACACTTTACCGTTACAGCCTGCCCATGGATGCAGGCGTCATTCTGCGCAACCAGCGGCTAAAAACTCGTGACGGGTTGATAGTGTGCCTGCGCGAGGGTGAACATGAAGGTTGGGGGGAAATCGCCCCTTTGCCTGAATTTAGTCACGAAACCTTAGAGCAGGCTCAGGAAGCTGCTTTGACGGATTTGCAACAATGGCTAGCAGGCCAATCGCTCAGTGAAAATGCGCTGCCTTCGGTGGCTTTCGGCCTGAGCTGCGCGCTGGCCGAGCTCTCGGGCGAACTGCCGATACAGGCGGACTATCGCAAGGCACCGTTGTGCTCCGGTGATCCTGATGAGTTGTTTGCCGTATTGCAGGCGATACCCGGCGAAAAAGTCGCTAAGGTGAAAGTTGGGTTATACGAGGCGGTACGGGATGGCATGGTGGTTAACGTGCTGCTTGAGGCTTTGCCCGATCTCAAGCTGCGTTTAGATGCTAACCGCAGTTGGACGCGCGCCAAGGCGGATGGCTTTGCTAAATACGTCAATCCTGAGTGGCGTAATCGTATCGCGTTTCTCGAAGAACCGTGTAAAACCCGCGATGAGTCACGAGATTTTGCGCGTACAACGGGTATTGCTATCGCGTGGGATGAGAGTGTACGTGAGCCGGATTTCCGTGTTGAAGCGGAAGAGGGCGTTGCAGCCATTGTTATCAAGCCGACGTTAACCGGCAGCTTGCAGCGTTGTCAGCAGCTGATTACTGAAGCGCATCAGATTGGATTAGAGGCGGTGATTAGCTCCAGTATTGAATCTAGCCTAGGTTTGACTCAGCTCGCACGAGTCGCCGCGTGGCTGACTCCGGATACCGTTCCGGGCTTAGATACGCTCGATTTGATGCAGGCGCAGCTCATCCGTCCATGGCCAGAAAATAACCTGCCATTACAGGACGTAGCTTCGTTAGATGTGGTATGGCGTTCCTAGTATGACTGCACCGATTTATCCTGTGTTTAGCGACTGGCCTTGGCAGCATTGGGCCAGTCAGCTTCCTGATAGCACCGCCTTATTATTAAATGAAACGCCGATGAGTTGGCTGGCATTGAATGAAAAAATCAGCCAGTTGGCGGCTTCGTTTATCCAGCAAGGCGTTATACCTGATGCGATAGTGGCGGTACGGGGAAAAAATAGCGCTGAACTGCTATTAGCCTATTTAGCCGTTTTGCAATGCGGCGCGCGTGTCTTACCACTCAATCCGCAGTTGCCTGATACGCTGCTCGCCGAATTATTACCGAGCCTCAATGTGGGTTACGGTTATAGCTCTGAGGCTGATTTTTGTTGGCCTTCACCGATCAAAACGCTAGCGACGGCGCCGAGTGATGTCGTGTCGCCAACACGTACTGTGCCGCAATGGCATTCGCAGCGCTTGGCGACGCTGACGCTAACTTCCGGTTCAACAGGAATGCCTAAAGCGGCTGCGCATAGCTTCAACGCACATCTCTCTAGCGCAAAGGGCGTGTTATCACTGATGCCGCTGGGGCCGCAAGATAGCTGGCTGCTCTCCCTGCCGCTGTTTCATGTCTCAGGGCAGGGCATTGTTTGGCGTTGGCTGTTGGCGGGTGCCTGCTTAGTGGTGCGCAACATGCGTGTGCTGGACGATGCTCTGCGCGGCTGCACACATGCCTCGTTGGTACCCACGCAGCTTTGGCGCTTGCTCAATCAGCCAGAAACCCCCTTAACGCTCAAAGAGGTGCTTTTAGGTGGCGCAATGATCCCCGTTGATTTAACCGAACAGGCAGAACAACGTGGTATTCGTTGTTGGTGCGGCTATGGTCTGACCGAAATGGCATCGACAGTGTGTGCCAAACGTGCAGATGCGTTGCCCGGCGTAGGGTTGCCGTTGCCAGGGCGTGAGATGAAATTGCAAGACGAGGAGATCCTGCTGCGTGGTGACAATATGGCCTCAGGCTATTGGCGTGATGGGCAACTGTTTCCGCTGGCTGATCCCGACGGTTGGTTTCATACCCGCGACAGAGGGGAGATGCAAAACGATGAGCTCAGGATCATTGGCCGATTGGATAATCTGTTTTTCAGCGGTGGGGAAGGTATTCAGCCTGAGGACGTTGAGCGAGTATTGCTAGCTCATCCACAAATTCAGCAAGTTTTTGTGGTGCCAGTTGATGATCGAGAATTTGGGCAGCGTCCGGTGGCCGTTATTGAGCCACTCGCGGAGTTAGATTTCGCAGTGTTGAGCACATGGGTTCAGGGAAAACTAGCTCGCTTTCAGCAGCCTGTACGCTACTTACGTTTGCCTGAAAGCCTAAAAAACGGTGGGATAAAAATTTCACGTCAAGCTGTCCTCAATTGGGTTGTTTCTCAAAACTAATGTTTTACTCGGCTAATGCTGGCCACTTAAGCATAATTTTAGGACCCCATCGCGTGGAACACATGGATGTGTTCCATAACCACCCCGCGGTGTACTCGCCCCGTGTATCTCGATCTCTTAAACGATCAACATTAGGCATTTCAGCCGTTTTTTTTAAGTAAGGCGGTTGAGCGTAAAAAAGGGATATTTTTTTCGAAAAATATTTGGGTGGTTTATTTTTAAATTTTTACTTATATGTTTTATAAGTAGTATCAGCCTCTTTATTTTTAACTTTGTATGGGCGTTTTTCACAACATTGATTTTCATAGGATTTTTCTTATCCACTTCCTATTTGTTAGAGATACTTAAACATGAAATAAAATACCTCGCATTCACTTCTTGTATTTAATGCATTAAAGTAATCATCAAGAGGTTATCAATTAAGAAACCTCTATTTTATTTCTTGGCTAAGTTTAATACTTGAAAGGATATTTTATGAAAATTAATTTACTAACGCTCGTTGCTTTAAGCGTTATCCCTTTGTCTTCTTTTGCTGCTGACGGGGATATTACGTTTACGGGAACAGTTAAAGCTTCAGCTTGTTCACTACAAGGTTTTAATGGTGGTGAAGGCAAAAGTGCTTTGATGCAATTGTCGAGTGTCACTCCATCATCATTTTCTTCGGCCGGTGGTTATGCTGGTATGAAAGACTTTACGATTGACCTAAAAGAGTGTGATACCACTACGATGAAGAATGCTAGAGTTTCATTTAGTGGTACTCCCGATCTTGTGGATAATTCAATTTTGAAAAACATTCAAGAGAACAATGCTGCACAAGGTGTGGGTATTGCTATTTTAGAAAATGATGGCTCAACGGTGATTGATATCAATGGTGGTGTACCGTCAAAATCACAGGCATTAACTCAGGGGAATACTGAGCTTAAATTTAAAGTCGCATATAAAGCGAATACTTCGACCCCAGCTGTCTCTTCGGGTGATGTAAAAGCCAAAACCTTTATTGATATTGCGTATAACTGATTTTTGGATGTATTAGCTTAATAGTCGAATATTGTTTTTTAACAAGCAGGCTTCCTTTGATTAGATATCATTTATCATTATTAATGAGAATTCTCATCCTTGTGTCTGCTTTTTTTCCTTTTACATTGCATGCGGGAAATAATGAGAGCGCTGCATTTGATGCTGATTTTTTACGCCAAAGCTCTCAAGAAATACCTCAACAATTTTATAATCCAGACCACGTTGATGCCGGTACAAAATCAGTTGATGTTGTTTTAAACGATCGCATATTATTTAAAACGAATATTGAATTTATTTTGCTAAAGGGTAGCGATAATGCTACGCCATGCTTGACTCAAGGATTATTACACCAGATAGGTCTCGATCATCATTTAAATGAGCTGGCTAAAAGTGGCAATGAAGTTTGCTACGATTTTTTGGTCAAATGGCCAGACGCTAAAATAAAGTATGACGAAGCAATGCAGCAGTTAATTATTATTGCGCCACAAGCCGCGATGAACGTGAGTAGCCAAAGCGAAATGATTGACCCTTCTTTGTGGGACAGCGGTGTAAATGCGCTACGCATGAGCTATTCAGGCTATGTTTATCATACGGAAAACCATGGCTCAGACGCGGATTCAGGTAGCGACAATACGGCCTATTTGAGTCTGAATTCTGGATTGAATCTGGGCAGTTGGCGTTTTTATAGTTTTGACACGTTCAACAAATCTCAAATGGGGTGGGAGCAGAATCACGACCGTGCTTATGCGGAGCGAGATATTGCGCCGCTAGTATCCCGCTTTACCGTGGGGGATGTATATGCCAATACTTCCAGCGATGTATTAGGTATCTTGCCTGTTCGCGGAATGACATTAGAAACCAACGACCAGATGTTGCCATCAGGTACGTTCAGCTACGCTCCTATTATTCGTGGCGTGGCGCATTCCAACGCGCGCGTGGTTATTCGCCAGCGTGGAAATATCATCTATAGCAAAACAGTCTCTCCGGGCAGTTTTGCCATCACTGATTTAACCAATGGTCAAATCGGTGCTGATTTAAATGTTACGGTTGAAGAGAGCGACGGTAGTAAACAGGCGTTTACCGTGCCCTACACGTCGTTGCCGAATATGCTGCGCCCAGGTTCTTGGCGCTATAGCCTGAGTGCTGGGCGCTATCGTGACAACGGGCTCTCATACGATCCTTTAGTGACGCAGGGAAGTCTGCAATATGGCTGGGATAGATTAACCCTGAGCGATCTTGTCGTGATTGGCGAAGGATATCAATCGATGGCGTTGGGCGGTGCCTTTAATCTTGGCGCTTTGGGTAGCGTCTCTCTGGATTGGGCATTTGAGAAGCATCAATCGAGAACTGAAAATAATGTTAACGACGATAATGCACGGCTGGAAAAAGACGTAAACGATAGTGGTCGTGCTCTACGAGTGTTGTATGCCCGTCGTTTTGATGACACTGATACCTCATTGCAACTGATGGCGTATCGCTATCAGACGCCAGACTTTGTTGATTTTCCTGAGTATGCCGACTGGCGATGGGGGGATGATGATTCGCAATACCATCGCAAAAATGAAATACAAGCAACGATTAATCAAGGCTTAGGCGATTTTGGCAGCGGATATTTGACGTTGCAGCGTGATAGTTATTACGACTCAAGTGCAAAGGACACCTCCATAACAATGGGGTATAGCTTCAACATTCATTCAGTTAGCGTGAATGTGGATTACACCTATCAGGCTAATTCGGGCAATGGCGCTGAAAGCCCTGATCGTCAACTGTCGCTTAATTTCTCTGTACCTCTGGATATGGGAGAGAAACGAAGCCGTGATATCTCTTTTAGTACCAATAACAGTAATCATTCGGGCAACTCACAGATGGCTACGGTCTCTGGTTCTGAGCTTGATAGTGCTCTGAATTATTCGCTATCCGCTCAGCGTAGCAGTGATGGTTATTCGCCGTCGGCATCGGTTTCTTATCGCAACAGCATGGCAAATATGAATGCCAGTGCGAGCGCAAGTCAAGATAGTCGGCAGTACTCAGCCGGTATTTCTGGTGGCGTTGTGGCTTATCGTCATGGCGTGGTGCTTTCGCAGCAACTGGGTGACACCATTGCCATTATTGAAACACCTGGCGCAAAAAATATCAGCGTGGAAGGGCAGCCAGGGGTGTCTACCGATCGTTGGGGACATGCCGTTGTGCCGTCGATTTCGCCTTATCGCGACAACAATTTGTCACTGGATACGCGCCATACTGAGGATAACGTTGAGTTGATTGACGGTGGGGGGAACGTAATCCCTACTCATGGAGCGATTGTCGTACGCCGTTTCCAAACAAAAATAGGACGCCGCGCTATAGTTATGTTGTCTTTATCCGATGGCAAACTGGCTCCTTTCGGAGCAACTGCGTGGCAAGGTAAGGAGCAGGTCGGCATGGTTGCTGATAATGGACTGCTGTATCTCAATGGCATATTGGCCGATGGGGATACCACTCTGCATGTGACTCTGCCAAATGATGGTCAGTGTCAGTTTGTTTTACCTGTCGCCAAAGATGCATCTGCTCCTTGGTATCAACAAATTAATGCGGTTTGTCACTAATTGAGATTGCTATGAAGAAATTGACCCAAATTGCAGTACCCGCTCTGATGAGCATGTTGCTCTTGTCGAATGTTGCCTTTGCGGCTGTTCGTCCAGCGCTTACACGTGTTGTTGCTTTAGAAAGTGACAAAGAAACGTCTATCAAAATTTTGAATGATGATAAGACCCAAGATTATCTCGTTCAGTCTTGGCTCGAAGATCAAAAGGGTAATGATAAAGGTCTGCCGCTTATTTTGACTCCGCCGCTATTTAAAATTGGCGCGGGACGTGAAGGTAAGCTGCGTATGGTTGTCGTACCGGGAAGAATTCCTCAGGATCGTGAGTCGGTTTATTGGCTATGGATCCAAGAAGTACCTCCTGTGAGTAAAGTGCAGGGCAGCCAGTTACAGGTTGCCGTGCGTACTCGGCTGAAGGTGTTTATCCGCCCAACGACGCTAACAGAAAAATCAGCGGATACTGCGAGTAAACTGCAATGGCAAGTACGTCGTGAAGGGGGGAAAGAGTGGATAGTGGCGAATAATCCAACTGAATATTACGCCAGTTTGTCAGAGCTTTCAGTTACCACCGGTGGCAAATCTATTCCTGTCGTAGATAAAAATGCCATGGTTCCCGCGAAAGGTGAGATGCGTTACGCCGCACCCGCCGGCGTTTCCGGTAAATCGGGTGTGCTGAACTATTCTACCATTAACGATTTTGGCGGTGAGACTCCGGTATTGCATCAATCTTTATCATTTTAACGCGTCATCTAACGGACATTACTTCATGAGTAGATGGTTGACCGCTTCTCGAGTTACAGCCGTGATGGCAACGTTATTACTTTTTTGCCTCTCTTCTGGCAACAGTTGGGCTGGCTTACATTGTGATATTAATTCAGGGGGAGCGGCACCATTTTCTCCATTCACCCGAGAAAACCCCATTGCGGTAGACGAAAACACGCCCGATTACACCGTGGTTCTTTCGTTAGACTATGCTCAGTTTTTGCCAAATATGCGTTTGAGCTGCTCCTCAGATGGTCAAGAGTTTACGGCGCCAGCCAACTTTGATGGCAACATTACTCTCAGCCTCAGTGCTATAAACGATAAGGCACTTGATTGGACGGGAGAAGCTCAGACGACCAATAATGGCATCAAGTTAAAAATGTATATTAAGGCGGTGTCTTACAACACAGACTCACTGGCAAATAGCTATTCACCGGCGTCGATGTCACCAGGAAAGCGCTTGGGAGTGGAATATCCAGTGATTAACGGCAAAGAAGACACCACGCTATTTCAATTTGGTGCGCAATATAATGCGGACAAAACGCAGTATAAATATGATGGTAATTATAATTTTGCTATCGAATCGATGCGGGCTGAACTAATTAAATTTGGTTGGATACAATATCAGTCACAGGCAGTTATCCCCCCAGGGGCTCATTTAACCTTTACGATAGATGGTTTGTCCGGTGTGAATACGGTCGATGTTCCCTTGGGTTCAGGGGTATTTATGGCGTCACCATCGTGCAGTTTAGATTCTAAGCATCAAACCGTATCTTTAGGCAATATCAATAAAACGAGCGGCGGTACTTATCCGCAGCAAGGGCCATTGACCAGTTTCGGCATGGACTTCACCTGCAGCTCTTATACCAATAACGTGGAGTTCACTTTCGAAGATGCACATGCGATTTTGCAAGGACGAGACACGCTTACCGTAAAAAGCGAAGCCGATGGGAAAACCTTAGATGGCATTGCTGTTGGACTGTTCGACAGCGCAGGAAAAGCGGTGAGAACGGGGACAAAACAGAATATTGGCGCTGCTCTAAAAGGAAAAAACACGACGCATTTTCAAGCTGCCATTATCCAAACTGCGCCGGAAATAACAGATTCAAACAACAACAATTTTACAGGCGATATTACAGCAAAAGCTAACGTGACGATCACTTACTATTAAAGCGTCTGCTTGAGATATCACAAAAAACAGGAGCCTTTGGGCTCCTGTTTTACATTCTCTATTTAGGAATGATTATTGACCTAATGCTTTCATGATTCCGGCGGCATAATCAGGGTGGATCTGCGCAAAGTGGCACAGAGCGCGTTTCTGAATGGCTTCAGGGACCTGAGAAAGTTCACCGGCGATGCGGGTGTACATGCGCTGATGTTCTTCTTCACTCAGCAGATTAAATAACGCTCGCGGCTGAGAGTAGTAGTCGGTGTCTTCGCGATGATTCCAGTGATCGGCAGCACCTTCAAGAGTTAATGGCGGTTCACTGAAATCAGGCTGCTCTTGGAATACGCCAAAGCTGTTTGGCTCGTAGGTTGCACCGTTACCGCTGTTACCATCGACGCGCATAGCGCCATCGCGATGATAGTTATGGAACGGACACTGCGGAGCGTTGACAGGGATCTGGTGGTGGTTCACACCCAGACGGTAGCGATGTGCATCACCGTAGGAGAACAGACGGCCTTGCAGCATTTTGTCTGGAGAGAAACCGATGCCAGGTACGACGTTGGCTGGGTTCATTGCCACTTGCTCAACTTCAGCAAAGTAGTTGTCTGGGTTACGGTTTAGCTCAAAGAAGCCGACATCGATTAGTGGGTAATCTTTGTGTGGCCAAACTTTGGTCAGGTCGAATGGATTGTATGGCGTTTGAGCCGCTTCTTTCTCTGGCATAATCTGCACCTGCAGATTCCAGCGAGGGAAATCCTTACGTTCGATGGCATCGTAGAGATCGCGCTGCGAGCTTTCACGATCTTTACCAACTAGCGCTTCGGCTTCATCGTCCATCAGGTTTTCAATGCCTTGCTGGCAACGGAAGTGGAATTTCACCCAGAAGCGCTCGTTATCGGCATTGATAAAACTGAAGGTGTGGCTACCAAAACCATGCATATGACGGTATGACTTAGGCAGACCGCGGTCGCTGAAATCAATGGTCAACTGGTGGAAGGCTTCTGGCAGTTGAGAGAAGAAGTCCCATTTGTATACAGGGTTACGCAAGTTAGTACGTGGGTCGCGTTTTACAACATGGTTCAAATCAGGGAACTTCAGCGGATCGCGCAGATAGAAAACCGGAGTATCGTTACCCACCAGATCCCAATTGCCTTCTTCAGTGTAAAACTTCATGGCGAAACCACGAATATCACGCTCTGCATCGGCTGCACCTCGCTCACCGGCGACGGTTGAGAAGCGAACCATCATGGGGGTTTGCTTACCGATCTCGGAGAAAATTTTAGCGCGGGTGTATTTGGTGATGTCGTGAGTAACGGTGAACGTACCGTGTGCGCCAGAGCCTTTCGCGTGCATGCGGCGTTCTGGGATCACTTCACGGTCAAAGTGGGCAAGTTTTTCAAGGAACCAGACGTCTTGTAACAGCATAGGGCCACGTGGGCCTGCTGTAATGACGTTGTTATTATCTACAACGGGTGCGCCTGCGGCGGTGGTCAGTCCTTTTTTGCTCATTACGTCTCTCCTTAATCAAGAGTCAGTGAATTGCTTCAACCGGGTGATACCTGTCGTTTTTTCGGGTTACCGCATCAATGCGTAACGCCAATCACTTGAGGTACTGCTCTTCAGCTAAATCCAAAATATGTAGCTGACATAAAAGATCGCTCTGTGAATACCGGCTTTCCATAATTGTTCCACAAACCAATCTAATGAATATTTGTAGACCTCTTACTGATCTCACGCAAATAGTTAGGGCTTATTAACCATATCGCTAAAAGTTATCAGACACATAATTGGTTAATTTTTTTACAAATAATAGTGGTTTTTTAGCTGGTTCTTGTTGATGTTTCGTTTAAACTCTCGCTCACCGGAACTGGCTATCCGGCCTACTATTTTTAAGGAAAATCATATAATGAAAAAGATCGTTTTGGGCTGCGCGTGTGCCGCTCTGTTTTCTGCTTCAGCAGCAAATGCTATTACTGTGCATGGGCAAGTAGGCGAACACTACACCAACGTTGAAGCGGGTTTTGGGACTGACTCTGCAGGTTTATATTCCACATTGGATTGGGCGCATAATGATAGTGATGGCGACGTGGCGGGGTTAGGTTTAGGTATTAATCTTCCTTTAGGCCCATTCTTAGCTTCTGCTGGCGGAAAAGCGCTGTATTTAAACCCACAAAAAGATGGTGGTGATGATTATGCTGTTGCGGCGGGTGGTGGAATTCAGTGGCCAATCACGCGTCATTTCACGCTGTATGGCGAAGGGTATTATTCTCCGGAATCGCTGTCTAGTGGCATTAATAACTACAAAGAGGCGAGCGCCGGCATGCGTTGGAACGTCATTCGTCCAGTAACCATTGATGTCGGTTATCGCTATATTGAAATCAGTGGTAAAGACGGTAACCGCGATAACGTCGTGGCCGACGGTGCGTATGTGGGCGCCGGTATCGGTTTCTAAACCACACGAAACGAGAATCTTTAAAAGCGCCGCGTATTTTCGGCGCTTTTATTTTATCTCAAAACATGACGGGCAATCCCAAACCACGTTTTACTTCGCTCAGCGTTTGCTGGGTCACTTCATGTGCTTTTTCCGTTCCTGCCTGCAAGATGTCCATGAGTGCCGCTTTATCCGCGCTGAACTGCTGACGCCGTTCACGGATAGGGGAGAGTAATGCTTGCAAACACGCTTCCAGTTCCTGTTTGCACTGGCGATCGCCCAAACCGCCGCGTTGGTAATGCTCTTTCAATGCAGCTACCTGTGCTTGATCTGGGTGGAATGCGTCTAGATAGGTAAATACGACATTCCCTTCAACCTGACCAGGATCGCTAACGCGCAGATGATTAGGGTCGGTATACATGGCATGAACGGCTTTGCTGATGTCGTCTTCACTGGCGGAAAGCGTCAGTGTGTTACCTAAGGATTTAGACATTTTGGCGTTACCATCAATTCCCGGCAGACGACTGACGCTGCTGAGCATGGCTTGGCAAGGAACCAACACGGGATTAGGCAACAGGCTGTTCATTTTATGTACAATTTCATTGGTTTGCTCAAGCATGGGTAATTGGTCGTCACCCACTGGTACTCTGTCGGCTTTAAACGCGGTGATATCAGCGGCCTGACTGATAGGGTAGACCAAAAAACCGGTTGGAAGGCTACGGGAGAAGCCTTTCTGTGCGATTTCGGCTTTCACCGTAGGGTTGCGCTCTACGCGAGCTACGGTGACGATATTCATATACAGCATAGTGAGTTCGGCCAATGCGGGAAGGGCAGACTGCAAACAAATCGTGGTTTTTGCAGGGTCGATCCCCACCGCCAGATAATCAGCCATGACTTCGAAAATATTTTGGGAAATTTTCTGTGGGTTACTGCCGTTATCGGTAAGACCTTGCAGGTCGGCAATGAGCACATACTGCGGGTAACGATCTTGCAGCGTAACTCGCTGGCGTAGGGAGCCGACATAATGGCCGAGGTGCAATGGGCCTGTAGGACGATCGCCTGTGAGGATAGTGTGTGAATTGGTGGAATTGATCATGCAATGCTCCTAAAAAAAATTTGCCGGAGCACGCCTTCAAATGCAAACAAGCCGCCCTCCGGCGGCTTGTATAAGATATGTTTGAACCAACAAAATCCTGTGCCGCCGCTAGATGCAGCGCCACCAACGGGCAACGTGAGACGTTCGGATTGTGCTATTCATGTTTGTAACCTATCAAATTTAACCTACAGCTGGCAAGAGCCCTGAGGCAATTGACAGTTGGACTGCAATCACCGCGACGCCACAAGCAAATACCAGTACCAGCAATGGCTTGCCACCCACCACTCGATATCCTTCTTGTGGATGATGTTTACGTGTTTGCCACACTAGCATTGATGGGATTAACAGTGCTAGAACGGCCAATGCAACGGCCGCATAGCCGAGTGCCATGACAAAGCCCTGCGGATAAAACAGCGCAAAAGCCAGCGGTGGGAGGAAGGTCATTAAGCCCGTCTGCGCACGTCCAGACGCCTTATTACTGCGTTGGAACAGGTCTGCTAAATAGTCAAATAACCCCAGTGCGACGCCAAGGAAAGAGGTGGCTAACGCTAAATCGGCAAACAGATGAACGGCGAGTTCCACGTGTGGCGTAGCGACAACTTCGCGCACAGCCTGTAGCAGGCCATTTAGACCTGATTGAGCGGCAAGGATACCAACAAAGCTGGATGAGCTAATAGACCCCAGCGTGGCTAATTGCCAGAAAATATAGGCAATTAGCGGGATGGCGCTGCCGATGATAAATACCCAGCGCAGTTTACGCAGATTGCCATTCATGTAGCTAACAATGCTCGGCACGCTGCCGTGGAAACCAAAAGAGGTGAAAATCACAGGAATAGCTGACAGCGCTAGTCCTTTTTCCAGTGGCATCGTCAGCAGGTTGGCTTGATGAACATGCGGCATCATCAGAGTAAGCATGATGATCAGCAAGATGATTTTGGCGCTAAACAACACACGGTTAAACATATCTACCGAGTGGGTGCCGATGCACACAATGCCGCCCGCAATCAGAGTAAATAGGAGTACCCCAGCGCTTGGCTTAATTTCGAATGATAGCCATTGGCTCAGGCTGGAGGCGAGCAGTTCACCGGCCCCGCTAATATAGGCGGCGGTGAGTGCATACATCAAAAATAGCATGCTAGCGCCGGTCAGCCATTGCCCAGATCGCCCAAGATAATGCTTAGCTAAAGTGCCCAGCCCGGTATCTGCGGACTGGTGTTGATAAACTTCAACCAAAAGCAGCGCCGTGTAGCACATCAGCGCCCATAGGGTCACTAACATGATAAAAGTGGTACCAAAGCCTACGCCAGCGGCGGCGAGCGGCATTGCCAGCATTCCCGCTCCAATCGTGGTGCCTGCGACGATGAAAATACTGCCAAGAGTGCGATTCTTCACGCTTTCCTCTGCATTAAAACGATCCAATACTATTTATGCCCTGCAGGGTAAGTGAAAAGTTTATTCTCGTCAAACTGGCGTTACATTGAGTGTAAACAATAAATTACATTCAACGAGATATTAAATTATCGTCATTAAGCATTGTGTTGTTAGAACGCTGTTTCTAAAGTGGTGTTGTGTCTTATTGACGAAATTATTTAGGAGAGGCGGATGTTACGTCTAGAAATGCTCTGTACGGGTGACGAAGTTCTGCATGGTCAGATCGTGGATACCAATTCCGCATGGCTGGCGGATTATCTTTTTCAGCAAGGCATCCCGATGCGTTCACGTAGCACCGTGGGTGATTCACTGGAAGATTTAGTGTCCACGCTACAGCTACGAAGCCAGTATGCGGATGTTTTGATCGTTAACGGCGGGCTGGGGCCAACCAGCGACGATCTCAGCGCTCAGGCCGCGGCTGAGGCACTTGGTGAGTCGTTGGTGGTGCACCCAGAATGGATTGCGCGCATGGAGGCGTATTTCGCTTCACGCGGTCGGCCTATGTCGGAGAGTAATCGGAAACAGGCAATGATCCCCGCCAGCGCCGAGATGATTGATAACCCAGTGGGTACCGCCTGTGGTTTCAGTATTCAACTCAATGATTGCTGGATTTTCTTTACGCCGGGCGTTCCGTCTGAATTTAAGGTCATGGTTGAACAGCAAATCGTGCCACGCTTACGCCAGCGTTTCCCGCAGACGGAATCACCGTTGTGTTTACGCCTCACCACGTTTGGTCGTTCAGAAAGTGGTTTGGCGCAGCAATTGGACTCCTTGCCTCTGCCGCCCGATACCACGCTGGGTTATCGTTCCTCTATGCCAATTATTGAGCTGAAACTCACTGGGCCATCTTCCCAGCGCGAAGAGATGCTGAACGTCTGGCAACACGTTCGCGCCGTAGCAGGGGAGAACTGCATATTTGAAGGCACCGCAGGGCTACCCCATGATGTCGCCTTAGGTCTGCGGGAAAAGGGCCTACGTTTGGCGCTGAGCGAGCAGTTTACCGCGGGTTTATTAAGCTGGCAGTTGCGTTCCGTTGATGCTCCACTCGCAAACAGCGAACTGCCAGAACATATGGGCAATAGCACTTTGAAAGAGGTGGCTGCTCGCGCCCGTATTTTAGCCACGCATAGCGGAGCTGACTTGACGATTGCCATCGGTGAGTTACAAGACGACCGCATCAGCGTGGTTCTGCATTCACAGCAGGAAACTTTCGGACAAACGATGGCCTACAGTTCACAACGCCACAGCCAGAAGATCCGTCAAGAAATGACCGCCATGTTGGCGTTGGACATGCTGCGCCGTTGGCTGAATGATGAGTCACCTTATGGCAACTACGAGTGGTTAAAGCCTGAAGCGTTGCTGTGAGTCGCCGCTAGATGGCGTCGGCGATAAAGCCCTGATAGCTTTTTAGCTTAGGGCTTTATCGGTGTTTTAGCCTAACTGCTGTAACGCTTTCTCAATCGCCATGCGCAAGAGATCGCGATCGTGGCGATAGGGGATATCGCTAGCTTCCAGCGTTTCCTGTACGACGATGCGATTTTCTATTCCGCTGACGTTGACCTTCGGGCCGACGACGACGGCATCGATGGCGTGCCCGCCAATGGCATCTTCCATAATTTTTAACTTATCTGGCAGGGTTAACGCTGCCGCCGCGACGCTGAGCTCTTTGCCCAGATTGCCGATATAAATCATATGTGCTCGGGTACGGCGTAGGGCTTGAGTTAAATCGTCCAGTAACAGTAATGGCATCAGGCTCGTTAAGAAACTGCCGGGGCCAATGAGGATGAGATCGGC
Source organism: Hafnia paralvei ATCC 29927 (assembly GCF_001655005.1). Taxonomy (GTDB): domain Bacteria; phylum Pseudomonadota; class Gammaproteobacteria; order Enterobacterales; family Enterobacteriaceae; genus Hafnia; species Hafnia paralvei. The sequence goes on from NZ_LXET01000021.1 coordinate 90,707, forward strand.
TTTTTCTATCGCTTCAACGGCCTCTCGCGTTGCTTGCACTTGGGGTTCGAGCATCAACTGCGCGGGCATCTCTTTGAGCTGATCGATATTCACTTCGCCATAAATAATATGACCGTCGTTGTCGATAGCGTTGAGATCGACCGGTTGTTCAGACATGGGAATGAGCGAGGCATCGACTTTCAGTAAGCTGCGGATCAGGTTTATCGCCTCCAGCGGACGCACGCTCAGATGGTCTAACGCCTTTAACATCAAATTTCCGAGGTTATGCCCAGCTAATTCACCGTTGCCGTTAAAACGATATTCAAACATGGCCGAAGCCACGCTAGGCTCGGTAATCAGCTGATTTAAACAGTTACGCATGTCTCCCCATGCGATGCCGCCTTCAGAGCGCCGAATGCGCCCCGTTGAACCGCCGTTATCCGTGGTGGTGACTATCCCTGTTAAACGTGAACCCAGCGGAGACAGAGCCGACATCACGCGGCCCAGTCCGTGTCCGCCTCCTAACGCGACGACCTTATCAAGATCGGCTAAAGCGCGGTTTCGCATAAAAATCCTACAAAATGAAAATAAACTGGGGATAAAGTACCGGATCACGCTTAAAAAGGCGAAACCCTGACTTATTTGCGTGATTTATATCAAGTATAGTAGGGCGTTAACTAGTGTATTCTTCACGTAAGTTACTGACATAAAAGCGTTATATATAAAATTATACAGCGTGATGTGTTTGGTAAGCGTGAGGATTAACGCTAGAATTGCCTAAGATTACATAGCTATTTCAGAGATGTGGTGTGAGTACGATCTGCTCTCATGGCATCTGAACTCCTAGCCCTGTTGCCTAAGTTTTCCGAAAACCGGATGTTTTCAAAAATATGGCGTCAGGGCCGTGGCTATAAGCCACCAGGGTACAAGGTAGAAATGCCTGTGCCTCCCGATATTGGAAAGGTGTTAACAATGCTCCAACTGACTGACGCATTTGAGCGTAAGTTTTATTACTTGCGCCTTTCAATTACAGACGTGTGCAATTTTCGTTGTACATACTGTCTGCCAGACGGCTACAAGCCGAATGGTCATGCCAATAAAAGCTTCTTATCTCTTGATGAGATCCGCCGCGTCAGCCGCGCGTTCGCCGAGCTGGGCACTGAGAAAGTGCGCCTAACCGGTGGCGAACCCTCTTTACGTCGTGATTTTGTCGATATCATTTCTGCGGTACGTGAAAATCAGTCCATCAGAACATTGGCGGTGACCACCAACGGCTACCGTATGGCGCGGGATATTGCAAGCTGGCGAGAGGCTGGCCTAACGGCGGTTAACGTTAGCGTGGATAGTCTCGATGCTCGCCAATTTCACGCGATCACCGGTGAAGATAAACTGAAACAGGTGATGCAGGGAATTGACGCCGCGTTTGACGCCGGTTTTGAGAAAGTGAAAGTGAATACGGTGCTGATGCGTGATGTTAACGATCGCAGCCTAAATGGTTTTCTCAACTGGATTAAAACACGCCCCATTCAAATGCGCTTCATTGAGCTAATGGAAACCGGTGATGGCGGAGATTTATTCCGTAAGCATCATGTTTCAGGTGAAGTGATCCGCGATCAGCTACTTGCGCTTGGCTGGCAACGCCAAGAACGCGCACGCAGTGACGGACCCGCCCAGGTTTTTCGCCACCCTGACTATCTGGGCGAAGTCGGTCTTATCATGCCTTATGAAAAAGACTTCTGCGCCAGTTGCAATCGTCTACGTGTCTCTGCCATTGGCAATTTGCATCTGTGCCTATTCGGTGAATCGGGTATCCCGCTGCGTGATTTACTGGCTGGCGATGAGCATCTGGATGCGTTAAAGCTGCGTATCCAAGGTGGTTTGCGACACAAAAAGCAAACGCACTTCTTGCATGACGGCAACATCGGGCATACGCAAAATCTCTCTTTCATCGGCGGCTAACTACGCTTTACACCACGTTAACAATATAAATTACAAGAAAACTATGAGCCAACTTACCCATATCAATGCGGCCGGTGAAGCCCACATGGTCGATGTTTCTGCTAAGGCAGAAACGGTGCGTGAAGCACGCGCAGAAGCTTATGTAGAAATGAAGCCTGAAACGCTGGCGATGATTGTGGAAGGTAAACACCATAAGGGCGACGTTTTCGCCACCGCGCGTATTGCAGGGATCCAAGCGGCAAAGCGCACGTGGGAGCTGATCCCGCTGTGTCACCCGCTATTGCTGACCAAAGTTGAAGTGCAACTGTTTGCAGAAGTCGATACCCACCGTGTGCGTATCGAGTCCTGCTGCCGCTTAACCGGTAAAACGGGCGTTGAGATGGAAGCTCTCACCGCGGCTTCAGTGGCGGCGCTCACTATCTATGACATGTGTAAAGCGGTGCAAAAAGATATGGTCATCGGCCCTGTTCGCCTGTTAGCAAAAAGCGGCGGTAAATCAGGTGATTTTAAGGCGGACGCATCATGATTAAAGTGCTGTTTTTTGCTCAGGTACGCGAACTCACGGGAAGTGACGAGTTGAGCTGTGAAGTTTATCCAACCGTAGAAGCGCTGCGTACGGCGTTGGCAGAGCGCGGTGACAAATGGGCACTGGCGCTGGAGTCGGGCAAATTGCTGGCGGCGGTAAATCAAACGCTGGTGGAATTTTCACATCCTTTATCCTCTGGGGATGAGGTTGCCTTTTTCCCACCGGTAACCGGAGGTTGATCGTGGAAAACACCCGTATCCGCGTTGGCCAAGAAAACTTCAGCGTTGGTGACGAATACCAATGGCTATCGCAGTGTGAAGACGATGGTGCGGTGGTCACCTTCACTGGCAAAGTGCGTAATCATAATCTGGGCGATAATGTGAGTGCGCTGACGCTGGAGCATTATCCTGGGATGACTGAAAAAGCCCTCAGCGAAATCGTGTCTGAAGCACGTGAACGCTGGCCACTACAGCGTATCTCGCTGATCCACCGCGTTGGCGCGATGTATCCTGGAGATGAAATCGTATTTGTTGGCGTGACCAGCGCACACCGTAGTATGGCGTTTGAAGCCGCTGAGTTTATTATGGACTACCTCAAAACTCGCGCGCCATTCTGGAAACGCGAAGCCACCGAGCAGGGCGATCGTTGGGTTGATGCTCGCGACAGCGACCATCAGGCGGCAAAACGCTGGTAAATCTGCGAAACCCTTTTTTCGGCTTTTAAGCTCTGGTGTTGATGGTTAAATTTACCCGTGAGCTGGCAGAGAAAAGGGTTAATTCTTCGTAATGCATTCATCAATAATCACTTTCTACTCCCCGCCAGTCTTTCACCGTTGCATCTGACATCTTAAAAATCCTACCGAGCCAGTTTTCACTATACTGAATCCAGTGCGATATTTTTTTCGCAAACATTCATTAATTCTCTCAGAGATAAGGAGTGACTTTGATTTGGTTTGAGCAAGGACTTTATCTACGGGTGGAAGAGCTTGATAACGGGCCACGGCCTTTACCGCTCTGTAGCGGCTTCAGTGAAGGGGTATCCTACCGTGCATTAGGCGTATTTAATCCCTCGGAATCATCAGATGCCTATTATATTTTGTCCAACGACCGAGATGAAATATGGTTTATCTGCAATAGACATCTACGAACGGTTGCGTTATTGCCTGATTCTACGGATTTTCGGCGTCCCCTCAGCCTGTAACTCGATATCTCAAGGACACGTTTGCGCTAGATTCGACAAACCACCATTGTGCTAGACGCAGCGTTTTTCTGAACGTATAACTACTTCAGGCATATAACTAATTAACCAACGTGTGAGGAGTTATTTCGAATGACAGCATTAGCCGTGGTTTTTCATAGTGGATATGGTCATACCGCCAAAGCTGCCGAGGCCGTAGCGGCGGGAGTAAAGAATGTTGAAGGTGTTACCGTCGACGTGTTACCGATTGATAGTGAAGGTAATCTACCTGAAGGTGGCTGGCATTTGTTGGCGAAAGCGGACGGAATAATTTTTGGTAGCCCAACCTATATGGGCGGACCATCTTGGCAGTTTAAGAAATTTGCCGATGCTTCTTCGAAACCTTGGTTTAGTCAGGAGTGGAAGGACAAAGTTTTTGCGGGTTTCACCAACTCAGCCAGTATGAACGGCGATAAGCTAGGAACGTTGGACTACATGTTTCATCTTTCCCAGCAGCATGGTGGTGTGTGGGTGGGGATGGGTATGCTGCCTGCCAATACCAAAACCGCTAACCGCAACGATGTGAACTACATTGCTGGTTTCTCAGGGTTGATGACCGTTTCGCCTTCTGACGCTTCTCCAGATGAAGCTCCGCTACCGGGGGATTTGGAAACGGCACGCAAATTTGGTGAGCGAGTTGCGAGCGTTGCTAAGCGCTGGGCTATGGCCTAAGCACTCAAATTGAACGGTTAACTCTCCGCCGTACGCATTGTGTACGGCGGAGGCTAGGTTCTGGCAAGTCAATATTACCTAAACTTGAAATATATCCGCACACTACATAGGCAGCAAAAAACCGGTTCTGTGGTAGGCTTATTAGGAGAACGGTCTGGTTGCTTTATCAATCCAGACAATATTGTTATTCCTAGATAAAGGTGATCTTCATGGATCGATATCCTCGTGGTAATGGCTCGATTGTTGAGCGCGCAAATACCGGCCTTCAGACATATATGGCGCAAGTATATGGCTGGATGACCTGCGGTTTATTGTTAACATCTATCGTGGCATGGTATGCCGCACACACCCCAGTCGTGCTGAATTTCATTTTTTCCAGCAAAATTACCTTTTTCGGTTTGGTCATCGTCCAGTTGGGGCTTGTGTTTGTGCTGTCTGGTATGGTGCATAAGCTGAGCGCCGCCGCCGCGACATCATTGTTTATGCTGTACTCTGCGCTAACGGGATTAACGCTGGCGAGTATTTTTATCGTGTATACATATTCGTCTATCGCGAGCACTTTCGTGGTGACGGCAGGTATGTTCGGTGCGATGAGTCTTTACGGTTACACCACCAAACGTGACCTTAGCGGTATTGGTTCCATGATGTTTATGGGACTGATCGGTATTATTCTGGCGTCGCTGGTGAATATTTGGCTGAAAAGCCCTGCATTGATGTGGGTTATTACCTACGCAGGCGTGATTATCTTCGTTGGCTTAACCGCCTATGACACCCAGAAGCTGAAGGCGATGGGAGAGCAGCTATCTCCAGATGATAAAGATAACTTCCGCAAATATTCTATTTTAGGTGCGTTGACCCTGTATCTGGACTTCATCAACCTGTTCCTGATGCTGTTGCGTATCTTCGGTAACCGTCGCTGATAGCGATTTTCAACGTTCAGACTGTCGATGAACGGTTATAGATAGACGAAACTCTAGCCCCCGATCTTTCATAAGCTCGGGGGCTTTTTTGTGTCACCCGCAGTTTCATATCAGGCTCTTGGTGGAGCTGCAACGACTCAGTCGGTGAGCGGAAGGTTCGATGCTGTGGAGTAGCGATGCATAGGGATCTTGAAAAGCGGTGGAGGCGATTAAAGCTCCACCTCGATATCATCGATGGGATGGCAGCAACAGGGCAAAATCTCACCTTCGTTGATAAATGCCAACGGCTTTTGGCGATAAACCACCTGACCTTTGGTGAGCTTACAGCGGCAGGAGCCGCAATAGCCTGAACGGCACTGGTACTCAACCTGAACTTTATGGTGCTCAAGCGCCTCAAGCAGCGAGCCTTTGGTATGAATATAATCTAGACGCGCGCCGGAAAGCGTGAGGGTAATCGTGGGTGTCGCGGGGAGTATCGCGCTGCTTTCTGGCTGGATGCTGGCGGCATCGTCCACCGCCAGCATGTGATCCTGAGATGTAAAAGTCATCGCGGGATTTACAGCTCGAAGTCGCTCAGGTCATCAGCGTTGACTTCAGAGTCAATCTGGCCGACCAGATAAGAGCTGACCTCAACTTCCTGTGGTGCCACCTGAACATTATCAGACACCAGCCATGCGTTGATCCAGGGGATCGGGTTGGAGCGTGTCTGGAAAGGCAGTTTTAAACCAACCGCTTGCATACGGATGTTGGTGATATATTCAACATATTGGCACAGGATATCTTTATTCAAACCAATCATGGAGCCGTCGCGGAATAGATAATCAGCCCATTCTTTCTCCTGCTCTGCTGCCAATACAAACAGGTCATAGCACTGCTGCTCGCATTCAACTGCCACTTCAGCCATTTCAGGATCGTCTTGTCCTGAGCGCATCAGATTCAGAATATGCTGTGTACCCGTCAGGTGCAGAGCTTCATCACGTGCAATGAGTCTGATGATTTTGGCGTTGCCTTCCATAAGTTCGCGTTCAGCAAACGCAAAGGAACAGGCAAAGCTAACGTAGAAGCGAATGGCTTCCAGTGCGTTGACGCTCATCAGGCACAGATACAGCTGTTTCTTCAAGGCACGCAGGTTAACGGTTACAGTCTTACCATTAACGTTGTGAGTACCTTCGCCTAATAGATGCCAATAACTGCTCATCTCAATCAGGTCATCGTAGTAGCCAGAGATATCTTTCGCGCGCTTAAGGATCTCTTCATTGGTCACGATATCGTCAAACACCGTCGCCGGATCGTTCACGATATTACGAATAATATGCGTGTAGGAACGTGAGTGAATGGTTTCGGAGAATGACCAAGTTTCAACCCAAGTTTCCAGTTCAGGGATGGATATCAGCGGCAGTAACGCCACGTTTGGACTGCGCCCCTGAATTGAATCCAGCAAGGTCTGATATTTTAGGTTACTGATAAAAATGTGCTTTTCATGCTCTGGCAGAGCTTGATAGTCAATACGGTCGCGAGACACGTCAACTTCTTCAGGGCGCCAGAAGAAAGAAAGCTGCTTTTCAATCAGTTTTTCAAAGATTTCATGCTTTTGCTGGTCGTAACGTGCAACGTTAACTGACTGGCCAAAGAACATAGGTTCGAGCAACTGATCGTTTTGGTTTTGTGAGAATGTGGTGTAAGCCATAAAACGCTAATCCCGTTTTCCCTTTATCTTTCAAGTTACAGGCGTGTTTGCCGTTGACCTGTAACTCGAAATTTATCGGGTCAATTGATGTCTGCTGTCGCAGAGTGAGTCGTATTGATCTTGATTAAATTTTGCAAGCACCGCTTTCGCAGCCGTCGTCTTCAGGCGTTGCCTGCAAGTCGTCTTGCACGTCCTCTGCTCCATCGCGGGTGTTTTGATAATACAGGGTTTTAGCCCCAAATTTGTACGCCGTCAGCAAGTCTTTTAACAGCTGCTTCATTGGCACTTTCCCTGATGGGAAGCGTGACGGATCGTAGTTGGTATTGGCGGAAATCGACTGATCGATAAACTTCTGCATCAGGCCGACCAACTGCAAGTAACCATCGTTGTTTGGCATTTCCCACAGCAGTTCATAGGCGTTTTTCAGGCGATCATACTCAGGCACAACCTGACGTAAAATACCGTCTTTTGATGCTTTGATACTGATGTGACCACGCGGTGGTTCGATACCGTTAGTCGCGTTAGAAATCTGCGACGACGTTTCAGACGGCATTAGGGCTGACAACGTTGAGTTGCGCAGGCCGTACTGCTTGATATCGTTACGCAGCGCTTCCCAGTCGTAATGCAGTGGTTCGTTACAAATGGTATCCAAATCTTTTTTGTAGGTGTCGATTGGCAGTATGCCTTGCGCATAGGTGGTTTCGTTGAACCACGGGCAAGCACCTTGTTCTTTCGCCAGCTCATTAGAGGCTTTCAGCAGGTAATACTGAATAGCTTCAAATGTTTTGTGGGTCAGGTTATTTGCGCTGCCATCGGAGTAGCGCACGCCGTTTTTCGCCAGATAGTAAGCGTAGTTAATGACACCAATACCCAGAGTACGACGACCCATCGCACCGCGCTTAGCCGCCAGAATTGGGTAGTCCTGATAGTCGAGCAGGGCGTCAAGCGCACGAACAGCCAGAACAGCGAGCTCTTCTAAATCGTCCAGCGAGTTGATCACGCCGAGGTTAAATGCAGACAGCGTACACAGCGCAATTTCGCCATTTTCATCGTTAACGTCGTTCAGCGGCTTGGTTGGCAACGCAATTTCCAAACACAGGTTTGACTGACGTACCGGTGCGATAGCCGGATCAAACGGGCTATGGGTATTGCAGTGATCCACATGCTGGATGTAGATACGGCCGGTGGAAGCACGTTCCTGCATCATCAGAGAGAACAGCTCGACCGCTTTCACTTTCTGCTTACGAATGCTGTCGTCAGCCTCGTATTGCATATATAGGCGCTCGAACTCGTCCTGATCGGCGAAGAAAGCATCGTACAGGCCGGGAACATCGGATGGGCTAAACAGCGTGATATCGCCGCCCTTGATCAGACGCTGATACATCAGGCGATTAAGCTGAACGCCGTAGTCCATATGACGTACGCGGTTGCCTTCAACCCCGCGGTTGTTTTTCAACACCAGCAGGCTTTCAACTTCCAGATGCCACAAAGGATAGAATAACGTTGCTGCACCGCCGCGTACGCCGCCCTGAGAGCAAGACTTCACCGCAGTCTGAAAATGTTTGTAGAAAGGAATACAGCCGGTGTGGAATGCTTCACCGCCGCGAATTGGGCTACCCAACGCACGGATACGACCTGCATTGATACCGATGCCAGCACGTTGAGAAACGTATTTCACAATGGCGCTAGAGGTTGCATTGATAGAGTCTAAGCTGTCGCCACACTCAATCAGCACGCAAGAGCTGAATTGGCGGGTAGGGGTACGCACGCCAGACATAATTGGCGTAGGCAGTGAAATCTTGAACGTCGATACCGCGTCATAGAAACGTTTTACGTAGCTCAGACGAGTGTCACGTGGATAGTTAGAGAACAGACAGGCTGCAACCAAAATATATAAGAACTGCGCGCTCTCATAGATTTCGCCAGAGACACGGTTCTGAACCAGATATTTACCTTCCAACTGCTTCACTGCGGCATAAGAGAAATTCATGTCACGCCAGTGATCGATAAACTCATCCATCTGAGCAAACTCTTCTGGGGTGTAATCTTCCAGCAGATGTTTGTCATATTTGCCCATTTCGACCAATTTAACGACGTGATCGTACAATTTAGGCGGTTCAAACTGACCGTAGGCTTTTTTACGCAGATGGAAAATTGCCAGACGCGCGGCCAGATATTGATAGTCTGGAGCATCACGGGATATCAGGTCTGCAGCGGCCTTGATGATGGTTTCGTGAATGTCCGCGGTGCGGATCCCATCATAAAACTGGATGTGAGAACGCAGTTCCACCTGAGAGACCGAAACATTGCTCAGTCCTTCCGCTGCCCAATCAAGCACGCGGTGGATTTTATCAAGATTGATACGTTCTTTGCTTCCGTCACGTTTGGTGACCAGCAGACTTTGATTCATAGGGCTATACCTGTCCGTGTGCGATCTCATGCTTCGAGCCATCGCATTATTTGCTAAAGGCAAGTTTGCGAAAAACACACGCGTTAAATTAGTGCAAAAACATTGTTGCAGTATCTTAACGAGTAGTGTCGATTTTATGCTGTGAACACAAGATGTGGTGTGTTAATCAAGGTGTGATAACAAGATAGTGTTCTTAGCGTGACTTTGCAAGTGAACAAAACGGCCCATAATTGTGGATAACTTGGGGGTGAAATGTTAAGTCAGGCGCTAACGTACCGTCATTACTGGCGGCAGCGGTGGAGAGGCTAGGGGGATAAGATTGCGCTTAAAAATAAAATAAATTGATCGACTGCTGGTTTCTTATTCGGTGGCGAAAAGTCAAATATTGATCACGGAAATATTGCGCTTATGTACTACAGGTGCAAGGTTTCGTACGCTGGTTGCTTACTAGGCTGCTGTGTAAGTTTTGTTGATGCTATGGCTATGTAAGGTTCCGTGCGCTGGTTGTTTATGTTGTGACTGTGTAAGGTTCCGCCCGCCAGTCAATATCGAGCGTCATTGATACCCTAGTGAAGGCGTACGGGCAGAGACCACCAGCGCGTGGTCTCTGCACTCGCGCGCTTTTATCCGAGACGCCATCTCCGCTCCGGTTTGGTATCGCCCATCCAGGGCGCCCCAAACTCCGTCACGACATC
>NZ_LXET01000022.1 GCF_001655005.1 Hafnia paralvei ATCC 29927
GGTGTTTTAAGCGTACGAAATCTTACACAGCCGTATAAACGACCTGCGTACGAAACCCTACTCAGCCGCGATAGTGGCTACCTCCCACATCAATCCCTAACGGTATGCACCATGAAATTCACATCCACATTCGGCGCTAGCTTGAAATGGTCGGTCACTGGGTTGTAGTGCAGGCCAATCATGTGGCGTTCGCGCAGCGGCGTTTCGTCGATCCAGCCAATTAACTCTGAAGGGCGGATGAATTTTTTCACATCGTGCGTGCCTTTAGGCACCATCTTCAGTACGTATTCAGCACCAATGACCGCCATTAGCCACGCTTTGTTATTACGGTTAATGGTGGAGAAAAATACGTGTCCACCGGGCTTAACCAGTTTTGCGCAGGCTAACACCACGGAACGTGGGTCGGGAACGTGTTCCAGCATCTCCATGCAGGTGACGATATCGTACAGCCCTGCGTGTTCGTTGGCATGCTGTTCAACGGTTTCCTGTACGTAGGTCACTTTGATGCCGGTTTCTAGCGAATGCAAACGTGCAACCTGCAATGGCTCAGCGCCCATATCCAGACCGGTTACGTCGGCGCCTTCACGCGCCATGCTTTCGGCCAGAATACCGCCACCGCAGCCAACATCGAGGATCTTCTTACCAAATACGCCGTCGGCGCGTTGCTGGATATAGTTCAAGCGCAGAGGGTTGATACGGTGCAGGGGCTTGAATTCACCTTCTAAATCCCACCAACGCGAAGCTACCGCTTCGAACTTGGCAATTTCCTGCTGGTCTACGTTTTGTTCAGACACCGATCGCTCCTTTAAGATATTTCCGGCTGCGTGAATCATTCACCGGAAGGTAATTTTTGAGAAAATGCTTGGTGTGGATTATACAGATTGTTTGCCGTTTGCGGTTAATTCCGCCGTGCGTTGAAAAGCGCACAGGGTTTCGCACAAAATCCGGCTTTATGATATAATTCGCGGTCTTTGTCATCGTGTATGCGCTTTGATCTATTCGATGAATATACCCAAGGGTGTCTGTTAGGGTAGCGGCAGCAGATGAATCATCAGAAGTCAGTAGAGGGATAGCAGCTCCATGAGCGACCTTGCCAGAGAGATTACGCCGGTCAACATCGAAGAAGAGTTGAAAAACTCGTATCTGGATTACGCCATGTCCGTTATCGTCGGGCGTGCGCTGCCGGATGTTCGTGATGGACTGAAGCCAGTTCACCGTCGTGTTTTATTTGCGATGAATGTACTGGGCAATGACTGGAATAAAGCCTATAAAAAATCAGCCCGTATCGTCGGTGACGTTATCGGTAAATATCACCCGCATGGTGATAGCGCGGTATACGATACTATCGTTCGTATGGCTCAGCCATTCTCACTGCGTTACATGTTGGTGGATGGACAGGGAAACTTCGGTTCTGTTGATGGCGACTCCGCCGCAGCAATGCGTTATACCGAAATCCGTATGTCCAAAATCGCTCACGAACTGTTAGCGGATCTGGAAAAAGAGACCGTTGACTTCGTGCCTAACTATGACGGCACCGAGCAAATTCCGGCGGTGTTGCCAACCAAAGTGCCAAACCTGTTGGTGAACGGTTCTTCTGGTATCGCCGTAGGTATGGCGACCAATATTCCTCCGCACAACCTGAATGAAGTGATCAATGGCTGTCTGGCCTATATTGATGACGAAAACATTACGGTTGAAGGTTTGATGCAGCATATTCCGGGGCCGGACTTCCCAACTGCCGCGATCATTAATGGTCGTCGTGGTATTGAAGAAGCGTACCGCACCGGACGCGGCAAGGTTTATATCCGTGCTAAAGCGGAAGTGGAAGCAGACGAAAAATCTGGCCGCGAAACCATCATCGTGCATGAAATTCCTTATCAGGTGAACAAAGCTCGCCTGATCGAGAAAATTGCTGAGCTGGTTAAAGAAAAACGTCTTGAAGGCATCAGCGCTCTGCGCGATGAGTCCGATAAAGACGGCATGCGTATTGTGATTGAAATCAAACGTGATGCTGTCGGTGAAGTGGTGCTTAACCACCTTTATTCACTGACACAAATGCAGGTAACGTTTGGTATCAACATGGTGGCGTTGCATCAGGGGCAGCCTAAGTTGCTGACGCTGAAAGATTGCCTGCAGGCATTTGTTCGTCACCGCCGTGAAGTGGTGACTCGTCGTACCATCTTTGAACTGCGTAAGGCACGCGATCGTGCGCACATCTTGGAAGGTCTGGCGATTGCGCTGTCGAATATCGATCCTATCATCGAGCTCATCCGTCATGCGCCAAACCCTGCAGAAGCGAAAGCGCTGCTGGTTGCACGTGGCTGGGCGCTGGGCACCGTTGCCGCAATGCTGGAACGTGCCGGTGATAACGCGGCGCGTCCTGAGTGGCTGGAACCACAGTTCGGTATTCGTGATGGTCATTACTATCTGACCGAACAGCAGGCTCAGGCCATTCTGGATCTGCGTTTGCAGAAACTGACCGGTCTTGAGCATGAAAAACTGCTTGATGAATATAAAGAGCTGCTGGAGCAGATTGCTGCCCTGATCTTTATTCTGGAAAGCCCAGATCGCCTGATGGAAGTTATCCGTGAAGAACTGATCGCGGTTCGTGACCAGTTTGGCGATGCGCGTCGTACTGAAATCACTGAAAACACTGCTGATATCAATATCGAAGATTTGATTTCGCAGGAAGACGTTGTTGTTACCTTGTCGCATCAGGGCTATGTAAAATATCAGCCTCTGACCGACTATGAAGCGCAGCGTCGCGGTGGTAAAGGCAAGTCCGCAGCACGAATTAAAGAAGAAGACTTCATTGACCGCCTGCTAGTGGCGAATACGCATGACACCATTCTGTGCTTCTCAAGCCGTGGTCGTCTGTATTGGATGAAGGTTTATCAGTTACCTGAAGCGAGTCGTGGTGCGCGTGGTCGTCCGATCATCAACCTGCTGCCGCTGGAAGCTAACGAACGTATTACCGCAATCTTGCCGGTTCGTGAATACGAAGAGGGCCGCCACGTCTTTATGGCGACCGCGAGCGGTACCGTGAAGAAAACTGCGCTGACTGATTTCAGCCGTCCACGTAGCGCCGGTATCATCGCTGTGAACCTGAACGAAGGCGATGAGCTGATTGGTGTGGATCTGACCGACGGTAGCAACGAAGTCATGTTGTTCTCTGCGGCAGGTAAAGTGGTTCGCTTCCCAGAAAGCCAAGTACGTTCAATGGGCCGTACCGCAACGGGTGTTCGTGGGATTAACCTCAACGGTGAAGACCGTGTGGTATCGCTGATCATTCCTCGTGGCGAAGGCGACATTCTGACCGTGACTGAAAACGGCTACGGTAAACGTACCGGCGTGGCAGAGTACCCAACCAAGTCGCGTGCGACTCAGGGCGTTATCTCCATCAAGGTGAGTGAACGTAATGGTAACGTGGTCGGTGCGGTTCAGGTTGATGCCTGTGACCAGATCATGATGATCACCGATGCCGGTACGCTGGTGCGTACACGTGTTTCCGAAGTGAGCGTAGTGGGCCGTAATACCCAAGGTGTTACGCTGATCCGCACCGCAGAAGACGAGCATGTTGTGGGTCTGCAGCGCGTTGCTGAACCGGAAGAGGACGATGAAGTTCTCGACGGTGAAGAAGGTGCAGCGGTTGAAGGTGACGTCGCTGACGTAGCCGAAGATGCTAACGATGCGCCAGAGCAAGATGAAGAGGGTGATGAAAACGCGTAATTTCTAGCGTTTTGCTCACCTGATAAAAAAGCCAGTGCAGATGTTTTGCACTGGCTTTTTTTGTCTTCAATGATTAGTGTGATACATGAGTTTGGTTTTCCCGTTTAACTGATCTATTTCTGTTATGGTAATTCTTTGAAATATCTTGCTTCTTTCCGAACAACGTTACGCATCTCACGTTATCTATTCCGCTCTTTGGCGCTGGTGCTGTGGATACTGGGTGCTTTGCTGACAACGTTTTATATTCTCAATGAATTTCATGAGAAAGAGTCCGATATCCGACAAGATTTCAACCTGAGTTTCGATCAGGCACAGAGCGTGATTAAGCACTCCGCCAGCATCATGCGCGATATTCGCTATATCGCGGAAAATCGCCTGAGTTGGTCCGTTACTGGGCTTGATATGATCAATGGGGTCTTCAGTGGAAAGAATACGCTGCCCCCGCTAACGCCGATTTTTCCAGAGTCAGATTGCCAATTACTGAGTGATAACTATCGCAACTCGTTAGAGTCATTGAGTAATTTCATTAACTACTGGAAAGAGAATTTTGTTGCGGCATATGACCTCAATCGCATTTTCTTTATTGGTGGTGAGAGCTTATGTTTGGCGGATTTTGGTATCCGCAATACGCCGTTGGATCAAAGTCATGTTTTCCGCAATCTACATCAGCGTATTTTGACGTTCCAAAATAGTAATAATAAAGAAAAAGAGAACACGCTATTTTGGGTAATCCCGAGTGCGCAAAATGATGCGGGAGCGCTTTATGTTATTACGCCAGTCTATATTGCTAACAAGTTAGAGGCTTTGCTGGGTACTGAGCAAAATATCCGCCTAGAAGATTTTACCAATCCATCCACGCTACCCGTGGGTGTGACGTTATTAAATGATAACAATGAAGTTTTAATGACTTACACTGAAAATGGCGGCGAGTTGCCTTCTATTTCCGGTATTCCCAACGATGATAACTATTTTGGCTATAACAGCGGATACGATACGCTGTTGCTGAAAAAGAAATTGAATCCGTCAGGGCTGAGCATCATCTATTCATTGCCAACCAGCGTATTGCTTGAACGTTTTAATCTATTGCTGATTAATGCGGTTATCATGAACCTGATTAGCGCGTTGATTCTCTTTGTTTTAACGTTGGTATTTGAGCGCAAAATGTTTTCTCCGGCAGAGAATAACGCGTTCCGCTTAGAGGAACATGAACAATTTAACCGCAAAATTGTGGCTTCTGCTCCTGTTGGAATTTGTATCCTACGTATAAAAGATGGCAGCAATATTCTTAGTAATGAACTGGCACATAACTATATCAGCATGTTTACGTCTGAAGATCGGCATCGAATCACGCGGATTATCTGTGAGCAACCGAGCAGCGTTGTGGATGTGATTACGAGCCAGAACCAGAATTTGCAAATTAGTTTTGTGCATTCGCGTTATCGCAATGAAGACGTGGCGATTTGCGTTATGGTTGATGTGAGTGCGCGCGTAAAAATTGAAGAGTCTTTACAAGAATTAGCTAATGCGGCAGAACAGGCAAGCCAGTCGAAATCGATGTTTTTGGCAACGGTTAGCCATGAATTAAGAACACCGCTGTATGGGATCATTGGTAATTTAGATTTGCTGCAAACTAAGTCGTTACCAGAAGAAACACAGCGTCTGCTGGCGGCAATGAGCAATTCTTCTGGTCTGCTGTTAAAAATCATCAGCGATATTCTCGATTTCTCCAAAATTGAATCTGAGCAGTTAAAAATTGAGCCGGGAACGTTCGAGCCACGCAAAGTTATACCGCATATTATCGGCAACTATTTACCGCTGGTCGTGCGTAAACGCTTGGTCATGTATTGCTTTATTGAACCCGAAGTCCCCGATTCTGTGGCGGGTGACATCATGCGTATCCAGCAGGTGTTATCTAATTTGTTGAGTAATGCGATTAAGTTTACTGACACTGGCTGCATTATTCTTCAGGTGCGGGTGCAGGATTTCTATCTTGAATTCCGTATTCGTGACACTGGGTTGGGTATTCCATTCCGTGATGTGATGAAGCTGTTTGATCCCTTCTTCCAAGTGGGGACAGGCGTGCAGCGTCATTTCCAAGGTACAGGTTTAGGGCTCGCCATTTGTGAAAAACTGGTGAGCTTGATGGATGGTGATATTGCCGTTGAATCTGAACCGGGGATGGGAAGTATATTCACCGTACGTATCCCGATGTATCAGGCTGTGGCTTCCAATCCTCAGGTTGAAGCGCTGATGCAAAAGCCTATCTGGTTAGAAATACATAACGCGCGCCTAGAAAGTTATTTACTCAAGCTGCTAACGTTAGCCGGAGCCGATGTACATCTATGCTGCGCCAACGAGCAGGGCGATGAGCATGGCGTCCTGATTTCCGATCATGACGTGACTTTATATCAGCCGGTGAAGGCTCATATCCGTTTGTCAGCGGAATATATCGGCCATGCTAAATGTAAAGACGATGGCTCATGGGTATTGAGTACAGCGGCTCCGCTAGAGTTGCTGAGTATTCTGCGCCGGATCTTCGCTCCAGAAGATATGGCACTACTGCCGGGGCTCTCTGAAGAAAGCTCCAACGTTGAAGTTCATGATTACAGCGACGTGCATATTCTTATTGTGGACGATCATCCCATTAACCGCCGATTGCTCGCCGATCAGCTTATCTCGTTGGGATATCACTCCGTTTCAACCGCCAGCGATGGTCTCGATGCGCTGGGCGCATTAGCCAAACTTCATGCTGATATTGTGCTGACCGACGTGAATATGCCCAATATGGACGGTTACCAGCTAACCGCTCGCCTGCGTCAGCAGGGCCGCACAGCGCCGATTATCGGCGTGACCGCGAATGCTTTAGCCGAAGAACGCGAGCGTTGTATTCAAGTTGGGATGGATAGTTGTCTATCTAAGCCGGTGACGTTAGAAGAACTGCAGGCATCGCTGGCACATTTTGCGGAAGTCGTAAGGAAAGGGCGACGGAGTTAGTGTTTCTGTGATGGTGTAATTTTTCATACGCATGTTGTTTTATGTTATGGCGGCGTGGTGTTTCGTACGCCTGTTTTTTTATGTTATGACCGTGTAATGTTTCGTACGCTTAAAACACT
>NZ_LXET01000023.1 GCF_001655005.1 Hafnia paralvei ATCC 29927
TCGGTAATGTGCCGGAAAGGTCAAAACCCAAATCTCGCAGTTTTTTAGCTTAAGCATTCGTAGGGAGAGCCGGCACGACAGGGATGTCGTGACGGAGTTTGGGGCGCCCGAGATGGGCGATACCAAACCGGAGCGGAGATGGCATCTCGGATAAAAGCGCGCGAGTGCAGAGACCACGCGCTGGTGGTCTCTGCCCGTACGCCGTCATTGGTGTCTCAATGACGCTCGATACCGACTGGCGGGCGGAACCTTACACAGTCATAACATAGAACAAAACCGTGCAAAAATGGCACCGGTTTATGCACCCTTACTCTTTATCCACCGACATAATATTCACGGAAGAAAGGTAGTTCAGCAGTGCGATATCGTTATCAACGCCTAATTTCAGCATTGCAGATTTCTTTTGGCTACTGATCGTTTTGATACTGCGGTTTAGCTTTTTAGCGATTTCCGTTACCAAGAAACCTTCGGCAAACAGGCGCAATACTTCGCTTTCTTTTGGTGACAAACGTTTATCACCATAGCCACTCGCGCTGATTTTCTCGAGCAGTTTAGACACGCTTTCTGGCGTGAATTTCTTACCCTTTTGCAGCGCGGCTAAGGCTTTCGGCAAATCAGCCGGTGCGCCCTGTTTAAGAACGATACCTTCAATGTCTAATTCGAGAACGGCGCTCAAAATAGCAGGGTTATTATTCATCGTCAGAACAATAATCGACAAATGAGGGAAGTGGCGCTTGATATATTTAATCAAGGTAATGCCATCGCCGTATTTGTCACCCGGCATGGAAAGATCGGTGATCAGTACATTCGCATCCAGCTTAGATAAGCTATTGATGAGTGCCGTTGAGTCTTCAAATTCCCCGACAACGTTAACCCATTCGATTTGTTCAAGTGACTTCCGAATACCGAATAGGACAATTGGATGGTCATCAGCAATAATTACATTTAGGTTATTCATGTTGTTGGCTACCTAGTAGAAGCAGTCGGCTGACAAAAGTATCAATCTGACTGATCAAAATCTTTATATTTGTTACGTCGCTTTCTTTTATGGCGTGCTCTAACTGTTCACATAACGTTTTGCCGGTAGGGATGTTAAGCATGGCAAAAACGCCTTTTAGGCGATGTGCAGTTAGTGAAAGCGGGGATAAATCACTCTGTTCCGCCTCAGTATACAGTTTCTGTACATCTTCCGGTACTGTTTCAACAAACAGGGAAAAGTAATCCTTTGATTTAAAAGGAGTGCTATCAGATGCTGGATCTTCATTTTCGGCATAATCCGTATCGATTGGCGATTCTGTGACCGCTATTTGCTGTTCAATAAGTAGCAGAATGGCGTCAATTAGCGGCTCTGTCAGGTTGAAATTTGCCTTAATGCGATGCGGCGCATACTCTTCAAAGCCATCGATGTCTGACACTAAAAGCAGTGTGTAGTCATCAGCATTGTCGGGAGAATCCGTGAGCGTAATATCATATTCTTCATTGGCATCTCGGCCATCTGCAATAATCGATGCCGCTCCAAACGCCGCGAGTTTATGTGTAATCAGGCTGCGGATTTCATCGGACGTAATTTGCAGATATGCCGTAATTCCATCGAGTAATTTTTCGGACTCTTCTTCCTGCTTTTCGACCGGATGCATAATGCAGTTGAAGTTGTACCTTGTGCCAATATCATCTTTGCTTTGGATATCCAGTCTGCCACTCATTCTTTTGCACAACTGACCACAAAGATAATAGGTCATGCCTGAGCCTTTAGCGAAACGGTCGCTCTGCGGCTCGCCTAAATTGGGGTAGCGTAGACCATAAATTTCCTTGTTCGACACGCCGGTTCCCGTATCACTGAGTTCAAAATAAAGGTGATCTGGTGACTCTGGCTTCTGCGTCACTTTTAGTGTGATCTTTCCATACACCGTGGTAATAATGGAATAGTGCAACAGCATGGAAAGTACTTGTTCTAATGATCGTATGTCACCGATGAATTCTCTTTCTGGCTCGATATCGGTGTGATTGATCAATGTTAACCCCTTGCGGCGAATTTCCGGCAGACTACGTTTAAGCAGTTCATCAATGCGCTTGTTGAGGTTGAACGTTTCAGTGACTGGACGCCAATCACGGTTTTCTATTTCAGTCAGTAGCGTGATTTCATTAATTAAAACCTGCGCGTGGCGAGCTTCTGCCCACAGTAAATCCAGTACGCGCGGGTCATCTTTATTATTTTGGATATCCGTTACCAGCTTCTGAATATTGCTCAGGGGATCGTTAAGCTCACGGCTAAGATTGCTGGTCATTATTTTTCGTGCGGTAAGATTTTTCTCATATTCACTCTGAGCCTGTTTCAGCTTTTTGCTGACCATCATCTCTTTATCCAAATCGCGCATTAGGAAAAGGGCAGATTTAATATTCTGCTGGCTACGCACCATTTGAATTTCATACATTTCATTATTGACCGTCGCCTGAATCCGCCCCTGATGCTCCTGCGCCATGCTGGCAATTTTACTCAGGCTGAGGTGTGGTAGCAGGTGATCGGCAATCTTATTGCTGGCAACTACGGTATCAGTGTCAAAGCGATAAATCAGCAGGCCGATCGGTAGGTGAGTAATGATCTCCTGATTCATCTCTTGCTGGGCGCTCAGCTGCGCCGCCATGCGTTTACCTGGGCGGATATATTGATGACGCACAAAATAAAAGCCCGTAAATGACAGCGCTAACACCAGCAGATTGATTAAGAGCAGCCAGAAATTATTTCTTAGCATATCTACAATCAGGGTCGTCGCCGGAACATTGAAATCCACCTTTAAAGGTGTGTTATACAACGGAGCGCTAATTGTCAGCCATGGCCACCTTAGCGTGGTATAAGCCGCAGGAATTTCCTCACGAGACATCATTTCTGATAGCGAGTCAGGATTTTCTGTAATTTGGAAGCGTTGTACCGGCAAATCGCGAGGCAGAATATCGCCGACGGGCAGGTCAAAAGCGACAACGGTGGCCAAATGCCCCGGATTATTGAACGTGGTACGTAAGGTAAAATAGTAAGAGTTTAGGAAGCGAAATTTGCGCAGCCCTGAGAATCCTTCGCGTTCATCCAATGAGTTAGATTGTTGTAGCATTTCGGCTTTTCGCGACTCGACCACGTTGCCGAGATATCCCTCTTTATAGCGCGCGGAGAGATCTTTCATCGGCATGGTCGAGATCAGAATCAGGCTATTATCTTGCCCATTCAGATAATACATCGAATAAGTTTCTGTCTCTGCGCCCCACAGGATGTCGAGATAGTTCGACATCCGCATCGCGAGATCGCTGGTCGTTACGTCGTGTAGGCCGAAAATTAAAGCGTCAGTCTTATGACGGCTCTTCTCCAGCAGATAGATATCGGGGCGTAAACGGATTTCATTGACAGGAGAGGGTAGCTGCACCGAATTGCTGGCAGAAAGATTGTCATAGATTTGGTAGGTCACAAAGCGATAGGTTTCGATGCGCTTTTGTAGCTGGTCGGCCACCGATGACAGCATGGTTTGTTTGCTGTTGATATATGCATTGACATAGTTATAGCCATACAACAAGTTTGCTAGAACCAGTAGACAAATAAACAACGCATAGCTGCGGGTAATCCCTGAAAGTGAGGCATCGTTGCTTTTAGACGGTTCCTTCGGACTTAACATAGTGTTGATATGACCCTACCTAGACAAATTCTGTGTCGCAGTATAGCAATAGTGTTGCGAACTGACATGAGTTGCTTATGGTTTCGGATATATACCTGTTTTCACGCAATCTTGCGTCTAAACATGGCATAAGCAGCGCTGCCCGTGGTGAGCGTTATCACCAACAGCGGCCATAAACTGTGCCAGATAATATCGAAGCTAACATCCTTTAAATAGAGCTCTTTGGTGATATCGGTGAAGTGGCGGATGGGGTTCACCCACGTCAGGTTTTGCAGCCACACGGGCATATTTTCCACCGGTGATACATACCCTGACAGTAAAATCGCGGGCATCATAAAGACAAATACGCCGATAAACGCCTGCTGTTGGGTTGAACAGAGCGATGAAATCAGGAGACCAAAACCCACTAATGAAAGCCCATAGATCAGCATCGTAAAGTAAAACAGCAGCAGCGATCCGGCAAATGGAATCTGATAAGCAAAGATCCCAATCAATAACACGATAGTGGCTTGGAAAGTGGCGACTATCAGTGCGGGAATCGCCTTGCCGACAAAGATCTGCCAAGTATTAAGCGGCGAAACCAGCAACTGTTCCAGCGTCCCTTGTTCACGCTCGCGCGCAACCGAAAGGGAAGTGACGATCAGCACGCCGATAGTGGTAATCATGGCAATCAAAGATGGCACCACAAACCATTTGTAATCTAGATTCGGGTTGTACCAGTTGCGTACCACCAACGCTGAGTTTTTCTGGGCCAAATCTTTTGATTGCGCTGGCTGACCACTGACCAATTCTTGCTGATAATCACGCACGATTTGTTGCACGTAGTTTGCGGCAATTTGGGCGCTGTTCGAGCTACGTCCATCCAGTATTAACTGCAATGGCGCCTGATGACCAGACAGAATATCGCGAGAGAAATTGGCTGGAAAACGGATCAGCAGCAGCGCTTGACGGTTATCAATCGTAGGTGCAATTTCCTGCGGACTGTGTAGCAATAAAACGTTTGAAAATGCCTTTGCCTTGGCAAAACGTTGTGTGAGCTCAACAGAAGATTGACCGCTGTCTTCACTGTAAATTGCGATGCTGGCGTTAGTCACTTCCAGCGTCGCGGCAAAAGGAAACAGCACTACCTGTAAAATTACCGGCATGATTAAGATGGCGCGAGTCTGTGGATCGCGCAGTAGCGATTGAAGTTCTTTAACGATCAGAGTCCACAGTCTATAAAACATAACACATCCTTAATCCAGACGACGCTTGGTTTTCCAGGCGGTAAGCCCGATAAATACCACGGCGGAAATAATCAAAAACAACAGGTTAACGAGCAGAACGCTGCCGATATTCCCAGCTAAAAATAGCGTTTGTAAGGTACTGACAAAGTAGCGTGCGGGGATGACATAAGTCACCGCCTGAACAATAGCGGGCATGCTGTCGATTTCAAAGATAAAGCCAGAAAGCATCACCGCGGGTAAGAAACCCGCATTCAGCGCAACCATTGCGGCATTGAACTGGTTACGAGTAATAGTTGAAATTAACAGCCCCATTCCCAGTGTGCTTGCCAGAAACAGACTGGTCATCACAAACAATATCGCCAGCGAGCCTCGATAGGGTACGCCCATCACGAATACCGCCACCAGCATACACAGCGTCATAGCGAGCAGACCCAATATGTAATAGGGCAATAGCTTAGAAAGCAGCAGTTCGGTACGCGTTACCTGCGTAGACAGCAGGGCTTCCATGGTGCCGCGCTCCCATTCTCGGGCAATGACCAGCGAGGTTAGAATCGCACCGATTACCGTCATGATAATGGTAATGGCGCCGGGAATAATAAAATGTTGGCTGATCGCGGCAGGGTTAAACCAATAGCGTAGCTGCACGTTGATTAATGGCTTAAATTCACCACCGTTATCAACAGCGCGCTGTTGTAACCAGATTTGCCAGATACCTTCGGCATAGCCTTGCACAAAGTTTGCTGTATTAGGTTCACTGCCGTCGGTAATAACCTGAATGGGAGCTTTTCCCTCTGGGCGAGCCAATTGAGCAGAGAAATCGACGGGAATCACGATCAGCCCACGAATTTTCCCAGCCTGAAGTTTCTTAATGAGGCCCTGACGATCGTCGCTCACCGTAGCCGCGATATAGGGGGAACCAATAAAGGTATTTGCCAAATCGCGGGCGTCTTCGGATTGCTGTTCCATTAAGATACCGACATGCAGTTTGCTGGAGTCTAGATTGATACCATAGCCAAAAATGAACAGCAGCATCAGCGGAATGACCACGGCAATTAACGCGCTGCTTGGATCACGCAGGATCTGTGCGGTTTCCTTGCGACATAACGCGCGCAGCCGCCGCCAGGAAAAATGGATATTGTTAGCACTTTCACTCATGACATTTGCTCCTTATCGTATCCCTGAACCAGCTCAATGAAAGCTTGCTCCATGGTCGGGTTTGGATTGTCATCGTTGGCGACGCTGTTTTTTAGCTGATCGGGCGATCCTGCGGCGATAATTTTGCCGCGATAGACTAGCCCGATGCGATCACAATATTCCGCTTCATCCATAAAGTGCGTGGTGACCATAACCGTGACGCCTTTATCAACCATACCGTTAATGTGCAGCCAAAATTCTCGGCGGGTGAGGGGATCAACGCCTGAAGTCGGTTCATCCAGAAAAAGGATGTCAGGTTCATGCATCAGCGAACAGGCTAACGCTAGCCGTTGCTTGAAACCCAGCGGCAGAGAATCTGGGGTTTGGTCTAAAATCGGCGTGAAGTTAAAGGCATTGATCATGCCGTTAATTTTGTCTTTTTGCTGTTTGCCTTTCAGCCCGTATACGCCGGAGAAGAACTTCAGATTTTGTGCCACCGTCAGATTGCCATAGAGCGAAAACTTCTGCGCCATATAGCCCAAATGCTGACGTGCTCGACCAGAATCGGTTTTCAGATCCAGTCCCAACACCAACGCTTTGCCGCTGGTCGGTTTAAGTAGGGCACACATCATTTTGAAAGTGGTGGACTTACCTGCACCATTGGGTCCTAAAAGACCAAATATTTCGCCGCGTTTGACCTGAAAATCAACGTGGTCAGTAGCGGCAAAATCACCAAACTTTTTGGTTAGCTGCTGCGCCTCAATGACGGTTTCAGCAGGATCGACTTTGACCTGCGGCATAATTTTCGCCAACTCAGATTCATGGTCGGGCCCCCCGCCGAGCAAATCGATGAAGGCATCTTCAAAACGCGGCTCGGCTTCTAGCAATTCGGCTTCAGGCTGTTCGAGCGCTTGTAACAAAGCAGAGTGTTCGGCGTTTTCTTTCAGAATCAAGCGCAGATATTTACCTTGGATGACACCATCACTGACCGATGGGAGGCAGATAGCACGTTGCAGCAATTTGCGGTGTGAGATGCCTTTAGCGCGCAGTAAAATGGTGCGGCCCGCCATGCGTTGGGTTAATTCTTGTGGGGCGCCGCTGTAAAGCAGTTTACCTTCGTTCATCAGCAGAACTTCTCGGCACTGCTCGGCTTCATCGAGATAGGAGGTGCTCCATAGGATCAGCATTCCTTCGTCTGCCAGCTCGTGCACCATGCGCCAGAGTTCGCGGCGAGAAATAGGATCGACACCGACGCCGGGTTCATCCAGCAGCAGAACTTTGGGCTCGCCGACTAAGGTACAGGCTAAGCCAAGCTTTTGCTTCATTCCTCCGGATAGCTTACCGGCTAACCGTTCGGTAAAACGGGTTAAATCCGTAAACTTCAGCAGTTTTTCGAAGGTTTTTTGCCGCTCCTCACCGATTACGCCACGCAGATCGGCGTACAGCGTAAGGTTTTCGATAACGGTGAGATCTTCATATAGTCCAAACTTTTGCGGCATATAGCCCAAAATAGCGTGCAATTCGCTGTCTTGGGCAATGGGATCCAAACCGACTACCTGTATTTTGCCGGTGCTTGGTTTCAGAAGACCAGCGAGCATACGAATGAGCGTCGTTTTCCCTGCACCGTCCGGTCCGACGAGCCCCATTACGGCACCACTGGCAATGCGCGTAGTTAGACTGGCGACCGCCGGTTGTGCCATGCCCGCAAAACGCTTTGCTACGCCGTCGAGCACGATTTCGTGTTGCGTACTCATGCTTGCATTCCTTAGCGTGTTGCGCCGTCGTCGTTGAAGCGCAATGTGACAGGCATTCCTTGACGTAGACTGTCATCTGCATCGGTTACGATAACACGCAGGCGATACACTAAATCGGTGCGTAACTCCGGTGTTTCGACGCTTTTCGGGGTAAATTCTGCGGTTGGCGAAACAAAACCGATTTTGCCGTGATAAGGTTTATTTGGGCGACCGTCGGTATAAATCTGTATTTCCGTTCCTGGTATGGCTTTGCTGAGGTTCTCTTCACTGACATACGCGCGGATCCAAACTGGTCGGGTTAACGATACGCTGAATACCGTGCTGCCAGAGGCCAGCATGGTGCCGGGTTCTACCGCACGAGTCAGAATGGTGCCATCCGAGGGGGCAATCAGCTGAGTATCTTTTAGATTAAGTTCCGCCTGATCCGCCGCAGCCTGAGCCTGAGCTAAGCTCGCCTGCGCCTGTTCAATTTCCTGCGGGCGGTTACCTGTTTCATATTGAGACAGCTTATCTTTGGCCGCCTGCAAATTAGCTAATGCCTGATTGCGTGCGGTTTTGGCATCTTCCAGATCGTTGGCAGAGGTGGCTTTACTTGCCCACAAGCCTTGCTGACGTTTCAGATAACTGTCGGCGTAGCTAAAGGCCGCCTGTTGCTGTGCAACGGCAGCGCGAGCCTGAGCAATCTCTTCAGTACGATAGCCTGCTAGCAATAAATCCAGCTGAGCTTGGGCTGCTGCGACGTTGGCTTTAGCTTCGTTTAGCGAGTTGACGAAGGGGGCATCATCAAGTTTTCCCAACAACATTCCGCGGGTCACGGTATCGCCTTCATCCACGTCCAGCGAAGCTAGGCGCCCCCCGACGCGAAAGCCTAAGTTTACGGTTCGAATATCCACATTACCGTAAAGCGTTAAACCACGATCCTCATGGCTGCGGTAGTAGTAAAAACCACCGAGCGCGAGGGCAACAATAACCAGTACGGCAACGATCCCAATAAGCTTTTTGTTATTCATCACTATTTCCATACGTAGTCGACTGCATCTGACCGTGAGGTGAATAAGTCATACGCAGTCCGTTCAGTAATAACTCGATATGTTGTTGTAATACCTGATTAATTAAATCAGCCTGTTCGGGGCCAATCGACGCCCAACCGGCCTGAATCCGTATCGTTTCGCGCGCCATGCGAAAAGCCAACACTTCGCCTAATAAGGCGTGTGTATGCAGGGTCGTAATGCTGCTTTCAGGGGGCAAACCGCTGTAACCCGCGACCAGTTTTGTCATTAGCTGATGCAAAGGGGCAATACATTGTTGATGGATCAGCGGGTAGGCGGCGGTGGGGGCTAACTGCTCGCGGGACATTATCTGGCTGAGATGCAGCGTTTCGGGCTGCGTCATCAGATGACAAAAAATGCTCAGGCCGCGACGAATAAAGGATAAGTATTCGCTTGGCGCGGGGGCCTTCTGCGCAAGAAACAGCGAGCACTCGTGCTCTAATGGGGCAAACGCTCGGCTAATAAACTCGCTAATCCATCGGGCCACGGCCAGATATAGCCCCTCTTTAGATTGAAAGTAGTAGGTAATTGCCGCGATGTTTTGCCCAGCTTTTAAGGCTATATCGCGTGTGGTGGCCCCTTCAAGCCCGCGTTCGCCGAAGAGAATAATGGCGGAATCTATCAGCGCTTGTTTTGCTTGCTCGCCGCGGGATGTGGTCGGCGTATTTAAAGGTTGGTCAGATGATTTCATCGCCACGCCTAAAGTTAATCATATGATTGATTAACTTTAGGCGCTAAAGATCTGGCTGTAAAGGTCGATAATAAATAATTAGAAATTATGATTAGTTGGACTAATGATAGATTTTAGGAATGAATAAATTTACTAACCATTAACATCCTCTCTTTTCGTCTTTGCTTTTTGCGTTTTCTTTTATCTTATTGATTTTAATTTAAATATTTTTATTTTAATCAGTTCGATGCAGTATGTCATGAAAAAAAAACCTTACTTACTCGCCACATAGTTAAATTTATGTAAATTGCAGATTGCCTAATTATCAATCGTTGTTTATATATTTCTAGGTAAGGGAATTTATTCTAAAAAGTATCAACGCATTTCTACTCTTTGTTTTTAGTTTTTTTAACTAGGCCAGTGATTTTTACGGAACAGCTTAAAAGCTGTTCTGCGGTTCAGTTTGCGTCGCTTTTAAGCGCGCTTTATATACAGCAAAGTGATTGAAGGGGCGGTTATGGCACAGTCGAATTCAGCATCTGGCACATTAGAGAATTCTGGAAACGTTGATATTGTCGCGCGTTCTAACGGCAAGCAAATAACTCAGTACGCGCATGCGCAAGGTAACCGAGTGGTTACCCTGACCGAATCCAGCGTGGTTAGAATCCACGGTGATTCTGCAATGGTTGCCAGCTATGAACGTCAGGGTAACGATCTTATTGTTCATATGAAAGATGGCTCTACCATGCGTTATCAGCGTTTCTTCTTTATTGATGAACACGGTGAACACAGCGAATTAGTTTTTGACGATGGCAAAACGACGCACCATGCCATTTTCCCGTTTGCAGATATGGCCGGTTCTTCGACCGCACAAGCCGTGATCCCGACTTATCAAACGTTGGGTGATGGGATCACAACATTAGTTGGGCATGAAGGTATCTCTGCCGGTGTGATTGGCGGGGTTCTCGGGGCATTAGCCATCGGCGGTGGTATAGCACTGGCTGCTGGTGGAGGAGGCGGAGGACATGGCAACAGCAACTCAGGAGACGGAAGCGGAAATGGAAATGGTGGTAATGGCAATGGCAATGGTGGAGGCAATGGAAATGGCAACGGCGGCAATGGCAATGGCAGCGGGAATGGTGGTGGAACAACAAACCCAACCTTAAAATTGAATGCTTTTGCTGGCGATAACGTACTTAACCGCGCCGAAAGCTTGTTAAATCAACTATTAAGCGGAACGACTCAGTCGACCAATGCGGGGCGAACCGTCACCCTGACGCTAAATGGTAAAACCTACACCGGCGTTGTTAATGCCGATGGTACTTGGAGCATTAGCGTTCCTAGCGCCGACCTAAAGCAACTGCAGCAAGGCTCCCACGATTTAACCGTGTCTCTCACCGATAAAAATGGCCATACGGTGACGGTACACGAAAGTTTTGATGTCAAAACTGTGAATCCTAATCTCACGTTGAGTCCTTTTGCCGGTGACAATGTTCTGAGCAAAGCAGAAAGTTTGCACGATCAATTATTGAGCGGGACAACTCAGGCAACCAACGCAGGAAGAACCGTTACTCTAACGCTAAATGGCAAGACCTATACCGGCGTTGTTCATGCTGATGGTACTTGGAGTATTAGCGTTCCAAGCACCGATCTGAAATTGCTACAGCAAGGTGCACAAGACCTCAGCGTTTCTATCACGGACAAGTATGGTAATACGGTGACGGTACATGAAAGTTTCGATGTGAAGACCTCCAGCCCCTCTCTCACCATTTCACCGTTTACCGGCGATGATAAGTTAAATGGTTCTGAGCTAAAAACCGATCAGATCCTGAGCGGAAGCTCCTTGAACCTTGAAACTGGTCGAGTGATCACGGTGACACTAGGAGGGAAAAGCTATACGACTCAGGTGCAATCTGATGGTACGTGGAAGGTCACCATCCCTGCAGCAGATCTGATGTTGCTGGCGCAAGGCAACAGCCAAATTACGGTGAGTGCTACCGATCTGGCAGGCCAGAAAGCAACAGATAGCCATACCATTAATGTTGATAGCAGCGCAGGCGGTATCTCGATTGCCATCCTTGCGGGTGACAATATTCTTAATGCCCAAGAGTCTGGAAAAGACCTTTTGGTTCGCGGAACGACCTCCAACGTTTTAGCGGGTCAAACAGTGACCGTTACGCTCAACGGCAAGACTTATACTGCGAAAGTCGATGCTCAAGGAAATTGGAACACCACCATTCCAACGGCCGACCTTAAGGCGTTGCCAAACGATGGCAATTACCTCCTTAAAGCCAGCGTTTCCGATCAAAACCACAATACTGTTACCGATCAGGAAAATCTCCTGGTTGTGACGCATCACCTTCCGCAGCCAACACTGAATCCTCCGTTCGGTGATGGCTATCTTAACGGCAGTGAATCGCAAAAAGATCAAACGCTAAGCGGTACTACCGGCAGTAAAGGTCCAGGGCAAACCGTTATTGTCATGATTGGCGGTAAAGAATATACCGGCAGCGTTGATGAAAACGGTAACTGGAGTGTCACGGTTCCTGCAGGCGATCTACAGCACCTTCCGGCTGGAACGGTGCCTATCAACGTCAATGTAACCGATCAGGCGGGCAACCCCGGCAGCACTCAGGCTAATTCCACCGTGGATACTACGCCACCGGTGTTAAACGTTGCGCCTTTTGCTGGGGATAATGTCCTTAGCGCGAGTGAAGCTGGAAAAGCGCAAATAGTAAGCGGACAAACCACGCCTGACGAAAAAGGGCAAACGGTTACCGTTAGCTTTAACGGAAAAAACTATACGGCGATTGTTGATGCTAATGGTCACTGGCAGCTTTCGATCCCAAGC
Source organism: Hafnia paralvei ATCC 29927 (assembly GCF_001655005.1). Lineage (GTDB taxonomy): Bacteria > Pseudomonadota > Gammaproteobacteria > Enterobacterales > Enterobacteriaceae > Hafnia > Hafnia paralvei. Next base: position 12,341 of record NZ_LXET01000023.1, read on the forward strand.
AGCGATCTCAGCGGTCTTAATGACGGTAACTATCCTCTCGTTGCTACCGTGAAAGATCCGGCTGGAAACGTCACGACGGTCACGACGGACGTCGAAGTTAAAGAGAGTAAGCCAACAATTAGCGTCGCGGTGTTTGCAAGCGACGATAAGCTAGATGGTGCAGAGGCTCAGGTTAGCCAAACGGTGAGCGGTAAAACAACCCATGTGGAAGCGGGCCGGACGGTAACGGTTACCCTCGACGGCGGTAAAACCTATCTTGCCACGGTAAACGCCGACGGTAGTTGGAAAGTCACTGTTCCATCAGGAGATCTTGTTGGTCTGGCCAACGGTTCGCATAGCTTTACCGCCAGCGTTAGCGATAACGCAGGACAATCTGCGACTGCTTCGCATAATTTCACCTCAGCGGCGGATCAGTCAGGTATTGCTATTTCGATTATCTCGACGGATGACTATATTAATGCGCAAGAATTATTGCAGCCGCTAGCCATTAGTGGCACGACGTCGGGGGTTAGCGCTGGCGCAATCGTCAAGGTGGAGTTTAACGGTAAAACCTATAACGCGACCGTCGGTATCAGCGGAGGTTGGACTATCAGCGTACCCACTGCTGATTTGGCTGGTCTTACTGACGGTGCCAAATCCGTCACCGCGACGGCTACCGACAGTTTAGGCCATGCCGTTTCTACGACACATTCTGTGAATGTTTTGGCGCATACGCTTCCATCTCCGACGATCAATCCACCGTTTGGCGATGGCATCTTGAACTTGCAAGAGTCGGGGCAGATTCAGGTTCTGAAAGGAACGACGGGGATCAGTGGATCGCCGCAAACCGTCAGTGTGACCTTAGGTGATAAGGTGTATGTCGCGCAGGTTGATGCCAAGGGTAACTGGAGCGTTTCGGTTCCAGTGAACGATTTGCATAGTTTCCCGAACGGAAATCTCACGTACACCGTTTCAGCCACTGATGTCGCGGGTAATAACAGCGTCTTAAACGGCTCTGCGCTGGTGGATATTACACCGCCAATGCTCTCGGTTCTGGCTTTCACCGCAGACAATATTCTGAATGTTAGCGAGCAGCAAAAAACACAATTAGTGTCAGGTACTGCGTCGACGACTGAGCAGGGCAAGCTGGTTGATGTGGTTATTAATGGTAAACACTATAGTGCGACCGTGGGCTTAGATGGACGTTGGAGCGTTGGTGTACCAGCGAATGATCTGATGAAGCTGACGAATGGCAGCTATACCATCAACGCAACCCTCACGGATTCTGCTGGCAATACCACAAGCACTAATCACACCTTTACCGTTAAAACACTGCTACCAACTATTGCTGTCTCTCCATTTACGGGCGATGGCAAGTTGGATGCTGCGGAAGAGAAAACCGCTCAGATCCTCAAAGGGACCACTACCAACGCAGAGGCCGGTAGTTTGGTGACGGTGACGCTGAACGGTCACACTTATACGACACACGTACTCTCCGATGGCTCGTGGAGCCTGACAATTCCATCGGCGGATCTTGCCAAACTTGCCGAAGGCAATGTTGTTGGTCAGGTAAGTGTCACTGACTTAGCCAACCAAACCAATACTGGTAGCTTTGGCTTTACGGTGAGCACAGATGCCGCTCAAGGTGGCATTGCTATCGCGATTGTATCAACCGATGACTACCTCAACGCATCAGAAGCCAAAGGGCCATTAACCATCAGCGGTACGACGAACAATGTTGCAGTCGGTACCTTGGTGACGGTTGTTCTGAACGGTAAAACCTATTCTGCTTCGGTTCTCGCTGATGGCACATGGCAGACATCGGTAAATAGTGCTGATTTGCAGGCGCTTAAAGACGGCGTGACGAAAATCACTGCCAGCGTGAGTGATAATGCCGGTAATACGGTTAACGCTTCACATGACCTCAACGTGTTGATCCACACCTTGCCGCATCCAACGATTAGCACACCGTTTGGTGATGGTGTTCTGAATCAGGTTGAATCCCAAAATCCACAGACTGTCACGGGTAATACAGGCGTTGCTGGCACAGGACAAACCGTATCGCTGAGTATTGGTGGTCATACTTATCAGGGCGTGGTGGACAGCAGTGGTGGTTGGAAAGTGACGATTCCCGCGGCTGACTTACAGGCATTAACCAACGGCAGTGCTCAGATTTCCGTGACGGTAGGCGATATCGCGGGTAATCAGGCGAATGTGAGCGTCGTTGCATCGGTGGATACCGTGTCTCCTGTACTGACGATTGATCCATTTACCGGCGACAATCGGTTGAACATCCAAGAGGTGAAAACGGCTGAAACCTTATCAGGAACCGCCGTGGGTGCAGAGCAAGGCCAGACGGTGACTGTAACGCTTAACGGCAAAATGTATACCACGCAGGTTAATGGCAGCGGTAACTGGAGCGTCAGTATTCCTGCCAGCGATTTACAGGCATTACATAACGGCACCGCCACGATTAACGTTAGCGTGGCGGATAAGGCGGGGAATAGCGCAAGTCTGCAACAGAACATTACCGTTGATTCCGACCCTAACAATGCTCCGTTGCTGAGTGTGAATGTCTTTGCGGGAAATGACGTGGTTGACAGCGGTGAACAGCAACATCCACAGACGTTGACGGGTAAAACAGTCAACGTAGAGCAGGGGCAGACGGTGACGGTGACGCTGGGCGCCGGCAGTTATTCAGGTACGGTGAACGCCGACGGTAGTTGGTCGGTGACGATCCCACAAAGTGCATTAAATGGGCTGAATGACGGTAGCTATACACTCACGGTTAAGGTGAGTGATCTGAGCGGCAACAGCGTTCAAACCACTCATAATTTCTCTGTGGACACGGCCGCTAGCGTGGTCACGGTGTCGCCCATCACCGGTGATAATCTGGTTAATATTTCAGAAATAGCGTCAGGGCTGGCGCTGAGTGGAACGTCCTCGAATATTCCGGTGGGGGGAACATTAGAGATAACCCTCAATGGGAAGGTTTATACCACCACAATTCAGGCAAATGGCGTCTGGAACTTTACTGTTCCCGTGCAAGATGCCAAGGCGATCCCTGATGGTACCTCGACGGTGACGCTGGCGGTCTTGGATAACGCAGGAAACCCCGTATCTTCTAGCCAGAACTTTGAAATTATTACTCACACCTCACCGCATGTAACGTTAAATACGCCATTTGGTGATGGCTATTTGAATGCTGTCGAAGCGACAAATAATCAGGTGCTTAGTGGGAGTACCGGCGTATCAGGCATTGGACAAACTGTCACCGTCAACTTTGGTGGCAAGAGTTACACCGCGACGGTCGATGCTCAAGGCAACTGGAAAGCGAATATTCCAAGCAGTGATTTTGCGAATTTGAATGATGGTCAGCAGGCGATCACCGTGACTGCGAGTGACGCGGTGGGTAATTCGGATGTCCTCAATGGCTCTGCTCAAATCGACAAAACGCTGCCACAGATCACCATAGATCCTATCGCGGGCGATAATATCATTAACGCCGCAGAGGCTCAGAGCCCGATCGTTGTGAGCGGCACTGCGCCTATCAGTGATAGCGGGCAGTCTGTGTTGCTTAAGGTTGTGGTCAACGGTTCAACATACACCGCTACGGTGAACGCGGATGGAACCTGGAGTATTACGTTGCCGGCAGGAGCGCTCAATGGCGTTAATGACGGCAATATTAATTTTACCGCGTCGCTTACCGACATGGCGGGAAATACGGGAACCACCAGCCAAACGGTGAAATTAGACGCGTCTGCGGCCAATCAACCTACCATTCATATTGATACGGTCTCGGGCGACGATTACATCAATGCTCAGGAAGCGAATGGGGCGCTGACGATTTCGGGCACCACCACTCACGTTGAGCTGAACCAGCAAGTCACCATTACGCTAAACGGCAAAGTGTATACCGCGAATGTTAACGCCGATGGTACTTGGTCATACACTGTTCCAGCCAGTGACGTTAAGCTGCTGCCAGATGGTCTGGATAGCATTAATGTGTCTGTCAGCGATACCAGCGGTAACCCTGCAACGGATACCCACAATGTCACTGTGATTGCACAGCCTGCTGATTTGCCGACGATTCACGTCAATACCGTCGCTGGGGACAACGTGATTAATGCGCAGGAGGCGAACAGTCCACTGCAAATTACCGGCACCACATCGCATGTCACCGCGGGTCAAACGGTCACCGTCACGCTGAATGGTAAAACGTACACGGCGAAAGTGGACGCCAGCGGGCAGTGGTCCACCACCGTGCCACAGGCTGATGTACAAGCGTTGGGTCAGGGCACTCAAACCGTGAGCGCGACGGTGAAAGATGTGGCGCAAAACGTCGTTACCGACAATCACCCTATTCAGGTTGATACGCTATCTCCGCTGCTTACGATAGATGTGTTCGCCAGCGACAATATCCTAAATTATGCCGAATCATTGGTAACGCAGATTCTGAGTGGCAAAACAGAGTCGGGTCTGACCGTCAGCGTGACGGTTAATGGCAAAACGGTACAGGTAACGGCGGATAACAACGGTGTGTGGCAATTGCCTATCGCCGCCGTGGATTTACAAGCACTGCCGGATGGTAAAAATACGATTTCGGTCGTCGTCACGGATACGGCGGGGAACGTGACGAATAAAGATCTCAGCATTAACGTAGGTACTCATCTGTTGCCAACGCTAACGCTGAATACCCCGTTTACCGACGGAATTCTTAGCATTGCCGAATCGGCCGCGGGTGGGGTATTAAACGGTAAAGCGACCAATCTGCTTGCCGGAACCATCGTGACCGTCACCGTGGGCAGCGTGACCTTAAAAGGCAGCGTTGATGCTAATGGTAATTGGTCTATTCCCGTCAATGGGCATGTGCTGGATGTTTTGGCCGATGGAAAAGCCACGCTTACCGTCTCGGCTTCGGACGCCTATGGAAACCCAAGCTCGGTCTCGACGACGTTAGATGTGCTGACTCACCAACTGCCGGATGCGACGATTACATTGCCTCTGTTTGGCGATGGGATTTTGAATAATGCTGAAGCAGGACTGGGTCAAACTCTGACGGGCCTTTCAGGGCTGACGGGCGCGGGTCAAACGGTAACGATCACACTGGATGGAAAATCCTACACCGGTTCGGTAGACGTGAATGGCAACTGGAGTGTGCAATTACCTTCCAATGTGCTGCTGGCGTTGGGGGATTCCAGCCATGCGATTAGTGTGACGCTGACAGACCGGGCAGGTAACAGCGACACTAGCGACGTTGTGGGTTTTACGTCGAAAGTGACATTACCGATTCCGACGCTGAATACGCCGTTTGGCGATGGCATTCTCAACGCGCTTGAAGCGCAGAGTAACGGGAGCTTGAGTGGCACATCTGGGCTTAGCACGAACGTCGGCGTTACTGTGATTGTCAATGTTAACGGAACTCCGCTGGCGGCGACCGTTAACGCTGATGGCTCATGGACGCTGCCGCTGAGCAGCGCCGTACTCCAGTCTCTGCCAGACGGCGTGTGGCCGGTGACAGTCACGGTAACTGACTCTGCACAAAACGTGGTAACTTCGGCACCGCAAAACATCGAAATCCTCACTCATCTCTTACCGACGCCGACCATTTTACAGCCGTTTGGTGATGGTTTACTGAGCATTGCTGAGGCCGGTGCTGCACAAATCTTAACGGGGACGACGGGGATCACCGGCGCGGGGCAGATCGTTAAAGTCACCGTGGGGACTCAGATACTCACCGCGACGGTACAGGATAATGGGCAATGGACCGTTACCGCTCCGACTGGCGCGTTATCGACTATTGCTAACGGGGCAGGAAAAATTCATGTCCAAGTCACCGATCATGCCGGTAACAGCGTTGGCGTTGATGGCAACTTTACCGCCATGTTGACCCCGCCTAATCCGACGATCAACCTACCGTTTGGTGACGGCAATTTAAGTATCGGTGAAGCTAACGATGTCGCGTTGCTCAGTGGGACAACGGGGCTAACGGGCGCGAACCAACTGGTGAAAATCAGCATTGATATCGGCGGCGTCGTTTATACCGGCTCCGTAGACATCAACGGTAACTGGCTGGTGAGCATTCCACCGAAATCTTTACTGGATATCGGCAACGGTAATCACACCATTAGCGTGACGGCGCAAGATGCGGCTGGAAACTCCACCACACTGACCCCTGCGCCGGTGTTCCATGCATTCCTCACGCCGCCAACGGTAACGCTGGATACGCCGTTTGGTGATGGTGCGCTGAACGTCAATGATGCGCTCTCTGCTCAAGTCCTGAAGGGATCTTTGGATTTGCATGGTTCGACGGTGGCGAGTTCCAGCGTTGTGGTGACGATTAACGGGGTTCCCCATGATGCGACGATTAGTGCAGATGGCACCTCTTGGTCGTTAACACTGCAACCGACGGATCTTACAGCGGCAAATCTGGGAAGCGGCAATCAAACTATCAGCGTTGTCGTTTCCGATCAGGCTCACAATACGTCATCAACGTCGGGTCAGGCTCTTATTGCTCTGACACTGCCGACTATTGTGGTGAATGCGAACTTTGCCTCCGATGGCGTGGTCGATTTTGGCGATTTGCATGCGTCACAAACCATCAGCGGGACCTCGACAGGGTTGAGCGTGGGGCAAAACGTCAGCATTGCTATTGGTGGAAAAACGTTCTTAGCGCAGGTGAAGGCCGATGGTTCATGGAGTTATAATTTAGGCATTGCTGATTTAGCTTCACTGGCCAGTGGCCCAGGTACGTTGGTGGTATCTGCCAATGATGCAGCAAACAACCACGTCGATTCGCTGACGACGTCCTTTACACTGAATCCTGCCTCGATTATTCCAATTTTAACGGTCGATCCTGTGGGTGGCGATAACCTGATGGGGATTGCCGATCTTTCGACGGCGAATATCACCATCACAGGGCACTCTATCAATATCGCACAGGGATCGCCGGTTAGCGTGAGCTTGGACGTGCTCGGACCTTATCTGGGAATCATCAATGCTGATGGTTCTTGGTCGGTCACGATCCCTCGCAGTGAGTTTACCGATGGCCCACATGTGATCACGGCAGTCTCTTTGGGCGAAAGCGGCGCGGTGAATTTTACCGTTGATACCGTAGCACCAGTGTTAACCGTGAACGCCTTTGCGGGTGATGACAAACTCAATGCAACTGAAGCCACTACAGCTCAAATTCTTAGCGGGACGGCAAGTGGTTCCGAGGTTGGGCAGAACGTTCAGATTCAACTGAATGGGAAAAACTATGCTGCTACAGTCATTAGCGATGGCGGCAGCGGAGGGACATGGTCAGTCTCGGTTCCTGCGGCGGATCTGGCTCTGTTGAATCAAGGTAACAATGACATCACGGTTACGCTCACCGATAAGGCGGGCAACTCAACCCAGGTCACTCATACAGTCAATGTAGATACGGTTATTCCGCTCGTGAGCATAGATCCTCTGAGTATTGGAGGACTGTTGAACACGGTAACTCTTGGCGCAGGTATGTTGCTCTCGGGGCATGCAGAGGCTAACAGTAATATTACTATCAAGATCGGGCCATTGACTGAAACCGTGCAAACCAACAGCTCCGGTATTTGGTCGCTGACTGTGCCGAAGATTGATTTGCAATCTCTGACCGATGGCCCACAGGTAATAAGCGTTACCAGCACCGATGCTTATGGCAACGTGAGTAAGCCTGTCAACGTTGGTCTTAACGTGGCTCTTAACCCTGGGTTAGGCGATACGATTAACACGCTCATTGGTGGCAATGGGGTGTTGAATCTGGCTGAATCCTTGCTGACCCAAACGTTAACCGGAACGGTCAGCGGTAACTATACCGGCGCTAAAGTCTCGGTAGACATCTTTGGTCATCCATTTACCGCGAATGTGGGGAGCGATGGCAAGTGGAGTCTAAATATTGATCCGAGCGCTTGGCTCTCAGCGGCGGGGAGCTCAGTCGTGCTTGATGTCGTGCTGACTGATGCTAATGGCAACGTCAAACATACCCCCGTTAATCTTGATTTAGCGCTGACTAATCTGCCAATCATTCAAAATGTGGTCGCCATGGGCGATGGCTTCTTGAACAAGGCTGAAAGTACCACCAGCGGCGTGATATCCGGCCTACTGGGTAATAGCGTGGTGGCGGGTACTACAGTCACCGTACAACTGGGTACCAAAACTTATACGGCGACCTTAACAGGGAACTCATGGTCGGCAAGTATACCTCAGGTCGATCTGGCCGCGTTGCAAGATGGCAATGTCAAAGTCGTCATTACGGCGACCGATCCCGCGGGCAACGTGGTGACGAGCAATAGCCTGCTGGACGTCATTGTTAATAATCTACCAACTTTAAGTTTCAACCCGCTGTTTGGTGACGGCACATTATCGTTGTCGGAGCTATTGGCCGGTGGCTTGTCTATCGGTGGCTCAAGCTCGGGGTTGGCAGGGCAAACGCTAGCCGTGAGCATTGCCGGTTCACCTGCGGTCAATGTGAAAGTCGGCTCTGATGGTAAGTGGAGTCTGGCGTTAACGCCTGACTTAGTGGGAATTTTGCAAGGCATTGGTAGCGGCAATGTGACGGTAGAAGTGACCGGTAAAGACATTGCGGGTAACCCTATCGATCAAACTGCAGGTCTGAAGCTCGATCTTCTGCCACCGGTATTGAGCAACATCTCCTTGTTTGGCGATGGTTTGCTGAACGCGGTGGATGCGACGACTAATCAATTGATTACAGGTACTGCGACCGGTGCGCCACTGGGTTCAACCGTTAGCGTAGTGGTGGGGGGGAAAACCTTCACCGGCGTGACCTTGGCGGATGGTAGCTTTAGCATCACGCTCACGCCGGCTAATCTGTCTCAATTGCCGGATGGTAGCTTAACCGCAACGGTGACCGTTACCACGCCGACCGGTAACACCTCATCGGCGACGGCTGGCGTTAAAGTAGGGTTGACGAATCTGCCGACGATTGCTCTCAACGCTCTGTTTGGTGGGGATGGATACCTTAATCACGTTGAGTCGCTGGTGAATCAGACTATCAGCGGCAAAGTAACCAATATGACCTCAGGTTCCGTCAATATTAACGTCGGTGGAACGCTGCTGACGGCGACCATCAATGCCGATGGCACCTGGAGTCAGGTCATTAGCAGCAGTGTGTTGAGCAATCTACCCGATGGAAAACTCAACATTAGCGTGAGTGTGACCGACTCGGTTGGCAATATTATTACCCAGCCATCGATTCTGACCACGCTGACCCATGCACTCCCATCGATTTCTATCGGCAGCCTGTTTGGTGATGGCGCGTTGAGCGTGGGTGATTTGCTGTCGGCTCAGGTGATAAGTGGCACATCCGTGAATTTGGCGGGGGGATCATTAAGCCTGACGCTAGGCGGGAAAGCGTACAGCATACCGGTAGATAACAACGGCGCATGGAGTCTTTCCGTTCCACCGTTAGACCTGAAAGCGTTGCTGGATGGCAATCTCACGGTGAGCGTTACGGCGAAAGATGTGGCCGGTAACCCTGCCAGCGCCAGCGGCCTACTTTCTGTTATCACGCACGCGTTACCGACGCTGACCATTGGCAGTATTTTTGGCGACGGTGGCTTGAATATTGGCGATTTAGCCAGTGCTCAAGTGATTAGCGGAACCAGTACCAACGCACAAGGTTCTCAGCTCACCGTGACGTTAGGGGGTAAGTCTTACCTCACAACCGTGGGAAGCGACGGTTCATGGAGCATTAGCGTTCCTCAAACGGATTTGTCACTGCTTGGTGATGGCAATTTAGGCGTCAATGTCTCGTTGACTAACCCAATTGGCAATACGGTGAGCACCGGGGGTTCACTCAACGTCATTACCCATTTGCCAACAGTGGGGATTGCGAGTGGTCTATTTGGCAGCGATGGCGTGTTGAATATCGCTGAATCAGGCGTTTCACAACTGCTGAGCGGTACGGTGAGTAGCGCATTACCGGGTGCAAAAGTGGTGGTCACGTTAGGTGCCGTAGACTATCAGGCCACGGTGAATACCAACGGTACTTGGTCGTTAAACCTCAGTCCTACGCTGCTTAAAACCCTCACCGACGGCAATTTGCATATTGGCGTTAAAGTCACCGACGTGGTGGGCAATACCAACAGCACCGCCGTTGATGTTGGCGTCAAACTCACCCAACCGATTTTAACGATGGCGGCTCTCGCTTTGCCATCGCTGACCGATCTGTTGTTCGGCGGCAAATTGCTGGTGATAAAAGGGACGGCGGGCAATCTGAAGCAAGGGGACAACGTCCATGTTTCATTGCTGAATGACACGCTCGCGGCGGATGCCAAAGTCGATGGGCAAGGAAATTGGTCGGCATCGCTAACGCTGACGTTGGATTTGCTGAACCTATTACTGCTCAACAAGGTCGTTAACCTGAGTGCTCACGATTATGCCGGCAACGGCGTTAGCGTCAACGTGGGACTCGATGGCCATATTATTGATATCACTCCAACCTCTGCGCCAGCACCGATGATGATGGCAATGAGTCTGGATGATGTTGATACCAGCCAATCCAGTTCTCAGGATCACCTGTCTCAATCGCTGTCTAGCACGAGTGGCGATGAATCCGTCACCACACCATCCTCCGGCACTTTCACCATCGGTGGCGTCACCATTGATCTGGCGGATGGGACGCATAACAGCGGTGCTTCAGTCACTGGTAGTACGGCGAACGATACCGTGCACGTTACCGATCTTGGCTTCACTCATATTGACGGCGGTTCAGGCACCGACACATTGGTACTGAACGGCAGCAATATGAATCTGGATTTAACGTCACTGGGGATGAAAGTCGAGCACATTGAGATTTTCGATCTAGGCAAAGCGGGCAATAACACCATCACATTAGATCTTAAGGAGGCGCTCAAGGTGACGGACAAACCTGAAGATGACCTATTGATTAAAGGTAGCGTCGGCGATCGGGTCAATCTGGTGCATGGGCAAGGGGATATTTGGGACGTCAGCGGCCAACGTGAAGTCAATGGCGTGACCTATGACGTTTACCATAACTCATCAACCGGCAACAGCACGTTGGGAGACGTTCTGATCCAACAGGGGCTGCACGTGAATTTGATGTAGATGGTCGAGGCAATGTGCTGCCTGAGTTCACGCATGGGTTTTAGCCTAAACCTAGGCAGTTAAAGCAACGCCAACAGGATGTTGGTGTGGGAAGGCGGCCACAGGGATGTGGCATGCCAACCCGGCGCGAAGAGGGCGTCACGGAAAAACGCGTGGTTGTTAGGGGCGCCAACAGTTACACCAACATTATCCTTTTTCTCGCTTGAGAATAGGAGCACAGAGCGGGATGAGCTCTAAACACAAAAATCGATAAGCCATCATCACGATGTAAAGGTGGGGCAACATTATGAAGCGCTTAAAAAAATGGCCGGTAACGGCTTGGTTGTGCTGTGGTTTGAGTTGTTTTACCTCGTTTCCGCTGTTGGCTAAAACTCCGGCTGCGGATTATCAGTGGCAGTCAGCACCCTCCGAGCAAATGGAGGCTGAGCTTTCGATCAAAGAAGCGATTCTGCGGGCGTTTGGTCGCCATCCACAAATCGCCCAAGCGTCGGCGCAGATTCATGTTGGCGCGGCAAACTTGACCGTGGCAAAAAGTGCTTGGTTTCCGCAGATTTCATTGCAGAGTGCGGCAGGGCGTTCGCATCAAACGGACTCTTCCGGTTCGCTAAACAGCAATGCGTCGGCGGGCGTGACGCTGAATCAACTGCTGTACGATTTTGGTAAAACGAGCGGCAGCATCGATGAGCAACAAAACCTCGGTGCGGCTTATGATTATCAACTCTATAGCGTCCTGAATAACGTCGGACAGCAGACGGTACAGGCCTATTTGCAGGTCAAACGTTATCAAGAGCTTATGGCTGCGGCACAGCGCAATCTGGCATCGCTGGAAGCGGTCAAAGAGATGTCGAAACTCCGCGCGGATGCGGGGCTAAGCTCGCAGTCTGATGTTCTTCAGGCGGAAACCCGCATTGCTGGAATGAACGCCACCTATGAACAGTATCGCGCACAAGAACGTTCAGCGCAGGCGAATCTCTCAGTCTTAACGGGCGTTGTGGCGACAAACCTTCCCGATTTACCCAAAGACCTCCTCGATCAAAAGATCACCATTAAAGACCTTCCCTATGAGCAAAACAGTGCTGTTCGCAGTGCGCAGGCTAAGCAGTTAGCAGCCGAACAGCGAGTGCGACAGGCCGAGGCTCAACACTGGCCCACTATTTCAGTGCAGGCTGGGCGAACTCGCTACGAAAACAGCGCCAGCTCCTATTGGGACGATCAGGTGCAATTAGTGGTACAGGCCCCGATATATCAGGGGGGAGCGACCAGTGCCAAAGTGGATGCCGCGGAGGGCGATCGCCAATCGGCTCAGGCTGAGGTCGAGGCGAGTAAGTTGGATATAAACCAAAAAGCGTCGGTGGCCTATGCCGATCTGATCGGTGCGCAGCAGCGTCAGTTGGCGGGTGAAGAGCAATTCAGCTCGGCGGAAAATACTCGCAGCGTCTATCAGGATGAATACAAGCTCAGCAAACGTAGTTTGAATGACCTACTCAGCGTTGAGCAAGATGTATTACAGGCTGATAGTGCGGCGATTATTGCCCGCTATGACGTCTGGGATGCGGCTGTTCGCTATGCGGGCGCAGTAGATAACTTACTCGATATGTTGAATATTTCGCGGCCAAAAGTGACGGGCGATACCCTGCCTGCATTATGACGAACGCGTTAAATCCAGAAGAGGTATGCAATGGCAGCAGATCAACATGCAAACGCCGATAAATGGATTTTAGCGATGGGGCGCGCGGCAGGGCGTTTTGGACTTCCCTGCGATATACCCGCATTACGCCAGCAGATGCGCTGGTTTGAAAATCTTCCCGTGCAGCGCCGGTTGGAGCGGTTGGGTGCGTTACTCGGATTACAGATCAGCATTCGTCCAAAAAACAATGTCAAGTGGCGTAATGAGATCATGCCGGTGATGGCGCAGTTGGAAGATGGTTCTGTACTGATCTTGGAAAACATGGATGCTGAAAAGCACGTGAGCTATTGGTTAAGCGACTGTGGCGACATGGTGCGTGAAGAGGAACTCGACGCGCTGTTGGCACGCATACAACCCGATGTGGTGCTGTTGGGGATTGCGGCTCGCGGGCAAGACTCACGCATTGACGATTTCGTGCAGCCTTATCGAGAGCACTGGTTCTGGCATCACTTTAAACATGCAGGACGCAAGCTGTCTGAAATCTCTCTCGCCTCGGTATTGGGCAACGTACTCGCGCTGGCGGGAATTCTGTTTTCTATGCAGGTGTACGATCGAGTGATACCTGCCCAGTCGTATCCGACGCTATGGGTGCTGTTTATCGGCGTTTTGTTTGCTGCCTTTTTGGAATATTTCATTCGCCTATCACGTACCCATATTTCCGATCTGATGGGCAAACATATCGACTTAAAAGTGTCATCGATGTTCTTTGCCCGAGCGCTGGCGATTAAAAATGATGCGCGTCCAAAATCCACCGGTTCTTTTATTTCTCAACTGCGGGAAATCGATCAGGTGCGTGAGCTGCTGACGTCGACAACCGTCGGTGCCGCGATGGATATGCCGTTCGTGCTGCTGTTTTTAGCCATTATGGCAATGGTGGGCGGGCCTTTGGTTGCCATCCCGCTGATCGCTATTCCGCTGATTGTGATCCCTGGCATTTTGATCCAGTGGCCGCTGGCTAAGTTGGCGAAAGAAGGGATGCGTGAAAGCGCCATTCGTAACGCGGTGCTGGTGGAGTCCATCGAGGGCGTTGAGGATATTAAAGCGCTTCAGGCTGAACCCTATTTTCAGCGTCAGTGGGAACAGACACATCATGTCAGTGCGGCTATCGGCATGAAACAGCGCGTGTGGGGCGCTCGGCTTAGCGGATGGGCCTCGACGGTACAACAAATTACCTATGCAGGGATGCTGGTTCTTGGAGCATATCTGGTGCTGGCAGGGGATATCACCACAGGTACCATGGTGGCTTGCAGCCTGCTTTCTTCACGCACTATTGCGCCACTCATGCAGCTCACGATGGTCTTTTCACGCTGGCAGCATGCTAAAAGCGCCATGACAGGGCTGAATGAGCTGCTGAAGAAACCGTTAGATCGCGATCCAGAGAAAAAAATGGCGCACTGTCCGGCGTTAGCGGGGCACTACCAGTTCGAAAATGTGCAATACAGCTATGACATAGAGAAAGGGGAACAGGCGTTATATATCCCTGAATTAGAAATAAAACCCGGCGAACGTGTGGCGTTGGTGGGCAAGGTGGGCGCGGGAAAATCCACCTTGTTAAAATTGCTTTCAGGTCAGGCAGAGCCTAGCAAAGGAAAGCTAATTATTGATGGCGTTGATATGGCTCATATTGATCCGGTGGATGTTCGGCGACAGATTGGTTTGCTATCGCAGGATTCGCGACTGTTCTTTGGCACTTTGCGGCAAAACCTGATGCTAGGACATCCACATGCCACCGATCAGGAACTGATTCAGGCGCTGCGGATTAGCGGAGCATTAGGCATGGTACAAAAAGACGCCGCCAGTTTAGATCGTATGATCAACGAGGGTGGGCGTGGGCTTTCTGGAGGACAGCGGCAAATGGTGATGCTCAGCCGTATGATCGTGCGTAATCCCCAGGTCGTGCTGTTAGACGAACCAACGGCGTCCATGGACGAGCAGCTCGAAAGCTACGTGATCCGCCAACTTCAGAGCTGGATGGCGGGACGCACGTTGGTGCTAGTCACACATCGACCCGCGCTTTTAGCCATGGTTGATCGAATTATCGTGATGGATAACGGCAAAGTGGTGGCTGATGGATCTCGAGACGAGATTCTCGGGCAGGCGCAGCGTAACAGTAACGTGACATCGGTTGTGGCCTAAGCGGGGGCGATATGGCAGAACTCACAATGCAGGAAGATATGGCGCGTCAGTCACGTTTCTATTCATCAGTCGTTTGGATCACGTTGGCGGGTATGATGGGATTTTTCATTTGGGCCTATTTTGCCACGCTGGATGAAGTCACCGTCGGTACTGGTAAGGTGACGACGTCAATCCGTGCCCAACTGATTGAAAGTTTGGATGGCGGTATTGTTTCTGCGCTGTTGGTGCATGAAGGCGATATTGTCAAAAAGGGACAAATTCTTGCGCGCCTTGATCCCAAGCGATTTCAGTCTAACTACGGTGAAGCCGCGGCCAGAGCGCGGGCGCTTCGTGCGTCTTCTGAGCGTTTGCGTTCTGAACTGACCGGGGAACCGCTAAAATTCAGTGCCAGTACGCTGGCTGAGCCCGCGTTAGTGGCGCGTGAACGTCAGCTCTATGAGTCTCGCCGTCGTAATTTGAATGAGACCGTGGCGAATTTACAGGAGTCGTATCGGTTGGTGGTTGCCGAGCTGAGGATGACTCAGCCGCTGGTTGCCAAAGGGGCGGCAAGTCAGGTTGAGGTTATTCGTTTACAGCGGCAGGCCAGCGAATTACAGGGCAAAATCGATGATGCTCGTAACCAATATGCCCTCAGGGCGCGTGAAGAACAGGTTAAGAACAATGCCGATTTGGATGCTCAACTTGAAGTTATGGCCGGTAAGGAAGATCAGCTAGATCGCGTCACTATGATTTCACCGGTGCGCGGCATCGTGAAGGATATTCAGGTGATGACGGTTGGTGGTGTGTTGCAGCCGGGCGGCAAATTGATGGAAATTGTTCCGTTAGAAGATCAGCTGCTGATAGAAACACGTATTAACCCTCGCGACATAGCCTACATTCGTCCGGGGCTACCGGCCACGGTTAAGATCACCGCTTATGACTCCTCCATCTATGGCAACTTAAATGGCACGGTAGAAATTGTCTCGCCCGATACGCTGCAAGATGAAGTCCGTCGCGACCAATATTATTACCGAGTATACGTACGTACCCAAAGCGCAGAGCTAAGCAACAAAGCAGGGCGTAAATTCCCAATATTACCGGGGATGGTGGCCAGCGTAGAGATTAAAACGGGTCAGAAAACGGTGTTGGATTATTTGATTAAGCCGCTGAATAAGGTGAAAGAAGCGCTTAGGGAGCGGTAGGTATGAGAGATATGATAACGGCGCAACTTTTCGTATATCTATTGTGCGGAGTGTGCGCTGGTACATTCAGCTCGGACACCTTCGACTGAGGTGGTGTATAAATATCGTAATTGATAGGCGGTCGAAACATTTCGCCGCCGTTCTATAAACGAATGGCGAGCGAAACCTTATCCCCCTAAAAAACAAATCAGACTCCGATCACATTTTCTGTTAGAATCCAGCACAATTATGTTGCACTCGCAGTTTGTGCCTATCCCTCGTGGTGATTTCTTATACTACCGCGTCTGATAAATCCACCCGGAAACTGCACCCGTCCTTTCGGGTCAAGGTGGATTTGGAGTTTTACCCTAATATGTCTTTTGATACTCTCGGCCTGAGTGCCGAATTGCTGCGCGCTGTTGAAGAACAGGGCTACCGCGAACCTACGCCTATCCAATCCCAAGCTATCCCCGTCGTTCTACAGCGCCGTGACCTGATGGCCAGTGCGCAAACGGGCACGGGTAAAACCGCGGGCTTTACCTTGCCGCTGTTACAAATTCTTTCTCAGGATGCTCAGCCAGTAAAAGGCCGTCGCCCTGTACGCGCGTTAATTTTGACACCAACCCGCGAGCTGGCAGCCCAGATCGGCGAGAACGTGCGTGATTACAGCAAGTATTTGAATCTTCGTTCTCTGGTTGTCTTCGGTGGCGTCAGCATTAACCCGCAGATGATGAAACTACGCGGTGGTGTTGATGTGCTGGTGGCAACGCCGGGACGTTTGCTGGACTTGGAACATCAACACGCGGTTGACTTGTCTAAAGTTGAGATTTTGGTGTTGGATGAAGCTGACCGTATGCTGGATATGGGCTTTATCCATGATATCCGTCGCGTGTTAGCTAAGCTGCCCGCTAAGCGCCAAAACCTGCTGTTTTCCGCAACGTTCTCTGACGAAATCAAAGAACTGGCAAACAAACTGCTGACCAATCCTGCCTCCGTTGAGGTCGCGCGTCGCAACACTGCCTCTGAGCAGGTTGCGCAGTCGGTGCATTTTGTGGATAAACGCCGTAAGCGTGAACTGCTGTCGCAGCTGATTGGCACTCATAATTGGCAGCAGGTGCTGGTATTTACCCGTACTAAATATGGTGCAAACCATTTGGCTGAACAGTTGAATAAAGACGGTATCACCGCTGCGGCTATTCATGGTAATAAAAGCCAAGGCGCACGTACCCGAGCATTAGCCGACTTCAAAACAGGCTCAATTCGTGTACTGGTGGCGACCGATATCGCCGCTCGTGGTTTAGATATCGATCAGTTACCTCATGTGGTTAACTTCGAGCTGCCAAACGTACCGGAAGATTACGTACACCGTATCGGCCGTACTGGTCGTGCCGAATGTACCGGCGAAGCACTGTCATTAGTCTGCGTGGATGAACATAAGCTGCTGCGTGATATTGAGCGCCTGCTTAAACGCGAAATTCCGCGTATCGCTATTGAAGGCTATGAGCCAGACCCTAGCATTAAGGCCGATCCAATCCAGAATGGCCGTCAAAGCCAAGGTCGCGGTCAAGGCCGTGGTCAATCTCAGGGACGCAGCCAAGGTAACGGACAATCGCGTGATGGCGCTCGCTCCGGCGATAAACCTCGCGCAAACAACGGTGGCCAACGCCGTGCGCAGGGAGAAGGACGTAAGCCTGAATCTCGCGGTGATGCCCCTGCATCACAGCAGCGTCGTCCGTATCGTGGAAACAAGAAAACGGCAACGACTGCGTAAGTGTCGTCCTCGATTCATGATAAAAGCCAGCCTTCGGGCTGGCTTTTTTTATGGTCGAATTTTTTGTACAAGTAAAATAGAGAAAATCGATAAGCCAGCACCGCGAAGTTTGCGGTGCAAGGAAATCAAAGGTAGTTATACGCGTATACCGCAGCGGCCATGATAATCATCACGATGGTTATTTTTCTCATTAGGGGTCTCTGGCTAATTTGAAGAGGGCACAGCTTAGCATAAAGCCGTGTTTTGAGTTATGACGCAGGTAACAGTCCAAGGTGTGTGGCGGATGCGCAGCTAGCCCGCTCATGAGTCACTATCTGAAATGATGCTTATTTTGACAGATGGAGGAGCGGATTCTGCGCTGTGCGTATCGATAACGATGTTCCATATACCGTCATACGGAACTTCTATCACCGCGGGAAAAGAACTAAAAAACCCCCCATGATAATCAGCCCAGCTATCGCGACAAAAGCGGTCGTATTGCTTTTCATGGATCAGAAGAACCTTTGCAGGCTCCGAACATACTACTTTCACATAGCTATTGCCCGCTAAATAGCAACGACTGGTTTTCATTCAATAGAGCTCCATACGCAATAAAAAAAAACTCTCATCCCCGTATGTGTGGATGAGAGTAGCCATAGGCCAACACCAGGGAAACTTACAAATTACGTTGAGTGATGAAATTGTTATAACGCATAAATTTACATAAGTTATTGATTTAGATCTATTAAATTTATTAACCAAATGCGTGTTTTGATTTTTTTATATAATCAAATCTTATTGAATTAATTAACTGATTGAAAATAAAAAGTTTTTTAAGTGGTGTGGGGGTGGGTGTTGGATAGGATAAATCGCTTTATTAAACCATTTAACAAAATTCGTGCATGATTTATTTATAGATGGATGAGGTTTGCTTCAGGATGGAAGCCATTTATTGTTGTGCTGACAATAAAAATTTGCGTCGACCTGAGCGTGCAGGTCGACGCGATAACATGTTGCTCTCTACAGGAGAAAACTAATGAGCAATCAGCGATTGTAGGTTGTTTTTGAATTCGTAGACGTTAGCTTTTGGGGATTTTTTGCAAAACTCGAGTGTTTGAGGAACGGCGACGGTTTCGACCATATTCAGATCAACAGAATCTCCACCTTTGTATTCAGTCTTATCGTTGAGCATCCAAAGCGCGACAGGAGCCATGGCTTTAGGATTCAGGTTGACGAACTCTTCACAGGTCATTTTGCTTGGGTTATTTTCTGCTGCCTGCACGCTGGTTATTGATGCAAGTAGTAGGCTTGCCGCTAAAGCGCATCCAGATAGTAAAGCATGTTTAGTTTTCATTAAGATATCCTTTATACATATGTCGAAAATTATCGCTGTAAGTATAGGCTGATAAAATTTAAATTTGACAAAAAATGGGCCAAAGTTTGTCGGTTTTGGATATTTACAACGGCAAGGATCTAAGTCTCGGTGGGCTGTTACGCAGCCATCTGTTTTCGGCAAAATTGATAAGGTGTAACGCCGTAATGGTTTTTAAATACAAATATAAAGTAAGATAAATGGCTATAGCCGCACTGCTCAGCTAGCTGTGATATTGTTAGGTTACTGTTTATACTCAACTGCTTAGCAGCATACTGCATCCTACTCTTAACAAGTATTTTTTGGTAACTCGTACCTTCCTGCTTAAGTTTTTTCTTTAAGGTGCTTGAACTGACAAAAAGTAATCTTGCGATTGAGTCTAAAGACCAGTTTTTTGTAAGGTCACTCATAATTAACTCTTGAACAGCGAATGCTAGCCCTAAATTAATCTCTTTGACGAGGTAGGGGATAAAGTCTTTATCTGTGGAGAATGTATAAAGCAGTAAATGAAGTAATCTCTTGTGATAGTATGCCTCTATCGTTGATAAGTGGGAACTTTTTGAAAGTCTGATGACTAATGAGAATACCTCAACGAATATGCATTTAGAGATAAACTCCCAATATTTTTTTTTCGGTCTATAGGGCAAATGATAAGCATCAGATGTCGTTGATGCCAAAAAGTCACGAATAGTGCAGTGATCAATTTTTATCACTTCAATCAGCCC
Source organism: Hafnia paralvei ATCC 29927 (assembly GCF_001655005.1). Classification (GTDB taxonomy): domain Bacteria; phylum Pseudomonadota; class Gammaproteobacteria; order Enterobacterales; family Enterobacteriaceae; genus Hafnia; species Hafnia paralvei. The sequence continues at coordinate 32,253 of NZ_LXET01000023.1, forward strand.
ATCAGACAGTATGGTATGACTGCTTGCTTGACAGTTGAGGAGTATTTTATGGCATGCAGGTACAAGGACTTTTGTAATATCATCAATGACTACCGTTGATTCTTGATGACAAAGCACAACCGCAAAACAGCTATCATATCCAAGCTTCATACACCCTCCAATAAGTACTCAATATAATCTAATTGTTATAAATCACTTTAATCAGTGATAGCCGTAGATATAGCTCAATGTTAATTGGATGTAAAATGAAATAATATCACTATGAAATGAATATAAGATTTATCTTAATTGGTATTTCAAATGCTTTTAGGTTTATTTAATTATGAGAAATTTGAGTATCACTATTATGTATTTTTTTATAAAAATAAGCTTTTTTTAAAGTATGTACAGAGGTTATAGCCTCATGAAATCTATATCTTTATCGTTTTTTCTAATCACAGTGATGCTTGTTTTTATATTTAACGATATAGTCCCATGAAAAACTATAATGATGGTTATGATGAGGTGCGTGAATTCATATCGAGGAAGAGGTGCGCCGAACTACACTAGGCTCGGTGGAAGGTTAAGAGATTAATGATGTAGCATTTGAAATAGCCAATTTAGGTCAAATGCTACATGAATAATGCTGATGGTTTTATTTGCTAAATAATTTATATTTAATATATAGGGAGAAATATTTTATCCAATCGACAAATTTCTTATCAGAAAGGAGTTTTTTTTGCCTTTATTCTAAGCAGGCTAGCATTAGGTGTCAGTTTTAATTGCGTGTCTTTCCATGGAGATTGATTCAGGTAATAAAAGAAAATCGAGACTCAAATATCATAAACCACGGTTTATTTTTTGTAACATAATGCAAAATGGTTGTGCCACGAGATGCATTATCATCTACCCTATCGATAGGGCTTAGCGTTATAGTTTTATTATATTTCTTGTCAATTAATTTAATGTTTTCGTTTAAGAGTATATTTAATACATCCTGATCGGCATATTTATAAATTGTACCGCTATTGATCATGTTAAATGCCACGGCGGTGACATTTTTAAAATTCCACTCAGATACATTGATAAATAAAAATCCTGCATTGAAATATTTATCGGTATCAATACCGTATCCTAGTGTGCTGGCTTTCTGTTGCATCTCTTTAGAGTCAGCAACTACAGCAGCAATATGTCCTTTAAGGTTTAGATCATGTACCGCCGGTGCGCGTAATGCTTACCGCTTTTACGCCAAGTCCGCCGATCCCGATGTATTGGACGCCGAGGCCTATGGACCCCAAACCCACAACCGACCCGGTGAGGTGGATGTGTATGTGCTATCACGTACCGGAAGCGGTACCGCCCCCCAAGCGCTACTTGATACGGTCAGTCATGCATTAAACGAAGATGAAGTGCGACCGTTAACGGATTACGTCACGGTACAAAGCGCAGTTTTGAGTGAATACGCCGTGGTGGCCACGCTGGATATTCCTGATGGTCCTGACGCGCAGACGGTATTGGAGAGCGCAAGAGCAGCGCTAGAAACCTATGTGGCGCAGGTGCATCGCATTGGCGGTGTGGCACCGCTTTCGGGTATTTACCGCGCCCTGCATCAACCGGGTGTCACCCGCGTTCATCTAGAACAACCCACCGCGGATATTGAAGCTAAAACGGGATCAGCGCCTTATTGCAGCGCGATCACCTTGAGTTTGCTGGGGGGAGGCGATGTATAAAACGTTACTTCCTCTCAATGCGCTCACCTCAGAACGTGCGCTCGAGCAGGCTAGCGCTGAACAAATTCTTGCGCTGCCGGTTCCCATTCGGCATGTCAAAGATCCCGCGACCTGTCCGGCACATTTGTTGCCGTGGTTAGCATGGGAATACGCGGTGGACTATTGGAACCCCGAATGGGACGAGGCGCAAAAGCGGCAGGTTATCGCGGATGCAGCGTATGTCCATCAGCATCGAGGGACCGCAGGCGCAGTGCGACGATCGTTAAGCGCTGTGGGGCTACCGACTACGGTGGTGGAGTGGTGGCAAGATCAACCAAGACAAGCTCCGTATACCTTCCGCATTGAGGTTTATAGCACGCAGGGTGTGACCGAAGCCTTGTATGAACAGATCCGCAACCTTACCGACCGCGCCAAAAACCTCCGCAGCCATCTGAGCAAGATAGATGTGATCACCGACGTGGGGACTGAGGGGGCATTTTACATTTCGGGTGCGGTAACGGCGCATGTTGATATCGATATTTTTGCACGGGAGCCCAATGGCTAACTTTTACAGCATTATCACGAATCGAGGCAAAGAGCTCGAGGCCGAGGCGCTGGCGAGTGGAACCAAAATTACGCTGGCGAAATTTGTCGTAGGGGATGGCAATGGGCAGGCGGTGGCCCCCAAGCCAACACAGACCAAGCTTATCAATGAGCAGTACCGAGGGGATATTGGGGAACTGAGTGTTTCTCCCGATCAACCGACCCAGATGATGGCGAAAGTCGTCCTACCGACTGAGGTGGGCGGTTTTACCGTCCGTGAAATCGGAATGCTTACTGACGCAGGCGAGCTGTATGCCGTGGCGAACTGTGCTGCGATTGAAAAGCCTGTGGGCGGTGTCAGCGTCAATATGCAGTTTCGTCTGGCGGTGTCAGATACGGCCAATATCACGTTAAACGTAGCGACAGGCGATGGACTGTTTTTACGGATTGACCAGGATCTGACTGAAATCCGTGGGCGAGGTGCGCAGGCGCAAAAGACAGCCCGAGAGTCGCTGGCGATCGTGGATGCCTCAACAAAGCAAAGGGGGTTGGTGCAACTCAATAGTGCGACTAACAGCACGAGTGAAATACAGGCGGCAACACCGGCTGCAGTGAAAGCGGCCAATGATAATGCCAATACGCGCCTAGAAAAAAATAAGAATCTGTCCGATCTAAGCGATAAACTGCTGGCGCGTAAGAATTTAGCGCTTGGCACAGCTGCAACTTCCAACGTTCAAAAATCTATTACGGATAATACCCCTAATGCATTGATGATAAATGGCGCGTGGGGGGGGGCGAGCGGTGTGGGTATGGTGGATAGCGATATTTTATCGCCAACCAGTATTGGCAATACCTTTTTTAACCAAGGCGGCGGCGCTGCAAATAGTCATTTTGGCGGTTATGGAACGGGCATTCACTTATCGTATGGTTCGAACGGTGATAACAAACAGAGATTAACCGCCAACCTCTTTGTTGATTCTGCAGGGAACCTATCCGTTGAATGGCTAGCGGTGAACAAAAGCGATGGTGCTATTGTCGTTAAGCGTATTCAAAAACTTTATGGACCATTAAATAAACCCTCGGCAAGTGATATTCGAGCATTTCCAGACAATGGCATTCTACCAACAGGAACGAACCTAAATACACTTACAGGGACAAAACAGGGGTTCTACTTTCAATCAACAAATTCAAATGCCACAACTGCATTAAATTACCCTGTCAATTCAGCCGGTAGCTTATGCGTTATGAGAAATGGTGCAAATGGTAATGACGGATGCACTCAAGAATACCGGCCTTATAACAGCTCTGTCGTCTTTAGCCGCATCTACGATGTAGCCTCAAATAAATGGTCGGCATGGGATTATATCTACAGCAAAAATAATCCACCTAGCGCAAGTGCGGTAGGGGCGCTGCCTATTGGTGGTGGCACCCTTAATGGAAATCTGACGGTGAAAAATACATTACAGGTCGGTGGTGTTGGAAATGCTGCGATAAATATTGGTGATAACGATTCAGGCTTGCGCAGCTCTGTCGATGGTCAAGTGGATTTATATGCTAATGGCCGAATGTATGGCTATTGGAACACGACAACGTTGGGATTTGCAGGCCAGATGATACCTAGCAATTACAACAATTTTGATGCGCGGTATATCAACAACCTACAGATGGGTGCCGAAGAATATAAAGATATTCCTTACCCCGGACAGGCCAGTATTCCTTTAGGCGCGTGTATCACCGCCATCGTGGGAACTACCAAGCCTACAGGCGGCGGCGTTGGTTTTTATATCTCACGGATCTATTTCCGTCGCATTCAAAAATATATCGCTGGGTCTTGGAAAAACATTGCGTAAGGGAGAAAGGCTGCATGATTTATAAAAATTTTACACGGAGCGAAGCAGAACGCGCCGAGGATGGCGCGCTACATCTCCAGTCTGAAGACGGTCAAGATTGGTATGATGTGCGTGAAAAGTTAAGCGCGGAAAAGCTAAAAATTGCCTATCAAGCGGATGGGGTTATCCGTCAGCAAAGCTACAACGCGGTCGAGTTATTCCCTGAAAACCTATCTGTTGCAGAGGTCAGCAAGAAGAGTATTCCGAATGACTTTCCTGAACGGCTCGACGGTAATTGGATTTTTGACGGCAAGAAAATCACACCGCGTGTAATCCCAAGATCCGAATTCATTGCGCAGGTCGAAGAAACCCGTGCACAACTGATGGTGGAGGCGAATCAAAAAATCGCGCCGTTACAGGCCGCCTTTGATGTAGGCATCGCGACTGATGAAGAATTAGCTAAGCTCAAAGTGTGGAAAACTTACTTTGTGTTGCTCAGCCGAGTGGATGTAAGTAAAGCGCCGGATGTTGATTGGCCTAAAAAACCAGAGGTGTAGCAGATGGTTTTGCGCCGGTCCGTATTCAAGAGACCGGCGCATGAAAACACCAGTGGATCGCTAATGCGTTTAAGTTATTTCACCTATTGCACTTATACTCAATTAAACACCGATGGCTAGATTCTTAATGTTAATAGTAACGTGTAAAACGTTGGCTCAACCGCATGATATAGCACGGAAAGATAATATTGTCGCTATAGATAAAATTTCACAATTCAGTGGGTATACGTTTACATGGAAGGACAGTGGGCTTCCGTCTGCGTGCGTTATTGATCAAGAGGTGATGGAGGTTTTGCCAGAACTAATCTCAACAACACGGGATGACGTCGGATCAAATTAATCTCCGGATGGGAGGATGAAGCGTTTGAACAAACAGATGGAGGATCACGGCATTACGCTGTGGAGTATAGTGGAATAATCGGGCTTTTGATTGCTAGCATTAACGATGAAAGACAAAGTCGTGAGTCAATCCAAAAAGAAATCACTGGACTTAAAGAGCAGTTAAAAATATTAAATGAAGTTATAAATCAACTTTTAACTAAATGACGCATCCTTCTAGCATAATTGTCAATCCCTCTAATTAGTATATCACTGGTCATAGAAGTTGGTGCCTCTGGGGTAAGCCTATCTGCAAGTATTAAATAAGTTTAAACTTTATTAATATGGGTTTAGAAATAATCATATCGATTAAGCATGGAAATTATTTTATTGGGATGAATCCTATTTATTGTTGGTGTTTTTCAATGTTGCTAATAATACTATCGCTTATTTAACTCTAGATTTGTAACATGAGCCTTTGGACTGGTAGTTTTTTTGTATAAATGTAATACTATGCGTTAGATTTTATGATGCAATTAACAATAACACACACTTTACTCTGGATTAACATTATTTACATTTATGAAAATTGTTAAAGTTAAAAGTAATTTTTTTATTGTTCCCGCCTTGATTATTTCATTTCAACCAAATATAGCTCTAGCTAAGGATTATAATGGGCTGGCTGTTGATAAATTCCTTGGTTTAAATAATGGTGATTTTATATCAGATAGTAACATTGATAAGAAAGGCCATGTGAGCTTGGGCGCAGGATCTAGCTCCGAAAGTATAACCATAAATAATGGTGGAGTGATGGGAGTGCAATTGGATGCCACTGCCAATAGTACTACCATTAATGCTGGAGGGACTATGTCGGTATCAGGAGATGCTATAGATACTGTAATAAATGGTGGGAAACAAAATGTTTCTGGTACCGCATTAGATACTGTTATATCTAATGGAGGGCAGCAAGTTGTATATGGTAAAGGGACAGCAAATAATACGACTATAGATAATGGGACTCAATTATTACAAGGGCATTCTGATAATACCACCATATTGAATGGCGGTGTGCAGAAGGTACAAGGCAATGGTGTTGCAACAAATACAATAATTAATAATGGTAGCCAAAACGTTACAGGAAAAGCAGATAGTACAAAAGTAAATGATGGAGGGGTGCAAAGGGTTTTATCAAATGGTTTAGTGACTAGTACGACTATAAACAGTGGTGGCTCACAAATTGTTGATGTTAATGGGAACGCTGAAGACACCACCATTAATGATGGCGTGCAACAGGTGGCTGGCACAGCTATTAATACCATTCTGAATGGCAGTGGTAAACAAATAGTCATGAGTGGTGGCATGGCTGAGTCCTCTGTTCTTTTTGACAGTGCAACCATTTCAATTCATGAAGGTTCTACCGTAAAAGACATAACCTTACATGATAACTCAACGGCATTTGCATCTGCTGGTTCTGAGATAAAAGGTACAACCTTAATAAAAGATTACTCGAATTTAACTCTAGAGTTGAAGAGTGATAAAAACTCTCATTTTGATAAAGTATCTTTGGAGGGGAATGATAGTATACTTAACGTTTACTCAGAAGATGATGGGGTGTCTAACAAGGCTACCATTAATGAGTTAAACAATGCAGGTACTATTATTTTTAAATCTAAGACAGGTAATTCTTTTTCTACTTTACTTGTTGATGGCGACTATACAGGTGAAAATGGACACATCCGATTTAATACAGTACTAGGTAATGATAGTGCGTTAACAGATAAGCTGGTTGTTACAGGAAATACCTTTGGTAATACTGGTGTTAGTGTTACTAACGTTGGCGGTACTGGTGATCAAACACTGAATGGGATTGAGCTAATTACTGTTGGTGGTCAATCTGCTGGTGTATTTACTCAGGAAGGACGTATTGTTGCGGGAGCTTATGATTATTCTTTAGTGCGTGGTCAGGGCAGCAAAGCTAATAATTGGTACCTAACTAGCCAGAATAATGTACCACCAGTAGACCCTACAGATCCGCCAGTAGACCCTACAGATCCACCAGTAGACCCTATAGAACCACCAGTAGACCCTATAGAACCACCAGTCAATCCTCCTGTTGATCCAGTAGACCCACCAGTTACTCCACCAACGAGTGGGGAGCATGTTAATCGACCTGAAGGTGGGAGCTATATTGCCAACCTTGCCGCGGCAAATACCTTGTTTAATACGCGGTTGCACGATCGTTTAGGTGAAACCCAATATGTCGACGCGCTGACCGGTGAGAAGAAGGTCACAAGCTTATGGCTGCGTCAGGTGGGTGGACATAACAACTGGCGTGACAGCAGCGGGCAGTTGAAAACACAAAGTAATAGCTATGTGGCTCAGTTGGGCGGCGATGTTGCGCAGTGGTCAACGGATGGTTTAAACCGCGGTCATCTGGGGCTAATGACGGGTTATGCCAACAGCCATAACCAGACG
>NZ_LXET01000024.1 GCF_001655005.1 Hafnia paralvei ATCC 29927
CCCACGTCTGAACCTATGGGGCAATGTAGGAACCCAAATCGGTGATAAAGGCTATAACGACAGCACGGCCATGATTGGCGTGAAGTATAACTTCTAGTTGATAGCATGATTCGAAGGCACCTTAGGGTGCCTTTTTTAATGGTTATAGGTGACATTAATCACGAAACCAAAAGCAGAATTATAAGAGTTACGATGGTGTTAAGTTTGCAGATGAAGAAACAGGGTTTGAGATTTTCGGCGTGGTGACTTATGTCGTTAATGACATGTCGATGAGTTAGTTCGATGATAACCCTTGTATGTAATAAGATGGCTGCCCTGTTGTGCTGAGCGGCCAAATAGTATTAGGCCATTTCAACTTCGTCACATACTAACCACTCATCGGCTTCTTCGAACATTTCCTCCACCATCTTCCTGATTACTTTTGAGGCTTCTTTACTTCCACCCGTGATCACAATATCCGTTGCCGTGGCAAATCGAGTAAAAGTCTCGGTGCCGTGGTATTTTTTATTAAGACGCTTTTTTAGTTCCCGATCTATCTGCTCCAACCCATCAGATGGCAAACTTTTCTCATTTCTTCTGTCGATCTTAATCTCTACTCGCATAAGTTTCACTCCACTGAATTTAGGAATATGCTGTATAAAAAAACAGTTATGTTTTTGTGCTTTTTAAACTTATGTGCAAGTAGTTTTACTGTGTTTTTAACCAGTATTTGGGCGGGAATTTGTCTTGAATGAGTAGGTATGAGTGGGCAGGTATTACACCGTTTTTACACCAGCATTACACCAAGGAATTTCAGACATAAAAAAACCAACCCACAATAGGTTGGTTTTCTTGGGATTATTTGGTCGGCACGAGAGGATTTGAACCTCCGACCCCCGACACCCCATGACGGTGCGCTACCAGGCTGCGCTACGTGCCGAACAGGCATATAGTACTCAAAAATTGCCGTTTATCAAGATAATGGCGTTGCGTTCGCGCGTTATTTAACCAGGTTTAATTGGCGATAAAGCGTTTCACATCCGTAAGCACCTGCAGCAGTAAGGCTAGCTGTGGTTTCTCACCTTTCATCTCTTCATTGTCAGCATCGTAGGTACGATAGCGGCCATTTTTATCCAAAATGATGGTTTCTTTTGGTGTCACGATGACTAACTCATCACTATCACCCAGCGCTAGCCAGTTGTGTTTCCTACTCGGAGCAAACAGGTCTTCGCCCTGCGTGTAGTTAACGGCTCGAGTATCAACGTGCAGTAAGCGTTGCATCAACGTTGCCATAACATCGGCGTGGCTGGTGAGTTTGTTGATGGTTTGAGCCGGTGTTCCTGGCCAATGGATAATCAACGGAACTTGCAGTTGATAGCGGCTATAGTTAGTCCCGAAGCCCCAATCACCTTTGCCACTGTCGTTAAATTCGATACCGTGGCTGGCGGTAATCACAACGACCGTTTTATCGAGTTCGCCGCGTTGTTTGAGCGTATCCAGAATTGTTGCTATCTGGGCATCAACACCGGAAGCTGCCTTCTGATATTTCGCCATGAAATCTTCAGGTTTATGTCCAGAACTGCCCGCCAGTGCGCTACGTGTACCGTTTAAATTTACGTAAGAGAACCACGGCGATTGAGTCGTTTGGGTTGCCAGCCATTGTTGCCATTGTTTGGTGGTATCGGCATCACTTTGACGGATTGGCGCTGGCAGGCTGAAATCGGTCAGCAGTGCTTGACGATAGAGCGGGGCGCTAAAGCCATCGGAAGAGAACAGACCAAACTGGTAGTGTTGCTGGCTGAGTGCGTTAATCAACGCAGATGGTTTGCGTCCAGCCAAAATACCTTCAAGGTAGGAAGGCGAGATACCATAGAACAGGCCAAACAGCCCATTATCCAGATTGTTACCTGAACTATAGTGCTGGGTGAAATCCAGATTCTCATCACCAAACGCGGCAAGCTGCGGTAGATCTTGTTTAATATCGTCAGCACGCAGGCCGTCAACGGCAATTACCAGAAGGTTATAACCCGTACCTTTATCCGCAAAGCTAAGCTTACTGAGTGGATATTCAACGGATACCGCCTCCGGGCTACCGGTCTGGTTCAATCGATTTTGGAATTCTTGAGCATCTAATAGACCATGTTTCTCCAAGAAACGCCGCGCTGTCATTGGATATGAAAGCGGAAGGTTGGAGCGCTGCATGGTGATAGGGCGATAGAAGTTCGCATCGGCCCAGATGTAGATAAGATGCGATGCCAGAAACGCCGTGATAAACAGCCCAGCGAGGGGTTTGCCGAATTTTTGTCGGTTCAGACTACGAAGCTTCTGCCAGCTCCAGGTGCCAAACAGCATTTCGACCAGAAAAATGACCGGCACGCAGATAAACATCAGCTGCCAGTCTCGCGCCAGCTCACCTTGATCTGGGTTTACTACCAGCTCCCACACCACCGGATTGAGGTGGAGATGGAAACGGGTAAAGACCTCAGAGTCGACCAGTAGGAGCGTTAACCCTGTGGTCGCCAGCGCGGCGGAAATAAAGCGCAGCAGTCGCTGCGACATCACCACAAACGTGAGTGGGAATATAATCAGTAGATAAGCAGAAAAGCCAACAAAGCTAAAGTGCCCTAACCAACTGATCACCGCATAGACACGCCCAAACAATGAAGAGGGCCAATCGGCAACAAACAGGTACCGGCTGCCCAAAAGCAGACCGAGCAGAATATTAAACAGAGCGAACCAATGCCCCCAGCTAATCATCTGGGAAACTTTTTCACGGTATCGCTGACGGTTTGTCACCATAAAAGTATGTCTATACGTCCGGGCAAAAAATTAATGGGCTTTATCTTCCCGAATTGAAGCCTGTAAAGCTTCAGCAAAAGAGCGTGCAATAGCATGGCGCTGTGTGGGTGCGATGCTGGTGTTAATCAGATTCGTCACCATATTACCCAAAACCATCAAAGAAAGATCGTTTGGTGTGTGGTGCGATTCCAGTACGTTGGCCAGCTCACTGAGCAGTTGTTCAACGTGTTCGTCACTGTAACGGGATGATTGTGGCATAGAATTAAGCTTCTCAGACTGACAAAGTGCCATATCTTACCGTATAGGCGCGTGATTTTCCGCTCTTTTATACATTTGTTATTTTCATTGATTATACCTTAGCTTCCACCACCCAATTTATCAAAATACATTCAGCCTCGCTTGCGGGGAAGAATCAACAGTGTTTGAATACGCGCCTAAACGTGTCCGGGGCGAAATGGGAGAAGAAAAATGAGTCTGGATCTCGAACAGATTGCGTTGCATCAGTTGGTTAAACGCGACGAGCAGCAATTAGATGTGGTGCTACGTGATTCATTGTTAGCCAAAAATGCAGCAGTAGAAGAGATGATGGCTGAGTTGCATCGCGTATACAGTGCGAAAAGCAAAGCCTATGGCACCTTCTCTGAAGAGAGCGAGTTGGCAGAGGCATTGCGTAACTATCGTCGCGGCAATGAAGATTTTCTGGCATTTAGCCGTGCAGCGACGGGCCGTTTGCGTGATGAACTCGCAAAATATCCGTTCGCCGATGGCGGCGTGGTGCTGTTCTGCCAATATCGCTATCTGGCCGTGGAGTATTTGTTGATTGCGGTGCTTAACAGCTGTAGCAGCATGCGCGTCAATGAAGAACTCGATATCAGCAGCACCCACTACCTCGATATCATGCGCGCTGATATTGTTGCGCGGATAGATCTCACCGAGTGGGAAACCAACCCAGAATCCCACCGCTATTTGACCTTCCTGAAAGGTCGCGTCGGTCGAAAAGTTTCCGATTTCTTTATGGATTTTCTCGCCGCAAGCGAAGGGCTCGATGCCAAAGCTCAAAACCGAGGTCTGTTACAGGCGGTTGATGATTACTGCGCTGAAGGGCAGTTGGATAAAAACGAGCGGCAGGCATATCGTCAGCAGGTGTACAGCTACTGTAACGGCCAGTTACAGGCGGGTGAAGAGATTGAGCTCGAAGCCTTAGCCAAAGAAATTCCACCTGTTGGGGAGAAAGACTTCCAGCAGTTTACCGCCGAACAGGGATATGATTTAGAAGAGAGCTTCCCTGCCGATCGCAGTACGCTGCGCCAACTGACTAAAATGGCGGGCAGCGGTGGCGGTTTGACGATTAACTTTGATGCGATGCTGCTCGGCGAGCGTATTTTCTGGGATCCGGCGACGGATACGCTGACCATCAAAGGAACACCACCGAACTTACGCGATCAGCTACAGCGTCGTAGCAGCGGTGGGAATTAATCTTTTGCACCGAATTTGAGATAAAAAAAACGCCGCAATTGCGGCGTTTTTTCTTTCAAACTAACGAAACTCGATTTAACTCAGTCGGCAATTAAGCGCGAACGAAGTCAACGTGAGTCAGTTTACGTTTGAACGGGTGACGCTGAACAGCTTGAACCTTAACTTTGGTTTCTTTGCCGTCGATCATCAGAGCGATTACTTGTTCGTAAAAGCCTTCTTTCTCTTGCATGTTCCAAGTCGTGTCATGATCGATTTCTACGGCTACTGGTTCTTGGTTTCCGCCATAAACGATAGCTGGGAACTTACCAGAAGTACGCAGGCGGCGGCTCGCACCCTTACCCTGCTCTTTACGTGCAGTTGCTTCAATAGTGAACATAATTGTATCTCTATATAAAATTTAGACCTGTTACAGGCGACCCAGCAACAGGCAGGAGATTCTGCTTTTAATAGTAAAAGCGGGCGGCATTCTAACGAAACACAGGGCTTACGGCAAATAAATCTGCCCGCTTTGGCAAGAAAACCTAGCCGCGTAGCGAATCAGCTTTGCGATAACGCCCCTGATAATCGAAAACTTTTTCTCTTATTTGCCAAAACCGTCCTTTCATGCGGGCGACCACAAAATCGGGGTAACGAAGTTTCTCTTGCTGAGCCACAATATCCGCAGCACGCTTCCAAACCAGCTCTATACCGGGGGCGCGAAGGTGCGGACGTAAAAATAACTGCATAAAGGCGGTACGCTGAGCGGGAGTTTTTAAGCGAAACCGTTCACTGACGTCAGCACCATCTTCGTCGTAATAGGTGATCGACAGCCACTCACCTTTGTCATCTTCTCCGTGCTGAAGCTGCATTCCACCACAGCGCAGCACTAAGGCGTCTTTTAGCTTGAGGGCTTCTTTTAGCATATCATCGGGATCGACTAATACCTGATGACACTGATGGCAGCGTCGAGCAGCGATGTCGTTTTCTGCTCCACAGTGTGGGCAGGTTTTGAAGCGAAAACGGTAGTCACATTGTTCACGCCCACCTTCATCGTCCTCCAGCCATCCCTGACAGCGGCGGCCATAGTGCTCAATAATGTCGCCGTTTTCCGTCGTTTTCCCCCAAAACGTATTGGCAAAACCGCATCCAGGGCAAAAAACCTGTACCGGTTGGCTATCGCTGTGGGGTTTGGTGGTTCCCACTTCTGGTGTAAACAGATCGTGTGGGTTACCCGCATAATCGAGGATCAGACAGTCTGTTTTCCCCGGTGATAGACGCAGACCACGACCGACAATCTGTTGGTAAAGGCTGATAGATTCCGTTGGTCGTAAAATGGCGATCAAATCGACGTGGGGCGCATCAAATCCGGTGGTAAGCACCGCGACGTTCACCAGATAAAGCAACTCCTGCCGCTTAAACGCGTTGATAATGGCGTCACGCTCATCGCCCGGGGTTTCTGCGCTCACCAGCGCTGCCTGTTCAGGAGGCAAAAGACCGTGGATTTCACGCGCATGTTCAACGGTAGAGGCAAAAATCATCACGCCTTTGCGCGTGGCGGCAAATTCCATAATTTGACTGACGATATGCGGCGTGATCCGCTGCTGATCCTTTAGCTCACGGTTGAGATCGGTTTCACGAAATAATCCGTTGCTGTTGGGTTCCAGACGACTGAAATCGTACTGCACTACCGGCATGTCCAATCTTTCTGGCGGAACCAGAAATTGGTTTTTGATCATATAACGCAGCGGTAATTCGTAAATGCAGTCGCGAAAAAGGCTGTTGCTGTCGCCGCGCGTAATGCCGTGATAGTGATACTGATAGATCCAACCTTTGCCAAGACGATAGGGCGTGGCCGTAAGGCCGAGCAAACGCAGATTGGGATTGTTACTGCGCAAATGCTGAAGAATTTGCTGGTACTGGCTATCGTCGCTGTCGCTGATTCGGTGACATTCATCCACGATCAGCAATGAGAACTCGCCGTCGAACAGCGGCAGGTTACGCGCTACGGACTGCACACTGCCAAATACCACTTTTCCGCTGCTCTCTTTCTGTTGCAAACCGGCGGAAAAAATATCGGCATCCAGACCATAAGCACAGTATTTACTGTGGTTTTGCGCCACCAACTCTTTTACGTGGGCGAGAACCAGAACGCGGCCGCGGGCCAGCTTTGCCAGCTCGGCAATGACCAAACTTTTACCCGCGCCGGTAGGTAACACAATAACCGCAGGTTCTTGGTGTTTTCTGAAGTGTGCGATGGTTGCGTCCACCGCCTCACGTTGGTAAGGGCGAAGAGTAAAGGCCATTAAATTGCTATTATCGAATGTCTATTAATGTTGGCAGATTTTACTGCTATGGGTGTTAAAACCGTTATCGCTAGGAATGAATTTGCCGCGTGATGCCAAAAAATCCACCAACTGAGCGGCGGTCAAATCTTGCTGAGAACAGGTATGAAAACGGGCGTCGGCACCAAAGCGCTGCTCAATGGCGGTAATCAGGCTAGCGGTTGAAAACGACTCGCCAGAATCAATCATCATGTTGAGTACTTCATGACCGTGGATGGACGACATTGAAATCTCCTGTAAAAGTGTACAGTGATATAGCATGCAGTAAAAAGGGTGAGTTTGGCAATGTTGCTGAGCAATATTGCTAGGATTCGTCAAAATAGGGGCGCTACGGCAATATCACCCTTGTTTCAGATACTCCGCGGATAATTAAACTACGCTTGAGATAGGCGCGGCGGTGAAGAGTCGCTATAATCCTCGGTTCTTCTTTGGTTTATGAACGATGCCCGTACTGCTCAGGCGGTATAGCGCGCACGCTCAATGAAACCCTCCGATTCTCATAGAAATACAAAGCAGGTTCCATGCGACTGGACAAGTTTTTATCCCAGCAGTTAGGTATCAGCCGTGCGCTGATTGCCCGAGAACTGCGTGCAAAGCGCGTCACTGTAGACGGCGAAATTGTAAAGAGCGGTGCGCACAAGCTCACCCCAGAACAAGAAGTGGCTTTTGATGGTCAAGTATTGGAACAGATCCACGGTCCACGTTATTTCATGCTGCATAAGCCTGAAGGCTATGTGTGTTCCACGGACGATCCCGATCACTCAACCATTCTCTATTTTATCGATGAGCCGCTGGCCGAAAAACTACATGCCGCGGGGCGCTTGGATTTGGATACCACGGGTCTGGTGCTATTAACCGATGACGGCCAGTGGTCGCACCGAATCACTTCACCAAAGCATGAATGCGATAAAACCTACTTGGTTACCCTTGAACATCCGCTGGCAGACGATACGGCAGAACAGTTCGCTCACGGTGTGCAACTGCACGGCGAGAAAGATCTGACTAAACCCGCTACGCTTGAACAATTGGATGCCAATGTCGTGCGCTTGACCATCAGCGAAGGGCGTTACCATCAGGTAAAACGCATGTTTGCTGCAGTCGGTAATCGCGTGGTTGAACTACACCGTGAGCGAATTGGCGCCATTGAGTTGGATGAAGACTTAGCGCCGGGTGAATACCGTCCTCTGACTGAGGAAGAGATTGCCAGCGTGGGATTACCCATTGAGCTACAGTCGAAAGATTAATCAATGCGTTAACGCTTAGAATACTTCGCGCTGTCGCAACATGGCGACGGCCTGAAGTACGATAAGAACAATGAATAAGGAATGTGCTGCGTGCAGACACCCCGTAGTTCCCATCTTGGATTGATCCTGATCCTCGGTTTGTTATCTATGTTGATGCCGTTGGCTATCGATATGTATTTGCCGAGTATGCCGGTGATCGCTGAACAATTTGGTGTTCCAAGCGGTGATGTGCAGATGACGCTCAGTGCTTACACGCTGGGCTTCGCGTTTGGGCAAATGATTTATGGTCCAATGGCAGACAGCATTGGGCGTAAACCCGTCATCATGTACGGCACGCTATTCTTTGCCTTGGCCGGTGCGGCGTGTGCGATGGCGCAGTCTGTTGACCAACTGATTGTGATGCGCTTGATCCACGGTTTAGCCGCCGCGGCGGCAAGCGTCGTTATCAATGCGCTGATGCGTGATATGTTCACGAAAGACGATTTCGCTCGCATGATGTCGTTTGTGGTACTGGTTATGACTATCGCGCCGCTGCTGGCGCCGATCATGGGCGGAGCATTGCTAATTTGGTTTAGCTGGCATGCGATTTTTTGGGCGATGGCAGGCGCTGCACTGTTGGGCACGATCTTGGTGGCCATCTTTATTAAGGAAACGCTGCCGAAAGAGAAACGACAAAAGTTCCGATTGCGTACCACTTTGGGCAACTTTGCGTCGTTGTTCCGCCATAAGCGGGTGCTGTGTTACATGCTAGCCAGCGGCTTTTCATTCGCCGGTATGTTCTCATTCCTTAGTGCGGGTCCCTTTGTTTACATCGATCTTAACGGCGTATCGCCACAGCATTTTGGCTACTACTTTGCGTTAAACATCGTATTCCTGTTTATCATGACGCTGATTAATAGCCGCAATGTGCGCCGTTTTGGTGCGATAAACATGCTGAGATTTGGTCTGCTGGTGCAGTTTGTTATGGGGATCTGGTTGGTCATCACGGCAGCGCTAGGCCTAGGCTTTTGGTCGCTGGTGATTGGGGTAGCGGCTTACGTGGGATGTATCGCAATGATCACATCGAATGCGATGGCGGTTATTTTGGATGACTTCCCACATATGGCGGGAACGGCTTCGTCACTGGCAGGAACGTTACGTTTCAGCCTTGGTGCAGTGGTAGGAACGTTGTTGGCACTGGCTTCGGCGCGCAGTGAATGGCCGATGGTCAGCTCAATGTTCTTATGCATTTTCGCCGCAATGATGTTGTTCCTGTACGCTTCTAGACCTTCCAAGAGTAGCCGCGTAGAACCTGTCTGAGCGTGACCGCTCGTCTCCCCGTCGCTGAAAGAGGCGGGGAGGCCGACGACTGGGCGTTCGGAGATATCTGCGGCAACCGTGTGTTGACCATATCACACAGCTTTAGCATCAGATACGCAGATGCTTTCAGCCACGCACTCACCTGATCCAAACTCTCCTGCGGGATTTGAACCCCATTCTCCAGTGATTCACTTAGAAATGAAAATCCGTGGCGCAAAACCCTTTTTTCCTACCCACACGTAACGTATTGATTTTATGTGTGGTGCCGAGCCAGAAATAAAAAAGGTCTTTTAACCAAAAATGAGTTACCGCTCTGATTAGTCAAACCTTTTTGCTATTATTCTACAGTTCACTGCCGTACAGGCAGCTTAGAAATTTTAGCGTCCCCGGCATCTCATGAACATAAGGTTCACTGCCGTACAGGCAGCTTAGAAATGATGTTTATCACGATATGATGCTTGAACGCTGTTCACTGCCGTACAGGCAGCTTAGAAAAAGTAGCGGGGGGCGTGGTGCGTTTAGCTGGAGTTCACTGCCGTACAGGCAGCTTAGAAATATAGCTAGCTTCATATACATCACCATTGAAAGTTCACTGCCGTACAGGCAGCTTAGAAAAGCTCAACACGACCACCTTTAACGACTGGCCCGTTCACTGCCGTACAGGCAGCTTAGAAATTGGAACCGTGTCAATAACTGCATTTTGAACAGTTCACTGCCGTACAGGCAGCTTAGAAAATATAATCGTGCTAACTATTTTCAGTTTTTGGCATGGATTTTCATTTTTTTAACAGAACATCTAACTTAACTAGGTAAAATCCATTGTGAAAAGACAAAACATTAAAGTTATTTAGCATTCGTTGTGCTTTTTATTTTCCATAAAAACAATTAATTAGCTAATTTCATTGATCATGGTTCAGTGATTTATTGTATTTTGTATGTAAATTGAAAAACACGACAAAGTAATTAAAATGAAACGAAAATGGTTGTGGTAATAAAGATAAAAGTATACATATAACCCCAATAACCGATCTCCCTCCATCGTGGTACTTCTAGAGTGAAAAAATGGAGTAGCGCCAACAAGATCGTGCTTTAGGCTGTTTATTCTTCGGTGTTACCGAAATGTAATAAACAAACTCATAACAAAATGACGATTAAGTCATCAAATAGCCGGAATAGTGCGAACTTAGGTTTACGATGTGAGTTTTTTGTGAAAAAATTGTAGTTAGTTTTTAATCAGGGTAAAAATGTGAATAGTTTCCAGCTTTCGATAGTCCACCGGTTGCCGCAAAGCTACCGATGGTCATCAGGGCTCACCGGCGTGCAGGTCGAACCCATTTATTTGGAAAAGACGGCTGGCGTTGAGAATACGGACGTTAATAATAGTGCTATTGAGAGTAATAGTCTGATTGGCCTGAAGCTCCTGAGTGAAGAGGGAGAAGCTGCATGGCAAATCATGAAACGTCTGAATCAGTCTTTACAAGAGATGCAGGTAAACTGCTCTGTCGTTGAGCTTGACGGTGAACCTTGCCTATTTGTTCATCTTGAAGATGAAAGTGCGGCGATGTGCCGTTTGAAAAACGTCGGTGTGGCGATCGCCGAGCCGATTATCGCTCAGTATCCGTTCTGACTTCCTTGTTAGAACCGCATACCGGCACGCCTGTGTGGCTGCCGGTGCATGCAGGGATCTGCCTATCATTCCTGTCTTTCTTCGCTATCGTCCTGATGTTCACTGCTATGCAGGCAATCCCATATTCTTATCGCCGATTTATGTACAATAATTAACTGATATTATGAATTTCGTTTTCCAATATAGTTACATAATTGATTATTAAGGCATGTTGGTAGTTAATTGTGACTTAACTTAAAAATTATTTAAGTTTATCGTGATATTTTCAGTTAACGATTACAACGGCGTTAGCGATATGAACAATCACGACTTATCTCCTTCCGATTTAAACGCTATTCACATCTCTACGCATTCGAACATCGATTATCCGCAATACTGTGGTGTTTTGGTCAATGGTGAGCGGGGAGAGCCTGATGCACAGGGGACGGTGCTAACTAACCGAACTTCGCGCGATATTCTTAAGAGCCGAGATGAAAACCTGTGGCATAGCGCAGAAGCGATTAGCTTACTGGCGGGTATTTCGGGGTTGTTCCATGATTTTGGCAAGGCAAATCAGCTATTTCAGCAGGGATTAACCGCGACTTCAGGCCGCCGATTCCAGCCCTATCGTCATGAATGGATATCGTTGCGTCTATTTCAGGCTTTTGTAGGTAAACAAACGGACACCGAATGGTTATGTTCGCTTGCTGAGGTGTCTTCCGCAAATGAAGATGAGATGTTGTCTCGCTTAGAACGCGATCCTCAGCCGGAAAACGCGAATATCTTCGCTTCGCTGCCACCTCTGGCCCAAGCAGTTGCTTGGTTGATTGTTTCTCATCATCGCCTACCTGTTTACCCTCAGTATTCACCTAACCCTGAAATTAACTATCAAGCTCAACCACAGTTTACGGATAGTGCTTTGTGGCTGGAGACGCAGTTTAATTCAGTGTGGAACTCAACCAATCAGGATGCGGGAGACTGGACCGAGCAGGATTTACAACGCGTGTGGCGATTTCCGCATGGCACGCCGCTGCATAGCGATATTTGGTGCACCAAGGCACGCAAGTTTGCTCAACGCGCTTTGCAGTCTAGGTCACTCATTGCATATGGTCAGTTAACTAGCCGTTTTGCTGTGCATATCTCGCGGCTGGTTTTGATGCTGGCTGACCATGATTACTCTTCGAGACCAGCGACGTCTGGTTGGCAATCTCCTGAATACTCTGCTTGGGCGAATACCGATACAGACACCAAGGCGCTCAAGCAAAAATTGGATGAGCACAACGTTGGCGTGGGACAGAATGCGCTGTTGCTGGGGCGTTGCCTTCCTAAACTACGACAGACTTTACCTGCAATTACCCGTCATAAGGGCTTTAAACAACGCACTAGCCATGCTCGATTTCGTTGGCAGGATACGGCATTTGATACTGCCGCCGCGTTGCGTGAACGCTCGGTTCAGCAAGGGTTTTTTGGTATCAATATGGCATCGACCGGCTGCGGTAAGACGTTTGCTAATGCGCGGATCATGTATGCGTTAGCCGACGAAAAACAGGGCTGTCGGTTTTCTGTGGCGTTGGGATTACGAACGCTGACGTTGCAAACCGGCGATGCGCTGCGTGATAAACTTCAATTACAAAGTGACGATCTCGCCACGTTGATCGGCTCTTCGTCAGTACAACAGCTCCATCAATTATATCGTACGATGCCGGCTAACGATGTGAGTAGCCAATCGGCAGAAACTTTTTTTGCTGAGCATCAATATGTTCGCTACGACGGCAGTCTCGACGATGGACGATTAAGTCACTGGTTGAAACAGGACAGCAAATTACACAAATTGATTAGCGCGCCGGTGCTGGTCAGCACTATCGACCATTTAATGCCAGCCTGCGAAGGCATTCGTGGTGGAAAGCAGATTGCTCCCATGCTGCGTTTACTTACCTCTGATCTGGTACTGGATGAGCCAGATGACTTTGATATTGCTGATTTACCGGCATTATGTCGATTAGTTAACTGGGCGGGTATGCTGGGTAGCCGAGTGTTGCTGTCTTCAGCCACGCTGCCGCCTGCGCTGATTCAGGCTTTATTTCGCGCTTATGAAGCGGGACGCGGGGAATATCAAAAATCGTGCGGTATACCGAATGCTCCGGTGAATATTTGCTGTGCATGGTTTGATGAAAATAATGCCGTCAGCGAAGATATTAGTGATGGATTGCGTTTTAAAGAGATCCACGAATCCTTTGTTTCTCAACGAATCGCTAAGCTCAAACAAGTGACTCCGCTGCGTTATGCGGAGCTTATACCGCTCGAATCTCCGACCCGCAAAATAAGTGATGTCATGGCGAGCCTCACCGATGTTTTACACGCGTCGATGATGCAACTGCACCGCCAACACCATCAATTACACGAGAGTGGCAAGACGGTATCCGTTGGGTTGATCCGTATGGCCAATATTGATCCTTTGGTGGCAACCGCGCAGCGTCTATTTTCAACTTCGCCAGAGACCGATTGTCGTATCCATTATTGCGTGTATCACAGCCAGCATCCATTGGCGATGCGTTCGCATATCGAGCAACGTCTAGACGCCATGCTTACGCGCCATCAACCCGAGGCGCTATGGTCGGTCGCTGAGGTTCGTCATGCCCTTGAGCAATATCCTGAATCTCATCATTTATTTGTGGTGTTAGGAACATCGGTCACTGAAGTTGGAAGGGATTGGGATCTTGATTGGGCTATCGCTGAGCCCAGCTCAATGCGATCGTTGATTCAATTGGCTGGGCGTATCCAGCGCCATCGCCAGCGACCGCCAAAAACGCCGAATCTGCATATTCTAACCAAAAATATTAAATCTTTGCGCCAAAACGACAGCGGCGCTGCAGCCTACTGCCGCCCAGGTTTTGAGTCTCAAAAATATCTGTTGGCCAGTCACGATTTGCGGGAGCTCCTTATCGAAGAGCAGTACCAGCATATCGACGCCAGCGCGCGTATCCATCAACGAACCGACGCGCCAAAGCGCCCTCCGTTTAATAACCTTGTCGATTTGGAACATTACCGACTCTCCCTAGAGTTATTAGGAAAGCAGAGCCCAGCGGCTCAGTGGTGGCGCGGCCACGTTGACTGGTGCGGTGAATCGCAGCGGCAGATGCCATTTCGGCAAACCACTAAACAGCAGG
This sequence comes from Hafnia paralvei ATCC 29927, assembly GCF_001655005.1. Lineage (GTDB taxonomy): Bacteria > Pseudomonadota > Gammaproteobacteria > Enterobacterales > Enterobacteriaceae > Hafnia > Hafnia paralvei. Next base: position 13,892 of record NZ_LXET01000024.1, read on the forward strand.
AGTGCGCGTTGCTGTTGGATGACGATGACAAACTGCGTTTTTACAACATTGATAGCGGCAGCTTTGGTTGGAAAGAGAGCGGTGAGTTTGACTATCCAGAGTTAACCATCGCGGACGGCGTAAGCGCTTGGATCCAAACGTCTTATCCTGATGTCTACAACCATCTGGCAGACAAATTGGGTATGGAACTCGAAGAGGTCGGTCAAAAGTTTGGTGAGATATGCCTAAGCATCTACAGAGAAGACTCAGAGGCGTGGCGTTTTAATCCGGTACTTGGGGTGTTTCGCGCGTTTGAGTGATGAATTTAAAAATAAATAAGGAGCACAGCATGTCAGAAAACGGACTGACCTCTTTTATTGCGTCATTTATTGAAGGCCGAGGAACCAACAAGTTAGAGGCCTTTGATAAAGACGCACAAAAGAAACTCGCGGTGGTAAGTGAAGCAGAAAAAGGCGCGCTTGAAATTAGTTTGGCTGAAGAACGAAGGGCGCTGGAGCTGCGTTATGAAACTCGTCGCTGGTTAACCGATGCGGCGGCGCGAGCAGGGCAGATTAGCTTAGTGACCCACGCGGCTAAATACACTCACGGTGATTCTAAAAGTAGCAGCGTGCTGATACATGCGGAAAACAGTGAGTCGCCAGTTTATTTATCCAGTGCAACGCTGACTCAGCCAGCGATAGACGCCGTGGGCAACGCAGCCGTGCTGGATGTCGCCAAATTTTTGCAAACTGAATGTGACGGAGATTCTTTGGTAGCGAGTTTGCAACGCGGCGATTATTCAGCGCTGCAAGGTTTTGCTGAAAACGCTGAACAACTCGCCCTTTGGGTGGAAGGCTTTCAACAGGCGTTAAGTAATAAATCGCCTTCCAGCCATAAATTAGCCAAGCAGGTCTATTTTCCGGTGGGTGATGGTAAATATCATCTGATTAGCCCGCTTTTTCCTTCATCTCTTGCCCATGCATTGCATCAGCGAATTGTTGATGCACGATTCAGTGACGAAACCAAAGTGGCTAATCAGGCCAGAAAGGAAGGGGAATGGCATGAGGCCCCCATTACTTACTATCTGAATACTGCCGTTATGAATGTAGGAGGCACCAAGCCGCAAAATATTTCCTATCTTAACAGCGTACGCGGTGGCCGTGTTTGGTTGCTTCCTTGTTCGCCGCCGCAGTTCAAGCCGATTGAAAAACCCCCGATACACCTGAAATCTATTTTTCAGAAGAGCGGCCCGTTTCATTTTGTGGCTAAGAATAATGCACACCAGCTACAGCAGTATCTGCGTAGCAAGTTGGATTGCGATAGCACGGTTGAAATCCGGGAGCGTCGTCAGGAGTTGGTGGAAGACATCATCGTGCAATTGTTTACAGTAGTAGAGGGTATTCAGCGTGAAGAGTGGCAGGGCTGGACATTAGATAAAAACTGCGAACTAAAACGTGCACAACAATTATGGCTTGATCCTTATCGTTGCCGCGTTGATGACGACTTTAAATTGGAACGTGAAGGCGGCGATTGGAAAAAAGCGGTCGCTGATGATTTTACTCTTTGGCTGAACCTACAGCTACACGACGAAGCGTTAGAGCTAGGTATGGTGGAGCGTATGGAATGGCGAACTCAGCCGTTGTTCAACAAGTACATTCGCGAGTTTGAATGGTCTCTGGCGGAGAAACTGTAATGGGCTACTTAATCGTTTTACGCCGAGTACGTGTGGAAAATGCTAACTGCGTTGCAGGGTTAACCTACGGTTTCCCAGCGATAACCCATTTTCTGGGATATACCCACGCGCTCTCACGCCGTATACAGCAAAGCCATAATCTTAGCCTTGACGGCTGCACCGTTATTTCTCATCACTTTCAGCATCATACGCACAGCTCGGGTTGGGATCATCAGTTTGCCTTAACGCGTAATCCATTAACCAAAGAAGCGAAAACGGCGGCGTTCAACGAGGAAGGGCGCATGCATATGACGGTTTCCTTGATGATTGAATGCAATGGCACCATCGCAAATGGTGATGAAGGATTGAATGCCCTAGCTCAGCATCTGCAAACGCAGTGTCAAACGCTACGCTTGGCGGGAGGGATCATCACAGACATTGAAAAAGTGGAGGTGATGTCGTATCCGCTTAACGCGGATGCACTGCGGCGACTGATTTGTCAGCACCTTCCTAGCTTTGTCTTGCTGGATCGCTCCGCGCTGCTTGCCGCCCATTTGGCTGATTTACGTACAACCCAGCCAGAAGCCCAAATGCTTGATGCATGGCTGGATTTTGCTGCGTTAAAAAGAGCAGCGGTAAAAGATCCAGAGAGTGGAAAAGTAGAGTGGCGCTATTTACCTAAACCGGCGAAGCGCTATCTCGTTCCGCTATTAACAGGCTATCAGCGTATTTCTCCACTGTATGAACCGGGCGAAGTGAGTCACACCCGTGATACAGAAACCCCATTTTGTTTTGCCGAGGCGGTTTATGGCGTAGGGGAATGGCGCGGTTTACACCATTTTCATGATCTATCCAGTTTGATGTGGCGCTATCGCGTAACGGAACAGGGCTACTACTGCTGTGGTTCCCAAACGGCGGCATTGATTCAGCCCGATGAATCAACAGACGAAATTGAAGAAATTATCTACTAATTATAGACGGAGAGGGAATTTTCAATGGCTATTAAAACAGCATCTGTACTGGCATTCGAACGTAAGCTAGCAAACTCTGATGCACTCATGTTTGCAGGAAAATGGGATGATATTAACGGCGGAGTTTGGCAACCGATTCATATTCAAGAAAAAGCGGTGCGCGGTACGATTTCCAATCGCCTGAAAAATGCCATTGCCAGCGATCCTGCTAAATTAGATGCCGAGATCCAAAAAGCTAACCTGCAACGCGTTGACGTAGCCGCGTTGCCAATGGATGCCGATACGCTGAAAGTGACATTTACCCTGCGCGTATTAGGCCATTTATCAACGCCGTCAGTGTGTAACGATCGGGAATACCAAATTGCGTTACAGGATGTGATTGAGGGGTATATCTCTGAGCATGGTTTTACCGAACTGGCTGCGCGCTATGCAGAAAACCTGGCTAATGGTCGTTTCCTGTGGCGCAACCGCGTTGGTGCTGAAGCCATTAAAGTGCATATCTCCTCAGGAGAGCAACGCTGGACGTTTGATGCACAACACTACAGTCTGCGTGAATTCTGCCAACCCGAAGGTGATTTGCAGGCGCTCGCGCAGGTGATTGAGAGTGGACTGCGTGGAGAAAGCTTTGTTTTACTTACCGTTGAGGCGTTTGTTCAATTAGGTGCAGGGCAGGAAGTGTTCCCATCTCAAGAGCTTGTTTTAGATAGTAATAGTAAAAAAAGTAAGGTGCTATATCAGGTCAGCAATGTTGCAGCGATGCACTCGCAAAAAATCGGCAATGCGCTACGCACCATCGATACGTGGCATCCCATGGTCGATTCACTGGGCGCGATTGCCGTTGAGCCCTATGGTTCTGTCACTAGCCGTGGCGTTGCCTGCCGTCAGCCAAAAGAAAAAATGGATTTTTACACTCTACTGGATAAGTGGGTCACTAAGGGGGATAAGCCAGCGGTAGAACAACAGCATTATGTGATGGCTATATTGATCCGCGGTGGTGTCTTTGGTGAGAAAGAGTGATTAAGGGGCTGATATGAATTTTTATCAGGATATCCGCGTGCTTGAAGACCCAGAGTTCAGTGAGCCAATGCTAATGGCTGCGCTGTTTGCCAAGCTGCATCGTGTATTAGGTGCGCAAGCCAATGGCGCGGTTGGGGTAAGTTTTCCCCGTGCGGGGAAAATGTTGGGCGATACGCTGCGTTTACATGGTTCTCAAGACGCGTTGCAAGCGCTGCAAGCAACACCGTGGCTGAAAGGGCTGCGAGACTATACACAATGCAGCGACATTCAACGGATCCCTGAGAATGTGATGCATTGCACCGTGAGTCGAGTGCAGGTGAAAAGCAGTGCGGAACGACTGCGGCGCAGATCGGTTAAAAAAGGCTGGCTCACCGAGGAACAGGCGCGGGAGCAAATTCTGGATGCCAACGAGCAACGCACTTCACTGCCCTTTATTTCGTTGAAAAGCCTATCCACTGGACAAATGTTTCCGCTGTTTATCCGCCAAGGGAAAGCGCAGTCTCATCCTCAGGCGGGAACCTTCAGTAGCTACGGCTTAAGCTCAATCGCCACTGTGCCGTGGTTTTAGTTTTGTTGGTTTTCAGCGCCCGCCTGAAACTAGACGGGCGCTTCAGCTAAAACCCTTTTTTATTGCTTGCTCGTAACTTATTGATTTTCAATAATCATGGATGATGCAAAATAAAAAGGGTTTTATAAAGAGTAACAGGCTATTGTTTTGATTTATAAAATCTTTCTCCAGTTATTCTACAGTTCACTGCCGTGCAGGCAGCTTAGAAAATTGAAGTTGATCCAGAGTATGCCAAGCGGATGTTCACTGCCGTGCAGGCAGCTTAGAAAAGGCTATCAATATCGGTAGTGGTGCGCAGATCGTTCACTGCCGTGCAGGCAGCTTAGAAAACCTTGTGCAGTACAAGTTCCCTCTAAACTAAGTTCACTGCCGTGCAGGCAGCTTAGAAAACTGCAAAGCGCCTCGTCCCCGGCCCTCTGGGGTTCACTGCCGTGCAGGCAGCTTAGAAATCAACGACAAAGAGGCCAAGCACCACGTAATTGTTCACTGCCGTGCAGGCAGCTTAGAAAACAGCAATTCGAAAAAATGGTCTGGACGAAGCGTTCACTGCCGTGCAGGCAGCTTAGAAAGACAACTAGTCGGGGGGAACCCTGCCAACTAGGTTCACTGCCGTGCAGGCAGCTTAGAAACAACGGAAACCCGCCGCTATCGGGAGAGAGTAGTTAACTGCCGTGCAGGCAGCTTAAAACGGGTTTGTCGTTTAGGCTACGAACTCACGGCCGTTCTTTTGCTGCATCCGCAATGATTTAGCCTATCTCAGTCAGCAAAGGCTAATAGCTGGCGCGTGTAGTCTTGAGTTGGATTTGCAAAAACTTCAGCGCAGTTTCCATGCTCAATCACTTTTCCGTTTCGCATCACCATCACCTGATGGCACAGTGACCGCACTACCTGCAAGTCATGGCTGATGAACAGGTAGCTGAGCTGGTGGCGTTGCTGAAGCGTTTTCAGCAGCGTTAAAATCTGTGCCTGCACGGAGCGATCGAGCGAAGAGGTCGGTTCGTCCAGTATCAATAACCGAGGTTCAAGAATTAAGGCGCGGGCAATCGCAATACGCTGACGCTGACCGCCGGAGAACTCGGTGGGATAGCGATAACGAGTTTCTGGATCGAGCCCAACTTCGTTCATAGCGCTGATTACCCGCTCTTCCCGTTGCTGTTCGTTCAGCTTTTGGTGTACCTGCAAGCCCTCGGCGATGATTTGCAAAACGTTCAGCCGAGGGTTCAGCGCCGAATACGGATCTTGGAATACTACCTGAATCTGGCTGCGATACGGCTGAAGCTGCTTTAAATTCAGCAAATGTAGCGCAGTACCCTCAAACCAAATTTCGCCTAGCGCCGGAATGAGCCGCAAAAGAGCCAAACCGGTGGTGCTTTTCCCCGATCCAGATTCACCGACTAGCCCTAAGCTTTCCCCTCGTTGCAGCGTGAAGTTGAGACGATCGACGATATGGCTATAGCCAACGGTACGGCGCAGTATTCCCTGCCGAATGGGGAACCGGACGCTGAGATCTTTGACTTCCAACAGGGTTTGCGTCGGTTGAGGCAGCGCCACCGGATCGCCAGAAGGGATGGCGTCGAGGAGCTGTTGAGTGTACGGATGCTGCGGTGCTGAAAACAGCGCCTGACATTCACCGGTTTCAACGATTTCGCCATAGCGCATCACGGCTACGCGATCGGCCAAGCGCTTAACGATGTTGAGATTATGGGTGATGAACAACATCCCCATATTGAGCTCTTGCTTGAGTTCAGCCAGCAGTTCAAGGATTTGTGCCTGCACGGAAACATCAAGCGCCGTGGTCGGTTCATCGGCGATCAACAGCTTAGGTCGAGTCAGAATAGCCATGGCAATCATGATGCGCTGTCTCTCCCCGCCGGAGAGTTGGTGAGGATAATCATTCAGGCGTTTCTCAGGCTGACGAATTCCCACACGATCCAGGCAGCGGATAATCTCTGCGCGAGCCTGAGCACGGCGCATGCCTCGATGCAGCGATAGCACTTCAGCCAGTTGTTTTTCGATGCAGTGTAACGGGTTTAACGACACCATCGGTTCTTGGAAGATCATGGCAATTTCATTGCCGCGAATGCTTCGCAAAAAGGCTTCGTCTGCGTGCAGCAGCGATTGTCCGTTAAACAGAATATCTCCGCTAGGATATTGTGCCGGAGGCGAAGAGAGCAGGCGCAAAATCGAAAGCGCAGTGACGCTTTTTCCAGAACCAGATTCTCCGACCAGTGCGAGGGTTTCACCGGCGTTGATATCAAGCGATACCCCGTTAACCACCGGACGAGTCACTTCGCCATGGCGAAAATGAATATGTAGATCGCGAATGCTAAGCAGAGGCGGCTGTGAGTGCGAGAGTGAAATTTCCGTCATATCAATTCACCTTCGAGGGATCGAAAGCGTCGCGTACCGCTTCGAATATAAATATCAGCAGCGACAACAGCGCCGCCAGAACCACAAACGCCGTGATGCCTAACCATGGTGCTTGCAGGTTGTTTTTCCCCTGCAGCAGCAAGCTTCCTAATGAGGGAGAACCGGTCGGCAACCCGAAACCTAAAAAATCGAGAGAGGTGAGGGTGGTGATAGCGCCGCATAGGATAAAGGGCAGGAAAGTGAGCGTTGCGACCATCGCGTTCGGCAGCATGTGGCGTAGCATGATCGTGCGATCGTCTACGCCCATTGCTCTGGCTGCGCGAATATAGTCAAAATTGCGTGTGCGGAGAAACTCGGCGCGTACCACGCCCACCAGACCCATCCAGCCGAAAATAACGGTAATCGCCAGTAGCCACCAAAAGTTCGGCTGCACCACGCTGGAAAGCAAAATAATCAGAAATAGCGTTGGCATACCGGACCACACTTCGATAAAACGTTGGCCGATTAAATCCACTTTTCCGCCGTAAAATCCTTGAGTCGCCCCCACGGTGATGCCAATGATGCTCGAGAGCACCGTGAGCATGAGACCAAACAGAATGGAAATCCTTAGGCCATATAACACCTGCGCCAGAATATCGTTGCCGTTTTCGTCGGTGCCGAGCCAATGTTGGCGGGACGGTGGGGAGGGGAACGGCACTTTGGTGGCGAAATTAATGCTGTTATAACTGTAGCGAATCGGGGCCCAAACCGCCCAGCCATGCTGTTCGATATTGCTACGGATCAGCGGGTCTTGGTAATCGGTCGCCGTTTTAAAATCGCCGCCGAAAGTGGTTTCCGGGTAGTTGATTAAAAAAGGGGCATACCATTGCTGGTCGTAGCGTAACAGTAAGGGTTTATCATTAGCGATAAGCTCGGAACCGAGGCTCATGATAAACACGATCAGGAAAATCCATAGCGACCAATAGCCACGTCGGTTGGCCTTGAAGCGCTGCCAGCGAGCCTGATTTATTGGATTAAGCGTCATTAGTGGCGAGCCTCGAAGTCAATACGCGGATCGACCAGCGTGTAGGTAATATCGCTGATAATGTTCAGTAATAAACCAAGCAGCGTGAAGATATACAGCGTGCCGAACATCACCGGATAGTCGCGCTGCAAAATGGCGTCGTAGCCCAGCAGCCCAAGGCCGTTAAGTGAAAACATCACTTCTATCAGGAGTGAACCGGTAAAAAACATGCTGATAAACGCCGCGGGAAAACCTGCAATCACCAGCAGCATGGCGTTACGGAACACATGCCGGTAGAGAATTTTCTGTTCGTCGAGGCCTTTGGCACGTGCAGTGACAACGTATTGTTTGCGGACTTCATCCAGAAATGAGTTTTTGGTTAGCATCGTCAGGCTGGCAAAGCCGCCAATGACGGTGGCGAGCACCGGCAGGGTGATATGCCAAAAGTAATCGGTGATTTTGCTGTACCACGGCAGCGAGCTAAAATTACTGGAAACCAGACCGCGTAGCGGAAACCAATCCCAATAGCTGCCGCCTGCAAACAGGACAATCAGCATGATGGCAAACAAAAATGCGGGGATGGCGTAGCCAATAATAATCAGCGTACTGCTCCATGTATCGAACCGTGAGCCGTTATGAACCGCTTTGCGGATACCCAACGGTATCGACACCAAATAAATGATCAGCGTGCTCCATAGCCCTAAAGAAACGGAGACCGGCAGGCTTTGCCCAACCAGTGACATAACGGAGCCGCCGCGAAACAGGCTATCGCCAAAATCGAAACGAACGTAGTTCCATAGCATGTCGAAATATCGCTGATGGAGCGGTTTATCGAAGCCAAAGCGCTTTTCAATTTCGGCAATAATCTGCGGATCTAATCCGCGAGCGCCGCGATATTGACCTTCGCCAACGTTACTGGCCGCAATACCGCCGCGCGCGGCTCCGATTTGGTCGCCGCCGCCGGAGCCAAATCCCGCGTTTTGCCCCATTTCGATATTGGCAATTGCCTGATCGACGGGGCCACCCGGCGCGATTTGCACGATGAAAAAATTGATGGTGATAATGGCCCAGAGCGTGGGGATTATCAGTAATAGACGACGAATAAGATAAGCGGTCATCGTAAACCTCTTATCGCCGTTGCTGCGGCAACTGAGCCGCGCGGTTTACGTCATACCACCAGGTATCAAATCCAAGATCATAGGCTGGGCGCAGCGCCGGCATGGAAAATTTGTCCCAGTAGGCGATGCGGTCGTGGTTGGAGTACCACATAGGCAGCATGTAATGATTCCACGTCAGTACGCGATCTAACGCACGGCCAAGCGATAGCAAAGCTTCCGGTTGGCCTTGATGGCTGATGATGTTGTCTATCAGGCTATCAACGGCAGGATCCTGCACGCCGGCGCTGTTCCACGTAGAGTCGATATAGTCTGAGCGCCATAGGATTTTTAGCGACGGGTCAGGATAATTCATTCCGCCATACACGGTGGGGAACATATCGAAATCCCGCGAGCGAATACGGTTGGTGTACTGCGAGGTATCCACTTCACGAATATTTAATGTGATGCCGAGCTTTTCCAGATTATGTTTGAACGGCATGACATATTGGAAATTACTACTGCTGGGCAGCAGCAATTCAAAGACAAACGGTTTTCCGGTCGTTTTGTTGACCAGCTTTTGATCTTTTACCGTCCACCCTGCGTCTTCTAAGAGTGTGGTGGCTTTCAGCAGATTTTCGCGGTCATTGCCGCTGCCATCCGTGCTGGCTGGCTGATAAATCTGGGTAAAGACTTCCGCTGGCACTTTGCCCTTGAGCGGCGCTAGCCACGCGAGTTCGGCAGAGTCTGGATAGCTTCGCGCTGCGTATTGGGTATTCTGGAAATAGCTATTGGTACGCTGATAGGCGTCGTAATACAGCGCTTTGTTCATCCAAGCAAAATCAAAGGCCAGTGAAATCGCTTCACGCACGCGCCGGTCGGCAAAAATAGGGCGCTTGGTGTTGAACGCCAGCCAACGTGTATCCTGTGCTGACTGGTTAGTTTCGTCAGATTTAACGATATAGTTTTTGGCAAAATTGCCGCCGCTGTATTGTGTCGCCCAGTTTTTTGGCGAGGTTTCGATGCGAAAATCGAAAGCACCGGCTTTAAAGGCTTCCAGCGCCACTTTGTCATCCAAATAGTAATCGTAGCGGATGGTATCAAAGTTGTACTGCCCGCGATTGACCGGTAGGTTAGCCGCCCAATAATTGGTCACACGCGAGTAGGTGACGAATTGCCCTAAACGATAATCTGAAATGCGGTAGGGGCCACTGCCCAGCGGGGGAGTGCTCAACGGCTCGGAAAGTTTATGATTTTTCCAAAAACTTTCTGGCATCACTTTTAAGCCACCGATCAGGCTAAGCATCATTTCTTTGTCAGGCGTCGGTAGTTCAAAGCGCACGGTCAGGCGAGAGATGGCTTTGACATTCACTCCCTTATAGTAAATCCGGTATTGAGGAACACCCTCAGTCATGAACTTATTAAAGCTGAACGCGACGTCCTGCGCGGTTATCGGCGTATTATCCTGAAAACGCGCATCAGCGTTGATGTTGACTTCGGCCCAGCGGAATTGGTCGTCATAGCGTACGGATTCGCCAATGAGGGGATAGTAACTGCCGATTTCATCAGCGGAGTTGGTGAACAGCGTGTCATAGAGCTGGTTAGCACGCACGGCGGCATGCCCGCGAGAAGAGTAACTATTAAAATTATCGTAGGTACCCAGCGCCGAAAGTGTGATATCACCGCCCTTAGGAGCCGCGGGGTTCACATAATCAAAGTGGGTAAAATCACTGCTGTATTTCGGCTCGCCTAAAATGGAAAAGGCATAGCTTTCGTTAATGACGTCGGCACGAACGTTAAAACTGAGGGCGGCCACAAGGGGAACCACCGTGCACAAAGTCTTCAGAAAGCGCGAGTGCATAAATGTGTTAGCTCCTGCTTTACGCCCAGAATCTTCTGGGCAAACATGATATTCAATCAGGCAAACGAGGGATCCACGGTGAATAAAATCAACCGCGTGTTACTCCGTCGAATTCTCCGCAACCCTGCAGATGTACCAAGAATAGCAATGTTAAGCTAAGCGGGGGATAAAAGTTTCAATTCATTGTATTTTTTTGTGTCTTTTATTAGTGCAAACACGGTTATTGGCAATATTTTGTCTAAAGCCAACTCAAATGATGGCGTTGAGTTTTGGAAGTACGTGGTCACGATAATAGTCATACAGCTGCTCAACCGGAATAGGACGGCTGAATAAATAGCCCTGTAAGTAGTTAACATGGCGTTGCCGCAGATATTCTGCCTGTTCTTCGGTTTCAATACCTTCCGCGACGATTTGCAGTTTAAGCTTTTTGGCTAATTCGAGCACTGCATCAAGAACAGGCGCAGTGACCGTTTCGAGCCCAATTGAGTTCACAAAACCGCGGTCGATTTTCAGGTAATCAATTTTATAGCGCTGCAAATAGATCAGCGCGCTATGACCCGTACCAAAATCATCTATGGCGATCTCAATCCCCTGAGCGTGGAGCCAGTCAAAGATGGCCTCGGCGCCGCCATGTTGCACCATGCTGCGTTCGGTAATTTCAAACAGTGGAATGAGATACTCCGTCGGCATCATGTTAATGAAGTGCAGGACGTCATTTTTGAAACCGTCGAGTGTCATATGCAATGGCGAAATATTCAAGCCCAGCTTAGTCCCTTTGGGGACAACATCGATCAGACGATGCGCATCGCGAGCCGCCAGTGTCATGATGTGTTGGGTGAGTTGCGCGATCAATCCCTGTGACTCGCAGTACGGGATGAATTCATCAGGTGGGATCAGCCCTAGTTTAGGATGTTTCCAACGGACTAAGGCTTCAAATCCTCCCGGCAGATGGGTTTCTGCATGAATCACTGGCTGGTAGAGCAGATAAAACTGATCGCGTTTGATGCCTTGCAGGATCTCGCGATCGAAGCGGCGTTGCTGAGATAAGAAATAGAAGGTGATCAGCCAAGCAATCACCGCGACCAGCAGAGAAAACATGCCTAATAATCCCAAATCGCTGGTGGAGAGAGGGCTTCCATATAGGCGGAAGGTAAAGCGGTTTTTCTCATCCTGCACGGTGACATCAGGGTTCGAAGGTAATTCGTCAACGGTAATAATGTTGGGCTCATAGGTGCTAATTGCGCGATCTTTGATAATCAGCGCTAAGCCAGAAATAGTACGTTCGCGGCTGAAAAACAGCATGTAAGGCGCGGGATTGATATCCAGCGTTAGCAAAACACCGGAGCGAGTACCATCACCAGTGGAGCGCCAAAAGGCAATGACCGGGCGATCGGGAACCAGCGGCGTTCCTTGCTGTAAGATCATATCGGCATCACGGTCTAGATCGATATCTGGATAGATATTTGTTGCTGGAGACGACATCGTGTGCGTGACGCTGGAGCACACTGCGGTACCGTTGCGAACCAGAATATAGGCCCGTACGCCTCCACTGAAGACGGCTTTGCTGGAGAGGGTGTTTGCCACCTCTTCACAGAGCACATGAGTGAGTGGTAACAGGGAGACCATTTTTTGGTCTAAATCATCGGCAAGATGTGATGCGTACATCAGTCCCGTTTTTGCTAACTCAAACTGCTGTTTTTCGCGTTGTTGTTGTAGGGAGTGACCCGCCAGCATAAAAAAAACCGCGGCGACGATGATGGCGACGATTGTTGATATCAATACGCGCAATGACGTTGAGGCAGATCTTTTATACAAGGCTGTGGGTAACACCATGCCGCAGTTCCTGAGCAAAGTAGGGCTCAGAGATAATTCTGGAGCGCCTGATATTAATGGTTAGGATTTTTCTAAATAGAAAATAAGATATTTCCATTAATAAATACAGGGATATTTGTTTTTGGTATGAATTATTCTATTGCTGGGTATTTAATAAAAAATTAAAAATGTTTATCTATTGTGAATTAATATGAGGCTAAAAAGCAGGAAATAGCTGTAAGGTGTTGAAGCCAAAAAGGATAATATAATTGGCTTCTTATATAGAAAGTGTCTGTTTTTTAATCTTCGCTACGTTCTATTTATTGTTGGTCTACGCATATCGAAACGATTTTCATCACTGATTGAGTAATAGGCTGAGGGACCCCCTGCACGCAAAATAGGGTTGGCCGCGGCGGTTTGATATATACCATTCTCATCAAGTAGGTTTTCGGCAATATGAATACCAATCACTTCGCCTAATACTAGCCAAGAGTCAAAGGGCTGACCGTATTGGTCTTGGAGCTGAATGCATTGTGTGAGTTTACATTCAAAATTCACTGGGCTTTCAGCTACCCGAGCAGGCTTAACCCAGCGGCTAGCCAGCATGTTTAACCCTGAAAACACAAATTCATCTTCGCCGTGTGGTAATGATGCCGAGCTTTGATTCATCGCCTCAGCATTATCAAGGGTGGCGAGATTCCATACAAATTCACCGGTTTCACTAATGTTTGCTACGCTGTCTTTCCAGCCGCTACTGGCGAAACCAATCACCGGTGGATGATAGCTGAAGCAGTTGAAAAAACTGTACGGAGCAAGATTGTGTTGTCCATCGCCGCTGATAGAACTTATCCAACCAATAGGACGCGGGCCGATGATGGCATTAAGGGGATCGTGTGCTAATCCGTGGCCTTGGGCGGGCTGATAGCTGTAATACTCAAAGAGTGAAGACATGGCACATCCTTACGCATTCAATAGAGTCAGCAACAGCTTAGCGGGTGTGTTAGTCAGTGTCAGTAGAAACGGGTATACTTCGCCTAATTTCCCTATTCTATACCCTAACTCGTAGCCTATCCGTGCGTGTGGGGCATACATTCATGATGTCTTAATGTTGATCGAAACCGTCGAATGAAAAACCCAAAAAAGAAAAGTTTTCCTGCACAAAAAACCAATTTGCATCCACGTAATCTCCATCGTGAACGCTATGATTTTCCGGCTTTGTGCGAAACCTCGCCAGAGTTAAAGGCCTTTGTTGCGCGTAACCAGTGGGGAGATGACAGCATTGATTTCGCCGATCCGCTGGCGGTGAAAGCGCTGAATAGCGCGCTGTTGCAGCATTTTTATCAGATCGGTCACTGGGATATTCCCGATGGCTATCTGTGCCCACCTATTCCTGGCCGTGCCGATTATCTGCACTATTTGGCTGATGTCCTCGCGTCGGACAATGGCTATCAGGTGCCACGCGGACCTAACGTGTGCATTCTTGATATCGGCGTCGGTGCGAACTGCATCTACCCTCTGATTGGTCAGCATGAGTATGGCTGGCGCTTCACGGGTACCGAGATTGATCCTGTGGCGTTGAAATCTGCGGGTGCGGTTATCAAGGCTAATCCTGAAGCTGCAAAAAATATCCGTCTGCGTCAGCAGCAAGATCCGGCCAAAATCCTGAAAGGGGCAATCAAGGCTGGCGAACACTATGCGGCAACGCTGTGTAACCCTCCATTCCATAGCTCGGCTGAAGAGGCGCTGAATGGTACCCGTCGCAAACTCACTAATCTGGGGCGCGATGCGAGCAAACCGGTGCTGAACTTTGGTGGAAAAGCCGGGGAGCTGTGGTGCGAAGGCGGGGAAGTGGCCTTCATCACCAAAATGATTGAAGAGAGCGAGTCTTACGCTAAACAAGTGGGATGGTTCACCAGTTTAGTCTCTCGCCAAGAGAATCTGCCGGCTATCTATGAGGCTTTAGAAGACGTTGAGGCCTTGGACGTGCGCACCGTAGAGATGTCTCAGGGGCAGAAAGTCAGCCGCTTTGTGGCATGGACATTCCTGCCTGAGAACAAACGTAAAATCCGCTAATCAGCGCTAGCTGAATCAACGGTTTCCTCTCAAGTGATTAGGAGAGGAAACCTGATTTTCCTACGGCGTTATGCCATCTGCACCCTCCAGCGGCGGTAACGCCTTTCTCTGCTGTTCTGCATAGCTGATTTGCACATTCTGATGCGGCGTTTTGATCCCCGCGCGTTGGAAATGTTCTTTAACCAGTTTGTCCAATGCATACTGAATCGTCCATTGCTGTAGCGCGACGGTACGGATCGTCGTGCGTAGAGTGAACGAAATATCATCCAGCTTAACCACACCGTTAAACGCGGGTTCTCCAATCAGTAGGCTTTTCAAACGCGGATTTTCTCGTAGCTCCGCCACGGCCTGTTTCAACACTTCGTTGGCTTTCTCAATATCTTCATCACGGCTAATCACATAGTTGGCACGATAAACCCCAAATTCGCGAGCGTAGTTGGCGACGGTGGTTATTGAGGAGTACGGCACCAGATGATAAACACCATAATCATCGCGCAGGCCAATAGAGCGGATGGTCATCCGTTCAACGGTGCCTGTAATACCAAACACGGTGACGTACTCGCCAGTATTCATACCGTTTTCAAACTGAATAAAAATACCGTTGATAACGTCTTTGACCAGTGTTTGAGCGCCAAAGCTGACCGCTAGGGTGAGAGCCCCCGCGCCAGCCAGCAGGGGGGCGATATTGATGCCGATTTGAGAAAGAATAATCATCACCGTTATGGTCGTGATGACAATGGAAAGCACGTTGCGGAACAGCGTCAGCAAAGTGCGTTCGCGTGCGCCGGGATGCTTGGGGTTATCCATTTCTAAGCTGAGTCGATGTTCGATAATGCTTGCCAGCAGCGTCCAGCCTAATACGGCGATAAACATAATCAGCAGGATATGGATGATGCCGCCAATAATCTTTTCGCCGGTCGCAGAGTCTAGCCATGAACGTAGATTAAAGATATGCCAAGCGTCGAGCAGGAACAGTAGAATCGCGACCACGACGATAAAGCGCATGATCTGTAGCGCGCTGGGAATATAAGAGTTTATCCGACGCTCCAGCATGGGATATTTCAGTTTCATATCGGTCGGTAACGTAATGCGGCGTGAAATCCATCGTGTTAGCAGGCCGGAGACTAAAGCACCGCAGCCAACGACTAACAGGCTTTTAATCGTAGCGTCCATCATGAAGGCGAGGCTGTTACCGGGGTCGAACTGAGAAAGTAAAAACAGCACGAGAAAATAGCCAATCGCTAACAGATGCCAGACGTGAGACAGCGCGTGTAAGAACATGCCGAAAAACGCCAAAGAACGGTTGCCTAGCGCGGTGATTTCTTTCTGAATAGGTGTGCGATTTATCAGTATCAGCCCAATGGCATAGACCGTTAGCGCCAGCATAATACAGAAGTTAACGAGAACCCCCACCGAGGTGCCTAACTGAGCGTTAGTGATGGGAACGACGACCATCAGCCCATAGCCAATAAGACCACTTAGCCACGCAAGTCGTGTATTCCAATATTTCGCCGTAGCGTCGCTAAAAGGGAACGGACGCAGATAGTCAAATTTAGGGGCAAAGATCAGACGTAAGACGGCCTTAAAAAACTCAATAAGCGCAAAAGCATTCAGAAATAGCGTCTGTTGGCGCATGATCGCAGGGCTGTTGTGACCAAACGAATTGCTGCCAAACGAGGCGGCGATAATATTGCCCGCCGTAATGCAAAATAGCAGGATCAGTAAATCAATAATAAACGCACTTAAGATGGCGGTTGGGCGTCGTGCCCAATCCACACGCTTTTCGCGCGCTTTATGTCCCCAACTGCCGATGCGCTTATAAAACGGGGTGGCAAAAAAACGGATTGATAAGAAAATGGCAAAGGTCACTGCCACGGTGAGCAGAAAGTGACTTAGCGCAGGCCAAAATGTGTCAGGGTTAAACGCTTTGTGTGGCGGCGCTTTTAGCGTGGTGACAACGTTATTCAGCTTATTTTGAGCCGCGGCCAGATAACCCTGAACCGTGGTGTCGAGTTGCTCAGCAAAAGAGTCTGAGCGTGGTGGCGCCGAGGTCTCTTTGTTTAAAGGAGGCGTGGGTGGTTTGCCTGTTTTGGCGCTGTCGCGTAGTTCAGCAATCAGCGCATCGCGGCTGGAGGCGTCAGACAGAATATCGGCCAGAGCCGTATAGGCGGCTTTTGAATCGCTGTTTTTAGCGGCGTCAGCCGCATTTGCGCTGCTTATCGCACCGGTGAATGAAAAGAGTAAGGCAAAAACGAAAAGCCAGTAGCGTAAGAAAGTGGGGATAAGGCGGGCTCCCTGTGACATAAAAAGACTCCATTAAACAAGCTTACAACGCTGCTCGGTGATGGGGATTGCGGTAAAAAAAGCAGACGGCTGATTATTTGACGCCGTCAAACTGCGGTGTTGATGAGGCTAAACGGTGTTAAGTATAGGAATAGTGAACCGGTTTTGCTGAGTATTCGTGAGCGATTCGTGCGTAATACGCATGCAGCCGTAGTGGACAAAAAAGTAAGGGCGCTTAAAAGCGCCCTTGAGATGAGGTACTTAGTATTATCAGGAAACGTGCTGTAGGAATTCGCGCAGACGGTCGCTTGGCGGATGACTGATTAGCGCGTCAGGTTCGCCATCTTCAGTGATGCGGCCTTTGTCCACGAAGATCAGGCGCGAGGCCACTTTCTGTGCGAAGCCAATTTCGTGCGTCACGATAACCATCGTCATGCCTTCTTCAGCCAGATCCTTCATGACCGTCAACACTTCATGACGTAACTCAGGATCGAGTGCAGAGGTGGGCTCGTCAAACAGCATCATCTTGGGCTTAACCGCCAGCGCACGAGCAATCGCCACACGTTGCTGTTGCCCACCAGAAAGTTCAGATGGATAGTGATCGGCGCGTTCAGACAGGCCCACTTTTGCCAGTAGTTCACGCGCACGCTTTTCTGCATCTTCTTTCTTCATGTGGCGAACACGCGTCGGGCCAAACATGACGTTTTCAAGTGCGGTTAGGTGCGGGAACAGGTAAAACTGCTGAAACACCATACCCGCTTCTTGACGAATCAGACGCTCGTCAACTTTCGGATCGTTCACGTCCATGCCATCAACCAGAAGCTGGCCGGCGCTGATTTCTTCCAGCTTGTTGATACAGCGCAGCAGCGTTGATTTTCCTGAACCTGATGGGCCGATGATGACAACCACCTCGCCCTGATTGATGTTCAGATTAATGTCATGCAGAACCGCAGTCTGACCGAAGCTTTTATCAACATGTTTAAATTCAATCATATTATTTTCAATCTTCTTTCCAGACGACGTAATACATAGCTCAGTGCCAGCGTGATGATCAGATAAATCACGGCGACTGCGCTCCAAATCTCCATTGCGCGAAAGTTACCGGCAATAATTTCCTGTCCCTGACGAGTTAATTCGGCGACGCCAATAACGATAAACAGGGATGTGTCCTTGATGCTTACAATCCACTGGTTACCCAACGGCGGCAACATGCGGCGTAGCGCCAGTGGCATAATGACGTAGC
This sequence comes from Hafnia paralvei ATCC 29927, assembly GCF_001655005.1. Classification (GTDB taxonomy): domain Bacteria; phylum Pseudomonadota; class Gammaproteobacteria; order Enterobacterales; family Enterobacteriaceae; genus Hafnia; species Hafnia paralvei. The sequence continues at coordinate 31,838 of NZ_LXET01000024.1, forward strand.
GCAGGGTATCGCGTTTGGAAAGGCCTAGTGCTAAACCTGCTTCACGGAAGCCATTATGAATAGAAAGTACAGCTCCGCGTGTAATTTCAGCAATATAGGCGCCGGAGTTAATCATGATCGTCACGACCGCCGCGGTGAGCGGATCGATACGCACTTGCATGAATGCTTGTAGCATCATCGGCAGGGCGAAGTAGATGAACATGACCTGAACGACGATAGGTGTACCGCGGATAAGCTCAATAAAGACCAGCGCGATATGGTTGCTCAGCCAGCCACCGTACGCTCGGGCAAAACCCGCGACGAGGCCGATAACCAAGCCACCTAACAGCCCGACGATAGATATCCATAGCGTCAGCTTGGCACCTTCGAGCAGGATAGGGAAAGCGTCCCAAATGGCGCTCCATTCAAACTGCATGTTGTATTCTCCTGGAAACTTTGCCCATTTATACTCGGCGTACTTGAATTTGCCCCTTTTGGGTCAGCGCAAGCGCTGTTCAAAGGCTGAAGCCTTTTGTGATGCAATTCCAAGGATGGTGAGTATAGAAAGTTCTATCGGGCAATAACTTCAACTATTTACCCATTACCGCCAATATCGCGGAGGGACAAATCCCCCCGGATAAATTCATTAAATTTTTATTGGTTTTATTTCGGTTCTACGCCAAACCATTTTTTGTAAATTTCGTTGTAGGTGCCATTTTCACGCAGCGTTTTCAGCGCGCCGTTTACTTTTTCACGCAGATCGCTGCCTTTAGGGAACGCGATGCCATACTGTTGTGCTTCTAGAGAATCACCCACGGCTTTGAACTGGCCATGACCGGCGGTTTTGATGAAGTACAGGATATTTGGCGTGTCGTGCAGTACCGCGTCGGCGTTGCCAGTACCTAACTCCAGATAGGCGTTATCGATATTTGGGAACTGACGCAAATCCTTGGTTTTGATGTTGGCTTTGGCGTAATCAACGCCCGCAGTGCCGCTCTTAACGGCGACCACTTTGCCATCCAGATCTTTCACACTTTTCACGTCGTTATTGTCTTTCTTCACCATTACCAGCAGACCGCTGTTGTAGTAGCCATCAGAGAAGTCGATCGCTTTTTTGCGTTCGTCAGTGATGCTGATGCCCGCCAGCGCCAAATCGACGTTACGAGTTTGCAGACCAGGGATAATCCCGCTGAAATCCATTGGCTTCAGGGTATAAGAAAGGTTTAACTGCTTAGCGATGGCATCCCACAGATCGATATCGAAGCCAACGTATTTATCACCCTGTTTGAATTCGAAAGGAACAAATGCCGTATCCGTAGCAACGATAAGCTGTTTTTCAGCGGCGTGAGAACTCATGGCAAGAGCTAAGGTAAGAGCAGCTACAGATGCTTTAATTATAGATTTCATAAGCAAAAATTCCTTAAATTTCGGGATAGCCCATTGGTGTGTACCTGATTGACAATGAAAGAATCATGCCAACTATTTATATTCTATATATATCAAATGGTTATCAGATATTGTGGATAGAGATTAACCCATAAAGGTCAGGCTAAACCTGTGGGCGCATTGTTTTGGTGCCCTTTTTTGGTGCATCGAATTCCCAAATGGTGCACCGCAGTAGATTTAAGGGAAAAACACAGGATTCACAATCTATATTTAACAATTTTGTTTCAGTTGTGATAACTAAATCTAACTTTTGTACATCGAAGGGATTGTTTTGCACTTAAATGGTGCGATGGGGTGGAGTTGGACAAACCCGTGAGAAAACGAAAAGCGAGTAGATGATGACATCTAAGCACCTACTCGCGCTGCACATCAGGGGTTTTATTGAATGCAGGGTGTCAGGCGTTATTGGCCGCCGACGGGAGGTAAAACTCACCATTCAGCCATAGGTGAATACCATTACGACAGGCTTCAAAGCAGGGTTCTGGCATGCGTTGTGGATTACACCAACGCCACTGCTCGCATTTTTCTGGTTCGCGTAACTGGGGCTCACCGCGAACATAGGTGGCTACCATAATCATGGAGACGCTATGGACGCCTTCATCTAACCAAGTGGCTAAATTATTGGTCACGCCGATCAACCGTGGTTCGGTAACGATAAGGCCCGTTTCTTCTTCAACTTCGCGGATCGCTGCTTGCTCGAAAGTTTCGCCTTCCTCAACATGCCCGCCGGGGATCGACCAGAATGGTGCATGGCTGCCACAACGTTTTCCCAGTAGCACCTGACCTTGTGGATTAGCGATAATGACGCCAACGCCGACTTTTACTGCCATTAGTTTTCTCCATCAGCAAACTTCAGCAAATTATCTCAGCTTCATACTTTTAATGACAGCACTTCAGCAAAAGTGTGCTGTCCCTCAAAAAACGAAAATAACATTCATCGAATATCTTGCTTATAAAAAGGGCAGAGGCCAAACTCATCGAAACGATTCAGCGTTGTATTCGATCTGTTTTAGAAAATACAGCGCGATTTTTTTAAAACATAGCTGAAACGATTCAACCATAAATTTTGCCCAGTGTGAGAGGAGCGTTTATGTTTCACCTGTCCCCACAAGATATACATCTTGCCGCTTCGGCGAGTAATAAAGAAGAAGCAATTCAACAAATTGCAGCTGCACTGACTCAGGCTGGGTATGTAAGCGAAGGCTATGTGCAGGGTATGCTTAATCGTGAAAAACAGACCTCGACCTATCTTGGTAGCGGCATCGCGATCCCACACGGTACCACCGATACCCGCGATATGGTGCTGAAAACCGGAGTCAAGGTTTTCCAGTTTCCACAGGGCGTTGAGTGGAGCGAAGGCCAGCGCGCTTACGTCGTTATCGGTATTGCTGCGCGCTCTGATGAACATCTCGCATTGTTGCGTCAACTGACACATGTGCTGAGTGATGACAGCGTTGCACAGCAGATGGCACAAACTACTTCAGCAGAAGAGTTACGTAGCCTGTTGATGGGAGAGCGTAGCGTGGCGGCGTTCCGTTTCGACGCGGGAATGGTCACGCTGGATATCAACGCCGATAGCCTGATGACGTTACAGGCTATCAATGCGGGTCGTTTGCAACAGGCCGGTGCGGTCAATGCAGAATTTGTTAGCGACGTGATTACGCGTCAGCCGCTGAATCTTGGTCAAGGTATTTGGCTAAGCGACAGTGCGTTGGGCAATCAGGCTAGCGCCGCGGCCGCCGCTCGGCCTCAGACTCCGTTTGACGTGGATGGCGAGAAAGTGGGTTTGTTGCTGACGGTTGCCATGGCGGATGCACAGCCAGAAGGCATGCTGGGGTATTTGAGCACCTTATTGCAGAACAATCAGGCCGAGCGCTTGCTGAAAGCGACGGATGCCGCCGCCTTGGTGGCGTTACTGACCAGCGAAGTGGCTGAAGAAGATTCTGTGCTTAGCGCGGAGTTCGTTCTGCGCAACGAGCATGGCCTGCATGCGCGTCCGGGGACGCTGCTGGTGAATACTATTAAGAAATTTGAAAGCCAGATCACCGTAACAAACCTCGATGGTTCTGGCGTTCCTGCTAATGGGCGCAGCCTGATGAAAGTTGTCGCGCTGGGCGTTAAAAAAGGTCATCGCCTGCGTTTCACTGCTAATGGTAGCGACGCAGCGCAAGCATTAGAAGCAATCGGTCAGGCTATCAATGATGGTCTAGGCGAAGGGGCATAAGAATGAGTAGAAGAGTTGCAACAATTACCTTAAATCCAGCCTATGACTTGGTTGGTTACTGCGCCGAGATTGAACGTGGTGAGGTTAACCGCGTTCAGACTGCAGGCCTTCATGCGGCAGGTAAAGGGATCAACGTTGCCAAAGTATTAAAAGATCTTGGTATCGACGTGACCGTGGGTGGTTTTCTCGGTAAAGAGAATCAGGATGGCTTTCAGCAGTTGTTCAGCGAGCTGGGTATTGCGAACCGTTTTCAGGTCGTAGCCGGTCGTACGCGTATCAACGTTAAACTGACTGAAAAAGACGGCGAAGTTTCTGACTTCAACTTTTCTGGTTTTGAAGTGACCAAGCCGGACTGGGAGCGTTTCGTTAATGACTCTCTGAGCTGGTTGGGACAGTTTGATATGGTTTGCGTGAGTGGCAGTTTGCCAGCGGGCGTTGATCCTGATGATTTCACCGATTGGATGCGCCGTCTGCGCAGCCAATGCCCATGTATTATTTTTGACAGCAGCCGTGAAGCGTTAGTTGCTGGTTTGAAAGCGGCGCCTTGGCTGGTGAAGCCGAACCGTCGCGAGCTGGAGATCTGGGCGGGGCGTGAGCTGCCAACCTTAGACGATGTGGTCGGTGCGGCACATGCGTTGCGCGATCAGGGCATTGCACACGTGGTTATCTCTCTCGGTGCTGAAGGGGCGCTGTGGGTTAATGCATCCGGCGCATGGCTGGCTAAGCCACCAGCGTGTGAAGTGGTTAGCACCGTGGGTGCAGGGGATTCCATGGTAGGTGGCTTGATTTACGGCCTAATGATGCGTGAGTCCAGCGAACACACCCTGCGTTTGGCAACTGCCGTTGCCGCGTTGGCCGTCAGCCAGAGTAATGTAGGAATTGCCGATCGTACACAACTGGCAGCCATGATGGCGCGTGTTGACCTGAAGCCTTTTAATTAATTGAGGATGGCCACATGAAAACCTTACTGTTAACCGAAGGCGCTCAGGGGCAGGCTCGTAGCTACCTCGCCAAGCGCATGTTAGAAAGTGTTGCAGCTAAACTGGATATCACGCTACTTGATGCGGCTCAGGATGCTGAACTGATCATCGTTATCGGTGACGAGCAGCCACAGGATACCGCATTCAACGGCAAACGCCTGTTTATTGGCAGTGCTGAGAAAGCGATTCGTGAACCGGAAGCGTTTTTAGCTCAGGCGATGGCTGAAGCGCAATCTTACCAGTATACCAGTGCTACCGCGGCAGCACCGGCCAAAGGCCAGATGCGTATTGTGGCCGTTACCGCTTGCCCGACGGGTGTCGCACATACCTTTATGGCTGCTGAAGCTATTGAGGCAGAAGCTAAAAAACGTGGTTGGTGGGTTAAAGTAGAAACCCGCGGTTCAGTCGGTGCGGGTAACGAAATTACCCCTGAGGAAGTTGCCGCTGCGGATTTGGTCATTGTCGCTGCTGATATCGAAGTTGATCTGAATAAATTCTCAGGTAAGCCGATGTATCGCACCACCACCGGTTTGGCATTGAAGAAAACGGCTCAGGAGCTGGACAAAGCGCTGGTGGAGTCTGAAACCTTTACCGCGCAGAAATCTTCTTCAACGGCTTCCTCATCTAAGAAAAAAGAGGCTGTTGGGGCCTATCGCCACCTGCTGACCGGCGTATCTTACATGCTGCCAATGGTGGTGGCGGGCGGCCTGTGTATCGCGCTGTCGTTTGTATTTGGGATCGAAGCGTTTAAACAAGAGGGTACGCTGGCAGCGGCGTTAATGCAGATTGGCGGTGGTTCTGCATTTGCGTTGATGGTGCCTGTTTTGGCTGGATACATCGCGTTTTCCATTGCCGACCGTCCGGGTTTAACGCCAGGTTTGATCGGTGGTATGTTGGCTGTAAGCACCGGTGCTGGCTTCTTGGGAGGGATTATTGCAGGTTTCCTCGCGGGGTATGTGGCCAAATTAATTAGCACTAAGCTGCATTTGCCACAGAGTATGGAAGCTCTGAAACCTATCCTGATTATTCCGTTGATAGCGAGTTTGATTACAGGCTTAGCGATGATTTATATCGTCGGTAAACCTGTTGCTGCCATCATGGAAGGTTTGACTCATTGGTTGCAAGCGATGGGGACGGCTAACGCCGTGATCTTAGGCGCGATTTTGGGCGCGATGATGTGTACCGACATGGGCGGTCCGGTCAACAAAGCCGCTTATGCCTTTGGTGTTGCGCTGCTGAGTACTCAGACCTATGCACCAATGGCGGCGATCATGGCTGCGGGTATGGTTCCACCGCTGGCTATGGGGTTTGCAACGCTGGTAGCGCGTAATAAATTTGCTCAAAGCGAACGTGAAGGTGGTAAAGCGGCGCTGGTTCTGGGCTTGTGCTTTATCTCTGAAGGGGCGATTCCCTTTGCCGCGCGTGACCCAATGCGTGTCCTACCGTGCTGTATTGCCGGTGGCGCGCTGACCGGTGCTTTGTCCATGTTCTTTGGCGCTAAGCTGATGGCTCCACACGGTGGCTTGTTCGTACTGTTGATTCCTGGTGCTATTACACCGGTAATTCAGTATCTGATCGCGATTGTGGCGGGTACGCTTCTGGCAGGGGGCTTATATGCTCTGCTGAAACGTCCAGACGTGGAAATTGCGGAAGAGAAATTGGCTTAAGCTTAGGTGATAGCTGAAATGAAAACGGGTGCCCCAGAGGCACCCGTTTTACTATGGGATACTCTGAGTTACGCTGCGTTCTCCGCAACTTCTTGCGATTTCAGCCACGCAATCTCTTCAGCCCAAATGTCTGGGTTTACGGTTTCCAGAATCAATGGAATGCCGTCAAAGCGTGGATCACGCATAATCCAGCTAAACGCAGTTTTACCAATGTTGCCTTCGCCAAGGCTATGGTGCCGGTCTACGCGACTGTCAAAGGCACTTTTGGCATCATTGAGATGCATGCCGCGCAGATAGTTAAAGCCAACAATACGCTCAAAGTTTGCAAAGGTTTTGCTGCACTCTTCTTCGGTACGCAAATCATAGCCTGCCGCAAATGCATGACAGGTATCAATACATACACCGACGCGTGATTTGTCTTCTACACCATCAATAATGGCGGCCAGATGCTCAAAGCGGAAACCGAGATTGCTTCCTTGTCCCGCTGTATTTTCTATCACTGCGGTAACGCCCTGCGTTTTATCTAACGCAATATTGATAGATTCAGCAATGCGGGCGAGGCATTTATCCTCATCAATTTGCATCAGATGACTGCCTGGATGGAAATTCAGCAATGTCAGCCCAAGCTCGGAGCAACGTTCTAACTCATCGATGAACGCTTCGCGGGATTTTTCCAGAGCCTCTTCAACCGGATGACCGAGGTTAATCAAGTAGCTGTCGTGAGGTAGAATTTGTTCTGGCTGGTAGTGGTATTGCGCACATGCAGATTTAAATTTATCAATCACTTCAGCCGTTAACGGGGCGGCTTTCCACTGACGTTGGTTCTTGGTAAATAATGCAAAGGCAGTGGCTTCCAATTCGTGCGCACGAATGACGGCCTGATCAACGCCGCCGGAGGCGCTGACATGGGCTCCAACAAATTTCATTGCTCTTCTCCTCTTTTATGGGGGCATTATGGCATTGATGTGGGGATGGTGTAAGGTTTCATGTCTCTAGGAGGAAAGGTTTCGTACGCCTAAGGCACTGAAATCTGCACGAGAGCAGTTAAGGTTTTGTACGCCTAAGGCACTGAAATCTGCATGAGAACAGTTAAGGTTTCGTACGCCTAACGCACTGAAATCTACATGAGAGCAGTTAAGGTTTCGTACGCCTAACGCACTGAAATCTACATGAACACCGTGCAGGCGTCCGAGTT
>NZ_LXET01000025.1 GCF_001655005.1 Hafnia paralvei ATCC 29927
AGTCGTAGGGAGAGCCGGCACGACAGGGATGTCGTGACGGAGTTTGGGGCGCCTTGGATGGGCGATACCAAACCGTAGCGGAGATGGCGTCTCGAATAAAAGCGCGCGAGTTGAGAGCCACCGCGCAACGGGGCTCTCATCGGTCGCCTTCGCCAGCGGGTTCATGGAAACGCATTTGCTGACTGGCGAACGAAACATTTCACAGCTGCTTCATAAACGACAGGCGGGCGGAATATTACACAGTAGTCACATCAACGACAGCCGAACGAAGCCGTTCACAGGGCTTCCATAGGATATTGGCTGATTGGCGGGCGCAAGCGCCTACTACAATTACACCCACATCCCCACAAAGTGATTAATCAACGCACCACCGACAACCAGCCACACGAATAAAATACTGGCCAGCAAAATAGGTTTAATACCCGCCTGACGGATGGCGCTGATATGTGTCGTTAACCCTAAAGCGGCCATCGCCATGGCGAGTAGGATGGTGTCCAGTGTGATCAACTGGTGTACCAGCTCAGCAGGGAGCAAGTCGAAAGAGTTAAATCCAGCGACTACAATAAACAGCACCGCAAACCATGGGATCGTGATGGCAGATTTTTGCTTAGTTGCATTTTGTTTGTTACTTGGCATGCTGCGGGCAATAAAACTCGACAAAATGACTAAGAACGGTGCCAGCATCATCACGCGGATCATTTTGGTGATAACGGCGGCGTTACCGGCCTCATCGCTGATCGCACGGCCAGCGGCGACGACCTGTGCCACCTCATGGATCGTTGAACCAATGTAGATACCAAAGCCTTCCTGAGTGGTTTGCAGCCACTGGTAATGCTCGTTAAGTTGGTATAACCACGGGTAGAAAAAGATGGCGATGGTGCCGAAAATGACGACGGTAGAAACCGCTACGGCGACTTTACTGGCATCGGCTTTGACCACAGGTTCAGTGGCCATCACGGCAGCAGCGCCACAAATGCTACTACCGGCACCAATCAACATCACGGTTTGGCTGTCCATACCAAATACTTTTCGCCCCACCCACATGGCGAGCAGGAAAGTGGATGTCAGCGTAATAGCATCAGTAACGATCCCCGTCATACCCACATCAGCGATTTGCTGAAAGGTCAGTCTGAATCCGTACAGGATTATCCCCAGACGCAGAAGTTTTTGCTTGGAGAGGTGTACGCCAACGGCGCAGGCCCCTTCAATGCGTGGATAGAGAGTGTTACCTAAAATAATACCGAAAATAATTGCTAGCGTGAGTGCGCCGAAACCGAGGTTTTCAACCCACGGAATATTGCCAGCCCACATAGCAACCGCAGTGATAACACCGGCAAGCAGTAGCCCTGGAAACAAATTGCCTAGAGCATGAAGATAGCGGGGAGAGTTTTTGTGTTCAAAAGCACTGTTTGCGTGCATAGATCTCTTACCTATAACCCTATTTCTGATGCGGTAAGAGTAGTGGGGGAGGGCTTAAAAATGAAATTGATTATATATTTATAACCTAACGGTATAAGTGGTAAGTGGCGGTGTTTCTCCTGGCTGACAGAGAAGAATGTCGCCGTCAGCCATGAGCACTAGCGGTGATGGTTCCCGCCATTGCCAGAATGTCCGTGAGAGTGTCCACCATAATGGGGGGCATTGCTGCCTTGGTGCCAGTCGTAATGTGGTGGTGGGGCATGATGGCCGCGATGATCTGCAACAATGCATCCGCTTAATGATGATGAAATTAATAATAATGCTGCTATTTTTAACATGCTTTTCATTTTATAACGCCTACCAGAGTGGTTATTACTGTGGCAGATTAAATCGGCAAAGAATGCCTCAATATAGGTTTTATCTTAAATGGGTGTTTTTATAATTAATTGATTTCTTTAAATAAAGTTAATCACATTAAATGTGATGGAAAAATGAAGAAATAAAGTATTTATTATGGATATTGTCTGATGACTGGCCTAAACACTATCGGATTTATTTTATGGTTTGTCGGGCATCACACTTTTGGTGCTGTAATATCAATCAATGGGTTAAATATGCTATTACAGAGATGAGAAATAAAAAAAAGCCCTTGCTGAAGGAGATGATAAATGGATTATGCGTACAAAATGATTCTTGTTCCTATCGATATTGAAGAGCCAAAGCTAACCGAAGGCGCGCTTAACCATGCTGCCTATTTAGCCAAAATGTCGCAGGCGAAAATTCGGCTTATGAACGTGCGCCCTTCGATCCCTACCTATTATATGGGGGAACATCCACAGCAACTGATTAAAATTCAAGATGATGCAACTAATAAGGTTCAGAAAGAGTTAGAGGCGTTAGCCTCTACGCTTGATGTATCGGCCGATCAGGTTTCTGTCGTGGTGACCTGGGGCTCTATTTACGATGAAATTTTGAAAGAAGCAGAAGTGTGTGGCGCGGATTTAATCGTGGTGGGATCGCGTCGCCCAACCATGTCTACCTATCTGATTGGCTCTAACGCGGCGCGCGTGGTTCGCCATGCCAAAACATCCGTATTGGTCGTCCGTTAAACGCGGTTAAAAGAATGCTCTCCGTGGTTGTTTTCTGCACAAATAATCACGGGGAGTCACGCGGGTAAAATGGATAGCCGTGTAAGTTCTTCTTATCTTCCGAAAGCACGCGATAATGATTCACTCAATGCTTTAATCTTGTGGTTATCTGCGCTTTATCTATATTTACGTTAAGTCTGCTATAAATAGGGATATTCGCGTTATACTTCCCTGCATCTCTCGTCCTCCTAAACCTGCTACTGAGCTTATCTCATGAGATTTGGGCTGATTTAGAGCATATCTCTTATAAATATACTGTGACTTTTTCGGATCTCTTTTATGCATATTACTCTGCGCCAGCTGGAAGTATTTACTGAAGTATTGAAGAGCGGTTCCACCACTCAGGCTTCTCATATGTTGTCCTTATCCCAATCGGCGGTGAGCGCAGCATTATCTGATTTAGAAACCCAACTTTCAGTGCGTTTATTCGATCGCGTAGGGAAGCGCTTAGTCGTTAATGAGCACGGACGTCTTCTTTATCCTAAAGCGATGGCGTTGTTGGAGCAGGCCGGAGAGATTGAACATCTGTTTCAAAGCGAAGCAGGCGCTTTACGTATCGCCGCGAGTAGCACTATCGGTAATTATATTCTGCCAAAAATGATTGCGGACTATCGTCGTGATTTTCCTGTCGCGCCTTTAGAGTTAAACGTGGGTAACAGCAGAGATGTGATTAATGCGGTTGCTGATTTTCGCGTTGATCTTGGGTTGATTGAAGGTCCTTGTCATATGCCTGATTTGCTGACGCATACTTGGCAACAGGACGAGTTAGTGGTTTTTGCGGCTCCCGACCATCCATTATTGCAGATGCCGATTACGTTGGAGTCGCTGGCACAGGCACCGTGGATCCTGCGTGAAAGCGGTTCAGGTACCCGTGAAGTAGTCGAGCATATTTTGCTGTCACATTTGCCGCACTTCGATTTGGTGATGGAGTTGGGGAATTCTGAAGCTATCAAGCACGCGGTTCGCTATGGCATCGGTATTAGTTGTTTATCGCGCCGAGTCATCGAAGAGCAGTTGCAGACGGGCGTATTAGTGGAAGTTCCTGTGCCATTGCCGCGTTTAAATCGCGCGCTTTATCTCATCCATCATCGTCAAAAGCATATTTCCAAGGCGCTTGAGCGTTTTCTTAGCTATTGCGATTAACGCTAGGAATGTGCAAAACGGCACAATTCATCTTTTGCTGTCGGTGATAGCAGATAAACAAATAGTCGCTACACTTAACAGTGGATTAACAGCTGACGCTAATAATCCACAGGCAATCATGAAGCTCTCTAATAAGATCAGATTGTTACTTTATGCAGGGGCCGGATTTGTTACAATTCGTCCTCTTTAATAATTATAGAGCAGATATAGGGTTCTAATGGCTCAGACAAACACTAAGACCTCCTCCACGGGGCGAGCACCGGCGCTGCGCCGGGAGTTAAAAGCGCGGCATCTGTCGATGATTGCTATCGGCGGTTCTATCGGTACTGGGCTATTTGTTGCATCAGGTGCTACCGTTTCTCAAGCAGGCCCAGGCGGCGCACTGCTTTCCTATATCATCATCGGTTTGATGGTGTATTTCTTAATGACCAGTTTGGGTGAACTGGCGGCGTTTATGCCGGTATCCGGTTCATTCTCTACCTATGGTTCTCGCTACGTAGAAGAGGGCTTCGGCTTTGCTCTGGGCTGGAACTATTGGTACAACTGGGCTGTGACTATCGCAGTGGACTTGGTTGCCGCGCAGCTTGTGATGGGGTATTGGTTCCCCGACACGCCAGGCTGGATTTGGAGTGCGCTGTTCCTCGGCCTGATGTTCTTGCTTAACTATATTTCTGTGAAAGGCTTTGGCGAAGCAGAGTATTGGTTCTCATTGATTAAAGTGACCACGGTAATCATTTTCATCATTGTCGGTGTTGCGATGATTGTGGGGATTCTGAAAGGGGGCGAACACGCAGGATTCCATAACTGGACTATCGGTGACGCGCCGTTTGCCGGTGGTTTCGCATCGATGATTGGCGTGGCGATGATTGTCGGTTTCTCTTTCCAAGGCACTGAGCTGATTGGTATCGCGGCAGGTGAATCTAAAGATCCGGGTAAAAACATTCCAATGGCGATCCGTCAGGTGTTCTGGCGTATTCTGCTGTTCTATGTGTTGGCGATTCTGATCATTAGCCTGATCATTCCTTATACCGATCCAAACCTGCTGCGTAACGACGTTAAAGATATATCGGTGAGTCCGTTCACGTTGGTATTCCAGAATGCGGGCTTACTGTCAGCGGCAGCGGTGATGAACGCGGTTATCTTGACGGCGGTGCTGTCTGCGGGTAACTCAGGTATGTATGCTTCTACGCGCATGCTGTTTACCTTGGCTTCTGAGGGCAAAGCGCCGCGCATTTTTGCTAAACTTTCTGCTGGTGGTGTGCCGCGTAACGCGCTGTATGCAACGACGGTAGTGGCGGGACTGTGCTTCTTAACGTCGATGTTTGGTAACCAAGAAGTTTATCTGTGGCTGCTGAATACCTCGGGGATGACGGGTTTCATTGCATGGTTGGGGATTGCGATTAGTCATTATCGCTTCCGCCGCGGCTATGTGAAGAAAGGTTTAGATCTGAACGCGTTGCCATACCTGTCAGGTTTCTTCCCTGTCGGACCGATTTTTGCCTTCGTATTATGCCTGATTATTACTTTAGGTCAGAACTATGAAGCGTTTCTGGATGACCGTATCGACTGGTACGGTGTAACGGCAACCTATATTGGACTGCCACTGTTCTTGATCATCTGGTTTGGTTACAAATTGGTGAAGGGTACTCACTTTGTTTCCTACAGTGAGATGGAATTCCCCATCACAAAGATTGATGACTAGTTAGTCATTTATTGACAGAAAAAGGCAGCCCTTGGGCTGCCTTTTTTGATCGTGATGCTGCCTCATCTCATAGGATATGATTGATGAATCAGCAATAATTTTTTTTGAATCAAAATTCCATCATTTATTAGAGAGTTATGGTGTGAAGTCGATTAATAAAATAAACAAATCACATTGATAAGTATTATCATTTGCTTTACCATTTTGTGCACTTATGGAATTGAAGAGCAGGAGTGGTGAAGGTGAAAGACACCGTTAAAGGAAGAAAATCGCGCTGGGGTATTCAATTACTCGCTGCAGCGACGCTGCTAGGCAGCATGAGTTCATGGGCTGCAACGGTCACGGATATTGCCGGCCGCAGCGTTGAAGTTCCCGCTAAAGTTGATCGCATTCTCCTCGGCGAAGGGCGCTTATTCTATGCCGTCTCATTGCTGGAAGGCCAAAAACCTTTTGACCGTATTGTCGGGTGGCAGGGGGATTTCCGCAAACTCGACCCGCAAACCTACGCCGTTTATCAGGCTAAATTCCCTGAAATTGACAAAATTCCGCTGATTGGCAATACCACTGCCGACAGCGTTAGCCCAGAAAAAGTACTGACGCTTAACCCTGACGTTGCCATCTTTGGCCTTTCGGGTCATGGACCGGGGCGCGATAGCCAACTGGTTAAGCAGTTGGAGAAAGCGGGTGTACCGGTTGTGTTTGTCGATTTCCGTACCTCTCCGCTGAAAAATACGCTACCAAGCATGCGTTTGTTAGGCCAGGTACTACACCGCGAACAGCAGGCTGAAAATTATATCAACTTCTACCAGGACAACGTGCGCTTGGTGACTGATATCACCAGCAAAATCCCCGATAGCCAAAAACCTAAAGTCTTTATCGAACTGAAAGCCGCAACCAGCGATGACTGCTGCGGTACCGCGGGTAACGGCAATATGGGCGACTTTATCGATCTCGCCGGTGGTAACAATATTGCGAAAGGTTTGCTACCGGGCGCGCTTGGTCAGATCAATCTGGAAAAGGTGTTGTCGGCCGATCCTGATGTTTACATCGCAAGTGGTGCTAAGGCGCCAAATGCCAAAGATCCGGGTATTAAGCTCGGGGCGCAGGTCGACGAACAACAGGCGCGCGATAGTTTGAACTTAGCGATGCAGCGAACCGGCATCAGTACGCTGAAAGCGGTTAAAGAAGGTAATTCGCATGCTATTTGGCACAGCTACTACAACTCGCCTTATAACGTATTGGCCGTGCAGGCATTCGCTAAGTGGATTTATCCTGAGAAGTTTGCCTCATTAGATCCTAAGAAAACCATGGATTCCATGTACCAGCAGTTCCTTGCTGTTGACCCAAGCGGCACCTATTGGGTTGATGCTAAAGCGTCGAATCAGTAATCGATAATTGTCCCTGCCAGCCGCCGCCAGCAGGGATGACCATTCACAGGTAACAAAATGAGTGCAAGCACCGAGCCAATGACCGCCGTGAAACGTCACGACGCTAGCGCAGTTAAAGGCCATTACCAGCGCATTGTGCGCCATCGCCTAGTGATTATGGGCGTGATTGTGTTAGCGATTTTGGCATCGCTGATCCTTGATTTCACCATGGGGCCATCAGGCTTATCCCTCAGTACATTATGGCAAACGCTGTGGCAGCCAGAAATGGCCGATGCGGGCACCCGCGTTATCGTTTGGGATATTCGTTTGCCCTATGCGCTGATGGCGATCGTCGTGGGATTGGCTTTAGGGTTAGCCGGCGCAGAAATGCAGACCATTTTAAATAACCCGCTAGCAAGCCCGTTTACGCTAGGTGTCTCATCCGCAGCGGCCTTTGGTGCTGCGCTGGCTATCGTGTTGGGTATTGGTTTTCCTGGTATTCCCGACCAGTGGTTTATTTCTGCTAATGCCTTTATTTTCGCGCTGTTCGCAGCGCTGATGCTAGATGGCATCACGCGCTGGACACGAGTGGCTACCTCAGGCGTGGTGCTGTTTGGTATTGCGTTAGTGTTTACCTTTAATGCATTGGTCTCAATGATGCAGTTCATTGCGACGGAAGACACTCTGCAAGGGTTAGTGTTCTGGACGATGGGCAGTCTGGCTCGAGCCTCGTGGGAAAAACTGGGCATTTTGTTGCTGGCTTTTGCCATTTTGATGCCGATTTCGATGATGAGCTCATGGAAACTTACGGCTTTACGCTTGGGTGAAGATCGTGCGGTGAGCTTTGGTATAGATGTGAAGCGCCTGCGTCTAGGGACGCTGTTGCGTATCAGTATTTTATCCGCTCTTGCAGTGGCATTTGTTGGGCCTATCGGTTTTATCGGCTTAGTGGCTCCGCATATTGCACGCCTGATTTTTGGTGAAGATCATCGTTTCTATTTGCCAGCAAGTGCCTTGATTGGTGCGCTGGTGCTGTCGATGGCATCGGTTGCCTCTAAAAATTTGATTCCCGGTGTGATTATTCCTGTGGGGATTGTGACATCACTGGTTGGTGTTCCGTTCTTCCTGAGCATTATTTTGCGTCATAGGGGGAATGTATGATTTCGGGATTAGAGATTTCGCATTTTAATGCGGGCTATCCACGTAGGGCAGTGATCGAAGACTTATCGGTTTTAACGTTGCCGCGAGGCAAGATTACCGTGCTGTTAGGGCCGAATGGCTGTGGGAAATCCACGCTGCTGCGTTCTCTGGCAGGACTTAATCGAGCTACAGGTAAACTGTTGCTCGATGGCAACGACTTGATGGCTCAGCCATTCAGCGAGCGAGCTAAGCAGGTGGTTTATCTACCGCAGTCTTTACCCGCTGGTGTTCACCTGCATGTTCTGGAGTCGATTATTGTGGCTCAACGCGCCTCGGGCGGTATGGGTCATAAAGGCAACGAAGGCGAAGTCATGCGGCTGTTGGAGCAGCTCGGTATTTCGCATTTGGCGCTGAGTTACTTGGATCAGCTATCGGGCGGGCAGAAACAGTTAGTGGGGCTGGCACAATCGCTGATCCGTCAGCCATCATTGTTGCTGCTTGATGAGCCGCTGAGCGCACTCGATCTGAACTACCAATTCCACGTCATGGATTTGGTACGCCGTGAAACTCAGCGGCGCAATATTGTTACCGTCGTTGTAGTGCACGATATCAACATTGCGCTACGCCATGGTGACCATGTGTTGATGCTTGAAAATGGAAAGCTGATTGCTGACGGTAAACCCGTTGAAGTGATTACGCCAGAAAGTTTGGCACGCGTTTATGGCGTCCGTGGACGCATCGAACATTGTTCGCAGGGAATGCCTCAGGTTGTGATCGACGGATTGGTCGCGGAACCCACCATCTGATTTTTTCCTGCCAGCAGTGTCGTTCATGAATAAGCTAGCTGAGCCAATTATCGGCTCCGCTAGCCATTACGTTCACGGCTAAACAACAGATTTCATCAATTTACTGAAGTACCAAAAGTGGGCTAAACGGCGCCATGAGAGCGCCATGCTTATTGAATAATAATTATTCTAATAACTATTTATATTAACCTCATGGAGATTGACCAAATGGCTAAGGCAAAACTTAACCCGTTAGCGAACTTATTGCGCGGGGGGCTTTGCGTACCGTTATTCATCGCAGCACCAGTGATGGCGGCCGAAGGGGACGACGTCATGGTTGTAACCGCTTCAGCAACAGAACAAAATTTGAAGGATGCACCTGCCAGTATCAGCGTGATTACGCGTGAAGATTTGGCGAAAAAGCCAATTCAAAATCTGAAGGATATTTTGCAGGAAGTTCCAGGTGTTCAATTGACCAACGAAGGCGACAACCGTAAGGGTGTGAGTATTCGTGGTTTGGATAGCAGCTATACCCTAATTTTGGTTGATGGGAAACGCGTAAGCTCGCGTACGGCGGTGTTCCGTCATAACGACTACGACCTAAGCTGGGTTCCTGCCGAGGCTATTGAGCGTATTGAAGTTGTTCGCGGCCCGATGTCTTCGCTTTATGGCTCTGATGCCTTGGGCGGCGTAGTCAACATCATTACCCGTAAAGTGGGAAAAGAGTGGCATGGTTCTTTAAGCGCTGACAGTACCATTCAGGAACATCGCGATCGTGGTGATAGCTATAACGGCAGTTTCTACACCAGTGGTCCGCTGATTGAAGATGTGCTGGGCGTTAAAGTCTTTGGTAATTTGGGCAAGCGTGAAAAAGATGATGCGCAGAAGTCCACAACGAGCAAAACCGGCGAATCAGGCCGTATCGAAGGCTACACCACGCGCGATGCTAACGTTGAGTTTGCTTGGACGCCAGAAGCTAATCAGGACATGACCTTTGGTTATGGCTTTGACCGACAGGATCGTGACTCTGACTCACTGGATAAGAATCGTTTAGAACGTCAGAATTATTCCATTGGTCATAATGGTCGCTGGGATCTGGCCAATACAGAAATTCGCGCTTATGGCGAAAAAATTGATAACTACAACGAAAATCGAATCACGGCTAAAAACAATGCCATCGACGGTAAAGTTGTCGTTCCTCTGGGTGACTTTAACCAGCTCTTCACTTTGGGAGGTGAGTACCGTAACGATAAGTTGAGCGATGCAGGTAACCTCAAAAACGGCGGTTCAACGTCAGCCAACCAATACGCACTGTTTGTTGAAGATGAGTGGCGTATCTTCGAACCGCTGGCCTTTACAGGCGGTGTTCGTATGGATAACCATGAAGATTATGGCGTTCACTGGAGCCCGCGTGCCTATTTAGTCTACAGCGCAACGGATACGGTTACGGTGAAAGGGGGCTGGGCAACGGCGTTTAAAGCGCCTTCGTTATTGGAGCTGAGCCCAGACTGGCAGTCTGCTTCATGTCGTGGCGCATGTACTATCGTCGGTAGCAAAGATCTCGATCCTGAAACGTCAGAAAGTTTTGAACTGGGTCTGTACTATGCCGGTGATGAGGGGATGTTGGACGGTGTGAACGCCAGCGTAACCGTGTTCCAGAATAACGTTAAGGATATGATTAATGTCAATCGTACTTCAGACGTTTCTGTCGCGCCGACGTATCCGAACTTTGTCGGCTTCGATAAGAATGGTAAGCCAATCTTTAGCTATTACAACGTTGATAAAGCGCGTATTAAAGGTGTTGAAACCGAGTTGAAGGTACCGTTTACCGATGAACTCAGCATTAGCATGAACTATACCTACAACGATGCACGTGACTTGACTAACGATCGCCCATTGAGCACACAGCCGTTCCACACTGCAAACAGCACGTTGGACTGGAAACCGGTTGAAGACTGGGCATTCTACGTTTCTGCCAACTACTCGGGCAAACGTCGCGTGGTTTCTAGCTCAGATAAAGCCTCGGGCGGTTATACGCTGTGGAACACCGGTGGTTCATATCAGATGACGAAAGATCTGAAACTGCGTGCCGGCGTTTTGAACGTGCTGGATAAAGACCTGAACCGCGATGATTACAGTTACAACGAAGAAGGGCGTCGTTACTTTATTGCTGCGGATTATACTTTCTAAAGCTGTATTCCACGTTTGTTGAGTATAAAAAAACCCGCCAATCGGCGGGTTTTTCGTATCAGGATATTATTTAACCTGATGGCCTGGCTGGGCACCGCTGTCAGGGCTGAGCAGGAAGATATCCTTACCGCCAGGACCTGCGGCCATTACCATACCTTCAGACATGCCGAAGCGCATTTTGCGTGGGGCCAAGTTTGCTACCATTACGGTTAAACGGCCAACCAGTACGCTAGGATCTGGATACGCTGAGCGGATGCCGGAGAAGACCTGACGGGTTTCGCCGCCTAAATCCAGCATCAATTTCAGCAGTTTATCGGAGCCTTCAACAAACTCAGCGCTTTTGATTTCAGCAATGCGCATGTCAACTTTGGCAAAATCGTCAAAGGTGATGGTGTCTTGAATGGGCTCATCGGCGAGTGGCCCGGTGGCTGGTTTGGACGCCGCCACTGCAGCCGCCGCAGCGGCTTTACCATCTTCAATCATCGCTTCAACTTTTGCCATTTCAATACGGTTGAACAGCGCTTTGAACGCGTTAACCTGATGACCGAGCAACGGTTGGGCAATACCATCCCAAGTTAACTGTGTATTCAGGAAGGTTTCGGTGCGCTCGCTCAGTGAAGGCAGAACCGGTTTCAGATAGGTCATGAGCACGCGGAACAGGTTGATACCCATTGAGCAGATAGCCTGTAAATCAGCGTCACGGCCTTCTTCCTTCGCTACGACCCACGGTGCTTGTTCGTCGACATAGCGGTTTGCCAGATCGGCTAGCGCCATGATTTCACGAATGGCTTTGCCTGATTCACGGTTTTCGTACGCCTGAGCGATTTCATCCGCAGCATTCACAAAGGTCTGATACAGAGCAGGATCGGCCAAATGCTCAGACAGTTTGCCGCCGAAGCGCTTATTGATGAAGCCCGCGTTACGAGAGGCTAGGTTCACCACTTTGTTCACGATGTCAGCGTTCACACGCTGAACGAAATCTTCCAAATTCAGGTCAATATCGTCAATGCGTGAAGAAAGCTTCGCGGCGTAGTAGTAGCGCAGGCAGTCTGGGTCTAAGTGATCCAGATAGGTGCGCGCTTGCACGAAGGTTCCGCGAGACTTAGACATCTTGGCGCCGTTAACGGTAACGTAGCCGTGGACAAATACATTGCTTGGCTTGCGGAAGTTGCTGCCTTCCAGCATTGCTGGCCAGAACAGACTATGGAAATAGACGATATCTTTACCGATAAAGTGATACAGCTCGGTAGAGGAGTCTTTGCGCCAGAATTCGTCAAAGCTCAAATCGCTGCGTTTTTCACACAGGTTTTTGAATGACCCCATGTAGCCAATTGGCGCATCCAGCCATACATAAAAGTATTTACCCGGCGCATCTGGGATCTCAAAACCGAAATATGGAGCATCACGGGTGATATCCCACTGCTGTAAACCGGATTCGAACCATTCCTGCATTTTGTTCGCGACCTGTTCTTGCAACGCGCCGGAGCGAGTCCATGCCTGCAACATTTCGCTAAATGAAGGTAAGTCGAAGAAGAAGTGTTCTGATTCACGCATGATAGGCGTAGCGCCAGAAACGACGGATTTAGGCTCAATCAGTTCGGTTGGGCTATAGGTGGCACCGCACACTTCGCAGTTATCACCGTATTGATCGGGCGACTTACATTTCGGGCAAGTCCCTTTGACAAAACGGTCTGGCAGGAACATCCCTTTTTCTGGGTCGTAGAGCTGAGAAATCGTGCGATTTTTAATAAAACCGTTTTCTTTCAGGCGACCATAGATCAGGCTCGACAGTTCACGGTTTTCTTCGCTATGCGTGGAGTGATAGTTGTCGTAGCTGATATTAAAGTCGGAGAAGTCTTTCTGATGTTCCTGACTCACGGCAGCAATCATCTGCTCAGGCTCAATACCCAACTGCTGAGCTTTCAGCATGATTGGGGTCCCGTGGGCATCGTCCGCGCAGATAAAGTGCACTTCGTTGCCGCGCATTCGCTGAAAACGAACCCATACGTCTGCCTGAATGTGCTCGAGCATGTGGCCGAGGTGAATTGAGCCGTTGGCGTACGGAAGCGCGCACGTCACTAAAATTTTTCTTGCGCTTGCTTGGGAGGTGACTGAAGCCATAGTGGATTTGCTGTCTCTTTAAAGAATGGAACGGTGCAGAAGATGTTACCTGATTGAGCCCGTTGCCGCTAGGTTGCTGTGTTTGTTAAGCGATTTTCTTTCTTAATGCGCGGATCTTAAGTTGTCTAACGCGGAGCCGGTGGAGTTCTGGTATGCTTATGACTGCTGTGTAAATAAGTAGAATGGCTGTGTAAGTGAGTTATGTAAGCGAACAAAGATAAAGACGCTTCGCAGCACCCTCTGAAGATAAAAAATGAATGACACAAGGAGCCGGGATGAGCAATAAATCCCATGAAACGTCCACTCCCGAAGCACTGCGGACGCAGGTCGGCGAAATTCTCGCGGCCTTTACCCATCCAACACTTAATCATCCGCTGAGTGCGCTCAAGGCGTTGCACCATTGTGCTCTGCTGGACAATACTTTACACATCGAACTGCTGATGCCTTTTGCGTGGCAAAGCGGTTTTGCTGCGCTGAAAGATGCCACAAGCGCTGAACTGCTGCGTGTGAGCGGAGCGAAGGCGATTGAATGGCGTTTGGCGCATAATATCGCCACCTTAAAACGTGCCAACGACCAGGCTGGCGTGAAAGGTGTACGTAACATTATTGCTGTGAGCTCTGGTAAAGGTGGTGTTGGCAAATCAAGCACCGCGGTGAATTTGGCGCTGGCGCTCGCCGCCGAAGGCGCTAAAGTCGGTATTCTCGATGCGGATATCTATGGCCCATCGATCCCGATGATGCTGGGAACGCCAAATGAGCGCCCAACGTCGCCAGATGGTCAACACATGGCGCCTATTATGGCGCATGGCTTGGCGACCAACTCGATTGGCTATTTGGTCACTGACGATAATGCAATGGTTTGGCGCGGTCCCATGGCCAGCAAAGCGTTGCTGCAGTTGCTACAGGATACACTGTGGCCTGATTTGGATTATTTGGTCTTGGATATGCCTCCGGGTACCGGCGACATTCAGCTAACGCTGGCGCAGAACATTCCAGTAACAGGCGCCGTGGTAGTGACGACTCCGCAAGATATTGCCCTATTGGATGCGATGAAAGGCATCGTGATGTTCGAGAAAGTCCATGTGCCAGTGCTGGGTGTGGTGGAAAACATGAGCATTCACGTATGCAGTAACTGTGGTTTCCATGAACCTATCTTTGGCACCGGTGGTGCTGAGAAACTGGCGGAAAAATACAAGATCCGTCTGTTGGGCCAGTTACCGTTGCATATTTCACTGCGTGAAGATTTGGATCGCGGTGAACCGACGATGGCATGTCGTCCAGACAGTGAATTTGCGCATATTTATCGTCAGTTGGCGGCGAACGTTGCAGCGCAGCTATACTGGCAGGGCGAATCTATCCCGACAGAAATCGCCTTCCGCGCGTTGTAATTCACCGTAGTATTATTTAGCGCCGAATGGCGGGTATAATGCGGGCATTAAACTGGATGCCCGTAATTTCACCGATTAAAACCTGCAAAATTCTGGTATCAATCCGCGTAACTCCCTATAATTGCCGCGTCCCAAGCAAGCAGCGGTGAGCTGTCTCTGCTTAGCCCCCCGTCGAACATTTAACACCAGGTCTTAAAAATTATATGACTGACAACTCCCATCAGTGCGTCATTATTGGCATCACGGGCGCATCTGCCTCAGGCAAAAGTTTGATCGCCAGCACACTTTATCGTGAATTGCGTGAACAAGTGGGTGAGGAGCACATCGGTGTGATCCCGGAAGATTGTTACTATAAAGACCAGACCGATCTGACGATGGAAGAGCGTGTTAAAACCAACTACGACCATCCAAGCGCGATGGATCATAGCCTGCTGTTTCAGCATTTGCAGATGCTAAAAGCAGGTAAAGCCGTCGAACTTCCGCAGTATAGCTACGTAGAACACACCCGCAAACAAGAGACCATCCATCTAGAACCGAAGAAAGTTATCATTCTAGAAGGGATTTTGCTGTTGACCGATGCTCGCTTACGCAATGAGCTCAATTTTTCTATTTTCGTTGATACCCCGCTGGATATCTGCTTGATGCGTCGTATCCGACGCGATGTGAATGAACGTGGCCGTTCCATGGATTCGGTGATGGCACAATATCAGAAAACAGTGCGTCCGATGTTCCTACAGTTTATTGAACCCTCTAAACAGTATGCAGATATTATCGTGCCGCGTGGGGGTAAAAACCGCATTGCAATCGATATTCTGAAAGCGAAAATTAGTCAGTTCTTTAAATAAAGCATTTTTGAACGGAAAATATTAAGGCCGATGACTCGGCCTTTTTTTATGCCAATACGCGGCTCATTTCACGCCAAAAATAAAGTCAACGTTGATTGACGCAACAATACCTCGGTTTTTCCCATCGTAAATATCATTTCAGTCATAATAATTTACTTTCATCTATTTCAACGCGTGTTTCAGAATCGCTATGAAGCAATAGACGCAAAGCGTGAGTCGCATAGCCTACGAATTAATTATTCTGAAAAAGCCCGTCTTAGGGCTGTATAGGACGATTGTTAGTCTCTGAAATGCCAACAGTTGGGTGAAATAAAACCAATAAGTGAAAAGTTTATCGACAAATCATGTGAGGCATTTCAGAAACTAAGTGTCATAAGGTAGTATGTGCCATAGTTTGCAGCCATTGCTGCTTTGCCCGTAACGGAGAGAAAACCATGAGACTTTGTGACCGCGATATTGAAGCTTGGCTAGACGCGGGAAAACTCACTATTTCACCTCGTCCGCCAGTAGACCGTATTAACGGTGCTACCGTTGATGTGCGTTTAGGGAATAAGTTTCGTGTTTTCCGTGGGCATACCGCACCCTACATCGATCTCAGTGGGCCCAAGGCTGAAGTGGCTGAAGCATTAGAACGCGTGATGAGCGATGAGATCATTCTTGGTGAAGAAGACGCTTTCTTCCTGCATCCCGGTGAACTTGCGCTTGCGGTGACCCTAGAATCAGTAACCTTGCCTGATAACTTAGTTGGCTGGCTGGATGGACGCTCTTCGCTGGCGCGTTTAGGGCTGATGGTGCATGTTACGGCACACCGTATCGACCCCGGCTGGCAGGGGTGCATTGTGCTAGAGTTTTACAACTCGGGTAAGCTGCCGCTGGCGCTTCGTCCTGGCATGCCAATCGGTGCACTTAGCTTTGAACCACTATCTGGGCCAGCAGCGCGTCCATATAATAGCCGCCAAGATGCAAAATATCGTGATCAGCAGGGCGCTGTGGCGAGTCGTATTGATAAAGATTGATGCTTGTTGATGTCCTTGGTGTTTAGCTGCCTAGCGATAGCGTTGACGGTTATGACATCGAGCTCGTATACCGCTTGTCTTTAGATAGAGGATGGCATGAGACGATTTTTAACGACCATTGTAATTCTGCTGGTTGTGCTGGCTGTTGGAATGACCGCGCTGGTGTTGCTGGTTAATCCCAATGACTTCCGTAGTTATATGACGAAAGAAGTACAGCAGCGCACGGGCTACGAATTGCAGTTAGATGGTTCGCTACGTTGGCATGTTTGGCCTCGTCTTAGCATTTTATCCGGACGAATGTCGTTGACGGCGCCCGGAGCGGCACAGCCGGTTATTAGTGCCGAAAATATGCGGTTAGACGTCGGCCTTTGGCCTCTTCTCTCTCATCAGCTTGATGTGAAGCAGGTGATGCTAAAAGGCGCCGTTATTCGTTTAACGCCGGGTAGCGACGCTCAGAAACCAGAGAACTCCCCGATTGCGCCATCGGGCTCACGCGAACTGTCCAGCGATGTCGCATGGAAACTGAACATCAAAAAAGTTCAGGTACGAGATAGCTTATTGATCTGGCAGCAGGATAAAGATGACCAGATTAATATGCGTGATATTAATTTATCGATCGATCAGGATAGTGCACGTCAGGCCAGTATTGAGTTATCGAGTCGGATCAACCGTAACCAGCGTGATCTTAACTTCAAGCTTGCCGCGAACGTTGATTTAAGCAGCTACCCTCAGCGCTATAGCGCCGTGGTTTCTAACTTTGATTATCAACTGAGCGGGGTTGGATTGCCTACCAGCGGAATTGCTGGGACGGGGAGTGCAACGGTCAGCTACCAACAACAGCCGCAGCAAATTGATATTTCAAACTTGCTGGTGACAGCCAACCAAAGCCAGTTGCAGGGGCGCATTCAAGGCGCAATGCAGGAAAATGGCACATCGGCTTACAAAGTGGATTTGCAGTCGGCAGCGCTTAATCTTGATAACCTGTTTGGCTGGACACCACCTACCGAAGGTGCTGATGGTTCTGCCAATACCGCTGAACAGGCAACGCTGCGTTCTCCGGTCACATCCAACCCAGAATCTACTGCCCAGGTTGGGGAGATGGCATTTTTACGTGACTTCACTGCTGAGTTAAAAATTCAGGCTAACGAAGTGATTTATCATGGCTTAAAACTCGCTGACTTCTCTTTGGCGGCACAAAATGAGCAGGGCAACGCCACATTACAGAATATCAGCGGCCGTCTGGGCAAAGGAACGTTTCAGGCACAAGGCACGTTGGCAGTGGTGGACAACCAACCCGCTCAGGTTAGTTTAACGCCGCAGATAGAAAATATTACCTTAGAACCTGTTCTTCATGCTTTCAGCCAACCCGATGCGCTGGTCGGGGATTTAACGCTGACCGGCAAATTTAACGGAACGGGTATGACTCTGGTTGATGTGATGCAAAATTGGGATGGCCATGCGCATATTTCATTGGCTAATGCTCGACTTCAGGGCATGAATATTCAGCAATTAATTCAACAAGCGGTGATCCGGAATCATTCGGATGTCTCGGGTAAAGACAGTTATTCTGATTATACCAAGGTACAGGAACTCAAAGCCGACACGGTATTACGCAATGGCATTTTGCGAATCACTCGGTTCTTTGGCAGCTCAGAGATTTTGACCGTTGGTGGCTCAGGATTGGTCAATCTAGAAAACCAGAGCTGTGACATGAACTTGAATGTGCGGGTGCTTGAAGGATGGAATGGCAAAGATAGCGTGGTTAAAGCGTTACAGAATGCGGTTATTCCTTTGCGGATTTATGGCCCATGGCAGCAACTGAGTTATTCACTTGATGCAGATAAAGTCTTACGCGATCAACTGCAACAAAAAGCCAAAGATGCACTCAATAATTGGCTGAGTAAGCATCAGGACAAAGACACAAAAGATAAGAAGGATGTAGAGCGGTTGTTGAATAAACTCTAATTCTTTTGCAAAGCAATTCTTCGAAGCCGTAGCCTGAGTGCTACGGCTTTTTTATTGCTTCCAGAATTTCGTTAAATTGCAATCGAGAAAGACTGAATTAAGCGGCAAATCACAAACTTATCACGGCATAAACAAACACGGGTAATCGTTGACCGAAGTCAGTAAAATCGTCTGCCTTTTTCGGCAAAGTTCGACTGTTTGCTGGGTTTATTGGCTAGTGATGGTGAATTCGTTCTTTTTTTCATCGCAACGCTATTCAAGTTCCGCAGAGAACTTATTTAAAGCAATACCTATAGAGGCTTTTATATGATTGAGTTGTTAATTGGTGTACTCGTTGCGACAGGGGTTGGACGGTACATCATCAAGGGCTATTCGGCTACTGGTGTATTGATGGTAGGCGGTATTTTGCTACTTATCATTAGTGCATTAATGGGACATCAGGTATTACCGGCCAGTGCCAAATCGACGGGGCTCAGTGCCACCGATATTGTGGAATACATCAAAGTGCTGCTGATGAGCCGTGGTGGCGATTTGGGCATGATGATTATGATGTTGTGTGGTTTTGCCGCTTATATGACCCACATCGGTGCAAACGATATGGTGGTGAAACTCGCATCGCGTCCGCTGCAATATATTAACTCTCCCTATTTGCTGATGATCGCGGCATATTTTGTTGCTTGCCTGATGTCACTGGCCGTTTCCTCTGCAACTGGACTGGGCGTATTGCTGATGGCAACGCTATTCCCAGTGATGGTTAACGTCGGTATCAGCCGCGGCGCCGCTGCTGCGATTTGTGCATCTCCAGCGGCAATTATTCTTGCACCGACCTCTGGCGACGTAGTGCTGGCTGCGAAAGCATCTGAAATGCCATTAATTGATTTTGCTTTTAAAACCACGCTGCCGATTTCTATTGCTGCCATCATCTGTATGGCCATCGCGCACTTTTTCTGGCAGCGCTATTTAGATAAAAAAGAAAACGTCTCGCATGAAATGTTAGACGTCAGCGAGATTAAAACCAATGCGCCAAGTTTTTATGCATTATTGCCTTTTACGCCAATCATTGGTGTTCTGATCTTTGATGGTAAGTGGGGGCCTGAACTGCATATTATTACTGTTCTGGTCATCTGTATGCTGGCCGCGGCTATTATTGAATTCTTACGTGGTTTTGATGCGCAGAAAGTATTTGTTGGGTTAGAAGTTGCCTATCGTGGTATGGCGGATGCTTTTGCTAGCGTTGTGATGTTATTGGTCGCCGCGGGGGTATTTGCGCAAGGACTCAGCACGGTCGGTTTTATTAGCAGCCTGATCGATCTGGCTCAGTCGTTTGGCACCGGTGGTATCGTGATGATGATGGTGCTGGTGGTCATCACCATGTTGGCTGCAATGACGACAGGGTCGGGTAACGCGCCTTTTTACGCGTTTGTGGAGCTTATTCCTAAGCTTTCAGCTCAGATGGGCGTTAACCCAGCCTATCTGACTATTCCTATGCTGCAAGCTTCCAACCTTGGCCGCACACTGTCACCGGTGTCTGGTGTGGTTGTGGCTGTCGCGGGGATGGCAAAAATATCTCCATTCGAAGTCGTTAAACGTACTTCTGTTCCGGTGTTGGTCGGATTGGTTGTTGTTATTGTTGCTACCGAAATTTTAGTTCCGGTTCATTTGTAACAATCACAGCGTATTGTATGTATAGAAAAGCGGGCTCGGCCCGCTTTTTTCATAATAACATTTTGATTATTGACGCTTAATCAGACTTCATAGTCATCTTCAGGCACCGCCAGCGGTGTTATTTTTATTTTCAGAATCCGGTGGCTAATAATTTCGAGTGGTTCAAACATGTAATCACCGATTCTAATTTGCTCGCCCACGTTTGGAATGCGTTGCAAATACTCCATCAATAAGCCTGCCAAAGTGTGATATTCACGCTTTTCATCGATTGGCAGCGGTATATAGAGAACCAAATCTTCCAACGGCATATAGCCGTTTGCTGTCCATGTGCCATCTTCGTTTTGCTGAATATCATGGCGAGGGTCAATGTCTTCGCCAGCGACAGGGAGGTTACCAGCGATCGTCTCCATCACGTCCGTCAGCGTCACAACGCCCTCAACAGACCCGAACTCATCAACCACAAAGGCAAAGTGAGTTTGCGCTTGCCGGAATTGTTCCAACGCCATCAGTAACGATACGCCTTCTGGGAAAATCAGCGGTTGCTTAACCAACGACCTCAGATCAAGCTCTTCGCCTTGTAGCTGTTGTTTCAAGAGATCAATAACGTGAATAACGCCCAGTGGCTCATCGGCAGCATCGTCGTCGGTCACAACGATGCGAGTATGTAGATTTTTCTGCAACAGTTCGTCGAGCTTACTTTTCGGGTCGTTGAGGTCTAACTGCTCCACATCATGGCGAGATGTCATGATGCTGCTGACAGTGCGTTGCGCCATGCCCAGTACGCGTTCAATCATCATGCGTTCTTGTGGAATAAACAGATCGGCTTCCCCACGATTATCGGCAATTAAGCTCGAGGTATTGGCATCAAGCTGTGCTTCTTCATGCTTGCCACTCAACAAACGCAGCACGGCCTCAGCGGTACGCTCACGAAGCGGGCGAGAAGAGGAGAGGAAGCGGCGCCGATTGTATTGAGAAAGCTGATTCAATATTTCGATAATTACCGAGAAACCGATAGCGGCGTACAAATAGCCTTTCGGAATGAGGTAACCGAAGCCTTCGGCGACCAAACTAAAGCCAATCATCAGCAGGAAGCTGAGGCAGAGAATGATAATGGTGGGATGCGCATTAACAAAATTGGTCAATGGCTTGCTAGCCAGCAGCATCAGGCTAATGGCGATACAGACGGCGGCCATCATTACCGCAAGGTGATCTACCATACCGACAGCCGTAATCACGGAGTCGAGAGAGAATACCGCATCCAGAACCACTATCTGAATGACGACTGGCCAAAACTTGGCTCCCTTGCGCTGATTATGATTTTCATGGTCTTTACCCTCGAGCCGTTCATTAAGCTCAACGGTAGCCTTAAATAGGAGGAATATCCCACCGGTGAGCATGATCAAATCACGCGCACTGAAAGAATGATCGACAAGGGTAAGGATGGGTTTCGTCAGGGTGGCTAGCCAGGAAATAGATGCCAGCAGAATCAGGCGCATCACTAACGCCAGTAATAGCCCCACAACACGTGCTTTATCACGTTGGTGACGCGGGAGTTTTTCAGCCAAAATGGCAATAAAAACAAGGTTATCAATACCTAGAACAATCTCGAGCACGACCAGTGTTGCCAGCCCCGCCCAAATAGTCGGATCAGCGATCCATTCCATATGCTTTGCTATACCTTTTAAGTTATTACGGTTATTCCAGAGGAATGATCGGTGGTTAAGCCGATGAATTCAAGTATAAGCATGCTATGGATAAGTGAAAACTATGGATAGACAGCAAAAACTCCAATTTGTATGTTAATTTGCACGTTTCTAAAACAGCTAAGCTTTTTGTGCGTATTTATCCTTGTATCAGGCCGCTAGAAGTATGAGAATTAGCCCGCAGTTGAAAACGTCAGAAATAGTGAACGCAGGGAAAGTTCTTAAAATGGAGTTAGATTAAGAATCATCCGAGGTAGGCGCTCTCCACAGAGGTGTACCCTCCCTGCACCCCTCGACAGGGGCCACATCGCCGCAAGTTTGAACAGTGCATTGGTAGCTGATGAGCCAAGGGCGGTAGCGTGGGTGGATTTGATATTGAATATAGTTGCAACTCAACATTTCCTAGCTGATTACCATGTAAGTCATAAGTTTAACTCCATGTAATAAAACTATATCGATGGTGATTTGATGAAAAAAAAATTAATAATTATAGGGGCCGGCGGATTTGCAAAATCAGTCATTGATAGCCTAGACTATGGTCTTTATGAATTGGTCGGTTTCATTGATTCATATAAAACAGGGATGCATCAAGGCCTAAGTATTTTAGCCAATAGTATTGAAAGCATAGAGTGTGCTGATAAGTATTCATATTTTATTGCGATCGGTGATCCTGATATAAGAGCTATGTGGTTCGAACTATTAGATTCGTATCATTTAGATATGATTAATGTTTTTGATGCAACAGCTATCATATCTAAGCGAGCAAAGCTTGGTATTTGTATTTATATAGGAAAAATGGCCATTGTTAATTGCGATAGCATCATTGAAAATGGTGTTGTTATTAATACAAGGGCACTGGTTGAGCACGGAAATAGAATAGGTTTCTGCACAAATATATCAACTAACGTGGTCCTGAACGGTGATGTCCGAGTCGGAGATAAGTCGTTTATAGGAAGCTGCACTGTGGTAAATGGCCAGTTAGAAATAGGCAGTGGAGCTATTATTGGTTCTGGTTCTGTCGTTATCAGGAATATTTCAAACAATATAGTAGTCGCAGGATCACCTACAAAATTGATTAAGGTAAGATAAACAATGAAACAAATATATATAGTTGCTGAGATTGGATGCAATCACAACGGTAGTTTTGATATTGCTAAAAAAATGGTTGAGGAGGCAAAAAACGCGGGAGTAGATGCTGTCAAGTTTCAAACCTTTAAAGCAGAACTTCTTATTTCAAAATTTGCACCCAAAGCCGAGTACCAAATTCAAACAACTGGGAATAATGATTCTCAACTAGAGATGACGAAGAAGCTTGAATTGCCATATGATGACTATATTAATTTAGAAAAATATGCCCGCGACTTAGGGTTGGATGTATTTTCAACGCCATTTGACCTAGATTCAGTCGATTTTCTAGCGAGTAGAGGTCAAACAATGTGGAAAATACCGTCAGGAGAAATACTCAATCTTCCATATCTTGAAAAAATAGCATGCTTACCAATTAAAAATAAAAAAATAGTATTATCCACAGGAATGTCTACTATTGATGAAATATTGATGTCTTTATCTGTGCTAGAAAAAAATGGAATGAAAAAAAATGACATTACAATATTACACTGCAACACGGAATACCCTACACCTTATGAGGATGTGAATTTAAATGTCATTAATTCATTTAAAAATATATTTGAAGGTTACAACATTGGATTCTCAGATCATTCAGTAGGATATTTTGCGGGAATAGCCTCTGTTCCATATGGAATTAGTTTTATAGAAAAACACTTTACATTAGATAAAAACTTACCTGGTCCAGACCATAAAGCTTCGGTAACTCCAGATGAATTACGCCTATTGTGTCAAGGCATTAGAGCTGTAGAAAAATCCTTAGGAGATAGTTGCAAAAAGGTTACTGTATCTGAGCGGAAAAATAAAATTGTTGCGAGAAAATCAATAGTAGCTAAAAGAGAGATAAAGAAAGGAGATATTCTTTCGGCTGAGAACCTTGCTGTCAAGAGGCCTGGAAATGGTATAAGTCCTATGCATTGGTATGAATTAATCGGTCAGAGGGCATCACAAAATTTTGCTGTCGATGAATTAATACAACATAAAGATTTTCCGCCTCAGGAGGTATGATGCATGGTTTGTAATAATAAAGTAGCAATTATACCAGCGCGTTCAGGATCTAAAGGGCTTCCAAATAAAAACATCTTGACCTTAATCGATCGACCTTTAATTGCATATACAATTTTGGCTGCTATTGAGTCTAATTTATTCGATAAGGTTATTGTTTCTACTGATTCACTTGAATACAAAAAAATATCAGAGGAATACGGTGCCGAGGTTTTACTAAGAAGTCCAGAGCTTTCTTCTGATACTGCGACGTCGTATATGGTTATTGCAGATGTGATATCAAGATTAGATAAGAAACCAGATTATTTTATGCTTTTACAGCCGACATCTCCATTTCGCGATTCGAAGCATATTAAAGAAGCTGCATCGCTCTTCGAAAATAGCAAGAATTGCGATTATTTAGTGTCGGTAGCAGAAAGTTTTAAATCATCATATTTGATCAAAGAAATTGATAAAGACCAAACTCTAAAAAATTTTGACCTAGATTACTCTAGCTATAGAAGACAGAAACATCAGGAGTTTTACCCAAATGGAGCCATTTTTGTTGGCTATACTGACTCATACTTAAAACAACAGCATTTTTTTGGGCCAAATAGCAAAGCTTATTTTATGACTAAGCGAGATTCTGTTGATATAGATGATGAAACAGATTTTTTGCTAGCTATAACAATTGCGAATAAGAAAAATACAAAAAAAAATCTTAACTTGCAAATAGTGAATAGAATTGAGGAGAAAAGGGGGGAGATGAATAAGTGCTACCCGATAACTTTTATGGGGCACTCAATTTTTGACTATTGGGATATAAAAAAAATAAATAATAAGAGGATAAACAACTTAGGTATTGCAGGAATTAATACACATGAGTACCTAGATTATATACTAAAAAAGAATTATATATCAAAGCTTGGTGACGATGTAGTTTTATTTTGTGGGACAAATGATATTGTTATTGAGGGTTGGAGCAGGGAAAATACGTTAGATTGGATTGAACAAACAGCTGATATCATAAATAAAATAAATAGTAAAACTAGAATATTTTTATTATCTGTACCTAAAGTTAGGGGGCGGATGGATCGTGACAATTCTTTGATTGAGGATTTAAACGTTTACCTGCAACAGAATCTTAGAGAGGATATTAAGTTCATTGATATAACGACAGGGTTAACCGATGAGTTTGGTAATCTGAGTAAAGAATATACTACTGATGGACTACACTTTACAAGATCTGCATACGAAAAATTAGAAATAATGCTATCGAAGGTACTCTAAATGAAAAAAATTGTCTATGTGACTGGTTCAAGGGCTGAGTATGGCATAATGAAAAATCTGTTACTGGCTCTAGATAAAGAATCAGGAATTGATTTAACAATAGTTGCTACAGGAATGCACTGTGAAAAAAAATATGGAGAAACTTATAAAATAATTGAAAAAGATGGGCTTTCGATTAGCAGACTAATACCAATTGATATTAATACAGAAAATAACGCAGCTATCTTAAAGTCTATGTCAATATGTCAGCTAGAGTTTGGCAAGTTTTTTGAAAAGAATAAATTTGATGCAGTAATCCTACTTGGAGACCGCTACGAAATTTTTTCCGTTGCAATCGCGGCAGCTATGAATAATTTGCCAATAATTCATATACATGGGGGAGAGAAAACACTGGGTAACTATGATGAATTCATCAGACACTCGATCACAAAGATGAGTAAGCTCCACTTAGCTTCGACTGAAATTTATAGGCAACGAATCATACAATTAGGTGAAAAACCAAGTACTGTATTTTACGTTGGTGCGATGGGAGCAGAGAATGCGCTGTCTATGTCGTTACCCAATAAGTCAGAGCTTATCAAAAGATTTGGAGAAATGACAAAACCATACTTCATGGTAGTTTATCATCCAGAAACATTGTCAGATCAAGCTCCCGAACTACAATTCGATAATTTACTTACGGCACTGGCAAACTATACTCATAAATATGATTTTATTTTTATAGGTTCTAACTCAGATACCGGTTCAGATAAAATAACTAAAAGAACTCTGGATTTTTGTGAAAAATATTCATCCAAATATTTGGTTTCTGTAACAGTTGAAGATTACTTAGCTTTAAATAAATATTCCAAGGGTCTGATTGGGAATTCATCATCTGGTTTGATTGAGATTCCATCATTTAAAATCCCAACGATTAATATTGGAAACAGACAGGCTGGACGAGTTAGAGGGAGAAGTGTAATAGATGTGCCTTGTGATACAGCTAAAATATTAGAGGCTATTGAACTTAGCCAGCAAAAAGAGTTTGAATGTATTTTAAAAAGCGATAATAATCCATATTATAAAAAAGATTCTATGAGAAAATCCTTGGATATTATAAAGATCTTCCTCTCCTCCAATTTTGGGGAAGGGGTCAAGGATTTTTACGATCTTAAACTTAATTAGCAAGTACATATGGCATAAAAATGGCATCCTATTGGAATAATATACATCTTCTGAGCGTATAAAATGCAATTAAGTTCGAAACTTTTGTCACACTCAGTTGTATATCTTAGCTGTGAACTGCTTGCAAAGTTAGTTCCTTTCATGATGTTACCATATCTGACTCGAGTTTTAAGCATGGACGAGTTTGGTAGGATTGGACTAATTAATGCACTTCAAGCTTTAGTTATCATTGCTATAAATTGGAGTTTTGAAGGTGGCGTTATAAGATATTATTATCGCTATGGAAGAAATGGCATAAATAGTACTTTATACGCTAGTGTTATTTTGATTAGCGTGCTAAATTTATTCGCGATATTTGTTAGTTTAATTATTGACAACGATTTACTGTTATTGGCAACGTTATATGCTTATTTGCAAGCTGTATTCAATATAAGTCTATCTGTTAAACAATGTCAAAAGAAAGTCCTAGAGTACGGCTTGCAGCAAATATTATTTTCAATCATGGGAGTAGGCTTTACTGTATTATTTTTTAATCTTTTCGAGTATACTGCAAAAATCAGAATTCTTGCGTTGTGTCTTGCTTTGCTTATATGTTCATCTGCGTGCATATGCACTATTATTTTTAATAAAAAAATAAAGCTTATTAGGGTTTTTAATAATAGATTGGCGTGGAGGAATATCAAATATTTAGCAGCCTTTGGCTTACCGTTAATTCTACATCAGCTAAGTTTATTCTCTAAAGGGCAATTAGACCGGCTTGTAATCGCTGATGTATATTCACTTCCCGATTTGGCTAAATATACAGCATCGATACAAATATCAAGTGCATACTTGGTAGCTATTACAGCATTGAATAAAGCATCGATGCCATTTTATTTTGAATATTTAAAGAATAGTAATGGCAAGAATAAAATTTCCAAATGGGTTTTGATATCTTTGATTGCTGGATCTATTCCTGGGGGGATCTCGTTATTATTACCCGATTCATTTTTTACTTGTGTTTTTGGTGCAAAATATGTTGGGCTTTCGTACTTTGTATCTATTTTTATGTTTGGATTCGGCCTGCAAGTCCCATATCTTGTTTTAGTAAACTATTTGTTTTTTTTCAATAAAACAACTCTCATTGCTATAAGTACTGGTGTTTCAAGCTTAGCGTACTTGGGGATATTATTTATATTGGCTGGTCATGGAATGAAATATATTCCTCTTTCAATGCTAATTTCTAATTTGATCTGCCTTCTAATTCTATCTTTTTTTGTTAGGCGACACATGATTAAAATGGCGACTATATGAATTTGCTGATTTGTTATACTCCACTCCAAATATTAATTGCAACTAAGCTCATCGAATCCTCAAAAATAAAAGGAATAAATACTTTTTTCATATATTATAATTATAATAAAACTGTGAAGACTGATTTCTATTGCGCCAAGCTGAGGGAAATGTGCAAAGATGGCATTGAAATAAATAAAAGATTCAGTTTTGGTTTATTGATGAAGTTACGATTTTTGTTGAGAAATAAAATTTTCGATGAGGTATATTTAGCTAGTGTAAATGATAGGGTTGCTCATTATATACTATCTTTTATTACTTTTGATAAGCTTTATACATATGATGATGGTACGGCTAATATATTCAAAAATAGTTTTTTTTACGAGAATGACAAAAGTCAATCAAGGTTAAAATCCTTAGGGCACTATATTTTGGGTCGTAAGTTTTACCTGCAGGACATTATAAGTAAATCATATAAGCACTATACTATATATAATAATAAAAAGAACATTATTGATAATATCGAATATATAGACATTTTATCAAAAATAGCCAGCACTACGTTGGATAATAATATTGAAAAAGTGTGTAATGTAGTTATTGGCTCCGTCTTGCCAGAAATACTTGAGCCAAATGCTCCACTTTCTGTGGTTTCTAGAAAAATTAAGGTTTTTGTACGCTCACTTGAAAATGTTACTTACATTTGTCATCCTAGAGATAAATCAACTGAATTTGATGATTATACATTGAATAAGCATTTGATTTTTGAGGATACTATATCTCAGTTATTAATGGAATATCAAAAAATTAATCTTTATGGGTTTGTGAGTAGTGCCCATTTTAATATCTTAAATATAAACACGGACAGAGTAAATTGCTTTGTGTTTGTATCTGGATTATTAAAAGAAAAATATGCGGGATTAACGAATGTCGCGATTTCTGAAGGTTCTAAAACTTTCGATTTTGACAAGGTTGATGTCAATGGATAAGTCTCTGTTAGCTAAGAAAAGTAAAAATTATGCAGCTGAAAAACTATGGCTAATATTATACTCTACTATATTTGTTATTGGCTTTTTATGTTACGTTTTCGGCGGTAGTGTTCTTCCTGGAGTATTTATGGTAGCCATGTTGCTATCTAGTGTGCTTGTTTTGGTTGATGGGATAAAAAAAAATGAACTATTGACTGCTGTTTTTTTTCTTTTTCTTTTTCTTTTTGGCGCATTAATTACATCAAAGGAAAGCGAGCGACTTGCAATAATTGTCAACTCATTTATATTTTTCGCGAGTTTTTTATTGTCATGTCATTTAATAAAAAAAAGAGTTGTTGTTAATTTTTCAATATTTTCATTTTTATTTTCTCACCTGTATTTCCTAGGTTTTGTGTTTTATTGTCTATATAAATTTGGCACCGTCAATGAAAATCTATACAACTCTATATTTGAGGGAAATAGCCGTAATATTGTATCTGCAGTTTTACTGATGACGTCTGTTTTTTTATTTTTTTCCTCATATTTATTTAAAGAAAAAGTATATTTGAGTGCACTTGTACTAGATTTGTTTTGCTCAGTTTTACTTTTTGGACGAAGCGGTATATTTCTATCTTTCGCGGTATTGCTTCTAGGAATATACGTTAAGTTTTTCAAGGGGACTTTTTTAAAGGGGGCTGTACTATGCACGATGATAGTTTTAATTCTTTTAGTTTCTTTTGCGGTTTTGGGTTTAGATGAATTTACATCATTGCTAGATAAAACGAACATCTCGTCTGGATTTGACACCCCAAGATTTGAAATGTGGTCTCAATATATAGAAAATATGGATATTAGTAGGTTTTTTCTAGGAGGGGATTTTTTTTATAGTCCGGCAATAATGGCATTTAATGGAAACCCTCATAACTCATTTATAATGTTACAAAGTCGGTTTGGTATCTGTGCTATAGTACTTTTTTCAATAATGATTTATCGATTGTTTTTTTTAATTAGAACAGATGTCGTTTTGTTCTTTTTAATTATGATTTTATTTATAAGAATGTTTTTTGATGTTTTTGCTTTATTTGGCTTTTTCGACTATATCTGGATTTGCATGCTATTCGGCTTGAGAAAAAATAATGAGGCTGTTTTCTATGAGAGATAAAAAAATACTATCTATAATAATGCCTGTATATAATGTTGAAGATTATGTTCGTGATTCTATATATAGTGTTATCTCTCAAAATGAGTTTGATGATATGGTTGAGCTAATTATTGTCAACGATGGCGCTACTGATTCTTCGGGTGAGATTATTGAGAACATTCTTGCTGTTGAGGAAAATAAAAACATAATATATCTTACTCAAGAGAACCAAGGTTTAAGCGCGGCTCGAAATACAGGTTTGAGTGTTGCACGGGGCGAGTTTATTGGGTATCTTGACTCAGATGATTTGCTTCATAGCAAATTCCTTAAAATAATTTTAAGCATTTTACTGGATAAAAATAATGCTGATATTATTAGATATAATTATTCCTTTTTTAAGGGAGATAGATCTAATATAGATGAATCAAACTTTAAAGATACTTCCTTCTACCTAAAGAGGTTTTACGGTGAGGATATTATTAAACATGAAATTAATGATGGCTCATGGTATGCGTGGAGGCGGATTTATAAAAGAAACTTATTTGATGGCACCCTTTTCCCACAGGGAAAAAAATATGAAGATGTTATAACTATTCCGTCTATAGTCTTAAAGGCGAAAGAGTTAATCGATCTTAATATTCCTCTTGTTTATTACCGTTCTAACCCTATGGGAATAACAAAAAATACAAGCGCGAGGGAATCGTTAGATGTATTGTATTCTATTGAATGTTTTAAATATAGAGCTGTACCAAAAGGGGTAAGTGATTCATTAATCAGAGAGTTCAACCTTTCAGTTGTTAAAATATTTATAAATTTGGTGTGCTTATCTAAAAACACAAAAATGAAATTTTTATTCACTTTACACGCAATTAGATTAGGAAAGTATAATTTTCACTTCGGTGAGTATAGTAGCCTTCTGAGACATTATTTTATATGTAGGTTAAAGGGGATAATATCTAAAGCATGGAGAGCGTTAAAGTGAATATTAGTGTAATCATAACAACTAAAAATAGAGAGTCACTTTTACTTCAAGCTCTAGAATCTATCTATAAACAAACGGTGAGAGTTGATGAAATTATAGTCATTGATGATGGATCATGCCGGCCTACAAATGTTCTCGGCGATGTGAAGTATATTCATAATAAAATAAGCCTTGGGACTGCAGCAGCAAGAAATTTAGGCATGAGTCTAGCCAGAGGAGATATCTTGTTTTTTCTTGATGATGATGATATCTGGCTATCAGAACATGTTGCATCTCATTGTGAGATATTTTGCGAAAATGAAAATATCGGTCTGTGCGTCTCTATGAAAAACATATTTTTTTCTGATGATAAAAAAATATTAAGAACAACAGGGCCCGTTAAACAAAAGAATATTTTTTCTAGCAATTTTATTGGCGGCCCTAGTTCTGTATCTATACGAAAGAAATTTGCTGTTGAGTTAGGAGGCTTTCAACCTCAATTGAAAGCTATGGAGGATTATGAGTATTGGATTAGATTTTGCTTAAAATACTCGTCAGACTCTATTGCAATATTGAATGCTCCTACAATAATGTATCGAGTATCAGCTAATAAGAACTCTAATGTGAGTCACCATGTATCGAATCATATAAGCGCAGCAAATTATATCTGCAAGGAATTTATCGACCAATGTAGTCGAGAAGATTATGAAAAGCTTGCACTCTACCTTGATTTCACGGTGGCTAAAACAATACATAGAATATCTTACTATAAAATGATTCTATTTTTGTTTAACTGTAAAAAAATTGATCGTCGATTTTTAAAACTATTAATCCCCTACAAAATATTAAATCTATTTGGGATTTATTCTTCGTAGAAGAGATTGCACATGACTAAATATCCTAGATTCAGTGTTCTTATGTCGGTTTATAAAAATGAAAAAGCAGATAGTTTTGATGACTGTTTAGCTAGTATTGCAGCACAGTCGTTAGCACCATCAGAGGTTGTCATTGTTTTAGATGGCCCTGTATCTGAAGATATATTGGTGCTAATCGCTAACTATCGCGATAAGCTAAATATAACTGAAGTCCCTTTAATTGAAAATGTCGGACTTGGTTCTGCGCTCAACATTGGTATGCGGTATTGCAAATCTGATGTTATCGTTAGAATGGATACAGATGACATATGTGACGCGGATAGGTTTTATAAGCAAATTAATTATATGGGCTCGAATCCAAATATAAGCCTTCTTGGCTCCGCTGTTGAAGAGTTCAATGAGGACTTTTCAATATCACACTGTGTAAAATTTTCAGTTATGGAACACAATGCGATTCTTAAGTATGCAAAAACCAGAAACCCATTTAATCATATGTCGGTCGCATTCAAGAAAGATGATATCTTATCAGTAGGTGGCTATATTGATCACAAGTATATGGAAGACTATAATCTTTGGCTAAGAGTTTTGGCCCATGGATACCAAACTCATAACTTGGAAGATGTGTTGGTTTATGTTAGAGCTGGTGACGCTATGATTTCACGGCGTAAAGGTAGAGATTATATTAAAAGTGAATATAAGCTTTTAAAGTTAAAAATAGACTTAGGTATTGATAGAAAATTTCATGCTATAATTATTTTTATTGCTAGATCCTTACCAAGGATATTACCAGTATATATTTTGAAGTATATGTATTCTTTTTTAAGAAAAAATAGGACGTAGTTATGTTAGCTATAATCGGTGGGTCAGGTTTTATTGGGAGTCGTCTTGCTTCTCTACTTCGCTGTCATGGTGTCTCATTTAAAATAATTGATATTAAAGAGAGTGAGATTTTTCCTGATGCGTATTGTTATGGTGATGTGACTAAAGAAACTAGCTTGGTAGACGCATTAGGAGACACAACTTGCATAATAAATTTGGCTGCTGAGCATAAAGATAACGTTCACCCTATTAGCCGTTACTATGATGTGAATGTAAAGGGGGCAGAGAATGTTTGTGCTGCAGCTGAACAGCTAGATATTGAACATATCGTTTTCACATCCTCAGTAGCAGTGTATGGATTTGTTGAAAAAGAAACTGGTGAAGATGGTGAGTTTCATCCGTTTAATGACTATGGGAAGTCAAAACTTGAGGCAGAGCATGTGTATGATGCATGGCAAGCTAAGGATTCTGATCGTACATTAG
Source organism: Hafnia paralvei ATCC 29927 (assembly GCF_001655005.1). Lineage (GTDB taxonomy): Bacteria > Pseudomonadota > Gammaproteobacteria > Enterobacterales > Enterobacteriaceae > Hafnia > Hafnia paralvei. Next base: position 32,680 of record NZ_LXET01000025.1, read on the forward strand.
TAACAATTCGACCAACCGTTGTATTTGGTGAAAACAATCGAGGTAATGTTTACAATTTATTCCGTCAAATTGCTTCAGGTAAGTTCTTAATGATTGGCGCTGGTAATAATCAGAAATCTATGGCTTATGTTGAAAATATTGCAGCCTTCTTAAACTTTGCTACAACATTTGAGTCTGGTCGCCATGTGTTTAATTACATAGATAAACCTGATTTTACAATGAATGAACTGACTGATGTTATTTGTACGGCATTGCATCGAAAAAAGAATAATATTCGCATCCCATATGCGGTTGGTATTACTGGAGGGTATTGTTTAGATCTACTGTCGAAGATCACGGGAAAAGAATTCCCAGTGAGTAGTATCCGAGTTAAAAAATTCTGTGCTCGCACTCAATTCAAGTCTAACAATATTGCGGCAACAGGTTTCAAGGCTCCAGTGACTCTTGAACAAGGAATTGCGAATACAGTACGCCATGAATTCTTGGAAAAACACTAAAATGACTAATCTAAAAGCTGTCATCCCCGTCGCTGGCCTTGGTATGAAAATGCTGCCAGCGACCAAAGCAATTCCGAAAGAACTTCTGCCGATCGTTGATATTCCTCTGATTCAGAAGATCGTTAACGAGTGTGTTGCTGCTGGCATCAAAGAAATTGTATTGGTGACTAACTCATCCAAGAATGCTATCGAAAACCACTTCGATACTTCTTATGAGCTTGAAGCTTTGTTGGAAGCGCGTGTTAAGCGCCAGTTATTGGCAGAAGTGCAGTCCATTTGCCCTAAAGGTGTCACAATCAATAGCGTGCGTCAGCATAAGCAACTGGGGTTAGGGCATGCCATTCTCTGTGCCAAACCGTTAGTGGGCAACAATCCATTCGTTGTAGTGCTGCCAGATATTCTGCTCGATGAGTCAACTTTTGATGCTGCGAGTGAGAACCTAGCGGCTATGGTTGAGCGCTTTAAAGAAACTGGCCGTAGTCAGGTTCTTGTGCAGTCAACGCCTATCGAGGCCTTGTCTGAGTATTCCGTTATTAATTGTGATAATGAAGTCCTAGAGCCAGGCCAAACGGCGCGCATGACCTCTATCGTTGAAAAACCTGAGAATGCAGAGATGTATAACTCTGATTTATCAGCAGTAGGCCGCTACGTTCTCTCTGGTTCAATATGGCCTATTCTTGAAACCACGGGTTATGGTGCGTGGGAACGTATTCAGCTTTCTGATGCCATTGCAACGATGTTGCAACATCTACCTGTTGAGGCTTATCGGTTAGTCGGTAAGGCGTACAACTGCGGTGAGAAGCTTGGTTATGCTGAGGCGTTTGTTGCATATGGACTAAATCACCCATCGCAGGGGAAAGAATTTAGAAACTGGTTAAAAACAGTGCAGACATCCCTGCATAAGAAGTAATGTAGTGACATATATATTTTAGTTAAACCTTTTTTCAACAAGCTTGTAGAAAGCCTCGTGAATTAGTAACGAATTGATATCGGCGTCTGTTCACGACCCTATACAACGGGGTAGAGTATATTCAATCTCTCTACTCTGTCGTATAGGAAAAGATGAAAATAGCAATCAGTGGTACAGGCTATGTTGGGCTTTCTAATGGCATTTTGATTTCTCAGCACCACGAGGTTGTGGCATTAGATATTCTCGAGTCAAAAGTTAATCTGTTGAACCAGAAAAAATCACCGATTTCCGATCTGGAGATAGAAAATTATCTGACCAATAAACCCCTTAATTTCCGTGCAACGATCGACAAAGAAGACGCTTACCAAGGTGCTGATTTTGTCATTATTGCTACTCCGACCGATTACGACCCTAAAACTAATTACTTTAATACCTCGTCGGTTGAGTCTGTGATTAAAGACGTGATGGCTATTAATCCTAACGCGGTAATGGTGATCAAATCGACGGTACCGGTTGGCTATACGCAGAAAATTCGTGAAGAGTTGGGTGTTGAAAATATCTTCTTCTCGCCAGAATTCTTGCGAGAAGGGCGCGCGCTTTACGATAATCTTCATCCTTCCCGTATTGTGATTGGTGAGCGTTCTGAGCGTGCAGAAAAATTTGCTGCGCTGCTGGTTGAAGGCGCGATTAAAGAAGATATTAAGGTTCTCTTTACGGACTCCACTGAAGCTGAAGCAATCAAGCTGTTTGCCAACACTTATTTGGCTATGCGTGTTGCGTACTTCAATGAGCTTGATAGCTATGCAGAAGCTCTTGGCTTAAACACGCGTCAGATTATTGATGGCGTATGTTTAGACCCTCGTATCGGTAATCACTACAACAATCCATCGTTTGGCTACGGCGGCTACTGCTTGCCGAAAGATACTAAGCAATTGCTTGCTAACTATTCGTCAGTGCCGAATAATCTTATCGGCGCCATTGTGGATGCCAACCGTACGCGTAAGGACTTTATCGCTGAGTCCGTGTTATCGCATCATCCTAAGACGGTGGGTATTTATCGCCTTATCATGAAAAGTGGTTCAGATAACTTCCGAGCCTCCTCCATCCAAGGGATCATGAAGCGCATCAAAGCGAAAGGTGTAGAGGTCGTTATTTATGAACCTGTGATGGAAGAAGATACTTTCTTTAACTCGCAGGTTATGCGCGATCTGGATGCGTTTAAAGCGCGTTCTGATGTGATTATCTCTAACCGTATGGATGAGCAATTGGCCGATGTTGCGGATAAAGTGTATACCCGTGACCTGTTCGGCGGTGATTAATCCTTTAGAATTAGCCCAGTTAGGTAACGTAATTGTAAAAGCCCGCTTGCGGGCTTTTTTTATATTTTAAACTCACAGTTTTAGCAAACGTATGCGTACACCTTCTGAACGCTTGAAACATCTATCGCATCAATCGCTATCCCATTAATAGCAAGCTGAGTTAACATAGCTGCCACACATGTGCTGTGAGGAGAGTCCTCGCAGGTATCATCCCTTAGACAGGAGTTTCCAATGTCCAAACAACAGATCGGCGTTGTCGGTATGGCAGTGATGGGGCGTAACCTTGCGCTCAACATCGAAAGCCGCGGTTATACCGTATCCATCTTTAACCGTTCCACGGACAAGACCGACGAAGTCGTTGCTGAGAACCCGGGCAAGAATTTGGTGCCGTTCTATACGGTGCAGGAGTTTGTTGAGTCCCTTGAGAAGCCTCGTCGTATCCTGTTGATGGTGAAGGCTGGTGAAGCTACCGATAAGACTATCGACTCTCTGAAACCTTATCTGGAAAAAGGCGACATCCTGATCGATGGCGGTAATACTTTCTTCCAAGACACCATTCGTCGTAACCGAGAATTGTCGGCTGAAGGCTTCAACTTTATCGGTACCGGCGTATCCGGTGGTGAAGAGGGCGCTTTGAAAGGGCCATCCATCATGCCTGGCGGTCAGAAGCATGCCTATGAGCTGGTAGCCCCAATCCTCAAGAAGATTGCAGCGGTTGCTGAAGATGGCGAAGCGTGCGTCACCTACATCGGTTCCGATGGTGCGGGTCACTACGTAAAAATGGTTCACAACGGCATTGAATATGGCGATATGCAGCTGATTGCTGAAGCTTATTCTCTGCTGAAGCATGGTCTGAATATGTCTAACGACGATCTGGCCAGCACCTTTACCGAATGGAATAAAGGTGAACTGAATAGCTACCTGATCGACATCACCAAAGATATCTTCACTAAAAAAGATGAAGACGGTAAATATCTGGTTGATGTGATTCTGGACGAAGCTGCTAACAAAGGCACCGGTAAATGGACCAGCCAGAGTTCTCTAGATCTGGGCGAGCCACTGTCGTTGATCACTGAATCTGTCTTCGCTCGTTATATCTCTTCCTTGAAAGATCAGCGTGTTGCCGCATCTAAAGTACTTTCAGGACCTAAAGCACAGGTATTCAGCGGTGATAAAGCTGAGTTCATTGAAAAAGTACGCCGTGCGCTGTATCTGGGCAAAATCGTTTCTTATGCTCAGGGCTTCTCCCAGCTACGCGCTGCGTCGGAAGAATATAAGTGGGATCTGAACTACGGTGAAATCGCTAAGATTTTCCGCGCTGGCTGCATCATTCGCGCGCAGTTCCTGCAGAAAATCACCGATGCTTACGCTCAAGATGCTTCGATCGCTAACCTGCTGTTGGCGCCGTACTTCAAGCAAATCGCCGATGAATACCAGCAAGCGCTGCGTGACGTCGTCTCTTACGCGGTACAAAACGGTATTCCAACACCAACCTTCTCAGCGGCTATCTCTTACTACGATAGCTACCGCTCAGCCGTACTGCCTGCCAACCTGATTCAGGCGCAGCGCGACTACTTCGGTGCGCATACTTATAAGCGTACTGATAAAGAAGGTGTATTCCACACTGAGTGGCTGCAAGACTAATGTTCTGAGTTTTGAACATAAATCAAAGATCCGGGCTTGCCCGGATTTTTTTGCTTTAAAAAAGACCGTTTGCGCAAAAACGCAGCATTTGGTCATCTTTATTCACCATTCAATGTGTTTTTATCATATTGCCGACCGGCTAAACTGGGTAATATAAAGAAAGTGAGGGGCTATACCTCGAAGCCGTGAAACGGTATCTTGTTAGTCACAGCCTGATTTGAAGTTTTCTACTTAAGCAAAGGTATCAATATGGAAAATGTGAATAAGCCGACTTTCCAAAACGTTCTGGAATTTGTGCGTATGTTCCGCCGTAAAAACAAGCTGCAGCGTGAAATCGTGGATAATGAGAAGAAAATCCGTGACAACCAAAAGCGCGTGTTGCTGCTGGACAACCTGAGCGAGTACATCAAGCCAGGTATGAGTGTTGAAGCGATTCAGGCGATTATTGCTGATATGCGCGGAAACTATGAAGATCGTGTTGATGACTACATCATCAAGAATGCCGATCTGTCTAAAGAGCGCCGTGAGCTATCTAAGAAGCTTAAAGCGCTTGGCGAAGGCGAATCTAAGTAATATCAACGGGCAGGGCATTCTGCTCTGCCTGTACTCCACTCTCCGGCGATTTACTCTGTTTTGCCGAATTAATCCCTAGCAAATAACGTTGTGACTCTTTATAGAAGCCCGTCGCTATTGTCGTGCGTGCATAAAAGCAAAAAGCCTGCACTAGGCAGGCTTCTTAGAATTTGGCTCCTCTGACTGGACTCGAACCAGTGACATACGGATTAACAGTCCGCCGTTCTACCGACTGAACTACAGAGGAATCGTTTGAACGAGGCGAATAATAGCGAGCTTGTTGTGCCTTGTAAAGTCTAAAAACCAACTTCAGAATCGTTTGCTTATCAAATCAGCAACATGCTGTTTTTATAGCAAGTTAAACATCGTGTCGCCGCGTTTTAGCGCTCAAAGGTCATTCTTTATCTGGTATTCCATCTGACGCTGAAATGCTGAGTTTAGGGCACTAGCGGAAAACGACGTCTAGATTTGGCGCTGTTGAATGATTTCCACTGCGGGGGTTTTCGCTGCAAGTGCTGAGTGAGCAAAAGAGGGGGGAGGGCAGAAAAGTAAAAAGCCTGCACTAGGCAGGCTTTTTAGAATTTGGCTCCTCTGACTGGACTCGAACCAGTGACATACGGATTAACAGTCCGCCGTTCTACCGACTGAACTACAGAGGAATCGTGTGAACGAGGCGCATATTAGCGAGGCGTTTAAGGGTTGTCAAAGCCTGTTATCACACTGTTGGTGCGTTTGCTGATAAAACAGGCAAATGAGCCATTCTTGGCATATCTGGTGGTGTTAGTTTGCTCAGTGCATGGTGGAAATCCAAGGCACGGCGTTTGGTAAATGCTTTACCCATGGCGCCAACGGTGTGCCCATTATTGCTACCGCATATGCTCGGGACAAATATTGGGCGTGAACCCAAACCGCTGTGGATTATCAAAACTGATAGAAAGCAAAAAGCCTGCTTAAGTTTCCTTAAGCAGGCTTTTCTAATTTGGCTCCTCTGACTGGACTCGAACCAGTGACATACGGATTAACAGTCCGCCGTTCTACCGACTGAACTACAGAGGAATCGTGTGAACGAGGCGAATAATAGCGATCTCATTTGTGGCTGTAAAGCCAAAATCGTTCTTTTTTGCTTGTTCGCTTATCTTGTAAGCAAAACGGCGAATAAATACCAAATTACTGATAATTTAGAGAGCAGAAACTTGATTGAAGATGAATGCATACGGCAATAACCAAAAGGATATGAGAGCGTCTGTCTGGTTCATCTAAGTCATATACTGAGTCAGATAGGTGTGCCGATATATAGAAGCAACCTGTATAAGCCAGTAAGTGACGCTGACTGTCATTAGTCCATTTTTCATATCAATGATATACCGAAGTATCTGGGACATACATGAGTTAACTAGACAAAATATCCAGTTCATCCATATCTTCAGGCTTTTTCGGATGAAAAGACTTAACGCGAGGTGCTAGGGTGTTCAGAATAGCGAGCTGTGTAATTGTTATCTTACCTTTTATGCTCCCTAGTTGGCATTGATAGGGCACCCTATTATGAAGAAGGTGATAGGCCTTGGGTGCCAATTTTATTTATTAAACATGCCATGTCATCAAAACTAATCATTTGAAATGCCAGTTTCTCCGACTGAAGTATTGAGAAGTTCGCCGTTAACACCACAGGCAAATAGCGAGTTGCATAATTTTTGTCGGATAAGCTATGGGGATGAGCCGGCGAAGTGTAGAGAAAAGATCAAAGCAAAAAAGCCTGCTTAAGTTTCCTTAAGCAGGCTTTTGAATTTGGCTCCTCTGACTGGACTCGAACCAGTGACATACGGATTAACAGTCCGCCGTTCTACCGACTGAACTACAGAGGAATCGTTTGAACGGGGCGAATCTTAGCGAGCAGTGATAACGCTGTCAACGGCTAATTAGATTTATGCGTTTGTTTGCTGCTTAACTGCACAAAAAGCTAAAAGTTTGTTCTTTATCGCAAAGTAAGCATTTTTTTATCCTTACTATAATACGGTTTAATCACACACTGGAATTACTATGCGTGCTAAGGATTTAGTCTCATCGAGCCAGTTTTATTCTCTCAGACTCCAACCAGGAGCTGAGCTCATAGAGCAACTTCGTCAGTTTATTCAAGTTAATCACATCAAGGCCGGCTGGATCGCGTCCGTTGTCGGCAGTCTATCGTCCGTATCTCTGCGTTACGCTGGGTGTGAGTGGACGAGTCTTATTGAAGGGAAGTTTGAAGTCATTGCGCTAGGGGGAACTCTCGATAGCCAATTTGAACACCTCCACATGTCCGTGGCGGATGAAACGGGGCGAGTGATTGCGGGACATGTTATGTCAGGGAATATCGTCAGAACAACGCTAGAACTTATTATCGGTGAGCTCTGTGATGTCGAGTTTTCGCGGCAGCACTGTGTGTTATCTGGCTATGACGAATTAGTTATTACCTCTAAAGAAGGGTGAACATGAGAAAGGAACACCGTTTTTCCAGTCGTAGTCTGGTTCTGATCGTCATTTGCGTTGCTATTAATATGATTGCTGGCCAAATGATTTCTATGCTGAAACTTCCCTTGTTTCTAGATTCGATCGGCACCGTGCTTTGCGCGGTGCTGGCGGGGCCGTGGGTGGCACTCTTTACTGGGTTGGTAACCAATGTGCTATGGGGATTATTAACAGGTCCAATCGCTGCCGCGTTTGCCCCCGTCGCGATGGTTATTGGTTGCGTCGCTGGTTTTATGGCGCGCGCAGGATGGTTCAGAACGTTCGGGCGAGTGATCGTCAGCGGCGTCGTTATTACGCTGGCTTTGACCGTTGTGGCAGTGCCAATTCGGACCTATTTATTTGGTGGGGCGACCGGCAGCGGGGCTGATTTTGTCGTTGCCTATCTGCATGCAGTGGGAGAGGGGTTGCAAGAGTCGGTGGCTTTCACCGTTCTTGGGCTTAACCTGATAGACAAAATCCTCACAGTGCTCATCGTCTGGCTGTTATTGCGCCGCATGCCAGAGCGTACGCGGCATAATTTCCCGCAAATGGCACCGATACGGTAATGCATCCCTTTACCTTACTCATGCTCTGGATATGGTACTCGGTCAGCGCGCTATTTTTGCCTGTTAACCTGCTGGTAGGATGGAGCGCGTTACCGATTGTTATCATTTTGGCTTGGCCAGCGGCGCGTTGGCGGATAAGCATTATTCTAGCCGTTATGCTGCCGATGGGACTTGGGTTATGGCTTGTACATGGACATTGGCTGCATAGTCTCTTATCTGGGAGCGGCGGTGGCACTCTGGTTGCCCCTATTTTTGCAATAACGCTTTGGTTACGGTTATTGGTATTCTTTGCTGGGGCTCAACTCTGGTTACAAAAAGTCTCAACGCCATATTTTGTCCAGGCGCTATTTTCCAGCCGGTTGCCGCCTAGCATTGCGTATCTTTGCGCTGGCCCTTTGCTGCTTAAAGAACAGCTCAGGCAGCAATTAGCCGCCATTCGTGAGGCGCAGGCTGCACGCGGGGTGGCTTTTGATGGCAATGTATTCCAGCGTATCAAAACGATTTTGCCTTTGCTTTCTCCGCTATTGCTGCAAAGTTTGCACGATCTCAGCACCCGCAGCGCGGCGTTAGATGCCCGTGCTTTTCGATTTTTTCCTCATCGTACTATTTTGAATCCTGTTCGAGAGCATAAGTTCGAGCCGTGGCTACGGTTTATGCTTTTAGGATGTTTGTTGATAGAGGGAGGCACGTTTTGGCTGTATCGGTAAACATTGAACGTCTTAGCGTCGATATTCACCACGCTTTTCGACTGGGTCCGCTTTCTTTGCAGATGGAACAGGGGCAGTGGCTGGCGATTCTGGGTGGGAATGGCTCAGGGAAAAGCCTGCTAGCAAGTTTGTTAGTCGGTGGATTGGATGAGACCGAAGTGTCTCTCGTTGAAGGCCGTGGAGAGATATTAGGCCACGATATTATGCGCTCTGATATTCCACTTTATGCAAAACAATGGGTACAGCAATCACCGTATTTACAGTTTTCAGGCTGCTGCTTTACGGTAGAAGATGAGATTGCATTTGGACCTCAAAATTTGGCACTACCCGCGCCCGAAATTCTAAGCCGAGTGGAAACCGCGTTGCAACGCTTTGGCTGCCAACACTTACTCCAACGCAATCCCCAGTCATTGTCGGGCGGGGAAGCTCAGAAAGTGTTGCTCGCCAGCGTGATGGTTATGCATCCCAAGCTGTTAGTACTCGATCAGGCTTTGGGACGTTTGAGCATAGAGGCAACTTACCAATGCTTGGATGCCATTTTGCAATATTCCCGAGAGCTCCAATGTAGCGTTATCCTTCTTGAGCATCGGATTTTCCCTGCGGTGGACTACTGCCAGCAGCTGGTTTTACTCGATAAGGGAACAACATCTCCGGTCGATAGTCATGCGCTATTATCCTTGATTCCACGGGTGATTTTGCCTGATCAGCTTAAGAAAATACTGCTTGATAAACTACCACTTGATAAACCACCACATCACAACGACCTGTGGGATGTACTCAAACCATTTTTGCGGGACGGCCAAGCATGCTAATCATGAAAGATATGGCGTTTAGTTGGGAAGATCGCAATCCCTGTTTGCATAATGTGAACTTGCATATTCATCGGGGAGAGCAGTGGGTGATGACCGGCGAGAATGGGGCAGGAAAATCAACGCTGCTCAGATTGGCTGCGGGTCTGCTGGTGCCTAGCCAAGGCACTCTTTATCTCAACGGTACTGAGACAACAAGCATGAAAGCCGTCGATAAAGCGGCGCAGGCTGGGATGTTATTTCAAGAGGTCGAGCGCCAGCTTTTTCATAGTTCGGTCGTTGAGGAAATCCGCTTCGGGCAACGGTTGCAAGGGTTAGATAAAGAGGTGATCGAACAACGCACTGCTGACGCCTTGGCTTTGTGCGAATTAGCCTCGGTTGCTACAAAGCATCCGCTCGACTTGCATAGTGGTCAGAGACGCATGGTGGCAGTGGCCTGTCTCTGTGCCATGGAACCCCCGTTGTTACTTTTGGATGAACCCAGCAGAGATTTTGATCCCTATTGGCTTGCGGTGTTTGAACGCTGGTTATCCCACAGCCGTGAACGGGGTGCGACGGTACTTGCGATTAGTCACGATCCCGAATTTACCGCTCGGAATTTCCAGAAAGTTATTCATGTCTGCAACGGAACGGTGAATATGGTTAGCTGAGATGTGAGAAATGCGTATCCTGCTCTAGCGACTGACGTTGCCTCTCCAGCGGATCTTGCCGGTAGAAGCTTTTAAAGTGCGCGTACATCTCTGGAAAGCGCTCGGCAAGGAGCTCAGGGGCACTGAAAAAATATTCTGATAACACAGCGAAGCACTCTGCAGGCTCACTCGCTGCATATGCATCAAGGCTTGTCGCGCCTTCGCCGACCACGTCAATCTCATCTTGAATGGATGCCATCGCCGCATGGAGATCATGCTCCCATTGAGCCACATCTTTTAACGCAATCGGCGGTACGCCGCTGGCAACCCCAGCGTTACGCATATCAAGCTTATGTGCCGTTTCATGGATGATAAGGTTGTAGCCGGAAAGGTCGAAAGAGTCTTTAACATCCATAAGATTAAGGATCACAGGGCCTTGGGCGGAACACTGGCCAGCCTGCACCATGGGACCCGCATGGACTAACCCGATATCATCTTGCCACTCTTCATGATAGATGAACGGTTCTGGATAGAGCAGAATCTCGTGAAAACCATCTAGCCAGTCAATACTGAGTTCAAGAACGGGTAGAGAGAATAGCAGCGCAATGCGTGCCTCTATTAGCGGTGTGATATAGAGATCTTGTAGCGGAACAATACGTTTAAGCTGTAAAAATTTTGAGGCGATAAGCGTAAGCTTCTGAAGTTCACGAGGGGTAAGCGTTGAAAGCAGTGGAATAGCTAAAGCCTCTTCCCAAGGGTAATTGGCAAGAGGAGTATTTGCACCTGCGTTCCAAGGCCACTTAATCATTAGAAGGCTCGCAATATGAACGTTTATTCCCCACTGTTTTATCATGAATGAACATCAGAATAAAACAGCAAACTAAGCGCGTAGATAACCACTTTTTTGTGTGGTTGTCTGTGATAAAGTCCACGCTTGCCGTTCGTTAGAACAAATAAATCAAGATGTTGGCAGTGCTAGAATTCTATTGCTGAGGGGAACACGTGATTATTTTTTTTGGGTAAAAGAAAAGCCACGCATGTTCGTGGCTTTCGTTGTTTTTCAGGTTAAACACCGCAGCTGCGCTACGGGTTTTGTGTTCTGCATGTTTTCAAAATATCCAGATTAGGATCGTACTCTTTCGTCTGCACATTCATCATTGACAGCATAGTGTGGAAAAGATTGTCGTGAGAAAACTCGCTGTTTTTTGCAAGACTAGCCACGCAGGCACGGTCGATACCTTGCGCTTTCACATAGCTATCAGACAACCACATTTCCATTGGGACACGAGTCTGCTCTTCAGGTGCAAATTTGTAAGGGGTACCATGCAAATAGAGTCCGTCTTCACCCAAGGATTCACCGTGGTCAGAGACATAATATAGTGCAACGTTATAGTCTTTTTCATAGCCTTTTAACCGCTGAATAAACTGACTTACCACGTAATCGGTGTAGCGAATGGTGTTGTCGTAGGTATTAACCAACTGCTGCTGAGTGCAGTTTTCAATATCGCTACGTTGGCAGTCAGGCATGAAGAAGCGGAATTCTTTTGGATACCTTTTATAGTAAGTGGGCCCATGGCTACCAATAAGATGGAATGCTAAGGTTTTGTTTTTTCCGTCGTTAGGAATGAGCTTGTCTAAATCGTTCAACAATACGGCGTCGTAGCAGGTATCACCGTCACACAGATTTTTATCGCTATTGGTCGGCACGATTTGTGTAGGGATACGGTCGCAAGCGCCTTTGCATCCTTCGTCGTTGTCCTTCCAGTAGGTTGATACCCCCGCTTTTTGCAGGATATCCATTAAACCTTCGCTGTTACGCGCAATATTATTGTCGAAATGCGTACGTGGCATATTTGAGAACATACAAGGCACGGATACTGCGGTGGCGGTGCCACACGAGCTGACTTTAGTGAAGTAGATCAGATCCGGTTCTTGGCTGGTATAAGGATTCGTTGGGCGAGGATATCCCTGTAGCTGCTGGTTCTGATTTCGTGCGGTTTCACCCACAATTAAAAATACCAGCGTAGGCTTGCTGCCGGCTTTCTGTACTAATTTGGCATCGTCACCAATCTTACGGAAGGGAATCGGCTTAGTCAGATAGCGACGGTTAATGTATTGCGATGCGCTGTACAGATAATTAGTCGGCAGAATTTCAAGATTCAATGTGCGGTTATTACGCCCTACGGAGGCATAGTCTTGATAATACAGGCTAGCCACGAGCGCGATGATCAGAAGAGAAACCAGCATGGATACGAGGCGTAGCCCCAAACGCGCAATGACGCCATGAGCGTAGACAATCTGGGTTTTAATCAGCAGGATGCAGGGCAAAATACCGGTAAACAGCACCCACAGCACAACCGAGAAATTATAGTATGAAGAGGCTTCCGCAGAGTTAGTTTCAAAAATATTCTCAATCATTGAACGATCAAAAATAATTTTGTACTTCAGCTGTGCATAGCTTGCAAAGGCACTGATTACCAGCACGATGCAGAAAAAGGGTTTAAAAATTGGTTTAAACGTAAAAGGGGTAAAGACAAAGTTGAGTGCGGCGATCAATACCAGTGGAATTGATATAGCAAAGCCGAGTTTATAGTTATCCAGCGATGTGAGGATACGATAAAAATGCAGCAGGATTGGCAGGTTAACTACCAGAGTAAAATAAATCGCCAGAATAATAGTCAGAGACAAAAAGCTGACTTTCAAAACCTTTCGCTGCAAGGGAAACGCTCCTGAAATGCAAGTAAACGGCTTTTGCTGTCATGACAAAACCGAAAAATAAGCGAAAACGCTGTTGGTATCAGGCGAATTTACCTAACTAAACTTAAGATAGCCTTAAGCTCACGAAATGGATTAATGAGGTAGGATATTGAAAATTCATGGAAGTTATTAGACGCCACACAGAAATAGTGTGGCGTTGTGGGGAGTGGTTTAACACACGCCAAAATCACCTTCTTCGTGGTATAGCGTTAGCGCCTTGGCATCGACAGTCTCTTTTCTCTCGTTACCTAGCTCATTCCAGACGCAGGTGATTTCATCACCGTTCACAGCCAAAACGGTCATACGCGGACCTCCGCCGATCCTTTGAACGCTATCACCCATTGTGAAAGACATTTTACTCTCCTAAATAAAGCAGAATGAATGTTCGTTGATAGTGAGCTATCCAATTGAATTAGCTCAGTCTCCAAATACTTAACTTTTATAAGTTAGGCCAGCGCAGCTGGGATAGATAGCAAAAATATCCGACGGTTTTAGTGACCTTTTTTGAACAAACGCTGAGCTCAATATCAGTAGGCCATCTTCTTCGTTCAAGCTATTCGTTTGTTTTTAAAAATTATTTTCATTTCAAATACCCATGAGTAACAACTGGCTACACTTTAATTCACAAATATTATGCATTGGGCGCTTGTTTTTTTATTGGTCGTAATGATAATCGGTATCATTATTTTTACCATTCTTTACATGCGCGTTACGCGCAAGCAAGAGAGAAAACATGTTTGTCCCATTCCTCATCATGTTCCGCGAGGGGCTTGAAGCTGCACTGATCGTAAGCCTTATCGCCAGTTATTTAAAACGCACCCAGCGCTCTCAATGGCTAGGTATTGTGTGGATCGGCGTTATTTTGGCTGCGGCTCTCTGCTTAGGGTTAGGCATTTTTATTAATGAGACCACCGGTGAGTTTCCCCAAAAACAGCAAGAACTGTTTGAAGGGATTGTCGCCGTCGTTGCGGTCGGTATTTTGACGTACATGGTTTTTTGGATGCGTAAAGTTTCTCGCTCGGTAAAAACACACTTAGAAGGCGCGATAGACAACGCACTAAATGCAGGTAAAGGGCAGGGATGGGCGTTAGTCGCGATGGTGTTTTTTGCCGTTGCGCGCGAAGGGCTGGAATCCGTGTTTTTCCTGCTGGCAGCCTTTCAGCAAGATGTCGGCATTCAGGCTCCGATTGGTGCGGTGCTCGGATTAGTGTGTGCCATCATTGTCGGCATGATGATCTATTGGGGCGGCGTAAAACTGCATTTGGCTAAGTTCTTTAAATGGACCAGCCTATTTATTCTGTTTGTTGCCGCAGGCTTAGCAGCCGGAGCCATCCGCGCTTTCCATGAAGCTGGGCTTTGGAACTATCTGCAAGATATTGCCTTTAATTTCACCGATGTGCTCTCGACTCATTCACTTCTGGGAACGTTGCTCGAAGGTATTTTCGGTTATCAGGAAGCACCGACCGTCAGCGAAGTTCTGGTGTATTTCCTCTATCTCATACCAGCACTGATTTTCTTCTTCATGCCGCAGCGAGCCGTTGATGAAGCGGCGAACCGTAACGCGAGTCAGTCACGTTAATTAAAACCAAATAATATTGAACAACTTGTCAGGGAGTCACCGTTATGTCCATCCAGATTTTCCGCCGCACCGCGTTATCTCTTGCTCTGCTGGCGCTGCCTACCACTGCGGCTTTGGCGGCTGAAGCGCTGCCTCAGGTCAAAATTTCAGTTAACGACAAACAATGTGAGCCAATGACGCTGACCATTCCTGCCGGGAAAACCCAGTTCATTGTGCATAACAACAGCCAAAAGGCGCTGGAGTGGGAAATTCTCAAAGGCGTGATGGTCGTGGAGGAGCGCGAAAATATTGCTCCCGGTTTTACCCAAAAAATGACAGCAACTTTAGAACCGGGTGAATACGATATGACCTGTGGTTTGCTCAGCAATCCTAAGGGCAAAATTATTGTTCAAGCTGTTGACGGTGCGACGGCTGCAAAAACGGATGCTATGGCATTGGTAGGTCCCATTGCTGAGTACAAAGTTTACGTGATGCAAGAAGTGAAACAGTTGGTGGAACAGACCAAAGCATTCACTGATGCCGTGAAAAAGGGTGATTTAGCCACGGCGCAAAAACTGTATGCGCCTACGCGCCAGCACTATGAGCGAATTGAACCGATTGCTGAGCTGTTCTCCGATCTCGATGGCAGCATCGATGCGCGCGAAGACGACTATGAGCAAAAAGCACAGGATCCTAACTTCACCGGTTTCCATCGTTTGGAAAAAGTGCTGTTTGGTGACAAAACCACCAAAGGGGCTGATGGCTACGCTGACCGCTTGATGAAAGACGTGCTTGAGCTGCAAAACCGTGTGATAACCTTAACTTTCGCCCCAAGCAAAGTGGTTGGCGGCGCGGCGGGTTTGATTGAAGAAGTGGCTGCCAGCAAAATCAGCGGTGAAGAAGATCGCTACAGCCGTACCGACCTGTGGGACTTCCGTGCAAACGTCGATGGTGCGCAGAAAATCGTTAACCTGCTGCGCCCAATGTTGGAAAAAGCTAACCCGCAACTGCTGGCAAAAATTGATGCCAACTTTAAAACCGTTGACGCTATTTTGGATAAATATCGTACCAAAGATGGCTATGAATCCTATGAGAAGCTGACCGCTGCCGATCGCAACGCGATGAAAGGCCCAATTACGGCGCTGGCAGAAGATTTAGCGCAGCTGCGCGGTGTTTTAGGTCTCGATTAAAAGCAACGTTTTGAGGTTGGAAAGATGAGTGGTAAAGGATGCCCGGTCACCGGGCTGACTGGGGGGGCAGAAATGCCTTCTCGCCGTCGTTTATTGATTGGCGCAGGAGCGCTGGGCAGCGCGCTCGCGCTCGGTGGCGCGGTCAAAGCAGATACGGGAACCAAGCCTCTGGCGACGGCGACGTCATCGAAAAATGCACGCTGGCAGAAACAGCCGTTTTATGGTGAACATCAGGCCGGTGTGCTGACACCGCAGCAAGCATCGGCGATGTTGGTCGCTTTTGATGTGTTGGCGACCAACGCAGAAGATTTACAGCGTTTAATGAAGTTACTCACCAAGCGGATAGCATTTTTGACGCACGGCGGCAAAGCACCGCATGCCGATGCCAAATTACCTCCGCTAGATTCAGGGATCATGGGGCCGGATATCTATCCAGATAACCTCACTATCACGGTTTCGGTGGGTCATTCTCTGTTTGATGAACGCTTTGGGCTCGCGGCTCAAAAACCTACGCAGTTGCAAAAGATGACGCGTTTCCCCAACGATTCTCTTGATGCCAATATTTGCCACGGCGATCTGTTATTGCAAATTTGCAGCAACAGTAATGACAGCGTGATCCACGCGCTACGCGACATTATCAAATATACGCCTGATTTGCTTAGCGTCCGCTGGCGGCGCGAGGGGTTTATTTCCACCCATGCGGCGCAGAGCCAAGGTAAAGAAACACCGATCAACCTGCTCGGTTTTAAAGATGGCACGGCCAATCCCAATGCCAGCGATAAGCCGCTGATGGACGATATTGTTTGGGTGACGGCCGATCAACAAGAGCCAGCTTGGACGGTGGGTGGCAGCTATCAGGCGGTACGTATCATCCGTTTTCGCGTTGAGTTCTGGGATCGTACGCCACTGCAAGAGCAGCAGACTATTTTTGGGCGTGACAAGGCCAGTGGTGCTCCGCTGGGGATGAATCATGAACATGATGAGCCTGATTACAGCAGGGATCCCGACGGAAAAGTTATCCCGCTTGATGCGCATATTCGCTTAGCCAATCCGCGCACTAAAGAAACGCACAGCAGCTTGATGATGCGTCGTGGCTATAGCTATTCGCAGGGGGTTTCCAATTCAGGGCAGCTGGATATGGGACTACTGTTTGTCTGCTATCAACACGATCTGGATAAAGGATTTATCACGGTGCAAAAACGCCTGAATGGCGAGGCCCTAGAAGAGTACATTAAGCCTATCGGTGGTGGTTACTTCTTTGTATTACCAGGAGTAAAGGACGAAAACCACTATTTGGGCGAGGGCATGTTCCAAAAAGTTTAGTCTCGCTCATCTAGATAAATCCCCCCGTTTTCTCCATCCGTTGCCATTCCAGTCCCCCGCATCAGGGGGACTGGCTTTTGCATTGAATCTACCCCTCAAGTATTACCCTCTGAAAAAAATCGTCCTTTAAGTTGCATTTAAAATGCATATTAAATACCATAATCAAAAAGATGCATTTGAAGTGCATATTTAAGAGTGGGAAATAATCAGGAGTGGTTCATGGCTATTCAGGTAAAAAACAACGTCTATTGGGTCGGTAAACAAGATTGGGAACTGCGCGAATTTCACGGCAGCGAGTACTCAACTCACAAAGGCTCTAGCTATAACAGCTATCTGATTAAAGAAGAAAAAAATGTTCTGATTGATACGGTGTGGACCCCCTATGCCGCCGAGTTTGTTGCTAATCTCGAACGCGAAATCGATTTAAATAAAATCGATTTCATCATCGCTAACCACGCCGAGAGCGACCACAGCGGTGCGCTGCCTGCGTTGATGGCGAAAATACCCAATACGCCAATTTACTGCACCGCGAACGGGGTTAATTCAATCAAAGGTCACTACCATCAGGACTGGAATTTCCGTGTTGTGAAAACCGGTGATTCCATTGATATTGGCAACGGCAAAAAGTTGGTCTTTGTTGAAGCCCCCATGCTGCACTGGCCTGACAGCATGATGACCTACATGACCGAAGATGCTTTGCTGTTCAGCAATGATGCCTTTGGTCAGCACCTCGCCAGCGCCTGTTTATTCAATGATGAGATTGACCAAAACGAGCTGTACAACGAGTGCATCAAGTATTACGCCAATATCCTGACGCCTTTCAGCAAGCTGGTAACCAAAAAAATTGAAGAAGTGTTATCCCTAAATTTACCTCTCGACATGATCTGTACTTCACACGGCATCATATGGCGCGATAACCCAGCACAAATCGTTGAAAACTATCTGAAGTGGGCCGATAGCTATCAAGAAAACCAAATTACGCTGATTTACGACACCATGTGGAATGGCACTCGAACCATGTCTGAGGCCATTGCTCGCGGGATACGACAAGCCGATCCCAGCGTGGTGGTGAAACAATTTAATCTCGCTAACTCCGACAAAAACGACGTGCTGACGGAAGTGTTTAAATCCAAAGGTATTCTGGTGGGCTCGCCGACGGTAAACAACGTTATGTTGCCGCAGGTGGCAGGATTATTGGAAGAGATGCAGGGGCTACGTTTTACTGGGAAAAGTGCAGCAGCATTTGGTAGCCACGGCTGGAGCGGTGGGGCGGTCGATCGGATCTCCTCTCGTCTACAAGACTGCGGTTTCATGATGATGCGAGGTATTAAAGCCGAATGGAAACCGACCGAAGACGCGGTCACTCAGTGTGAAGCTTTTGGCGCCGAGTTCGCGCGCCAATTTGGTATTCCCGCCTGTTGTAACACGGGCTGCGGCGGGGCAGAAAAAGCAACGTCGGGCAAATGGATCTGCCGCACCTGCTCTTGGGTCTACGATCCCGAGCTGGGCGAGCCTAACCAAGGCGTACCTGCCGGCACCGCTTGGGAGGATGTACCCGAAAGTTTCCTGTGCCCAGTATGTCTGATGGGCAAAGATGATTTTTACCCTGCAGATTAAGGACAACATGATGGCAGATAATCATCCTCTTATCATCGTGGGTAGCGGTCACGCAGGATTACAACTGGCGCGCAACGTGCGTCGCTTGCAGGCAAGCTCGGGGCTGGTGATGATCTGTGCCGATGACGGTGTGGATTATTCTAAACCCCAACTGAGCCATGCATTTAGCCAGCAGCAAACGGCGCAGCATCTCACGCGCAAAACGGCGGAAGAACTCCGTCAGGAATTGAAAATGATGTTGCTCAATGGACAACGCATTGAGGCTATTCATCCCAACCAACGCACCGTTCAGGTCAACGGACGCACGTTGGCCTACAGCAAACTCGTGCTGGCAACGGGAGCTCGCGCTTTTATTCCCCCCGTGGCGGGGGATGCTAACGAAGAAATACTGACGCTTAACAGTTTGCAGGAATATCTCTATCTGCGTGAGCGTATGACGCGTGGAGAGCGCGTTCTGGTTATAGGCGGTGGATTGATTGGCACTGAAATTGCCCACGATCTGGCTGTGGCTGGCAAGCGAGTTAGCGTATGCGATCCGTCGTCGTATCTTCTCGCCAGCCTATTGCCTGAGTTTGCTGCCCAGCGCTTGTCCACGGTGCTGCGCGATCTCTCCTGTGAGCTCATGCTGAATAACACGCTGGAAATGTTACAACGGCTGCCACAGGGTGTACGAGCGACGTTCACCCGCGGCGAAGTGCGTGAGTTCGATCATGTGATTTGCGCTGCGGGGTTACGTCCAAATATTGAGCTTGCCGCTCAAGCAGGGTTAAACGTAGAGCGGGGCATTGTGGTGGACAACCAGCTACGTACGTCTGACTCCTATATCTATGCGCTAGGCGATGTTGCCCAAATTGAAGGGCGCCTCTGGCCGTTTTTACAGCCCATTTCGCAAAGCGCAGCGGCGCTGGCAAAAACGCTCAGCGGTGAGCCAACCCACGTATCGCTGCCGATCATGCCAATTAATGTAAAAACGCCACGCTTCCCGATACAGCTAGCCGGGGAAACATGCGCCGATGATGTGACTTGGCAGACAGAAGAGATGCCCGACGGCTTGTTAGCGAAAGGTTATCGTAATGACAAACTCGTCGCCTATATCGCGGGCGGTTCGGCTCAAATGCAAGGTTTAACGCTACTGTGTCAACTATCAATGTAGAGGTGGATATATGTTTAAAATCCCAGCAAATTATCGTGTCACTCGCAGTACTCCGTTCTTTAATCGTCAAACCGTTCCGGCTGCTCTGTTGAGCCACCACAACACCAAAGCCGGTGTATATGGTCGTTTATCGGTCATGCAAGGTGCGGTGAAATACTACGGTTTCGCTAATGAGCAGGCACAAACGCCTGAAATTGAGCTCACCATTCATGCAGGTCAGTTTGGGGTTTCACCGCCACAGTACTGGCATAAAGTAGAATTGCTTACCAAAGATACCTACTTCAATCTCGACTTCTTCGCTCAGGAAGAGGTACAGGCGGAGAAAGGTGATTTGAGCAAGGTGGTTGATTGTTAACGATACTTCGGCCATGAGCTTTATCCGCTCGTTTTAGCCCCCCTCGCAAAAAGATGAGGGGGCTGACATCTTTTACTTTCGATCACCCAATAAACCTAAATTTCCCCCCTTTATTCCCGCTATGGCTTTTTTTCTCCTCTGTCATCCTATGCACTGACTTATTTTCATCTTTGGTTCAGGCTTGCGCGGTGTCAGAAGATAGCGATCTGGAAAAAACAGAAGACCCCACATCCCACAAACTTGAAAAAGCGCGTGAGAAAGGGCAAGTACCGCGTTCGCGTGAGCTCACGTCAATGCTGATGTTGGCTGCCGGTATTTCCATACTACTGATCGGCGGTGAGCATTTGGCGCGCCAACTGGCTGCGATGATTTCGCAAGGCCTGCAGTTTGATCAGTTGCTGATCAGCAATGACAAACAGATGCTGAGACAGTTGGGTAATCTGCTGCAACAGGCCGTTGCCGCGCTAATGCCGGTGCTACTTGGCCTGATGCTAGTGGGATGGGCCGCCCCCATGCTGATTGGCGGTTTTTTCTTTAATCCTGGGTCGATCAAATTTGATTTAAGCAAAATGAGCCTACTCTCGGGCTTGAAACGCCTGTTTTCCAGTCAGGCGTTGGCGGAGTTGCTGAAGGGCGTGCTGAAGGTCATTTTGGTGAGTTGGGTTGCAGGATGGTTTCTCTGGCACTACTGGGGACAGATGTTGGCGCTGATTGCCGAGTCGCCGCTTGATGCCATGGGGGATGCACTGCATCTGATTGGCATGTGCGGGCTGTTGATCGTTCTCGGTCTGGTTCCGATGGTGGCGTTTGACGTTTTCTATCAAATCTGGAGCAACCTCAACAAACTAAAAATGACCAAGCAGGAAATTAAAGACGAATTCAAAGAACAAGAGGGTGATCCACATGTTAAGGGGCGAATCCGTCAGCAACAGCGTGCCGCTGCGCGCCGCCGTATGATGAGCGATGTACCCAAAGCGGATGTGATCGTCACTAACCCAACGCATTATGCGGTGGCGTTGCAGTATCAGGAAAACAAGATGAGTGCGCCAAAAGTATTGGCGAAAGGCGCCGGTGAGATTGCGCTGCGTATCAAAGAGCTGGGAAATCAGCATCGAATCCCTCAGCTTGAAGCTCCCCCTTTGGCGCGTGCGCTCTATCGACACAGCGAAATTGGGCACCATATTCCCGCCACGCTTTATGCCGCGGTTGCTGAAGTTTTAGCCTGGGTTTACCAGCTGAAACGTTGGCAAAAAGAGGGCGGATTAGCACCGAAGAAACCACAAAACTTGCCAGTGCCGGAAGCACTGGATTTTGCCGGAGAGAAGACCACCGATGAGTAATTTGGCCGCGTTGTTACGCATGCAGGGCATGAATGGTGCTCAGTGGAAAATATTGGCTGGCCCAATACTTATCCTGATGATCCTGTCGATGATGGTGCTGCCGCTACCGCCGTTCATTCTGGACTTATTGTTTACCTTTAATATTGCGCTCTCAATCATGGTGTTGCTGGTGGCCATGTTCACCCAACGCACGCTAGAGTTTGCGGCGTTTCCAACGATTCTTCTGTTCTCCACGTTGCTGCGCCTTTCGCTTAACGTAGCATCGACGCGCGTAATTTTGCTTGATGGGCACACCGGTGGCGCGGCGGCTGGTCGAGTCATTGAAGCCTTCGGCCACTTTTTGGTGGGCGGCAACTTTGCCATTGGTATCGTGGTGTTCATCATCTTGGTATTGATTAACTTCATGGTTATCACCAAGGGGGCTGGACGTATTGCCGAAGTAGGGGCGCGTTTTGTGCTTGATGGTATGCCCGGCAAGCAGATGGCGATCGACGCCGATCTCAATGCAGGGCTGATCGGTGAAGACGAAGCGAAAAAACGTCGTTCGGAAGTGACGCAGGAAGCCGATTTCTACGGTTCAATGGATGGTGCCAGTAAGTTTGTCCGCGGTGACGCTGTTGCCGGTTTGATGATTATGGCGCTAAACGTGGTCGGCGGATTGCTGGTGGGGGTGATTCAACATGGTATGCCCGTGGGGCAGGCGGCGGAAACCTATACATTGCTGACCATCGGTGATGGCTTGGTTGCACAGATCCCCGCGCTGGTTATCTCAACCGCCGCAGGGGTTATCGTCACTCGCGTGAGCACCGATCAGGATGTCGGTGAACAGATGGTGAATCAGCTGTTCAGCAATCCGCGCGTGATGATCCTTAGCGCCTCGGTGCTGGGCTTACTCGGTTTGGTACCGGGCATGCCCAACTTGGTCTTTTTGCTCTTCACCGCAGCACTGCTCGGCATTGCCTATTGGATCAGCAAGCGTGAAGGACGAGCAGCGCCGTCTCAGGCTGAACAGGTGGTACCTGAAGCGCCTCCGGTCGTGGAGGCAACGTGGGAAGATGTACAGCTTGAGGATCCGCTCGGTTTAGAAGTGGGCTATCGACTTATTCCTATGGTCGATTTCCAGCAAAATGGCGAACTGTTAGGGCGTATCCGCAGTATTCGCAAGAAGTTTGCCCAGACGATGGGATTTTTACCGCCGGTGGTACATATCCGCGACAACCTTGAGCTGAGCCCTTCGGGTTACCGCATTTTGCTTAAGGGCATCGAAGCAGGGCGTGGAGAAGCACATCCTGGTCGCTGGTTAGCGATCAATCCAGGCAGTGCCGCCGGTACGCTGGAAGGTGAGGCAACGGTCGATCCTGCCTTTGGTCTACCGGCCATCTGGATAGATAACGCGTTGCGTGAGCAGGCTCAGATACAAGGTTTCACGGTCGTTGAATCTAGCACCGTGGTTGCGACGCATCTGAATCATTTGATTGGGATTCACGCCAGTGAGCTCTTTGGCCGCCAAGAGGCTCAGCAACTGCTGGAGCGCGTCACGCAGGAGATGCCTAAGCTGACCGACGACCTTATTCCAAGCACTATCAGCCTGACTACGCTACACAAAGTGCTACAAAATCTGCTGGCGGAAAAAGTATCGATTCGCGATATGCGCACGATCATTGAAACCTTGTCAGAACATGCGCCAACGCAAAGCGATCCCTATGAGCTTACCGCGGTTATCCGCGTGGCGTTGGGACGGGCGATTACTCAGCAGTGGTTCCCCGGAGAAGGTGAAATTCAGGTTATCGGTTTAGACACGCCGCTGGAGCGACTGTTATTGCAAGCGCTTCAGGGCGGAGGCGGTCTTGAACCCGGTCTCGCCGATCGTCTGCTGGAGCAGGCTAAACAGGCATTACAACGTCAAGAGATGCTTGGCGCACCGCCAGTACTACTGGTTAATCACGCCCTACGGCCATTGCTCGCACGTTTCCTGCACCGTTCTCTTCCGCAGATGGTGGTGCTCTCAAACATGGAAATCAGCGAGAACCGTCAGCTGCGTATGACCTCAACGATTGGTGCCGCTTAATGAAACGTCTTATGTTCATGGGTTTGCTGCTAACGCTTCCGTTGGCAGTTAACGCTACCGGAGGCAGTTGGTCGGCAGACAGCACGGGGGCAACACTGAGCCACAAAGGCGTCAGCGTTTCATCCCGAACACTCAATCCACCCGTGGCGATTCCCGCCGGTGCGGTTATTCAGGATGTGGTATGGCGTTATCAGCTACTCAATCCCGCTCCCGCGGGATTAGCTGTACAACTCTGTTCGCCAAACCGATGTTTCTGGTTAGACAGCGCCAATGGACAAAGCGCCGCGCTGCAAGGCGAGTCAGCAGCCGTACCGCTCACGATGAGCCTACACATTCCCGGCAAGGGCGTGGTGTATCCACCGGTGAGAGTGGTGAGCCAGCAGGTGATAGTTAATTATCGGTAAGATGTGGTTGTTCTAGCGTCAGATTTCGTACGCCTGTCGTTTATGGGACGGTAGTGTAAAGTTTCGTACGCCTGTCATTGATGGAACTGCTGTGTAAGGTTCCGCCCGCCTGTTCATATCGAGCTTCATTGATACACTGGTGAAGGCGTACGGGCAGAGACCACCAGCGCGTGGTCTCTGCACTCGCGCGCTTTTATCCGAGACGCCATTTCCGCTCCGGTTTGGTATCGCCCATCCAGGGCGCCCCAAACTCCGCCGGTACATCCCTGTACCGGCGGCTCTCCCTACGAATACTTAAGCTAAAAATCGGGTAGGTTTTTTATTTTGATGTTGACCTTTTCCGGCAC
>NZ_LXET01000026.1 GCF_001655005.1 Hafnia paralvei ATCC 29927
AACTCGGACGCCTGCACGGAGTGCATGTATATTTCGGTGCCTTAGGCGTACGAAACCTTGCACGGTTCTCAGGTAGATTTCAGTACATTAGGCGTACGAAACCTTAAACCATAATGACATACACACTCGACTAAATACTCAACTTCCTACCCGTTATCATCCCGCTCTGAGCCTGTCCGTCGGGGCCATACAGAGACTGTCCGTGGCGGCTTTTTAATGTGTCGAGCGCACCCTGATTGCGGGTGAGATGTTGGTTGAGCAGCATACCGTTGTGCTGATTCATATCATGCAATCTCTGCGTGAGATCCATGATGGTCTGCCAAAGGGGAGCGAGGTCGCTATGTTCTGAATAGGGGGCTTGGTCGCCGGTTTGATGACGATGCTGTTCCTGATGGCGAAGCGTGGCGAGCAGATTCTCTTTTTCCAGCGTGGCGGCCTGTAAACGCACGGCGTCTACACGACCGGCACACAGGAGTGACTGTTCGTTTTCAAGCTCAACTTCAAGCGTTTTCAGGGTATCCAACATTTGTTGCAGCACGTCTAACGTTCCGGGCATAGTCATGACTACCTGTCAGTCGTTTGATTTCAATAAATCATGTGTATCTTGTAACAGCGCATCGGCGATTTTGCCGGTATCCATGGTCAGCTCACCGTTACGAATGGCAAGTTTCAATGCTTCAACGCGTTCAACGTTGATATCTTGGCCATTCGGCTGCATCAGGCGCGATTGCGCATCGCTCAGCTTAACCTGAGTGCCATCAACCGCAGGTTGGCTTGTAGCCTCTTTGCGTTTTTGCTGCTGGATTTCGGATGCTTCTCTTGGCTGAATCGGACTAACACCGCTCAGCGAATGGGTGCGATCTATGCTCATTGTCATTATCTCACTGGTTAGTTGGCGTGAGTCCGTTCTCTGATTGAACGCTACGGCAACGTGTTTCTGTCTGTCTGTACCATCGGCTTAGAAGCCAATAACTTTAGCTAAAACTGTCTATTTCGCTCGATTTATTGCAGTTTTTTTTCACCTAAGCGTGAAAAAGTCATTTTGGCACGAGAAATGACTACATTAGCAACTCGATAGTTCCCTGTTCGGTGGCTTTGCCGCTGATAATTTGTCCAGAGGCTAAACGAACGCGAACGTTGTCGGCAATCGCCGCATTATTGAGCGCTTTCCCTTCGCTGGTCACGTTAAAGCCGTCACCCTGCGCTAAAATCTGTACCGATTGTCCGGCCTTAATGATCCATGTACGGCGCATCATCGATGACGTCACCGGCTGACCCGCCGCTAAATCACGTGTCAAGACCGCGTTATCTAACTGGCTTATTTCCATAATGCTACCGGTAGGAAGACGATCGAGACGACCCTGCATGATATTGAAATCTGCTGCGCTAATATGCTGCCCACGGCTGAGTGGTGTGCTCGCTACCGGATAGCCTCCTGTGACCTGAACTTCAACTTGCAGATAACGTTTATCCTGTGGGCATTGCACCAACACGCTCAGTGTTCCCCAGCGGCGTGCCGAGGAGGGCATAGAAAACTGGGGTATTTCACACGTTGGCCACTGCGATTGAGGGGAACGAATATTGACTTTTACATGCTGATTTTCTGCGGTGAACTGTTGGCCGAAATACTGCGTTAGCCCATCTTGTAGCGCTGAATCTGCGTGCGCCGAGGGCAAGAAAAAGCCCGTCAGCAAAACGCTGGTCAGGAATAATGGCCATTTCTTTAAATCGCAACGCATGGGGCCTCCACCGGGTGGAATTAACGTATTACAGCGTGAAAATTCTAAACTCAGGCTCGTAGTCTATCTGCTTTGCTAGAAAATAAAGGCCACAAATAGCGCTGCATTTTGCGCTTATTCCTCCCATCGTCTGTATCTCCCCACGTCTATGCTATCCGCTCCAAATTGTCATTCTTGACGATCTGCCAGCAGCTTTATGCCATGGCAGCCCGTCCTAACCCACTTAGCGGAGAAGGTATGCTCGATAAACTGGATGCCGCGTTACGTTTTCAGCAAGAAGCTTTAAACCTACGCGCACAGCGTCAGGAAATCCTGGCTGCCAATATCGCCAACGCAGATACCCCAGGCTTTCAGGCCAGAGATATCGATTTTTCCTCACAGCTTACGCGCGCGATCGAACAAGGGCGTGTTAATGGCAGCGGTGTCGAGCTAAAAACCACCTCTAGCCGCCATATTCCTGCCCAGAGTTTTCAGCCGCCTGAACTGGATATGCTCTACCGCGTCCCCGATCAACCATCGCTGGATGGAAACACCGTCGATATGGACCGCGAGCGTACGCAATTCGCTGATAACAGCCTGCGCTATCAAACCGATCTGACCGTTATCAGCGGGCAGATCAAAAGCATGATGTCAGTGTTGCAACAAGGATAACGACCATGTCGATGCTCAACATTTTTGATATTTCCGGTTCGGCGCTGGCGGCACAGTCGCAGCGTATGAACGTGGCAGCCAGCAACATGGCGAATGCCGACAGTGTGACCGGACCCGATGGCGAACCCTACCGCGCCAAGCAGGTCGTGTTTGAAGTGCAAGCCGCACCAGGGCAGGAAACCGGCGGCGTAAAAGTATCGCAGCTGGTTGACGATCCGTCGCCAGAGCGTTTGGTGTACCAACCGGGCAATCCGTTAGCCGATGCTAAAGGCTATGTGCGGATGCCTAACGTTGACGTGGTCGGTGAGATGGTGAACTCCATTGCCGCTTCTCGCAGCTATCAGGCCAACGTAGAAGTCCTCAACACTACCAAGTCGTTAATGATGAAAACATTAACGCTTGGCCAATAACAGGAGGCGCTATGGCAGTTTCTGTCTCGCTTAACGATCCGGTTGATAATTCCAGCGCAACCAACAAAACCAACGGCACCAATAGCTTAACCAGCCAAAACAGCCAGGATTTAAGCAACAGCTTCCTGACGCTTTTGGTTGCGCAGCTAAAAAACCAAGATCCGACCAATCCTCTACAAAACAATGAGCTGACCAGCCAACTGGCGCAGATCAACACCGTTAGCGGCATTGAAAAGCTCAACACCACGTTGGGTTCTATCTCCGGCCAAATTAACAGCAATCAATCGTTACAGGCCAGCAGCCTCATTGGTCATGGCGTGATGATCCCCGGCAAAAATATTTTGGCGGGGAAAGAAGAGGGTGCAACCACAACCAGTACCACACCGTTTGGTTTTGAGCTGGAAAGTGGTGCTCAGAGCGTGGTGGTTACCATCAGCGACGCCAATGGTGCGGTCGTTAAACAAATCGATTTGGGCACGCAAACGGCGGGTGTTCATAGCTATACATGGGACGGCACACAAACCGATGGCACCAACGTGCCAAACGGAGCCTACACCTTTAGCGTGAGCGCGACCAACCAAGGTCAGCCGATGGTCGTTCAGCCGTTGCACTTTGGCATGGTGAACGGAGTGACCAAAAACGGTAACGGCGCGTTGCTGGAACTCGGCATGGCGGGCACCGCCACCCTCGACGACGTGCGCCAGATCCTGTAGCCACAGCGTTGACTCCATCATTATCAGCAGCTCTGATTTTTGCTGATGAACGTTTTTTGACCTCTAGAGATAGGACTTCACATGGGATTTAACCAAGCAGTCAGCGGCTTGAACGCTGCGGCCAGTAACCTTGACGTTATCGGCAACAACATTGCTAACTCGCAAACCGTAGGCTTTAAATCTGGCTCTGTGACCTTTGCCGACATGTTCGCGGGTTCAAAGGTGGGGCTAGGCGTGAAAGTTGCTAGCGTGCAGCAGGACTTTACCGATGGTATTACCACCACCACTAACCGTGGTTTAGACGTGGCGATCAGTGGCAACGGTTTTTTCCGTATGCAGGATGCTAACGGCGGCGTTTACTACTCGCGTAACGGCCAATTCACTAAGAATCAGGACAACTTCTTGACCAATGCGCAGGGTGTTTTCCTGACAGGTTATCCAGCGGCAGGTTCACCTCCGACTATCCAACAAGGCGCGCAGCCTTCACCGATTCAGATCCCAACGGGCATGATGCCGGCTAAAGCCAGCAGCTCAGGCAATATGAGCATGAACCTTAACTCATCGCATGAGGTGCCAAAGAACTCACCGTTCAAAGTTGATGATGTTGATTCCTACACCTATGCAACGTCTATTACGACTTATGATTCTTTGGGGAATACCCACAATATGAATCTTTATTTCGTGAAAGGGGCACCAGTGGCAGCCACGCCACCGGCGACGGGCATGACTACGCCATGGACGGTTTATAGCGTCGACAGCGCAGCCGCTGCAGGTACAGCACCTCAAAACGCAGGCAAACTGGAGTTTGACCAGAACGGTACGCTGCAAAACCCAGGTACACCTCTGGCACTGAACATGGCAGCTAACAACGGCGCTCCAGCGCAAAACTTCAACCTGACTTTCACCGGTTCCATGCAACAAAACACCGGTAAAGATGGCGTGACCGCCAAATCTCAAGACGGTTATGCAGCAGGTGAGATGACCGGCTATCAGATCAACGACGATGGCACCATTACGGGCACTTACTCTAACCAGCAAACCCAGCTATTGGCGCAAATCGTGATGGCAAACTTTGCCAACCCAGAGGGTCTTCAGTCTGAAGGCAACAACATGTGGAAAGAGAGTGCCACATCGGGTCAGGCGATTGTTGGCGTGGCGGGTGCCAGTGGGTTAGGCGCATTGACCAGCGGCGCCGTTGAGGCATCCAACGTGGATCTGAGTAAAGAGCTCGTCAACATGATTGTGGCGCAGCGTAACTACCAATCCAATGCTCAAACCATCAAAACGCAGGACCAGATCCTGCAAACGTTGGTCAACCTACGTTAATTACCCTTAATCCACTTCTTCTTCTATGCGCTGGCGAGATGGCCGGCGCATAGAGGCAACAGGCAGATGCTATGGATCACGCGATTTATACCGCGATGGGGGCCGCTAGCCAGACCCTCGAACAGCAGGCAATCACGGCCAACAATATGGCCAACGCCAGCACGCCCGGATTTCGTGCCCAGCTTGCGGCTTTACGCGCTGTACCGGTTGAGGGTGACAGCATCGAAACCCGCACGCTGGTCGCGGCGTCAACGCCGATGCATGACATGAGTATGGGTAAATTGGATTACACCGAGCGCCCGTTAGATGTGGCGTTACAGCAGGATGGCTGGCTTGCGGTGCGTAACGCAGACGGCACGGAAGCTTATACCCGTAACGGTAACCTGCAGATCAACACCGCAGGACAATTGACATCGCAGGGCAACTTAGTGATCGGCGATAACGGGCCGATTGCGATCCCCGATCGTGCAGAAATCACGATTGCCGCCGATGGCACTATCACGGCGCTCGGCGCTGGCGATCAGCCCAACACCACCACTCAGGTTGGGCGTTTGAAACTGGTTAAAGCCACGTCTCAGGAAATGGCACACGGCGACGATGGCTTATTCCATTTGACGCCAGAAGCGCAGCAGCAACGCGGCGCTACGCTGACGCTCGACCCAGAAATGCGTCTGATGCCTGGGGTATTAGAAGGAAGCAACGTCAAACCCGTGGATACGATGGTCGATATGATTGCCAACGCCCGCCGTTTTGAAATGCAGATGAAGGTCATTCGCAGCGTGGATGACAACGAACAAAAAGCCAACCAGCTGTTGTCATTGAGTTAATAGCCGCTGAGCGAGTTGAATAACTGTAGGAGTGTTTGAATGATCCGTTCACTGTATATCGCAAAAACCGGGCTGGAAGCCCAACAAACGAACATGGACGTCATTGCCAACAACTTGGCCAACGTTAGCACCAATGGCTTTAAACGCCAGCGTGCCGTATTTGAAGACTTGATGTACCAAACGCTACGCCAGCCCGGGGCTCAATCCTCCGAGCAAACGACGTTGCCTTCAGGGTTACAGATCGGTACTGGTGTGCGTCCGGTTGCCACTGAACGTTTGCATAGCCAAGGTAACCTGTCTCAGACCGACAACAGCCGTGATGTTGCCATTAAAGGTCAGGGATTCTTTCAGGTGCAGCAGCCGGATGGCACGCTAGCATACACGCGCGATGGCTCGTTCCAAGTGGATCAAAACGGCCAACTCGTGACGTCGAGCGGTTTTCAGGTCGTTCCGGCGATCACTATTCCGGCTAATGCCACCAAGTTGACCATCGGTCGCGACGGTATCGTTAGTGTGAATCAGCAAGGACAAACCGCAACCACGCAGGTTGGACAGCTAACCCTAACAACGTTTATCAACGATGCCGGTTTGGAGAGCGTGGGTGAAAACCTGTATCAGGAAACCGAGAGTTCTGGTGCGCCGACCGAAAGCACTCCGGGTCTGAATGGTGCGGGCATGTTGTATCAAGGCTATGTCGAAACCTCAAACGTTAACGTGGCTGAAGAACTGGTCAATATGATCCAGACTCAACGCGCCTATGAGATTAACAGCAAAGCCGTGACAACGTCTGACCAGATGCTGCAGCGCTTAACGCAGCTCTAAGGACTGATGCAGTATGTCAATCAAGCCGCATAACGTGATGACATCCAATGCTGTTGCTCGTCCCGCATTGATGCCATGCAAAATCGCCGCACTGAGTGCGGCTCTATTGCTTTCAGGATTGCTTTCTGGCTGCGCTTACATTCCGCACGATCAGATCGTGAAGGGTGCAACCACGGCCTCTCCGGCACCCGCAGCGCCGACCGTTGCCAATGGCTCTATTTTCCAAAGCGTACAGCCGATGAATTATGGCTATCAGCCGCTGTTTGAAGACCGCCGTCCACGCAACGTGGGTGATACGTTGACCATTTCGTTGCAGGAAAACGTCAGCGCCAGCAAAAGCTCCTCGGCAAACGCTAGCCGTAACGGTAAATCCAGTTTCGAAGTGGCGACTGCGCCACGCTATCTGGAAGGGCTGTTGGGTAATGCGCGAGCTGACATGAACATGTCCGGCGACAACGAATTCGGTGGTAAGGGCGGGGCTAACGCCAACAATACCTTTAACGGCACGATTACGGTGACCGTCGCGGAAGTGCTGGCTAACGGTAATCTGAAAGTGGTGGGCGAAAAGCAAATCGCCATCAATCAGGGCACCGAATTTATCCGCTTCTCTGGCGTCGTGAACCCACGCACCATCAGCGGCAGCAACTCTGTGGTATCAACGCAGGTGGCTGATGCGCGTATCGAATACGTCGGCAGTGGTTATATCAACGAAGCTCAGAACATGGGCTGGCTGCAGCGGTTCTTCCTCAACCTTTCTCCGTATTAATAAAAGGGTTGATCATATGTTGATAAGGAATAGAACGATGAAACATAGCTCTAGACGATGGGCTCAGCGTATGACTTCGCTGATGCTGGGGCTGTTGGTTTCCCTAAGCCTGTTCACCCAAACCGCTAGCGCCGAACGTATCCGCGATTTAACCACCGTACAGGGTGTGCGCGATAACGCCCTGATCGGTTATGGATTGGTTGTCGGTCTGGATGGTTCGGGTGACCAAACCATGCAAACGCCGTTTACGACTCAAAGCCTGAACAACATGCTGTCGCAGTTAGGGATCACAGTACCGGCGGGCACTAACATGCAGCTGAAAAACGTGGCTGCCGTGATGGTAACCGCTAAGCTTCCGCCATTTTCACGTGCCGGTCAAAGTATCGACGTGGTGGTTTCATCGATGGGGAACGCCAAAAGCCTGCGCGGCGGTACTTTGCTGATGACACCACTAAAAGGTGTGGATAATCAGGTCTATGCCTTGGCGCAGGGGAACGTGCTGGTGGGCGGCGCAGGTGCATCCGCCGGTGGCAGCAGCGTTCAGGTGAATCAGTTAGCGGGGGGGCGTATCAGCGGCGGTGCGACGATCGAACGTGAGGTGCAGAGCACCTTCGGCAATAGTAACGTGATTAACCTACAGCTCAACGATGAAGACTTCAGCTTGGCACAGCGTATCAGTGATTCAATTAACCGCTTTGGCGGGATGGGTTCGGCTACGCCGCTGGATGCTCGCACCGTGCAGGTTTTAGTTCCACAAGGCAACAGCAATCAGGTACGCGTGTTGGCGAACATTCAGAATATTGAAGTGTCTGTTGGTAGTTTCGATGCGAAGGTTATCGTTAACTCACGAACTGGCTCGGTGGTGATGAACCGCAACGTTGAGCTGGACTCTTGCGCTGTCGCTCAAGGGAACCTGTCCGTGGTGGTCGATCGTCAAAATACCGTCAGTCAGCCTAATACCCCGTTTGGTGGGGGACAAACCGTGGTGACGCCAAATACTCAGATCTCAGTTCAGCAAGGGCAAGGCTCATTACAGCAGGTGCGTTCAAGTGCCAACCTAAACAGCGTTGTGCGAACCCTTAACGCGCTGGGAGCTACGCCGAACGATCTGATGTCGATTTTGCAGGCAATGCAGAGCGCCGGTTGCCTACGAGCCAAATTGGAAATTATCTGATGAATGATAGCTTCTCTCTCGGTAGCGCCGCGTATGACGCGCAGGCATTAAATCAGTTGAAACGTCATACGGCGGCTGGATCGGATAAGGCTATCCGTGAAACCGCCAAGCAGATGGAAGGCATGTTTGTTCAAATGATGCTGAAAAGTATGCGTGCTGCGCTGCCTCAGGATGGGGAACTGAGTACGGAACAAACGAAGCTGTATACCTCGATGTATGACCAGCAAATAGCACAGGATATGTCCGGTAGTCTCGGCATCGCCGATATGCTGGTACAGCAGCTTTCTGGAAATAAAACGTCGATTCCTGACAGCGTGGGCACTACGCCAATGGCGTTAGATGGAGAGACGATTCAAAGCATGCCGGTTCGTGCACTTGAGCAGGTTATGCGCCGAGCGATGCCGCGTATCCCACAAAATGGGTCGCCGATGCCGACCAGCAACGGCGAGTTTGTCACTCAACTGAGTGGCGCGGCGCGAGCTGTTAGCCAACAGAGTGGTATACCGCACCAACTGATTGTGGCGCAGGCGGCGCTGGAGTCTGGATGGGGTCAGCGCGAGATTCCGACGACCGATGGTTCGCGCAGCTTCAACCTGTTTGGGATTAAAGCCGGCAAAAGTTGGGATGGCCCGACAACCGAGATCACCACCACCGAGTTTGAAAATGGCGTTGCACATAAAGTGAAAGCCAAATTCCGTGTGTATGGATCTTACCTTGAAGCCATCAGCGACTATGTGCAGTTGTTAACCAATAACCCACGCTATGCCAACGTCACCAGTGCCAATACGCCAGAACAGGCCGCACATGCTCTGCAAAAAGCGGGCTATGCGACCGACCCTAACTACGCCAGCAAGCTGGTACAGGTGATTGGACAGATTAAAAACGCGGGCGAACAGGTGGTGAAGGCGTATACCACGGATTTGGAGAGGTTGTTTTAGGTGGGGACGGCTAGTTTTATGGTTGATGGGGGAAAGGTTTCGTACGCCAGTTAGCATCTGTGGTTCTATGAAGCCACTGGCGTAGGCGTCCGAGCAAGGCGGCTCAATCGCCGCCGCCTTGCATCCGGGCTTGGCACCGTTCTTCAGCCTGCTTCGCAGGTGCCCGAAACTCGTCATTCCGGCCTTAACGGAACGAACGGCAATCGCCATCCTGGCTCCTCCGTTCTTTCGCCGACGTCCTTGTCGGCGAATCCTAGCCTACATTCCTCCTTTCGGCTGAAGAACAACGTGCCGGAAAGGTCAACGTCAAAACAAAAGGCGTGGCCGGTTTTTAGTTTAAGTATTCGTTGATAGAGCCGGCACGACAGGGATGTCGTGACGGAGTTTGGGGCGCCCTGGATGGGCGATACCAAACCGGAGCGGAGATGGC
>NZ_LXET01000027.1 GCF_001655005.1 Hafnia paralvei ATCC 29927
ATCTCGGATAAAAAGCGCGAGGTTTGAAGGGGCGCGCGCTGGCGCCCCTCATCGGTCGCCTTCGCCAGCGGTGCCATGGAAACGCATTTACTGACCGGCGAACGAAACATTTCACCGCAATCCTATAGAGGATTAGCGTTCCAAACCGGAGCGGAGATGGCATCTCGGATAAAACCGCACCAATAAAGCACGGGGCGGAATATTACACAGCAGTCACATTAACGATCGGCGTTGCTGTTTGCATCACTATCAGGGTAGGAAAAATCGTTAGAGGCCATGATTTTTCCCTCAAGTTTACTTTCCTACCGCCGATAACTGTTTCAACAACAAGAGCCTTGCCGCGTGATGACGTGAGGCTTTTTTTAAGTTTAAAGGAACCCGAATGGCTAACTTAATTAATAGCGCAATGAGTGGACTAAGCGCCGCACAGACCGCGCTGAGCGTCACAAGTAATAACCTTAGTAATGTTTACACTCAAGGTTATAACCGCCAAACGGTGAGTTTTGCACAAAGCGGCGGGATCAGTACATCAACCGGTTTTATCGGTAATGGGGTGAACGTAAGCGGTATTAATCGCGAATATAATTCCTTTATCGTTGGACAACTGCGTCAGGGGCAGAGTGACTACGCTTCTACCACGGCTTATTATCAGCAGGTTTCGCAAATCGATAACCTGTTGGCAGACAGTAATAACAGCCTGTCAGCCAACATGCAGGATTTCTTCTCTAACCTGCAAAACTTGGTCAGCAACCCTAGCGATCCGGCCGCACGTCAAACCGTATTAGCCAAAGCGAATGGCTTGGTGAATCAGTTTAAAACCACCGATGAATACCTGAAAAATCTAGAAAGCAACGCTAACGTCACCGTCAGTAACAGCGTTGAGCAGATTAATAACTACACCAAACAAATTGCCAGCCTAAACGATCAGATTTCACGTCTGACCGGCGCAAGTGGTGGAAGTGCGCCTAACGATTTGCTCGATTTGCGCGATCAGATGGCCACTCAGTTGAACCAGATTGCTAACGTCGAAATCACCATGCAAGACGGCGCAATGAACGTGTCCTTTGCCGGTGGGCTGTCTTTGGTGCAGGGAAACGACGCTTATAAACTGGAAGCGATCCCTTCTAGCGCGAACCCTCAGCGCCTGACTATTGGCTATAACCGTGGTTCAGGTACCGCAAGCGAAGTGCCTGAAGGTCGTATCACCGGCGGTAGTCTGAGCGGGATTTTACAGTTCCGTAGCGGGGCGTTGGATAACGCGCGTAATCAACTTGGGCAAATTGCGCTTTCTATGGCCGATAGCTTCAATAAGGTGCAGCAAGCGGGCATCGATTTGAATGGCGATCTGACCACCAACGAGCCATTTTTCACTATTGGTCAGCCATCGTCCTTCGCTAACAGCAATAATGATAAAACCGTTAATGCTTCTATTTCGGCAAAGTATACCGATGTGAGTCAAACCAAAGCGACGGACTACCGCTTGGAATATGACAAAAACGGTAAGTGGCAGATCACCCGTCTGTCCGACAACAGTAAAATTACGGATCTGACCCCTGATGCGACCGGCAAACTTCAGTTTGACGGGTTAGAGGTGACGGTGTCTCCAGCGGCGGCCAAAAGCGATAGCTTTACGTTAAAGACCACGTCTAGCGCGGTGCAAGGGTTTGGCGTGGCAATCACCGATGCGGCGAAAATTGGCGCGGGTACACCGGAGTATGACGCCAGCGGTAATTTAGTGCCGGATGCCAGCGGCAAAGGTGATAACACCAATGCGCAGAAAATGTTGGATTTGCAAAAAGCGCAGACCGTTGGCGGGAAATCAACCTTCAACGAAGCTTATGCGGGGCTGGTTGGTACCGTCGGTAACCAAACCAACAGCGCAAAAGTTGACAGTACTGCACAGGGCAACGTGGTGAAACAGCTGACTCAGCAGCAGCAGTCGGTTTCAGGCGTCAATCTAGATGAAGAGTACGGTAATTTGATGCGTTTCCAGCAGTACTACCAGGCGAATGCTCAGGTTATTCAGACAGCGACGACGCTATTTAGCGCTCTGCTTAATATTCGATAAGAAGGATGTTATTCCATGCGTCTTAGTACCAGCATGATGTACCAACAGAATATGGGCAGCATCACGGATGCGCAGTCAGAATGGCAGCGCATTGGACAGCAGTTAACCAGCGGAAAACGCGTCATTAATCCTTCCGACGATCCGCTTGCGGCTTCGCAACTGGTGGGATTAAAACAGGCACAGGCGCAAAACGATCAATATACCATGGCGCGCGGCTATGCACGCCAAGGTGTCTCGATGGAAGAAAGCGTGTTGCAGCAGGTGACTTCAACGCTGCAAGACATCACACCCGTGTTGGTGGATGGGGCTTCTTCAGGCAGTAAAAGCGACGATGACCGTGCATCCATTGCTAAACAGCTTGAGGGCATGCGCGATCAACTGCTGAATTTGGCAAACAGCTCCGACGGCAATGGTCGTTATGTTTTTGCCGGCTTCAAAAATGATACCGCGCCGTTCGAGAAAGTGACCGACCCTGTGACGGGTAAAGTCACTGTGAACTATAAGGGCGGCGATACCGCGGTAACACAAAAGGTGGATGCCGCACGCGATATGACCATCAGCCACACCGGTTCTGACGTATTCCAGAAGGCGTCTAGCAACCCGATCAAAGAGCCCGATGGTTCGGTCAGTAGCGATATTTTCAGCACGCTGCAAAAGGCTATTGATGCCCTGAAAACGCCGATTGCCGGTGCCTCCGATGCAGTGAAGAAGGGGGTTAGCGACGCCATTGACTCTGCTAACCGTGGGTTGCGCAACACGTTGAACAACGTTTCACAGGTTCGCGCAGAGTTAGGAACCAACTTGAAAGAGCTGGACTCATTGGATGCCGTAGGCAGCGAACGTGCGATGACTTACACCAGCCGTATCAGTAGTACGCAAGACGTTGACTGGTATCAGTCAATCTCTGATTACAGTTTGCGTCAGGTTGCGTTGCAGGCGTCGTATAAGGCGTTTACGGATATGCAGGGGATGTCCCTGTTCCAAATGAATCGTTAAGTTCCCGTCATACGTGAAACTGCATCAAGGCAGCCAATGAGCTTAGCTTTGATGCAGTTCCCATCATTTAGAGATATCGAACGCTTGCGCATTTTTGATGAGCGGTCTATGCCCATCAAAGGCCCTGCATTCCGCCCATCACCTGCGTTAAACGCTCAAACACTTCGCTAAACAGATGTTCACTGAACGGGACAAGCATTGGCATCATCAGGCTAAGGCTGAACATACCTATGGTGAGCGTGAGCGGGAATCCGACCACGAAAATAGAGAGCTGGGGGGTCATGCGGTTGAGCAAGCCGAGTGCGGTATTGAGTGCGAGCAACAGGGTTATCAACGGTAGCGCCAGCATTAGACCATTAACGAAAATGAGGCTTCCCGCCTGTGCCAGCATTAGAAAACCGTTGCCGTTGAGCGGCTGTTCGCTAATAGGCAGCGTTTGAAAGCTTTCGGCGAGCAGAGAAATCATCCATAGATGGCCGTTAAAACTCAGAAAGAGCAGCATGGTGAGCAGGTTCAGCAATCGGGCCAGAATCGGCATGTTTGGGCCGCCGGAAGGGTCAAAAAAGGTCGCAAAGGAAAGCCCCATTTGCAGCCCGATCACTTCACCGGCAAGGCGAACGGCGGCAAAAGCAAACTGCATGGTTAGGCCGAGTGCGGCACCAATTAATATTTGCTGGGTCACTAGCCATAGCCCACTGATGCTGACGACCGGCGTGGCGTTACTGCCTAAATTAGGTACTAACAAAAAGGTAATCGCCATCGCTAGGCCGACTTTGGTCTTTTTGCTGATCGCTTTTTCACTCAGCAGCGGTGCGGTGCTGATAAGCGCTAACATGCGGACGAACGGCCAGAAATATTGGCCGAGCCATAACGCGAGTTGGGAGGTGTCAAACGAGATCATCGCGATTTTTAGCCGATGATCGAGGGAATACTAGTGAATAGGGTACGCATGTAGTCAAGTAGTAGACTGAGCATCCACGGTCCTGCAATCACCATCGTGGCGAATACCGCTAAAATCTTGGGAATAAACGAGAGCGTCATTTCGTTAATTTGGGTCGCCGCCTGTAATAGGCTGATAACTAGGCCGCTAATCAATGCT
Organism: Hafnia paralvei ATCC 29927; assembly: GCF_001655005.1. Lineage (GTDB taxonomy): Bacteria > Pseudomonadota > Gammaproteobacteria > Enterobacterales > Enterobacteriaceae > Hafnia > Hafnia paralvei. Next base: position 4,164 of record NZ_LXET01000027.1, read on the forward strand.
GCCAACAGCAAAGGTGTAGCCAATGCCAAGCCGACTTTCATCGCCTGATAACCGAGTGCCATTACGGATTCTGGGGTCATGATTATTTACTCAGTGAGTGTGGCGGTTAACTATAAAAACTCTGTGCCAGCGATCCCAATAGTAGCTGCCAGCCATCGACGAGTACGAACAGCATCAGTTTAAACGGCAGTGAGATCGTGGCCGGAGGAACCATCATCATCCCTAGCGCCATTAATACGCTGGCGACAACCAAATCGATAATTAAAAATGGAATGAAGATCGTGAACCCAATTTGGAACGCGGTTTTTAGCTCGCTGGTAACATAGGCAGGGAGCAGAATGCGCATCGGTACATCTTCAGGCCCAGCCATCTGCGGCAGATTGGCTAATTTGGCATAGAGAGCCAGATCGGTTTCACGCGTTTGGCGCAGCATGAATTCGCGTAGCGGCTGTGCGCCGCGATCCATTGCCACGTCCATCGTAATTTTGTCTTGGCTAAACGGCTGATAGGCATCCTGATAGATTTTATCGAATACCGGCGACATGACAAAAAACGTGAGAAACAGCGCCAAACCCAGCATTACCTGATTCGGTGGCGCGGACGGCGTACCCAATGCGCTGCGTAACAGCCCTAATACGATAATGATGCGGGTGAAGCTGGTCATCATCAGCAGAGCGGCAGGCAAGAAGGTTAACGAAGTGAGAAAAACCAGCGTCTGTACCGGTAGCGACCAGTTTTGACCGCCGTTTGCCAGCGGCTGAGAAACGATGCCAGGGAGCTGAGCTAGCGCTAGCGGACTGGCGAGAAGCAATGCCGCCGCGCTGATCCCAAGAATGAAACGGTGAGGGCGCATTACGACTTATCTCCGCGCTTACCAAACTGTTGCTGCACCACCTGCTTGAAGATCTGGCTGAAATCCTGTTTTTTTGCAACAGGTTCAGCCTCAGACGGTGGTGCGGTGAAAGTGTGCAGATGCGTGATGTTTTGGCTGGTTACACCGAGCACCAGACATTGATTATCCACTTCGATCACCACCACGCGCTCGCGCGCGCCGAGCGAGCAACTGGCACGCACGTTAAGCAGGTTATTACGGCTGTTCTTGGGAGCAAAACCGAGACGCTTAACCAGCCAGCCGATAATCAGGATCAGCAGCAGTATTGCGCCCAGCGTGCTGCCAACCTGAGTCAGCACGCTGCCTGCGGGCACGACCGGCGTCGCCGGTGCACTGGTGACGGTTGAAGTGGCGGGAATCATCAGCGACTCAAACGGCGCATACGTTCAGAGGGGGTAATAATATCGGTGATGCGAACACCAAATTTATCAGCGACCACCACAACTTCACCTTGCGCAATCAGGTAGCCGTTAATCAGAATATCTAACGGTTCACCGGCTAAACCGTCCAATGCCACCACCGACCCCTGCGACAGACGCAGTAGCTCTTTGATCGTCATTTTGGTGCGGCCCAGCTCCACGGTTAATTTCACCGGGATATCCAAAATTAAATCAATATCGTGTAGGTTGCCGGCTAGCGGTGATGGATTATCCAGATTCTGGAAAATCTCATCAGCAGAATTCTCCACAGCACTTTTTGCCGAAGTATTTTCGGTGGTTTGCTGTTCGTTCATCGCTTCCGCCCACAGGTCGGCGGCGTCGTCATGACCTTCGGCAGACGGCTTGTTGACGTCACTCATTGGGCTGATCCTCGCTCAGAGCATTTAAAATTGGGTTAATAAGTCGTTCTACGCGTAATGCGTATTGGCCGTTTTGGCTGCCGTATTGGCAGGTTAAAACGGGCACGCCATCCACGTTTGCGATAAGTTTTTCTGGTTTTTCGATGGGTAAAACATCGCCGGGCTGCAGCTTTAATACTTCAGACAGGCGTAAAGGGATATCGACAAAATTGGCGACCAGTTCAAGCTCGGAATGCTGCACCTGCTTGCTGAGAGTATCTCGCCAGTGTTGATCTTCCTGCTTGGAGTTCTCTAACGGCGGGTTCACTAGCAGCTCACGCAGTGGCTCGATCATGGAGAATGGGATACAGATATTAAATTCACCGCTCAACGCACCCACTTCGACAGTGAATGGCGTGGTGACCACAATGTCGTTAGGCGACGTAGTGATGTTGGTGAATTTAACCTGGATCTCAGAGCGAACATACTCCACTTCGAGCTTATAAATCGCGCTCCATGCATCGCGGTAAGCGTCCAGCGCCAAACGTAACATGCGCTTGATAACGCGTTGTTCGGTATGGGTAAACTCACGGCCATCCACTTTGGTCGGGAAGCGACCATCGCCCCCAAACAGGTTATCCACCGCCATAAAGACCAAGCTTGGCGCAAAGACCATCAGCGCCGTGCCGCGCAGTGGGTTTAGGTGGATAAGGTTGAGGTTGGTGGGAACCGGTAGGTTACGGGCAAATTCATGATAAGGCTGAATTTTTACCGCACCCACTGTGATATCAGGGCTACGACGTAGCAGATTGAACAATCCCATGCGGAACTGACGGGCAAAGCGCTCGTTGATAATTTCTAGCGCCTGCAACCGTTCACGCACCACGCGACGTTGCGTCGTGGGGTCATAAGGGCGAACGTCGCTCTCACTTCCCGCGAGAGGGACTTCGCTATCAGGCTTGGTATTGTCGCTATCACCGTTAAGCAACGCGTCAATTTCAGCCTGTGACAGAATGCTATCAGACATAGTGATTACCGCAGGATAAAGGCTGTAAACAACACATCGCTGACGATCTGCTTCGGCTGACCGGGAGCGATTGGCGGCATGAGAACGGTTTTAATATCAGACATTAGCTGAGTTTTACCCTGTTCGCTGGCTAGCGTAGCGGCGTGTTGACGCGAAAGCAGCATGAGTAAACGGCTGCGCATTTCAGGCAGATAATCGTTCATGCGTTTGCGAGTAGCTTCATCGGGCAAACGCAACGTTAATCCGATGTAAAGCACACGGTCTGCATCTTCACCATCGCTGATCAGATTAACAGTGAAGGTATCCAGCGGCATGAATACCGGCATGGGTGGCGGCGTTGGCTTGCTTTCGGTCAGTGATTCTTGCTGCTGATAATATTTCCAGCCATAAAAACCACCGCCAGCACCGGCAATGATGAGAATTAACAGTATCCATACCCACTTGGCACGCCGCTTAGTGTTCTTGGGGAGTGTGGTTTCAGACATAAGGGGATGATTCCTGTTACGGTGCAAAGAAGGTGCACATAAATTTTACTTGTGAGCTTTATTATCCTTGGCTTATGAGCGATCAATGGGAGGAATAGAGGGGGAAAATGGCGTTAATTGGGGGATTGTTATTGTAGTGCGGGGATTTTCTCTTGTTTTGAGGTGGCGGTGTAAGAATTCGGACGCTATTTAGGCTCCCGTTTGGAATGGCGATATTTTATGGAATGGGGGGAAATGTCATATTCAATATCCTATGGGATTGCGGTGAAATGTTTCGTTCGCCGGTCAGCAAATGCGTTTCCATGACACCGCTTGCGAAGGCGACCGATGAGGGGCGCCAGCGCGCGCCCCTTCAAACCTCGCGCTTTTTATCCGAGATGCCATTTCCGCTCCGGTTTGGTATCGCCCATCCAGGGCGCCCCAAACTCCGTCACGACATCCCTGTCGTGCCGGCTCTCCCTACCAAAACTTAGACAATGAAAAATATAAAAACAGAGTGTGGTTTTTATATTTTGATTTTGACCTTTCCGGCAC
>NZ_LXET01000028.1 GCF_001655005.1 Hafnia paralvei ATCC 29927
GACTCGGACGCCTGCACGGAGTGCATGTCAGTTTCGGTACATTAGGCGTACGAAATTCACTCTGAACTCACATATCAGACGACCGGAACGCCACAGCGATTACACACTAATATCCACTCCCCCAACTCTCACCGATTTCGACGCAACGGCAGTTGCTATCACCGCGTCATCGTGGTTCTCGGATATGCTAAACACACCTGATGTCGCTTGACGATCGGCTGAGTTTTGCTGTGAACCGTTCCACTGTGGCTGAGCGTCACTGCCTACGCTGCTTTGTCCAAGCTGAATTCCGCTATCGGCTAGCGCCGTGCGGAGCTGAGGTAATGCGGCTTCAAGTGCCGCGCGTACCTGACTATGGCCAGAAGCCATATGCAGCTGTGCTTGGTTATCATCAATTCGTAGGCTGATTTGTAGCGTACCAAGATCTTGTGGATGTAACCGCAGCTCGGCGCTATGTTGGCCGTTTCGATTAAACATCATGATTTGTTGCCCCAGCGCTTGCTGCCATTCGCTGCTGCCTAGTTGCGCGTTTAATACCGGTGTGGGCAGCGGTGTGGTGGGGGCAGCTATCGTGTTGGTTATTACCGGGCTGCTAGCGGTGATATTGGTTAGCGCATGAGGCTGCGCGTGGGCTGGCTGCAAAGCGCTAGTCTCACTGTGCTGCGGCAGCGCATTTTCTGGCTGGGCGGCAAGCTTCAGCGGAATATCCGTTGCATTTGTCGGTACTGCTTTGGTTTCAACGGCAGACTTTAGCGCTGAAGGATCGACTTTTTTGCTTGATGCGGCGGTGATAGGCAACGAAAGTTGATGTTCGTCTAGCTCTGCATCTGGCTTGTCTGTTTTCAGCAGTAAGTGAAGATCTCGGCTAGCATCCTTTTTGTTTTCACCGGAAAGCAGGGTTAGGGCTGGTTCTGACGTATCCGTAACGGGGGTATCTGATAAGGCCTTGGGCAACGAATTTGGCAGCATGGCAAGCAGTGCGCTGATAGCCGCCTGTCCGGCTTGCTCGTTCTCTTTATCGGTCTCTTTGCCTGTGAGTGATTCGGTTAGCGCTTGCACGCTGCCATCGAGTGGCGCTTTACCTTTATCGTTCAGCGAAACATTAAGCGATGCCAACAGTTTTTGTTGCTGTTGAGGATCTAACTGAGCCAGTTGGCTCAATAGTTGCTGCGCGTCTTTGCCTTCTTCTGGCTGTGTCTTTGCCTGTTGCAGCGTTTTAGCCAGCGCGGCTTGCAAGGCTTTGAGATCGGTTTTTGCGGTTAACGCAGATCCTGTCTGCTTTGATGTATCCTGCGGTGTTTGGCGTCCTTTAGTTAACGTATGGGCCTGTGATAAAACGTCGGAAAACGGCGCCGCGCTTTCAGATTGGGCGTTAGCTCCAGCACTATTGGAGGGTGTTGCGGTATGATTTGCAGCCGTAACAACGAGCAATTGGGACGTCATGATTTTTCTCTCCTCATGGCGGCACGCTGGGCGTACTCATCCATCCGTTTTTGATCTTGTTTATTGAGCTGCATTTTTAGCTGCTGCTCCTGACGTTCATGCAGCGTACAAAATGCATTGAGACGCTGTTGTTTTTCCTGCCAGCAGCGGGTCGCTGTAACTAGCCGAACATTGCACTGATTAAGCTGAATTCGATGTTGATCAATCGCTTGATCCAAGGTGCGAATGAACTGCTGGTAATTTTGCCAACGGGAGGCATCCATACCGCCGCTCATTCCCTGATTCAGTTTCTGACGATATTCATCTTGATAATTCAGTAACATACTGAGCTGTTGCTCTGCATGCAGGTATGCTTGACGCGACTTTCCCAATGCGGTTGTCGCATCATCAACATCTTGCTGTGCAAGGTCACGTAGTGTGCTCATAGGTGAAGACATAATTACCTCCTATCTCAAGTGCGCCAGAGCCGAACTCACCGAGCGCGCAGAGACTCCTATTTATCCCCGTCATACTTGAAGTGGTATGTGCGGTGGCTGTATTTGTTCACTCTCGTAACAGCGTTATTGATGCTGTTTGGGGCGTATAAACAGCCCTCTTCGTACAACGCCCCGTTATTGGGTCATAAAATGTCCTACGCGGGGAACAACGCCTGTAGGCTTGAGCAGGCATCGGTGTAGCCGCTGCGCTCGAAGATCCCTTGTTGCAAAAACGCTTCTAAATGGGGATATAGCGTAATGGCCTGATCCAGCATAGGATCGGAGCCTTTAGCGTAAGCACCGACGCTGATGAGATCGCGGTTACGCTGATAGCTAGAAAGTAGCTGCTTAAACCGTCGAACTCGTGCGTAGTGATCGTCGCTAATCAGCGATGTCATGGCGCGACTGATTGAGGCTTCAATATCGATAGCTGGGTAGTGACCGGATTCGGCCAAACGGCGAGACAACACGATGTGGCCATCGAGAATCGCGCGTGCCGAGTCAGCGATAGGATCTTGCTGATCGTCGCCCTCAGTCAGCACAGTATAAAATGCGGTGATTGAGCCGCCACCGTGGGTGCCGTTGCCAGCGCGTTCAACCAGCGCCGGAAGTTTGGCGAACACCGACGGTGGATAGCCTTTGGTTGCGGGCGGTTCGCCGATAGCCAAGGCAATTTCACGTTGCGCCATCGCATAGCGGGTGAGGGAGTCCATAATCAGCAATACGTGCTGTCCACGATCGCGAAAATCTTCAGCAATGCGCGTAGCATAGGATGCTCCCTGCATACGGAGCAGCGGGGAAACATCGGCGGGCGCAGCGATAACCACTGAACGTTTGCGACCTTCATCACCGAGAATATTTTCGATGAAATCTTTGACTTCGCGGCCGCGTTCACCGATCAGCCCAACGACGATCACATCGGCTTGGGTATAGCGCGCCATCATGCCGAGCAGTACACTTTTCCCCACGCCTGAACCCGCGAACAGCCCCATGCGCTGACCGCGCCCAACGGTGAGCAGCGCATTAATCGCACGTACGCCAACGTCGAGCACGTCAACAATCGGCGTACGCTGTAATGGGTTGAACGGCATAGTGGTTAAACTGCCGACATCGGCTTCTTCCGGCGGGGGCAATCCGTCGAGTGGCTTGGCTCCGCCGTCTAACACGCGGCCTAATAGCATGGGTCCCAGCGGCAGTTGTTTGCCGCCGGACTGTAACCCGCCGCCTTGAGAACATACGCGCGCACCGGGAACAATGCCGTCGACGTCTTCAAGCGGCATCAAAAATAGCTGCTGCCCGTTAAAACCAACCACTTCAGCTTCGACCTGCTGGATTTTTACTCCATCATTACGCTCTATTAGACAGGTAGCGCCAATAGGGAGCTGAAGCCCACTGGCCTCGAGAACCAGTCCCGTCGCACGGGTCAGCCGCCCATAGCGTCTCGCAGATGGGATCTGCGGAATCCGCTTTTCAAAGGCATCTAAGGTGCTAAGCCAAGTATTGAGGCGTTGGGTCATAACGGCAGCTCCGGCGCGGCCAGTTTGCACAGTTCTTGCCAGCGAGTGGCGATGCTGGCATCGAGTTCACCGCCTTCGGCGCTTATTTTGCAGCCGCCGCGGTGTAGCTGGGTATCGGCGAGTAAACGCCATCCTTGTTGCTCTAACTGTACGCCGAGCTGTTGTTGAATAATCGGCAAATCTTGCGGATTCACACGCAGTTGTAAATTGCCGTTAAACAACGGTTCCTGATTAATGAGGTGCTGGATTTGCTGCAACACCGCGCTGGCGTCGCAGACCGGAGACTGGCCGATAATCTGTTTTGCGGCGGTGAGCGCCATTTGCATCAGCCGCGCGGCAATCACGTTATCCATCGCCTGTAGAGAACTTTGAAATTCTTGGGCGAGTTGACGCCAGTGGTCTAGCAGCGGTTGTTGCTCGGCTTGTGCCTGCTGTAATCCTTGCGAACGGCCTTCATTAAGCCCCTGCTGGAAGCCGGTATCGTACCCTTGTTTTTCGCCTTGTTGCAGGCCGTGCTGATAGCCTTGCATTTGGGCGTCTTCACGCAGTTGCTCAAGCTCGGCCTGAGCAATAACGGCGGGCGTTGATTCGGCCGCTGGCGGCAGCGGCTCCATCTTAAACGCGGGCATTTTGGGTTTGCGGGGCGCGGAAAAATCGCGCATTTCCCAACGTTGCCACTGCTGATTGGTTTCCTCAATGGTGGCTTTAGGGAAAACCGCTTTGCGGAATCCCTCTTTATTATTTGGAGGATTAGACATATGCGTCCTCGCCGCCGCCGATCATCACTTCGCCACTTTCGGCTAAACGACGTACGATCAGCAGAATCGCTTTTTGCTCGCTTTCTACCAGTGATAGACGAATAGGTCCACGGGTTGAGAGATCGTCGCGTAGAATATCTGCCGCACGCTGCGACATATTGCGCATAAACTTCTCGCGCAGCGCTTCGTTGGCCCCCTTGAGGGCGATGAGCAGAGATTCGGACTCCACTTCCTGCAAAATGCGCTGGATGCTGCGATCGTCGACATCGACCAGATTTTCGAACAGGAACATCTCATCAATGATTTTTTGTGCCAGCTCACCGTCGTAGGTGCGCATGGCTTCAATGACAGACTCTTCTTGTTGGGTTTTCATCAGGTTGATAATTTCAGCCGCGGTGCGAATACCCCCCATTTTGCTGCGTTTGAGATTTTGTCCGTCGAGCAAACCGTTAAGGACTTCAGTCAGCTCTTGCAGGGCTGTAGGTTGAACACCGCCAAAGGTGGCGATGCGTAGCACCACATCGTTACGCTGGCGTTCGTCAAACTGCGCCAAAATATCGGCTGCCTGCGCACGCTTTAAGTGCACCAGAATAGTGGCGATAATCTGCGGATGTTCGTCGCGGATAATATCGGCGGCGGCCTGCGGCTCCATAAAGTTAAGCGTTTCAATACCGCTGGCGGTTTCACGTGACTCGAGAATGTCCTCTAGCAGGCTGGAAGCGCGCTCTTCGCCTAGCGCTTTGACCAGCACCGAACGTAGGTAGTCGCTGGCGTTAACGCTGAGCGCTTCATACTGCTCGGCCTCGTCTTGTAACTCATTGAGCACTTCGCCCAGTTGCTGATGAGAAACCTGACTCATGGTGGCCATGGTGGTGCTGAGGTGCTGCACTTCGCGAGTGGAGAGGTGTTTGAACACCTCTGCCGCACGGTCTTCACCGATAGTCATCAACAAAATTGCACTTTTTTCAGTCGCGGTCATGGTCATTGTTCGTTACTCATCCATTGGCGAATTACCAGAGCGACCACTCTAGGGTCTTGCTCAGCCATATCACGTACGCGCTGTGCCTGCTGTTCAGCCGTGGCGCGTTGTTGCGATTTACGACGATTCTGTATTTCTTCATTACTTGGTTTCGCAGGCTGAACCGGCGTGGTCACTATTGGCGTTGGTTCAACACGGCGAGCAGGCTGCGCGTTCGCCAACTGTTTGTTCAGCAGTGGCTTAACCAGTTTGCGCCACAGGATGAAGGCCACAATCAGTACCAGCAGATAACGGCCAAGAGTCATCAGCAGATCAAAGAAGCTGGATTGCTGCCAGAATGGCACATCACCACTTTCTTCTGCGCTAGTAGTGAATGGCGTATTCACCACATTGAGCGTATCGCCTCGGGTTGCAGAGAAGCCCATGGCCTCACGCACCAATGCGGTCACTTGCTCCAGTTGTTGCGGCGTTAATGGAATACTTTTCCCGCTGGCGTTGGTGGCGTAATTAACGACCACGGCAACCGACAGGCGATCGACGTTCCCCGCTTTTTGCTGGGTGTGACGAATCGTGCGGTCAACTTCATAGTTGATAGTTTCATCGCGGCGAGCGTTCGATGCAGAACTGCTGCGGCGTCCATTAGTATCAATGGTAGACGACGCTGGCCGCTGTGCATTGGCTGTATTGGCGTTGGCGCCACCGGCCTGTGGTGGATTAGTGATGTTACCCGTCGCTGCTGGGGCAGGTTGATTGGTTAATGCCCCAGGGACACCACCGGATAACTGTCCGCCGGACTGCGAGCTGTCGCTGAGTTGCTGACTACGTACCGCGGCTTGATTAGGAGCCTGATTCGGCTTGTATTCTTCGTCGGTCTGTTCACGTACGGCATTATCTATCTGTGCGGTGACCTGCGCGTGCACGTTACCATTGCCAACCATGGGCTGAAGAATGGCTTCAATACGGCGCTGAATACGGCTTTCAACTTCGTTGGCGTATTTAAGCTGGGTCGCGTTTAAGTCGCGTCCGGTGCCATCAGACTGGGTCAGCAGGTGACCGCCTTGATCGACAACGGTGACGTTCCCTGCGGGAAGACCGGCAACGCTGCTAGAAACCATATACACGATGGCGTTGATTTGTCCTTCATCTAGCGCACGCCCCGGTTGTAGATTTAAGGTCACGGAGGCGGAAGGCTGTTTTTGCTCGCGTACAAACAGAGACGGCTTAGGTAAGGCTAAATGTACGCGCGCAGTTTGTACTGGTCCGAGTGTTTCAATAGTTCGAGAGAGTTCGCCTTCCAGCGCGCGTTGGTAGTTGATTTGTTCGCTGAATTGGCTGATACCAAACTTTTCTTGGTCTAACAGCTCAAAACCTACCGCTCCACCTTTCGGTAAGCCCTGCTGCGCCAAGCGCAAGCGGGTTTCATGTACCTTATCGGCCGGAATTAACAGTGCAGTGCCGTTATCCGCAAAGCGATAGGGGATGTTCATCTGGGTGAGTTGGGTGACGATAGCGCCACCGTCGCGATCGCTGATATTGCTATACAGCACGCGATAGTCTGGTGATTTTGCCCACAGAGCGAGCACGGCGACAACCGCGATCGCAATCGCTCCGGCGATGAGCAATGGAATTTTTGGGTTAGCACGTAGACGATTCACTAGGGTAGCGAAACCGCCATCTCCGCTTTTTGCTGTGGTGCCCGCGGTACCGTTGGCTGAAGCGTTCATGTGCTTACCTTGTCTTTCAGTTGAGCCGGGAAATAACCCCGGAATAAATTAATGTCTTGCAAAACGGACTCCCTGACGCGCTATCAGCGAAATGTATTCAATCAGAGCCTTTTCTTGGAAGGTCTGCGGCTTACAAAAGTAGGCAGGGTATTATTCTGCGGGGAGGGGAAATTTGATGGGAGAATAAGGCCCTATTTTTGCGTCTATTTAGCGGCTTTACTCTTTGACCTCTATGGTAGGGTGATGCGCTATGGGTAAAAGTGATTAATCAAGAGGGTATCGGCAGTGGCGATAGTCGGAATTGAAGGCGTACTTCAGCAGTTACAGGCAACCGCAGTTTCAGCAGCCAATCGTAGTCAAAATAGCGAAGCACCGCAGGGCGCATTTGCTGCGGAGCTCAAAGCGGCGGTTAACCGTATCAGCGAAACGCAAAATAACGCTCGTGTTCAGGCGCAGAATTTTGAGATGGGTGTTCCGGGCGTAGCGTTAAACGACGTGATGGTCGATTTGCAAAAATCCGGCATTTCGCTGCAGATGGGGATTCAGGTGCGTAATCGTCTGGTTGCCGCCTATCAAGATATTATGAATATGCAGGTTTAGCGTGGTGATACTATTGTTTTATAAAGAATTTATCTATTGCTAACTTTGCTATGGGGCATGGATGGGGCAAAGTCAGATAATGTCTGGTTCAGCATGGCTACTTGCTCGCTATTTGTTTCCTCCATCCAAGCTCCATAAACTTGATAAACCAGTTGTGCATTCATGATTTTTCTGGATAACCGCTGCGACGCCAGAAAACAACGCACAGTGGGCAAGTTCGTCTCATTGACGGCTATCCCCACCTAACCGGCTGGAAGGTCGGTATCAATTACACAATCCGCTTGGCTTTTTTCGTGGTCCGCATTCAGAGAAATCCAGAAGCACATATCCTTTTGATTTCATACAGCCTTCTACTTTTTTAGTTCTGGTATCGAGCTGCTCCATCGTCTCGCCTGCCTGCAGGCTGTTACGTCGGAACTTTTCATCCCATGAATTTAGCGAAAATTTCTTGTTAACTCCGCATTCGTATAGATCATCCCTGCGCTTCTGAACATCGGTGTGACCCATAGTTTGTGGCTTCTGGAACGTCTGAACATAGGGGAAGTAATCGTAATTACTTGAATCCAGATCTGCTACCACGCAGCCGGTTAACCCAATACAACAGATCAGACTGAGATTTCTTATCCCGTGCATCTTTTTAATCTCTTTAGAGTTAAGTATTAAACCTTTCCGTGGCCCTGTTTTCCCGAGCGTCCCTATTTATAGCACACAGCACCAGCCCTGCGGGGAGGTGAGAGACAATGCGAATATTCGGCTTGGTGACATATGTCGTCAATGACATGTCGATGAGCGAGTTTGATGATAACCCGTGTATTTAGCCAATGGGGCATATATAGGGCAAAAAATTACCGCAAAACACCTTAGAGCATAGTAATGCTTTTTGGTACTTTGCGGTAATGTGGTACCTAAACTTAAATATCATGTACATAACTACAATGCTGAATGCCCATACACTACATTATGAATATGCAGGTTTAGCGGAAATAGCACCAATATAATACCTTTGTAATACCGATCGTTTTCAACGATCAATATCGATTTATTGATCTATACAATCAATTTTAACCACACTCTTCATGCTGTTACCTTCTTCATTATTTATAAAAGGGATGCAGCGTGAGATTTTCTAACGGGGTGAAAATCCTTTGTTCCGCTTTGGGATTAGGTGTGGTGGTATGTCTTTTTATGCTGAACTGGGTGATAAGTGGCGGTGCAGAACGGCATCAGTTGGCGGTGTTTCAGCCGGATAAAAAGATGTTTACGTGCGAAGGCGATGGTCGTTTGGCCGATAAAGATACGCTGACCCTCATGCTTGGAGCCTCGCAAATTGGCTTATGCGTGAGTCAGATAAATCACGAACTTTGGGTTGTTCGCGAGATGGCGATACAGAAAAAGTAAAGCGATCTTACCCCCAGCAGCACTAAATTCAATTGTTAAGAAATCAACATATTGCACCTCTGATTTGATGATAAAATTCTTGCCTAGCAAGGTGTTATGTATATCAGTAAATTATTAATCAGATGAAAGGTATAGGGATTATATGAAGGCCAGCTATATTAGCTATTACGATGGACTGGATGAAAAGGGCAAAGTTGTTTTTCAGGGAAATGGTTCACATATTGTGAATTCTGAAACAGAAGAACCATCGCCACATGAAATGCTTGCCGCAATTAATCAATACCTGATTAAATCGGCTAAAGCCCATAACTCAGCGATAGCTCGTATTGTCATTAAAGGTTTGTTCAAACTGTAATCGACAAGTGTCATTGAGAGAATTTAAAGGCCACGTAAGTGGTCTTTTTTACGGGTATGACCCAGTATTCGTATTAATCCGGTTTATGCAAAAAAGAGTTGTGAGTATCATAAGAACAAATAACTAGAGAGGTTCTTATGAAAAAATACTATTTATTATTGGCTTTGCCGGCGGCCTTATTGGTGGGCTGTGTCAGCGCACCAAAAGGTTTTGTCAGACTTGACGATCATGCAGCCGATCAGGCGGTAATCTATCGCTACGATCCTGAGAAAGTTGACAAAGCGGCAATGGATGCCGATGCATTGAGTTATTGCAAAGAGAATGGCTTTGATCAAGCCACACAGATCCCTCCGCTGGCCAGCAGTATCCCAACGCTAAAACGTATGGCGTATACCTGTTCGTACGCAGTAAAAAAATAGCCCGTCTTTAGTGTGATCTTGGACGATTGCGTATTCAGTGAAATCGCTATATACTTATTTATATAGCGATGGCGAATCGTTCAGATTGCTCAATACCCATTGCTAATTGCTTCAAAACGTTTGTTTTCAAATTTCTAGTATGGTTTCCCGTGCCCTAGGTACGGGATTTTTTTGCCTGAAAAACAGAGTATTGCTGCTAATCCGCATAAAAAAGCCAGCTGTATGTGGCAGCTGGCTGGAGAATGCGTACTTAAATTTGAATGCTTATTTCACGTCAAACTATTTCACGTCGAACATGGTGGCGTCGGTGGCCATATTGTCGATGACGGCTTTCAGATCATCCACGGTTAATAGCTGATTCGAGTTAGAAAGCTGTTTACCTGAACTTTTACGAACTACTTTTAACACGGGTTTGTTAGTTTGGGAGTCGATAAGCTCACCTTCGAAGAACAGGTTAGTGTCCATGGTACGGTGTCCTGTCGCGGCTTGTGTACCCGCAACCACCATAGCGATAGGGATCACTTCGTAGAACTGTAAACCTTCTTTACTGGTATCAACCGCCGTTATCGCTCCACGGAAAATCAGCGTCCTCGGTCCCGGCTGCGTCACCAGAGTGGAGCGCTGAGCTGCGGCAGATTTCAGCTTGGTATTTGTGTAGTTAAGCACACCTTCTAAGACGTTTTTACCGATCTGAGTTGTTGGTTTAGGTTCTGGATAGTAAGTCACAGGGTTATAGATCAGTTTATCGTAGTGACTGCTTTTGAAACTGGGATCAACCCAACGCAAAACGGGTAAACCAGACGCTGATTTGGTTTCTGTCAGGTTAGAGTAGTCTTTTAAAAAACCAGAATACTGCTCGGGAGTTGCTGTTTTTGTTGCACAACCGGCCAGAGCCAGCGCGCCGATCAACAGCGCAGTTTTGAGATTACGAAGCGTAGCCATAGTTCCTTATCCAAATGAGAGAGGTGCAAGCTAAGATATATCAGAATCCTATTGGTTTACCTATAAAATCATTAGCATTGTGGTACTAATTTAACTATTTTTAATCAATGAATAATTTTTAGTGATGTGATTAGTGTTTTTATTGATTGATTTTATAAAAAACGGATGAAAACGTCTGAACGCTGAGTAGATAATACCTTGTAATAAATAGGAGTAATTACCTATATTGGGCGTTAAGACCGTCTATAATATTTATTTTTATGTTGGGAATACTTGATGAAATTACACACGCTGTTGCTCGTAGGATTGGGAGGATTGGTTATGGCAGGCTGTCATTCTGGACACAAGGATCCAGAAACTTCTTCAGATAGGCAAACGGTGCCGGTAGAGAAGACGATCGGCATGGCTAACCCAGCCTCTGTCTATTGCTTAACCTTGGGGGGTAAAGAAATCAATATCACAACAGACCTCGGTGTGCATACCGATTGCTTGCTACCTAGTGGTGAGAGAATAGACGAATGGACACTATACAGACGTGACCATTCCTAATTAATTCTCATGGAATATTATTGGTGTTAGAAAAGTAATATATTAGCGCGTATTGAACGCATTATTACTGAAAAATTTATTATTAATTATGATAGCCATAGGGACATGGCAGGGCCAATCTTTAAAATACCTATAATTTAAAAGTGTTATTATTGAATTAAATTTCTAATAAAAATAGAGACTGGGACAATGTATTAAACTGGTGTTGTTTAAATATAAAAAATTAAAGTAAATCGTTGGGGTAACCTTCATTATCGGAAAACTGCCCATAAGTGTGAGTCACGGCCTGTTGGCGTGAGGTTTTGCCGATGATTTGGCTCAGCTCATCCATTCTCGCTTGTAGCAGGCGTTTAATTTCAGCTTCGTTATCCAGAATTTTAGCCAACACTCTGCGCAGCTCGGTTTGCATCGCTGAATCAACCTCGGAAATAGGCATGAGCTCAGTGGTTTTTGCCACTGCTTGGAGATACTCCATCTCCAATTTTACCAGCGAGTCCCATTCAGAGCGCTTAGCGAGATCGAGCATACTTTCGCTGATGGAAAGGATGTTCCGGTACGCATGTGACAAAGGCTGTATTCCATACATTATAAGTGGTCCTGCTGATTAAGTTGTGATTGTGGGCCGATCTGACGCCACGCATCGGCAATATTGTCTAACAGGTCCGTGACATGCTGGATTGTCGCTTCATCATTATGAAGATTAGCATGTAATAGCCGTTTCACCATATAGTCATACAGCGCGGCTAAGTTTTCTGCAAGCTCTCCGCCTTTTTCCAGATTGAGACCCGCTTTTAACCCATTATCAATAATATTGATGGCTTTGGTGATTGACTGACCCTTGAGCTGGGTTTGCCCCGCCTGCATATGCAGGCGGGCACGGATTAGGGCGCTATGCGCCCCGTCAAATAACATGACAATAAGCTGGTGTGGGCTGGCGCTCATCACGCCGCTTTCTAATCCCACATCAGCGTAGGCCTGTGAGCCCGTCGCTTTATACATGATGCTTGTTACCTATCTTATGAGTTCATGGCGGTGAATTGTTGTGTGAGGTACGAACTGGTACTGTTGAGCTTGGACATCATGGTATCCAGTTGTACAAACTGCGCTTTATAGCGGTCGATAGTTTCTTGAATACTGTCGCTCACGCTATCGATACGTACACTCAGACGATCTAGGTTGGTATTGATACTTTTGGTTGTTGATTCGATCACGCCGCCGGCCTTGATATAACTTTGAATTTCATTGTGAATATTGGTTGCCATACCGCTATCCGTCCCGTTGCCAACAAAGAAGTTGGCCACTTGGTCTGGATGGTCAGTGAAAGCTTTGGTGAGTTTGTCACTGTCTACGGTCAATTTGCCGGTTTTACCGTCAGTAGTGATCCCCAAATTGCCTAGACCTTTCAGTTCAGGGTTATCCTGAGCCGAGCTTAAGGCGCCTTTAATTGCAGCCTGAACACCGCGCAGGGTGTTATCACCTAACAAAGCACCGTTGGTTTTTGACTGTGCCTCACCGGTTTTTACTGGGGTGTATTTAGTCAGAGATGTAAAGGTATCAAGTAGGGAGTTATAGCTATCTACCCAGCTTTTTATCTTATCCATCGCACCAGAGTTGTCCGCGCTTAGAATCAGGTTCTGCGGCTCGCCGTCTTTAGTTTTGGCTTTCAACTCAATGGTGGTGCCCTGTGGCGCATCGGTAATGGTATTGCTGCTACGCACAATTTCTGTGCCATTCATGGTGATAATGGCGTCTTTAGCTTCTACCGTTTGTTTCATGGCCGTGGGTGAGCTTGATGGCGCGCTTGGGTCATAGTTCAGGTATTCACCCAATTGGTCATCGCCGTTCACTTTAACCGTCATTTGGTTAGCGGAACCGGTTGAGGAAGACGTTAATGCTAACTGGTAGCTGCTATCACCTACGCGCACGATACTGGCCGTAACGCCTGCTTTCGCGCCATTAATCGCATCGCGCATTTCTAGGAGTGAGGTCTGATCATCACTCAAAGGAATTTGAGTTGTTTTAGGGGGCGTCCCCTGAGTCAGGGTAATAGAGCGGCCGCTAGCACCTGAGGTACCGAGCTGTGCAGACTGATCGGTAACCACTTTCTGCGTGGTTAAGCTTTGTGCCTGAGCCAGCTGTTTGACTTCAACGCTGTAGTTACCAGCAACCGCCTTTGCGTTGGTCGTTACAGTAAACTGATCGTGCGTCGATGCCTTGGTGGTATTAAAGAAGTCGGCTTTTGCCAGATCTTTACTCAGGTTATCAAACTTCTCCAACGAGCTTTTCAGCGTGCCGTAGGCGGTCAGCTGTGCCTTGTAGCTGGTTTGCTGAGTGGTATAAGGCGTTAAACGCTGTTGTTCCGCCGTAGATAATTTATCAAGTAAGCCATTTAAGTCGAGACCAGAGCCGATCCCTAAAGAAGAAATAGATGCCATCGGTATTTTCCTTTTAATAATTTACTGCGCTTTACGCGTTATCGGCTCGGTAGGAAAAAAGTTTACGAAATAAATATAAAAAGTGATGGGACGATAGAAGGCGTAAAGAGGGCCTTATTTAGGCGATTGTCTGTGCGGAGAATTTTCAGGAAAAATAATTAAAAAATTTCCTAAAGGTTAATTGGGGAGCGCCGATACCTGTGTGGACGGTGGCTGACGCCGTAGGGCAATCAGGCCCGACCCATTAACTAGATGCGTATATCGCAGCTGATTCGAAAGGAAAGCTCACTATGGCACAAGTAATTAATACCAACAGCCTGTCTTTGATGGCGCAGAACAACCTGAACAAATCTCAGTCTTCACTGGGTACCGCTATTGAGCGTCTGTCTTCTGGTCTGCGTATCAACAGCGCGAAAGACGATGCTGCGGGTCAGGCGATTTCTAACCGCTTTACAGCGAACATCAAAGGCCTGACTCAGGCTTCTCGTAACGCCAACGATGGTATCTCTCTGGCGCAGACCACCGAAGGTGCTCTGAACGAAGTGAATGACAACCTGCAAAATATTCGTCGTTTAGCTGTGCAGGCGCAAAATGGGTCTAACTCTGATAGCGACCTGAAATCCATTCAGGACGAAATTACCCAGCGTTTATCTGAAATTGACCGTATCTCGTCACAAACAGATTTCAACGGCGTTAAAGTGCTGAGTAAAGACCAGTCGTTGACTATTCAGGTTGGGGCGAACGATGGTGAAACTATCAGTATTGATTTAAAAAATGTGAATAAAGATACGCTGAAGTTAGGTGACTTTGATGTCAGCGATACTTTGAATAAAGTTGGTGCTAAAGTTACTAGCATCCCTGGTGTAGCAACAACTATAACTCCGACAATGGGCGTTGAGTCAGGTACTGCTCCTACAGGTACAAACACTCTTGTTCAGTATGATGCTGGTGGCGGTAACACTAAATATGCTGTTAAAAATGCTGATGGTGGTACTAATACTTACTATGAAGTGTCATTAGATGCCACAGGTAAAGCTAATATCAATTATGACACTGCGCCAAAAATAACGGGTAAAGCTGATGGTGATTTCAGTGCTCCAGTTGCAATTAACAAGCCTGCAGGAGATGCGGTTACTGTTAAAGGACTAGCTTCAGGTGAAGAGCTGCACAAATTTAACGATGGCAGTGGTACTGATAAATATATCGTTAAGACGACAGATGCTGCAGGAAAAACAATTTATAAAGATGCAACTGTTGCTGCGGACGGTACAGTTAGTGCTACAACTGAAAACACAAATGTTATTAACCCATTGAAACAGCTTGATGATGCTCTGTCTCAGGTCGACGGCCTGCGTTCATCTCTGGGTGCGGTACAGAACCGTTTCGATTCTGTTATCAACAACCTGAACAGCACCGTAAACAACCTGACTGCTTCCCAGTCTCGTATTCAGGATGCTGACTACGCGACCGAAGTGTCTAACATGAGCCGTGCAAACATTCTGCAACAGGCGGGTACTTCTGTGTTGGCTCAGGCTAACCAGTCTACTCAGAACGTACTGACTCTGCTGCGTTAATACTTCGCCAGCATTTCAGCTAACCCCGCTGCGGCGGGGTTTTTTACATAAACCACCTGATGAATAACTGAGCAAACTTCTATTGCGGAAAAAGCAACGTGAGAAAAGGGGGCATTTTTGCTGACTAATCGCGCCATTGGCTTTGGCGTGAGAGTTAGATAATAGCCGGGCATCCATCAACCCGGGTTCTGTCAACGTGAGTGAATTGTATACCGCCGACGGCGTGATCGACAAAAATTCCCTGTGGCAGCGCTACGCTCCGCTAGTGCGCCATGAAGCGCTGCGTTTGCAGGTTCGCCTGCCCGCGAGCGTTGAACTGGACGACCTGCTTCAGGCTGGAGGTATCGGGCTGTTGCACGCGGTCGAACGCTACGATGCCATGCAGGGGACGGCTTTTACCACCTATGCGGTTCAGCGCATTCGCGGCGCGATGCTCGATGAGCTACGCAGCCGAGATTGGGTTCCGCGCAGCGTGCGTCGAAATGCCCGTGAAGTTTCAGCGGCTATGCAGCGAGCAGAACAGCGCCTGCATCGCGCACCGACAGAAACCGAAATTGCCCAAGAGTTAGATATGCCACTGGTTGAGTATCAGCAGATTTTGCTGGATACCAACACCAGCCATCTTTTTTCTTACGATGAATGGCGAGAAGAGCATGGCGATAGCGCCGAGCCGGTATTTCAGCAGCATGAGGATGCCAATCCTCTCAAACAGCTGTTGGAAGGAGATCTGCGCCAGCGCGTGATCGCCGCCATCGAAGCCTTGCCGGAACGTGAAAAATTGGTTCTGACCCTCTATTACCAAGAGGAGCTAAACCTGAAGGAAATCGGCGCCGTGCTTGAGGTCGGAGAATCTCGGGTGAGCCAGCTGCATAGTCAGGCGATAAAACGTCTACGTACCAAGCTGGCCAGCCAAAGCTAATGTGTCACCAGTTATTCGATAAAATGGAGCATGTTGCCATGACAGCATCCCAACAGAAAAGACGGCCTCTGAGTCGCTATTTGAAAGATTTTAAACACAGCCAGTGTGATTGCTCTCATTGTGGTAAATCGCTCGATCGCATGTCTCTGGTGTTTCGTGGGAAAATTCTCGATCGCGAAACGCTTGCTGGGATGGATCAACTGATTGACGACAGAGTTTGGCAAGAACTGGAAAAAGAGCTAACGGCATTGTGTCGTTTTTGTAGTGACGTGTACTGCCATTGCAAAGCGGATTACTTCGATATTCTCGAGTTTAAACAATATCTGTTTGAACAAACGGAAATGAGCCATAGCTCCATCCGTGAATATATTGTCCGCCTGCGCCGCTTAGACGATATGTTAAGAGCGAGCGATTTCCCCGACGAAAAGTTTTGCGGCAGTGAGCAACAGTGGGATCTGATCGAGAACATGACCGACGCGAATCAAAATAACTATCGCATCGCGCTACGGAAATACGATCAGTATCTTAGTTGGCAAAAAACAGCGGTCTGCTGATTAAGCCTCAGTATGAAAAGCCATCGTTACGATGGCTTTTTTGTGTCTTATTCTATATCAGTCTAACCATATTCCTGCAAAATTTTTTATTCCCTGTCCTGAGTTGCTAAAGTTGCCGTTATATTGGGTGACGCGCCGTGTACGCGGCGTTGCATCTGCACAGTATCGATTTTAGACGTATCCGTTTGGGAGCCCACAGTGAGCACTATTGAAGTAAAAAATCTGACGAAATCCTTTAACGGAAACACCGTGCTGCACGGCGTCGATCTCACGGTTGAGAAGGGTGAGGTGGTAGCCATCATTGGGCCAAGTGGTTCTGGTAAAACCACGTTGCTGCGTAGCATCAATTTGCTCGAGGAGCCTGACGGCGGCACGATTCAGGTTGGCGATGTCACTATCGACGGCGGCCAGCCGCTGAGCCGACAAAAAACGGCGATTAGAAAACTGCGTCAGGAAGTGGGTTTTGTCTTCCAGAACTTTAATTTATTCCCGCACCGTACCGTGTTGGAAAACATTATCGAAGGGCCGGTTATCGTTAAAGGCGAAAAGCGAGAGGTGGTGATTGCCCGAGCGCGTGAACTGCTGGCAAAAGTTGGCTTAAAGGGCAAAGAGGACGCGTTTCCAAAACGCCTGTCCGGTGGTCAGCAACAGCGCGTGGCTATTGCTCGAGCATTAGCGATGCAGCCGGAAGTCATCCTGTTTGATGAACCCACTTCGGCGCTGGACCCTGAACTGGTGGGTGAGGTACTAAGCACTATCCGTGCGCTGGCAGAAGAAAACCGCACCATGGTGATCGTCACTCATGAAATGAGCTTTGCTCGCGACGTTGCCAACCGTGCCATTTTTATGGATGAAGGGCGAATTGTAGAACAGGGCGCCGCCAAAGAACTGTTTGCCAATCCACAGCACCCAAGAACTAAGCTGTTTTTGGAGAAGTTTTTGGGCGAGAAGCTGGTGGATGAGCCGCTGAGTTATATTTGAGGGGGGGATGCCTGTTATTTAGGTTGATACGATGGAATATTCCGCCTGCCCGTACGCTTTTATCTGAGATGCTATTTCCGTATGGGATTGCGGTGAATTGTTTCGTTCGCCGGCCAGCACATGCGTTTCCATGGCACCGCTGGCGAAGGCGACCGATGAGGGGCGCCAGCGCGCGCCCCTTCAATCCTCGCGCTTTTTATCCGAGACGCCATTTCCGCTCCGGTTTGGTATCGCCCATCCAGGGCGCCCCAAACTCCGCCGATACATCCCTGTATCGGCGGCTCTCCCTGCCAAGACTTAAACAATTAAACAGACAAAAACAGAGCGTGTTTTTGTCTGTTGACGTTGACCTTTTCCGGCAC
>NZ_LXET01000029.1 GCF_001655005.1 Hafnia paralvei ATCC 29927
AACTCGGACGCTAGCACAATGGCTATGTGGATTTCGATGTCTTAAGCGTACGAAATCTTACACATACAATGCCCCCCCACAACCAACACCCCTCCAAATCTTACCTATCACCCTATCGTCATCAAACTCGCATTCCCACCAGCGGCGGCGGTATTCACACTCAGTGAACGCTCTAGCAGCAGGCGCTCTAGCAGAATACCGGTTTCTCCGTGTGAGAACCCTTGTACTGACACAATCGCACCAGGGCGTTCGGCGATTTTTTCGCACAGGCAGCGTAGCTGGTCGGAGTCACCGTGGTAGATCACCGCGTCAAACTCAACGCCCTCGGCATCCCACGATTTCGCTACGTTAATCTGCTGCTGTACGGCTTTAGGCAGGCGACGATAGAGCGCGCGCTGAACTTCGCTATCAATCCACTGAACACGGCTACCGACCGCGAGCACGGCAGCGAGCTGGGTCAGGGCGTCTTGCTCATTGTCGAACAGACATAGCACACGTTCACGCGGGAGGAGTGCATATGTATTGCGCTCTCCTGTCGGACCTGGCAATAAGCGGACGGTGCCGCCTTGCGCCCAATCACCAAACTCTTGGCAGCGCTGCGCCAGCGCGGTGTTTTTCTCTTGCTGCGCCCATGTTAGCAATGCTTGATGGGCTGCCAGCAATGGTTGGCGTAGGGTTGCGTCAACGTTTTGCTCATAGTCTTGACGTGCCAGCGTACGGCTTACCGCATCGTCTGGACGGCTAGAAAGCAGACGGTAGACGTAGAGTGGTCCACCGGCCTTAGGCCCTGTACCGGACAGTCCTTCACCGCCGAATGGCTGCACGCCAACTACGGCGCCCACCATATTGCGGTTAACGTACTGATTACCCACTTTTGCCTGTTCGGTTACCTGCGCGATGGTTTCATCAATACGGGTGTGGATGCCGAGCGTGAGTCCGTAACCCGCCGCGTTGATTTGCTCGATCAATGCATCAAGATTCTGGCGGTTGTAACGAACAACGTGTAACACGGGGCCAAAAACTTCCTGCTCGAGCTCGTCAAAGCTCTCCAGCTCAATCAGGGTGGGTTTGACGAAAGTGCCTTCAGACCACTCTTTGCTATCTTGTGGATGTTCAAACGCGGCCTGATAGACATTATGGCCTTTGGCGCGCATAGCCTGTATGTGACGATCGATATTGTCTTTAGCTTCGGCATCGATAACAGGGCCAATATCGGTTGATAGGCGTTCAGGATTCCCCATGCGGCATTCGGCCATCGCGCCGCGCAGCATTTGCAGTGTGTGATCGGCGATATCTTCTTGCACGCACAGAATGCGTAGCGCTGAGCAGCGTTGTCCGGCACTGTCGAAAGCAGAAGCCACGACATCGGTGACGACCTGTTCGGTCAGCGCGGATGAGTCTACGATCATTGCATTCAGACCACCGGTTTCGGCGATCAACGGCGTGGTGCGACCTTGAGGATCCAAACGCCCAGAAATATTACGCTGCAAAATACCGGCTACGGCGGTAGAGCCGGTAAACATGACGCCGCGTACGCGGCTATCACCGACCAGTTTAGCGCCCACGGTTTCACCTTCACCCGGCAATAGCTGCAGCACTCCGGATGGCACGCCGGCTTCAAGCAGAATGCGTACGGCTTGAGCTGCGACCAGCGGCGTTTGTTCGGCGGGTTTGGCTAACACGCTATTCCCCGCAGCTAGCGCGGCTGCAACTTGTCCGGTAAAGATAGCTAGCGGGAAGTTCCATGGACTGATACACACGACGGGACCCAGCGGACGGTGAGTATCATTGGCGAAATCGTGGCGTACCTGCTGAGCGTAGTAGTGCAGGAAATCGACCGCTTCGCGAACTTCTGCAATGGCATTGTTAAACGTTTTACCTGCTTCACGAGCCAGCAAACCCAACAGGCTCTGCAACTGAGCTTCCATTAAGTCAGCGGCGCGATCCAGCACGGCAGCGCGTTGCTCCGGCGGTGTAGAGAACCAGATGGGCCCCGCATTCACTGCGCTGGTCAGCGCGGCTTCAATATCTGCATCGCTGGCCGGCGTGACGTAGCCTACGATATCGCGTGGCTCGGCAGGGTTAATCACCGGCTGAGATGGCTGATCTCCACTGGCGGGATGCTCGAGAATAGGGGCACAGTTCCAATTATGGCTAGCGCTACTCAGCAGCGTGCTGGAGAGAGAGGCCAAGCGCTGCTCATTGGAAAGATCCAAGCCGCGTGAGTTACGGCGTTCTTCACCATACAGCCCACGCGGGGATGGAATACGCGGATGAGGTAGGCCAATAGCCCCCTCTTTGGCTGCCATCGATTCAACTGCGGATACGGGGTCGGCAACCAGTTCATCCAGCGGCAGCGAGTTATCAGCAATACGGTTGACAAACGATGTATTCGCCCCGTTTTCCAAAAGTCGACGTACCAAATAGGCTAACAGCGTTTCATGGGTTCCCACTGGCGCATAAATACGGCAAGGACGGTTGAATTTACCTTCGGCTATTTTTCCAACCACCTGCTCGTACAGTGGCTCACCCATGCCGTGTAAGCATTGGAATTCATACTGCCCAGGATAGTAGTTTTGCCCCGCGAGGTGATAGATCGCCGATAAGGTGTGGGCATTATGCGTGGCGAACTGCGGATAAATGGCGCTAGGAACCGCCAGAAGTTTACGCGCACAGGCTAAATAAGAAACGTCGGTGTAAACCTTACGGCTATAAACAGGATATCCTTCTAAACCATCCACCTGCGCACGCTTAATTTCGCTGTCCCAATAGGCGCCTTTCACTAAGCGAATCATTAGGCGGCGATGGCTGCGCTGGGCTAAATCGATGACATAATCGATAACCGCCGGACAGCGTTTCTGATAGGCCTGAATCACAAAGCCAATGCCGTTCCAACCGGCTAGTTCTGGCTCAAAGCACAAGCGTTCAAGCAGGTCGAGTGAGATTTCCAGACGGTCAGCTTCTTCAGCATCGATATTAATGCCGATATCATAGCTGCGTGCCAGCAATGTCAGGGAGAGCAAACGAGGGTAAAGTTCGTCCATCATTCGCTCATATTGTGCACGGCTGTAGCGAGGATGCAGAGCGGAAAGCTTGATAGAGATCCCCGGACCTTCATAAATACCACGACCGTTAGAGGCTTTCCCGATGGCGTGAATGGCCTGCTGATAGGAAATCATATAACGCTGGGCGTCAGCTTCGGTCAGCGCGGCTTCACCGAGCATGTCGTAAGAGTAGCGGAAGCCTTTTTCTTCGTGCTTACGCGCATTTGCCAGCGCTTCAGCGATGGTTTCTCCTGTAACGAACTGTTCGCCCATCAGACGCATTGCCATATCAACGCCTTTGCGAATCAAGGGTTCGCCGCCTTTGCCGATAATACGGTTCAGCGAGCTAGAAAGCTTGGATTCGTTGTGGGTGGCAACCAGACGTCCGGTGAGCAGGAGTCCCCACGTGGCGGCGTTAACGAACAGAGAAGGGCTACGACCTAAATGCGAATGCCAGTTACCATTGCTAATTTTGTCGCGAATCAGCGCATCGCGCGTTGCTTTATCGGGAATACGCAGTAAGGCTTCGGCCAGACACATCAGCGCCACGCCCTCTTGCGAAGAGAGTGAAAATTCCTGCAACAGGTTTTGAACAATCCCAGCTCTGCCATTGGCACTTTTTTGGTTGCGCAGTTTTTCTGCGATTTTATAAGCCATCTGGTGCGTCGACTGCGCGAGTTCAGGCGCCATACGCGCCTGTTCGAGCAGCATAGAGACGGCTTCATGCTCAGGACGGCGATAGGCCGCGGTGATGGCAGCACGCGCGACGGACTGAGGCAAGATTTGTTCTGCAAAATCAAGAAACGGCTGATGTGGTTGATCTGGCTGCGTTACGGTATCGTCGCCGTCGCTGGAAAGTGTGTCAGATACGGGAAGGGGCAGTTCAGGGAGCGTACTGCCACTCTCGACTCGCTCGAGATAATTAAATATCGCCTGCTTGATTACCCAATGCGGCGTGCGATCGATCTGCTGTGCGGCGGCTTTAATACGATCTCGCGTCGCTTCGTCAAGTTTTACACCCATAGTGGTGGTGCCCATGCCGTCCTACTCCATTTTATTTTTGTAAGGTAGAGCCTGAGCATATCCTGTTCATTATGAATGTTGCAACTTTGTGCAACCTTGTTAAAAGGTACAAGTTTTGAATGTGTGAAATGGCGCAGGTTTTATCCGGCGGTTTAGCTCAGGTAGGCACAAGGAAATGTGAAAGAAGTTATGTGAAGCATTAAATATTTCATTATAAATTAGATGGATATTTTAGCGGTGAGCTATGTCAAAGCACATGTTAATGGATCGTTGTTGCAACCTGATGCAGGTCAAAATGTGATGAATGGTAAACTTTGTGTAACTTTTGAGTTAAATAACTTGTGAATAAGCTAAGCCTGTTCATAAGATGCCGACGTTTAGATTTTCATTATTGGTTGTATTTAAGATGGGGTTTGGCCGCATCATCGTTCCGATGCGGCTGAGTTTTTAAAGCAGCTAGGTATTTAAAACCGAAATACAGCATAAAAATGCCTGATTGATAAGCATATAGCCTGAGTAGTTGGAGCTGTGTCTGAGTCGTTAGCTAGCATCGTTAATAACAGAAAACACTCCAAGTGTGACGGATAAAAATAAATACGGAGACACCTGCATGATAAGTACACCGATGTTGGTGACCTTTTTGGTCTACATCTTGGGAATGATCGTCATTGGCCTAGTGGCATATCGCGCTACCAACAACTTTGATGACTATATTTTAGGCGGACGCAGTTTAGGTAGCGTGGTTACCGCATTATCAGCTGGCGCATCTGACATGAGCGGCTGGCTATTGATGGGCTTACCAGGCGCGATTTATCTTTCAGGGATTTCTGAAAGTTGGATTGCCATCGGATTAACCGTTGGAGCGTATTTAAACTGGAAGCTGGTTGCAGGACGTTTACGTGTGCACACCGAGGCTAACAATAATGCTCTGACGCTGCCCGATTATTTTACCAGCCGCTTTGAAGACACCAGCAAGCTGCTGCGCGTAATCTCGGCGGTGGTCATTTTGGTATTTTTCACGATCTATTGCGCATCAGGCATCGTTGCGGGTGCGCGCTTGTTTGAAAGCACCTTTGGTATGAGCTATGAAACGGCTCTGTGGGCAGGCGCAGCGGCGACCATCCTCTATACCTTTATAGGGGGTTTCTTGGCTGTCAGCTGGACCGACACGGTTCAAGCTAGCCTAATGATTTTCGCACTGATCTTAACGCCGGTATTCGTTATTTTGGCCGTGGGGGGTATTGATACTTCCATGCTCGTCATCGAAGCCAAGAATCCGGCCAATCTTGATATGTTCAAGGGTTTGAACCTGATCGCCATCATCTCTCTGATGGGCTGGGGATTAGGCTATTTCGGTCAGCCACATATTTTGGCGCGCTTTATGGCAGCAGATTCTCATCAAACTATTCGCAAAGCACGTCGAATTAGTATGACCTGGATGATTTTATGTCTGGCTGGTGCGGTTGCGGTGGGCTTCTTTGGTATTGCCTACTTTGAAAATAATCCTGGCCAAGCGGGAACCGTGTCTGAAAACGGTGAACGTGTGTTTATCGAGCTGGCTAAAATATTGTTTAACCCTTGGATTGCAGGGATCTTGCTGTCGGCCATCTTAGCGGCGGTGATGAGTACGCTGAGTTGTCAGCTGCTGGTATGTTCAAGTGCAATTACTGAAGACTTGTATAAAGCCTTTTTCCGTAAGAAAGCATCACAGCGTGAGCTGGTGTGGGTAGGGCGTCTGATGGTTCTGCTGGTGGCATTGATTGCCATCGCTTTGGCGGCCAATCCAGAAAACCGCGTGCTGGGGTTAGTGAGTTATGCATGGGCCGGTTTTGGTGCGGCATTTGGCCCAGTGGTATTAATTTCTGTGATGTGGTCTCGTATGACGCGTAATGGCGCGTTAGTCGGTATGTTGATCGGGGCAATCACCGTCATCGTATGGAAGCAGTATGGATGGTTTAATCTGTATGAGATTATCCCTGGATTCATTTTCGCCAGCATTGCGATTGTGGTTGTTAGTCTGATGGGGCGATCGCCTTCACAGATTATCCAGACACGTTTTGCCAATGCGGAAGCAGAGTATAAAACCATCTAAATAGGAATCTATTGATGTGCAAAAGGAAATGTCTGCGAAGGCATTTCCTTTTTTTATGGGGGAACGTAGGCGACATTGGTTCAAACCTTATCGGGGAGTATCACTTGTTTCTCCAAGCGCACGCTATCGCCATCGGTTAAGACAACGGTAACTTGCAGCCAGTCACCTTGCAGTACGGAAAAACTCATTTGCCCTAACGCGTGTTTTCGGTTGGCCGTTAGTTGAACCGTGCCTGTCTGTTGGGAGATGCTTTCGCCATGAAGGCCGTGTCGGATTATGTCTACGGTAATATTGCATACGCAGCTATTGGTGATCGAAGCCATGGGCTTAAGTATGTAATATTGACCCTCTTGGGTAGTATCGAACCAAAGTTGATTAGATAAAACAGAGGCGATCAGAAGAGGATGCATTTGCGGCTCCGGAAATAAAAACAAGACAGGGCAACGCCCTGTCTTGTTGGGAGGAGAAAGTTAGTTCTGATTAACGTATGAGGCGTTGCCTGCACCGACTTGATTTACGTTGGAGTAAGAGAAGTCAGCTGTTTGTGAGCTATTAGCGTAGTTGGATGCACCGCTTTGGCGGACAACAATAACGGCGGCATCGCCGCTTTGACTGGTTACGGCATTATTCAAGCCAAAACCAGACTGAACCACGGCAGTTCTGGAGAAGTCACCACTTTGATTTGTGGTTGCGGTGTTGCCGAAGAGACCCGATTGAGAGACTTCAGTGACAGACCAGTTCCCGTTTTGACTTGAGGTGGCGGCGTTATTATTACCTTGCTGATTAATATCAACAACGCTGACGTTGCCATTCTGGTTTACCGATGCGTAGTTGCCCGTGCCACCTAATAGACCCCCGCTTTGAGATACGGATGTTTTAGAGAAAACCGCAGAATCTTGATTAACGCTGGAAATATTACTGGTGCCTTGCTGATAGACCTGCACCTCACCGCCTAATGCCCCGGTTTGAGGTGTGAATTGGAAAACGTAAGCTGGGTTAGTTAACGCCATTGCATTACTCATAGCAAAAACAAAGCTAGATGCTGCGATGATTTTCCACTTATTCATGATGTTACCCCGTCGGTTAAAGAATCAGATGTGTGTATCAGATAAACAATAACTAATGTTGTGTAACTCTAATGGCCATTCCTGAAGCATTTTGCACAACACCGGCTGAGCGGTTTGTGCCCGTTTGGGTAATCTGCGTTATATTATTTTTCCCGAAGGAAATGATATAAGCAGAATTACCAAAACTGTCTTGAATGATTGAATCACTATTTCCACTACCTAGTTGAGCAATAACTGCATTGTTATTGCTGCTAAGTTGAGTAATGTCCGCAGAGTTTCCCGAACCTCGTTGAGCAATTAATGCATTATTATTGCTACTGGATTGGGTAATTCTGCCTTGGTTACTATTTCCCTGTTGTACGATAATCGAATGATTGTTCGTACCTTGCTGATGGGTAAAAGCTCTATTATCGCTACCTATTTGGTTAATAAGCGCACTTTGGCTATAACGACTATGCAAGTCACTATAACCAGTGCTCATATCAGCGTTAGCCAAATCACTATTTGCTACTGCCAAATAAGGGGTGACAAGCAGAGCGGCTGACAAGACAATCTTTTTCATTTTGCCGTCCTAATGTAATCGGTGAATCAAATTATGACGTGATGAATCGTATGTTAACGTCCTGAGAACTCTTTCAGGAATATTCCGGTTTATGATTTGAGTATGTGCCGAAGAAAAATTAAATAACTCACCTAGAAGTCGTATTTTAAAAATAAAGCCTGATAAGAAAGTATGAGGCGATAATGTTTATTCGTTGTAATAAAAGCTAAAGAGTCGATTAGTCGAGCATTAACATGTTGATAGCTGTTTTTCATCTTACTCATGTAATGAAGTTTGCCACCCCAGCGCATGCGCTACGGGTATGACCTATGGCATCACTGACGCGTGGTAAAATTTCATGCGCTAGCATGAGCGCATTGTTTTCTAGCAAAGATACAATTCACATACCACTTACCTAAGGGAAATGCATGTGAATATACCAAGCAAGCTAATCATAAAGTGGTATTTCCCATTATCATGTGCGCTAAGTGCTTTGCTGAAAAGAATAAATTTACCCTCTCTATATTTTTAAAGAAGATCACCTGCTTGCTATTTCTTGGATGAATCTAAAGAAACGATTAAGGATTATGTAAATTAGAAGTAATGATAAGACTTATTTATAAATATCAAGTTACATTTTGAAACACAAATAGCACTTGCGTTAGAAGCGCCAATGGCTAGATTAAATCATGTAATATGCCCGCAATAACGGATGGCATATACGGCTCGTCTCTGTGCATATTTCAAATTTTTCTTGCACTGCCTTTTACACAGCAGCGGATAAGTAGCGCTCGATAAAAACTGTTTTTAATTAAGCAGGGAGTGTTGCGCTTCGCATAAATGCAGGGTTTTATTATGCTTGATGAAGTAGAGCGTAAGAAGTATTTATTGGTATTAATAACTAAACCGTCATTGCAAGCAACAGCACTACTGCACCAGCTTCAACTGACGTTACAGGTCAATACCAAGATACATAATATCAACAAAGATTTAAATGATCCCGTAGACAATACTCTCTATCTATTCGACCTTATGGAGGCTGACCGACGAACGACCGTTTTATGGCAATCAGAGCTGAGCCGTTGCCGGCAGAGAAATAGAATATTGTTATTAAATACTCCTGATGATTATCAAAACCAAGATATTGAGTCATGGCCAAACATTAGTGCAGTATTCTATCCATCAATGGATGAACGGACGCTAACGGAAGGAATAAAGAGTGTTATCAAGGGAGAATGTTTTTTTAGTCAGGGTGTTGCTAGTTATTTAATCAGCCAATCTTCACATTATCGTTATCATAGCCCAGAGGCAACAGGGCTCACTCATCGAGAAAAAGAAATACTGAATAAGCTAAGAGCGGGGGCCTCGAACACCGAAATAGCCAAGCTGTTATTCATCAGTGAAAACACGGTAAAAACGCATCTTTATAATCTATTTAAGAAAATATCGGTAAAAAATCGCACACAGGCGGTTTCCTGGGCTAACGATCATCTCAGGCGTTAAATGATGAAAAAAATTATGTTTATTCTTGTAATTGCCTCTATATGCAGTGCAGGAAAGAATGCCTCTGCGGCTGAAATTGAGGTTCCCGGATTAATTACCGATCACACGGTAACGTCAATAGGTCATGCCTTTTATCGTGATTTTAGCGACAACTGGGGAAAAGAATACCCGGGAACACTAACGATCAATGAAAGACCGAGTGCCCGCTGGGGAAGTTGGATCACTATCAAAATTGAACAGGATACGGTTTATCAAACGTTTTTATTTCCAAACAAACGCAGCTTTGACAAAGATGTTGCCGTAGCTATTGAAAGCGT
The DNA here is from genome assembly GCF_001655005.1 of Hafnia paralvei ATCC 29927. Lineage (GTDB taxonomy): Bacteria > Pseudomonadota > Gammaproteobacteria > Enterobacterales > Enterobacteriaceae > Hafnia > Hafnia paralvei. The sequence goes on from NZ_LXET01000029.1 coordinate 9,588, forward strand.
TAACGAATCGCTATCTCGCCGTTCTATCGATAAAGCGCTTCTCAATACTGGTGACTTAACCGCAGATGAGTTTTAAGGAGTCACAATGCGAGTCACTTATCTAGCCTTTATATCAATACTAATTTCCCCAGTATCGTGGGGCGGTAATATGGTTTTTCAGTTTGTTAACCCTAATTTTGGAGGCAATCCGAACAATGGTGCATTTTTGCTCAATGAAGCGAATGCGCAAAATTCGTATAAAGACCCCAACGGATATAATTTTGATACCGCAACACCGTCGGCATTAGACAACTTCACTTCAGTTATTCAATCTCAGCTATTGGGGAATCTGATGGGCAATATTAGCCAAGGGAAACCAGGGCGTTTAGTGACCAAGGACTTCATTGTTGATGTGAAAAATATTGATGGGCGGTTAACCATGAATATTCTCGATCGCACTACGGGAAAATCCTCAACCATCGAAGTTGATGGTCTCTCAAGCGTTAATTCCAATTAGCACGGGATGATGAGACATGCGCAGCTATTTATTAATTATCTCAGTTCTTTTATTGAGTGGATGCCTAACGGCTCCGCCAAAGCAAGCGGCTAAACCCACATTAATGCCTCGGGCGCAAAGCTACCAGGATTTAACGCATCTGCCTGAGCCTGCGGGAAAGCTGTTTGTCTCTGTGTACAATATTCAGGATGAGACAGGGCAGTTTAAACCGTATCCGGCCAGTAATTTTTCGACCGCCGTTCCTCAAAGTGCGACGGCAATGTTGGTTTCTGCCTTGAAAGATTCAGGTTGGTTTATTCCTTTAGAAAGACAGGGTTTACAAAATCTATTAAATGAACGAAAAATTATTCGTGCTGCCCAAGAAAATGGTACCGCTGCTGTGAATAACCAGCGTCAGCTTTCATCTTTGGTTGCTGCAAATGTGCTTATCGAAGGCTCAATTATCGGCTACGAAAGTAATGTAAAATCTGGGGGCGCTGGAGCTCGTTTCTTTGGTATTGGTGCGAGTACACAATATCAGTTAGATCAAATCGCAGTTAATTTACGCGTCGTTGATGTTAATACCGGACAAGTATTATCATCGGTAAATACCAGTAAGACGATTTTGTCCTATGAAGTTCAGGCTGGGGTATTCCGCTACATTGATTACCAGCGTCTGCTTGAAGGCGAAATTGGCTATACCACAAATGAGCCAGTTATGCTCTGCGTCATGTCAGCGATTGAAACCGGCGTGATCTACTTGGTCAACGATGGTATTACGCGTAATTTATGGTCGCTTAAGAACCCTAAGGATGTCTCATCTCCGATACTCGAACGTTATAAGAGTACGATTGTACCTATAGCCTCTTAAGTATGCTTAAAGAAGCCAGTCGTAAGACTGGTTTTTGCCTTTTATCATTTATTCAATATGTTAGACGTAGACCGCAGAGGGAGAATCTTAATCATTTTGCATTGGAAAATTCGGCGAAGTCTTAGATTACAATATCTTGAAGGGGGGAGGCTTGAAAGTTTTAGCAAGCCAGCCTATCCTTGGATGCATTATGGAAGTGGTAACAGAGAAACGTGTTCGGCGCCTCCATGTAGCGCGTGTCTTTTCGTGCCGAGTGCGTTTCATCTGTTAGCATTATGTGCTACCTATCTTGTTTAGAGTAAGTCCGTAGAGCCTTAGTTTAACTTTCTGTTGTTAAAGTAGGGGTAGCCTACTTACATAGCCTAAAGAAGCTCCTACCTACTTACGATGAAAACAAAAATCTTACTTGTCCTTTCTTGCTTATTCGGCTTCATTATTTTTTGCTATATGATGGTTTTTGCCGTTGATAAGACCTGTGAAAGAATGCAAATTTTTACTGAAGTTTGTAAAAAAGCCGATATATCAAAACCTCATATTACCCCATAGGCATGGGCAGACAATCTTTTGTCTAAAAAGATGATGGCCTGAATGTTGTATAAAGTTCAGCCAGACAGCGTGTTGATTTGTTAAATAAACTCCATCTATGTAGGTGTTTTGTTCTAATTGATTGATTCACCATGATATCTGAGAATAATCTCACTATTTTTTCCTTGAGAAAAAATAATACATGTGGAAAATGCATCCAAAAAATGGATAGTTATATGAATAACACTTATATTGAGTACTGGAAGTCTCAGTGTTGAGTTTATTTAATCATGGATGTCAAAACTGTTTGTCTACGGAGAGCGCTAGGCAAAGGGTTTTATTTTTTTATTGTATAGAACATAGCCTGACGAAACAAAAGTGCCTATAGAAATATGGTGCTGGCGTTGCGTTTAAACGCAATTCTGTAGCCACCTTTTATTTTGATTGTTGAGGTAATAATGTTTAAAAAAATGTCGGCCGAGTTTTTTGGTACGTTCTGGCTCGTATTTGGTGGTTGTGGTAGCGCCATTCTAGCGGCTGGATTTCCTGAGTTAGGTATTGGATTTGCTGGTGTTGCATTGGCATTTGGCTTAACCGTTTTGACTATGGCGTATGCCGTTGGACATATTTCAGGTGGTCATTTTAACCCTGCTGTGACTATTGGCCTGTGGGCTGGTGGTCGTTTCAGTGCGAAAGACGTGGTGCCTTACGTTGTAGCTCAAGTGATTGGTGGTATTGCAGCTGCTGCCGTGCTTTATGTTATCGCTAGCGGTAAGGCTGGCTTTGATGCCACAGTCAGTGGTTTTGCATCAAACGGTTATGGTGAACATTCACCTGGCGGATTCACATTGCAATCTGCTGTTGTAGTTGAGATGGTTTTGAGTGCATTCTTCCTGATTGTTATTCATGGCGTGACAGATAAGCGTGCACCGGCTGGTTTTGCTCCATTAGCGATTGGTCTGGCGCTAACGCTGATCCATCTTATCAGTATTCCAGTGACAAATACGTCTGTAAACCCAGCACGTAGTACTGCAGTGGCTATTTTCCAAGGCACTTGGGCATTGCAGCAACTGTGGCTATTCTGGTTAATGCCAATTATTGGCGGCATTATCGGCGGTTTAATCTATCGTCATTTGCTCGAGAAGAAAGACTAAATTTGTTTATACCAGACAAAAAGCCTGAGCAATGCTCAGGCTTTTTTATATCAGTATCGTAAAGTGACTATCAGCCTTGTTTATTAATGGCCGAGTAAAATCAGATCCTGTGGTGCATAATATTCATTGCTATCGTTGCATACGACGCATTTTGCCGCGCGAATTTTTTCTCTTGCTAAATTCTTATCGTTAATCGCTTTAATCACCATGACATTACGCGTGCCGTTTTCTATAACGTGGGCGCCAACGCGTAAAGGGTTTCTGTTTCTATCGTAAGCAATCTGCATATAATTTCTCCATCAAAAGATAAGCAATAGGGCAATGCTAGCCCTATCAAATCTGTAGATAAAGTCCGTGCTTAGTTTTAATTGTAATATGAATTGATTTTTAATTTTCATCGAGAATAAAACCCTTCAGAGAAAAATCTGATGAATTTATGTCGCAAAATTTAAAAGCTCATTATCCTATTTGGCCGCTTAATTTTTCAGCTAAACCTAGCCTTTTCTCTAAAATCATCTCGCAGATAAAATAATAACCCTAAATAGTTAGTATTATCTTGTCTTAGGTAGTTTAGCGGTGGATGAAGGCGTATCCTTTTATGAAGATAAAATTTTTCTTAACGAAAGATCACCTTCAGCAAATCGTGCTGTTATTTTCAGGAGCGTCATATGAATAAAACACCTCGTACGGTTACTTCACCGAAAAAATTTGTTATTGGGCGCGGCCTTCTTCAACAAATGCATGATTACGTGAAAGATTTTGGTGATAATGCTTTTATCATCAGTGATGAGTTCATATTGCCACGAGTGAAAGATGAGGCCGTTACAGGGTTGCAAAAGGCGGGACTAAAAGGTACCTGTGAAAAATTTAACTACGAATGTACTGAAGTAGAAATTAAGCGACTTGGAGCATTAGCCGAATCGCAGAGTGCAAATGTTATTGTCGGCATTGGCGGAGGCAAAACCTTAGACGCTGCTAAAGCAGTCGCTTACTACCATAAATTGCCGGTTATTTTATTCCCAACGATTGCGTCTACCGATGCTCCATGCACTGCGCTGGCGGTCATCTATAGCGAAGAAGGGGAGTTCGAACGCTACCTATTTTTGCCGCAAAACCCTGATGCTGTTATTGCCGATACTTCAATTATTGCAGCCGCGCCGGTACGTTTCTTTGCTGCCGGTGTGGGTGATGCGCTTGCAACCTATTTTGAAGCGCGTGCCTGCTATGCAGCTGACGGCGTGAATTTGGTGCTGAAAAAGCCATCTCGAACAGGACTCGGTCTGGCTCAACTGTGCTATGAGCTGTTGAGCGAAAATGTCGATGCGGCGATGGATGCGGTAAGAAATAAAGTTTCTACGCCTGCGCTTGAACAAACCATTGAAGCGACGATTTATTTGAGTGGCGTTGGGGCAGAAGCGGGAGGGTTAGCCGCTGCTCATGCGGTCAACAACGGTATGTCTGCGGTGCCTGATTTACATCGTGCGCAGCACGGTGAAAAAGTGGTATTTGGTCTCCTTACCCAGCTTGTGCTGGAAAATGCCCCACGCACCGAACTCGACGAAGTTATTCGTATTATCAAAGTCGCTGGCTTACCTCTGACGCTACAAGACATGGGACTGAAAAACTTTGTAGAAGCTGAATGGCGCAAAGTGGCAGAAATTGCCTGTGCGGAAGGGGATACTATGGGCAATATGCCAATGGAATTAACCGCCGATGATGTATATGAAGCAATGGTTGCAGCAAATGCCATGGCTGAGCGTTACAAAAACGCTTAATACTTAATGCTGAATATGTTGCTAATGCGGCCTGATGGCCGCTTTTTTATGCCTATGTGAAAAGCAATGTCTTACATTGAGACTCTGATCGGGTCTCAGCGATTGTAATCATTGTGTTAACTGCGAGATAATGACTTTAGCAATTAAAAATCTGTACCCGCAGTTCTCACCCTGTGAAGATGGAAAGCCCCATTCAAAAAGTACCCCTTTATCATTAGAGGGTATATTTTGGATTTAGCTCAAGAATCAACAGGCTAAAAACACGTAAGGTGGTGGTGTTTTCTTTACACAGTGAGCCGACGAGAATACGTCGCGTGAGTGTGAATCTACTGAAGCTGATGTTGCAAGTGAGAAAAAAATGTCAAATAAGCCATTTCATTACCAAGATCCGTTCCCACTAAAAAAAGACGAAACCGAATATTATCTGTTGAGTAAGGATCATGTTTCGGTCGCTGAGTTTGAAGGGCAAGAAATCCTAAAGGTTGAACCGCAAGCGCTGACTCTCCTTGCCCAACACGCGTTCCACGATGCTTCCTTTATGCTCCGCCCAGCCCATCAACAACAAGTTGCCCAAATTCTTGACGATCCAGAAGCCAGCGAAAACGACAAATATGTCGCACTGCAATTCCTGCGCAATTCTGAAATTGCAGCAAAGGGTATTTTGCCAACTTGTCAGGACACTGGAACCGCGATTATCGTCGGTAAGAAAGGTCAGCGAGTTTGGACGGGGGGCGGTGATGAAGCAGCCCTGTCTCGCGGCGTATACAACACCTTTATTGAAGATAATCTGCGCTATTCGCAAAACGCCGCGCTGGATATGTATAAAGAAGTTAATACCGGCAGTAACCTGCCTGCGCAGATCGATTTATATAGCACCGACGGCGATGAGTATAAGTTCCTGTGCATCGCTAAAGGCGGCGGCTCAGCGAATAAAACTTACCTTTATCAAGAAACTAAAGCGCTTTTAACTCCGGGCAAGCTAAAAAATTATCTGGTCGATAAAATGCGTACTTTAGGTACTGCTGCATGCCCTCCATACCACGTTGCTTTTGTTATCGGTGGCACTTCAGCCGAAGCGACGCTGAAAACTGTGAAGCTCGCTTCTACCAAATATTATGATGGTTTGCCAACGGAAGGTAATGAACATGGTCAGGCGTTCCGTGATATTGAGCTTGAGCAGGAGTTGCTGAAAGAAGCTCAGAATCTCGGCCTAGGTGCACAGTTTGGTGGCAAATATTTCGCCCACGATGTTCGTGTTATTCGTTTACCTCGCCATGGTGCTTCTTGTCCAGTAGGCATGGGGGTTTCCTGCTCGGCAGACCGTAATATCAAAGCGAAGATCAATCGTGATGGTATCTGGATTGAGAAACTGGAAAGCAATCCGGGTAAATATATTCCTGAACACCTGCGTAAAGCCGGTGAGGGGGAAGCGGTTAAGGTTGATTTAAACCGTCCAATGTCTGAAATATTGCAGCAGCTATCTCAGTATCCTGTCTCGACACGTCTATCGCTGAGTGGCACCATTGTTGTTGGTCGCGATATTGCCCACGCTAAATTGAAAGAACGTTTAGACAAAGGTGAGGGGCTGCCGCAATACATTAAAGATCATCCGATTTACTACGCAGGACCGGCGAAGACGCCTGCGGGTTATGCATCTGGTTCATTAGGGCCAACAACGGCAGGGCGTATGGACTCCTATGTCGATTTGCTGCAGGCCCACGGCGGTAGCATGGTCATGCTGGCGAAGGGTAACCGCAGCCAGCAGGTGACTGATGCCTGTAAGAAACACGGCGGTTTTTACCTCGGCAGCATCGGTGGCCCAGCTGCGGTTCTGGCTCAGCAAAGTATTAAGAGCTTGGAGTGTCTGGAATATCCAGAACTGGGTATGGAAGCGATCTGGAAAATTGAGGTTGAAGACTTCCCTGCATTTATTCTGGTTGATGATAAAGGCAATGATTTCTTCCAAGTGATCCAGTCTGAACAATGTACTCGCTGTGTGAAATAGTATTTTACGCATAACCGTTATAAAAAAGCCCTGCTTATTGAGCAGGGCTTTTTGCCTATATACGTGTTATATGGTTGGCGTATTTACCAACGAATCAAACTACAATAACTGTGACCGATCAGAATAAAACTTTTTGTAGGCGAGATAGCCGGCAATGATGGTCGAGAGGCTGGCGGTAGAGAGCAGCATAAATGTCACCATGATCTGATAGCGAATCGCTTTCACAGGATCTATCCCCGCAAAAATAAGCCCCGACATCATCCCAGGTAAACTGACTAACCCGACAGTTTTGGCTGAATCAACGGTCGGTATTAGCGCGGCTTTGATGCTGGCACGGATAATTGCGGCAGATGATTGTTTAGGTGTCGCACCGAGGCTGAGCATTTCTTGTACTTTTTGTTTTTCATCCGCAAAACGCTGGCGCAGATTGTTGTAGCACAGTCCGACAGCGACCATCGCATTACCCGCAATCATTCCCGAAATAGGAATAACCTGCATAGGTGTAAATGTTATGGAGCCGCTGAGGATCAGCACTGCTAAGGTAAGCGCGGTACCCGTCACGATAGCGATTAGTGAGATAACAAAGGCATGGCTTAAATTTTTGCTGCGCTTCTTGGCGTTGTAAGCCGCATTGACGCAAATAAATAGCACCATTAAAAGTGTTAGCAGGGCATGATCAATATTAAAAATATACTTCAGGACATAGCCAACGATAATCAACTGAATAATGGCGCGGGTTACGCTCCATATAATGTCTTTTTCTAACCCCAGCTTTTCTTTACCGCTGATCAGGAGTGCGATAGCGACGAGTGCTAGAGCCATAACCAGTGATTGATCGGTTATATTATGTTCGCTCACTGTTCTTCCCCTTTGGCTTCATGTTTTTCCATGCGTAGAAGATTATGAGATTGACGGATTTCATCGCTGTTGTGTGTGACCCACAAAACGGCGATGCCAGAGCTCTTGATTAAATCATCAATGACCTGGTGCACAATTTCTTTATTCTTATCGTCAAGAGCGCTGGTTATTTCATCAAGCAATAAGATTTCAGGTTGGTATTGTAGATTGCGCAGCAGAGCCACACGCTGCTTTTCACCACCGGAAAGTTCATCAATCTTCTTGTCTAAAATGTGCAGAGGGAGATCGAACTGTAGCAATCCCTTTTTTATTTTTTCATTGTCGACTTTATCCCCGCGGATTTGATACGGAAATCTGAGGTTATCACTGACTATCTCACCAAATAGAACTGGGGTTTGGAAACAGTAAGAAACCTTCTGACGGTACTCTTCAGGTTTGATCGTAATAATATTTTTCCCATGGAGAAAAATATCGCCCGAGGAGGGGGGGAATAAAGAGGCTATTATTTTCAGCAGAGTGCTCTTACCGCAACCGGATGGACCGGTAATCACTTTGAACTCGTTGGGCTGAAGCGTTAAAGAGAGATTGTCGATAATGATCTGTTGATCGACGCTAAAACAAATATTGCGCAGTTCAAGCAGATTCTCCGTGTTACTCATTTTATGTTCCATCTGGTGTTGCAGCCCACTGAATAAGTGGGCTGGGCCCAATTCTGGATATTAGTCGTTTACTTGACCGTCCATTGAACGGTTTCTCCGGCTAAGAATGGGATCAATGTATCGTCACCACAGGAGATAGACTCGGCCACGGTGACGGGGGTACGTACCAGCTCGATATAGCTCTCGTTAACTGGCAGGTTATAGAATGCAGGGCCATTGAGTGAACAAAATGCTTCAAGGTGTTGTAGCGCATTTTCCTCTTCAAACACGGTTGCATAGGCCTGTACGGCCGTTGGCGCATTAAATACACCGGCACATCCACAGCTGGATTCTTTGCGATGGCGTGAATGTGGCGCAGAGTCGGTGCCAAGGAAGAAGCGACTGTTACCGCTGGTGGCAGCCTTACGCAACGCTTGCTGGTGCGTGCTGCGCTTCAGTATGGGCAGGCAGAACAGATGTGGTCGGATGCCGCCAACCAGCATGTGGTTGCGGTTAAACATCAAATGCTGCGGGGTGATAGTTGCGGCTAAAAAGCTATCCCCTTCGGTCACAAACTCGGCAGCCTCTTGGGTCGTGATGTGCTCAAAGACAATTTTCAGCTCTGGGAAATTTTTGCGCAGAGGCAGCATAACTTCATCGATGAAACGAGCCTCGCGGTCAAAGATATCCACGTCGTGCAGGGTAACTTCACCATGGATCAGCAGCGGCATGCCCACCTTTTGCATCTTCTCAAACAGCGGATATAGGCCAGGAACCGATGTTACGCCATGTTTAGAATTAGTTGTTGCATTAGCAGGATAGAGCTTTGCCGCAGTAAAAACCCCTTCGGCGTGCCCCGAGATCAGCTCATTAGCATCGAGATCGTCGGTAAGATAGCAGGTCATTAGCGGCGTGAAATCGTGCTCCGCCGGTACGGCAGCGAGAATGCGTGCGCGATAGGCCTGTGCCTGAGCAACGCTGGTGATCGGCGGAACCAGATTAGGCATTACGATGGCACGGGCAAAATGCTGGCTCGTGTGCGGTAAAACGGTTTTCAGCATCTCATCATCGCGAAGATGGAGATGCCAGTCATCTGGGCGGCGGATCTTAAGGGCGTGCTGCATTACGGTCATTACAAGGCTCCGGCTGACAAGACTGTCTTGAGTGATGTTGACGATACAGATCGAGCGAGACACATTCTTAAATTAACGATGAAAATGTGTTTTTATGGCGGGGAATAAGGATAAGGGGAAACGCGTCAATATGCACTCGTTTGTTGTGATCTATCGATAATTAGTATGATTCATGAGAATTCCTGCGGGATTTTGTGTGACAAAAAGCGTAATGTGAAAGCAGGTATTAAATGAATGAATCTGTGAAATCAAAGAAAAGGAGTACCACGATGAGTGAGATTCGTATAGTTGCAACCTTGATCGCTAAACCAGAGCATACAGCAACCATTCATAGAGCAGTAGAACGCGTTGTCGATCCTAGTAGACAAGAGGTCGGTAATATTCAGTATGATCTGCACGAAGAAATTGGCCATAAAGGCACCTATGTATTCTTTGAAGTATGGGCGTCTCAGGAAGCGGTAGATCACCATAACAATACCGTACACTTCCAGAATTTTGTGAAAGAAATTGAAGGGAAGTTGGAGATGCTTGATATTAAGGTTCTACATCAGATTGCTTGATGAATAAATAATAGCCAGTCTCCGGGGGCTAAGGTTTTCCTTCATGCCCATTGCGTCATGCAGCCGGAGACTGTGCGGAAATAATACATTGTGATGCCAGAAACTCTAGGCAAATTATATTTCATCTATAATAAACTTATCCTAGCTCAAACGATGAATAATAATTGTCCTAATTGTTGATGCATATATATTATTAAACATATGAGAATGGTTTTTATTATTTAATAAAGTAATTCTGAGGTCAGTTTACAAATAAAAAACCCGCCAATGGCGGGTTTTTTATTTAGTGCAATAGCCAACTCATCAATCAACGGCTGGTGGCTTAGTTGCCGGTGCTGTTGCCTGACTTACCGCTGCATGTCCACCGGCACCGCCTTTGCTTTGTAGATCCAAAGCAGGGCGCTGCCAAGTGCTCACAGCCGGAGTCGAAGGAACATACTCAGGTGCGGGAGCCTTAGTCATTGGTGCTGTTGCTACGCGCTGCGCTTTAGCCGCAACCACAATAACCGGTTTAGCTGGAGTCGCCACCGCAGGCTGTACAGGCGCCTCGACGACAGCGTCTTCAGTAGCCCTAGTCTCTACTGTTTCAGTCGCTGGCGTTTCAACCGCCGCCGTTTCTGGCTGAGTCTCTGCTAGAACAGGAACTTCAGCAGCATCGATTGCCGTGGATTCAGCAGTCGTTAGCTCTTCGCTCACTGATTCAGCAGGAGTTTCTGCCACTACGGGAGCAACAGCCTCCGCGGTTTCTTCAGTAACACTCTGCTCGACCACTGTCTCTTCGGCTGCTGTTTCTTCAACAACAGGGGCGTTAGAAGCAACTTCTACCGCGTCGATGCTCGGTTCTGCAGGTTTAACTTCAGTCACAGGCTCTGCCGCAACGGTATCCGTGGTTAACGATGCAGCCGGTGCCGCAGCAACTGAGGTTGCTACTACAGAAGTGACCACCGCAGGGATGATGACTGGCTTAACGACGGGTGCCGCCACAACGGTTTCAACCACTGGTTGTTCTACTCTGTGTTCCACAACGTTTTCAGCAACAGGAGAAACATGTGTTTCGGTCTGGTGTTGTTCGGTTGTAGAAGCATGCGCTTCAACTTCAGTCGTTGCCGTTGGTGCAACTGGATAGCTGATCCACACTTTGCCAGATGCCATCTCTGGAGAGGCGGCGGCAAATGCCAGAGGCATTGGCGACTGAGTTGGGTAACGCTCATCACGATAACGACGACGGCGCTGACCGCTAACACGCAGATGACGAGGTGAGCGGCGAGAACGACGAGGCATACCGTTTTCACCCTGACGGTTATCACGGAAGCTTTCTTCTTCGTTTGCCTGCTGCTGTGGTGCATCAGTCTGAACAGCCGGCGCAGGTTCAGATACCGTCGGCGTGACGACTACCGCAGGAACGGAGGCTTTAGCTAACGCTGCGGCATCGTCTTCAGCCTGCGTTGTGAAGCGTACTTTTTGAGTCAGTTGGCGGCGCTGACGGCGCGGCATGTGCTGATTCTCTTCACGGTTGCTTTCTTCGGCTTCGGTCGTGGCGACGACGTCGTTGTTTTCTAGCGCTTTTACTTCTTGCTGAGCCTGACGTTTATCCTCGGTACGACGACGCTGACGGTCGTTGTTACGTGGTTCACGACGTGGCTGCTGTTCATCACGCTGTTCAGTTGGCGCTGCATCAACGTTAACGTCAGTATTGACAGCTTGTGCTGGCTGGCGGCGATTACGGCGCTGGTCTTCACGGTTGCTGTTACGTTCGTTGCGATCGTTGCTACGCTCGTTATTACGGTCGTTGCTGCGTTCAGGGCGGTCGCTATTGCGGTCGTTATTACGATCGTTGCGGTCATTACGATCGCGACGTCCATTTTGACGGCGGTTGTTGTTGCGACGATCCTGATTCTGGCGGCGAGGTTCTTCCACCGGCGCAGCGGGTTCGGCAGCTGGTTTTTGCTCTGACTCTGAACCAGCAAACATATTTTTCAGTGCAGAGAAGAAGCGGCTAACCAAACCTGGTTGGGTTGGTTCAGCAGGCTTAGCAACGGCTTTCGTCGCAGGTGCTACGGTAGCAGGTGTGGCAGTTTCAGCCGGCGGAGCCTCAACATCCAGAGAGAACGGCGCTAGTGCGGGTTGTTCAGGACGTTTACGCTCAAGTACCGGTTCTTCTTCAGCAGTCAGGCTCTCTGCTTCATGGAGTTGAGGCAAGAGATAGCTGAGGGTGCTGGTTTCTTCACCTTTACGCACGCGTACGACGGAATAATGTGGTGTTTGCATCTGATCGTTAGGAACGACGATGACTTTCACACCATCCTGACGCTTCTCGATAGCACTCACGGATTCACGCTTTTCGTTCAGCAGGTATGAAGCAACCGGAACAGGAACAATGGCGTGGACTTCGTTGGTGTTTTCCTTCAGCGCTTCTTCTTCAATCAGGCGCAGAATCGAGAGAGACAGAGACTCATTGTCACGTACGGTGCCTGTACCGTTACAGCGCGGACACACGTGGTGGCTGGACTCGCCAAGAGACGGGCTCAGACGTTGACGAGACATTTCCAGCAAACCGAAGCGTGAAATACGGCCAATCTGAATACGAGCGCGATCCTGACGGACGGCGTCGCGTAGACGGTTTTCAACTTCGCGCTGATGGCGTACCGGTGTCATATCGATAAAATCGATCACGATCAGGCCGCCAAGGTCACGCAGTCGCAGCTGGCGAGCAATTTCATCAGCCGCTTCGAGGTTAGTATTGAACGCCGTTTCTTCGATATCACCGCCGCGAGTTGCACGAGCGGAGTTGATATCGATAGCGGTCAAGGCTTCAGTCGAGTCAATAACGATGGAGCCGCCGGAAGGTAGGCGTACTTCACGCTGGAATGCAGACTCAATCTGGGATTCGATCTGGTAGTGGCTAAACAGCGGGATTTCACCGGTATACAGTTTAATCTTGCTGCTGAAATCAGGACGCCCCAACGCAGCAATATGCTGTTTGGCGAGATCGAGAATTTTTGGGTTATCAATCAGGATTTCGCCGATATCAGGGCGCAGGTAATCACGGAATGCGCGAACGATAACGTTGCTTTCTTGATGGATTAGGAATGGAGCAGGGCGGCCTTCAGCGGCTTTTTTAATGGCATCCCAGTGTTTCAAGCGGAATGACAGATCCCATTGCAGAGCTTCGGCAGATTTACCCACGCCTGCGGTACGAACAATTAGACCCATTCCATCAGGCAACTGCAGAGAAGAAAGGGCCTCTTTCAATTCTGTACGGTCATCACCCTCGATACGACGAGAGATACCACCTGCACGCGGGTTGTTCGGCATCAATACCAAGTAGCTACCAGCTAGGCTGATAAACGTTGTTAGCGCTGCGCCTTTGTTTCCACGTTCTTCTTTATCAACCTGAACAATAACTTCCTGACCTTCGCGCAAAACATCTTTGATGTTTGGGCGGCCATGAGAGGAGTAATTGCTAGGGAAATATTCGCGGGCGATTTCTTTGAGGGGGAGAAAACCATGTCGTTCAGCACCGTAATCTACAAAAGCAGCTTCCAGACTTGGCTCAATACGGGTTATTTTTCCCTTGTAGATATTCGCTTTTTTCTGTTCGTGGCCTGGGCTTTCAATATCCAGATCGTACAGACGCTGTCCGTCTACTAGGGCAACACGCAACTCTTCCTGCTGAGTTGCGTTAATCAACATTCTTTTCATCTTAAACTTACTCATTTTTTTTGCATTGGCAACTAAGCTGCGGGCAAAATAACGTCCTGACCGAGAGGAAGACCGATGACCCCGAGTCTTATCGCAAAGTCGTCAACCTCACGGTTGTCGCCTGCATAGGGGCGCATATTTCGGTAAGCCTATGTTTCTTAGCGAAAAAACAGCTTTGTGAAACAGAGCACTGTTTATCAGTAGATAACCCTACAAAATTTGAGTATTACTGATTCCATGATTTTGGTCAGACTGCTACCCACAGCCCGCTAATTACTTGATTTCACACTACGTCTTACGCCATTGCTGCATTTCTGTGTCATCAAGTAAACGTCAAATCCCGTCGTTTTCCCTGTCTTAATGAGAATAAACGCGGAAATCTTTGTCATTATTCCACTGCAATGCCCTGTATAGCAAGACGACTTTTGCCCTTATCCGGAAGATTCTTGCAGTAGTTCACAACAAGGCTGTCTGGTTGCTCGTATATTAGGCATAATGCGGGCGCAAACGTTCTCTCAACCGTGTCCACATCGTCTCTTTTTCATTCCTTTCATGATTATCTTCGGCGAGTTCAAAAAAGAAGTGGCATGCAGAGAGTTGCCTCTTTAAAATCGCGCCCATGAATATGAATAACACCTCAGTAAAGTTAGTCACGATTGCCGCCGATGAGGCTGGGCAGCGTATTGATAATTTTTTGCGCAATCAGCTGAAAGGCGTGCCAAAAAGTATGATTTATCGCATCGTGCGCAAGGGCGAGGTGCGGGTTAATAAAAAACGCATTAAACCAGAATATAAACTGCAGTCTGGAGATGAGGTTCGCATTCCTCCGGTGCGCATTGCGGAGCGAGATGAAGCGCCTGTATCCGCAAAACTGGACAAAGTCGCCGCGCTCAACGACTGCATTATCTTTGAAGATGATTATTTGTTGGTGCTGAATAAGCCCTCTGGGACAGCGGTTCACGGCGGCAGCGGCCTAAGCTTTGGTGTTATCGAAGGATTGCGTGCGCTGCGCCCTGAAGCGCGTTTCCTTGAGTTGGTTCATCGTTTGGATCGTGAAACCTCGGGTGTGCTGTTAGTTGCTAAAAAACGCTCTGCTTTGCGTGCACTGCATGAACAACTGCGTATGAAGGGTATGCAGAAAGATTATCTCGCACTGGTGCGTGGACAGTGGCAGTCGCACTGTAAAGTGGTGCAGGCGCCATTGTTGAAGAACATTCTGCAAAGCGGTGAGCGTATCGTGCGGGTGAATGCCGAGGGCAAACCGTCAGAAACTCGCTTCAAAGTGGAGGAGCGCTTTGAGAATGCTACGCTGGTGAAAGCAAGTCCTGTCACGGGACGTACACACCAGATTCGTGTTCATACGCTGCATGCGGGGCATCCGATTGCCTTTGATGATCGCTATGGCGACCGCGAGTTTGATAGCGAACTGAAAGGCACAGGCTTGGATCGTTTGTTCCTACATGCTGCAGCATTGCGTTTCGAGCACCCGAATACGGGGGAAACCATGCGTGTTGAAGCGCCGTTGGATAAGAAATTGCGCCATTGCCTTGACGTATTGCGCAAGACAAAGGCGTAATACTTTTCTTATTGCTCATGAATAAGCCGGAGTGATTCCGGCTTTTTTTATGCTTTGTTTTTGCTGTGTAGCAGGGCGTTGTAACCTGATTTAAGTAGCATTTCATTGAGCGCAATCAGCGGGAGGCCGATCAGCGCATTGGGATCTCGGCCTTCGAGACGGCTAAATAGTAAAATTCCCGCACCTTCACACATAAAGCTTCCTGCGCAGCTGAGTGGCATTTCTAGCTTGATATAAGCGCGAATTTCTTCATCACTTAAATGACGAAAATGAACGTGGAATGTTTCACAGATCATCTCTCTATGCATGGTGTGACTATTAACTACGCACAGACCGGTATAAAAGGTGATCATTTTTCCACTGGCGGCGCGTAATTGGCGCTGTGCATTCTCCACCGAACCCGGTTTACCGACGATATTTCCATCGATGACACATACCTGATCGGAACCAATAATAAAATTATTTGGGAATTTATTTGTCAGCGATAGCGCTTTTTCTAACGCCAAACGTTGAACCAAATCGGTTGCTGACTCCCCATCTTTCGGCGTTTCATCGGTATCGGGCGCTGCGCAGATAAACTCAACGCCAAGCTTTTCAAGCAAAGCTCGGCGGTAAGGCGAAGTAGAGGCTAGAATCAAAGGTGACATATTTTTTCCATAAAGCATGGCGTAATTGAATCTGACATTTTAAACTGTCCGCCGCTCAGGAAGCGAATATTGGAGGGAAAGTGCGCCCACAAGGCCTTTTCCTTTGACTCTCGGTCTTTACAAAGTTAATATGCGCGCCCTATGCAAAAGGTAAAATTACCCTTGACCCTCGATGCAGTTCGTACTGCACAGAAACGATTAGATTACGTTGGTTTCTATTCGTCTGAGCAGGTAACGCGAGTTGCTGAATCTGTGGTCAGTGTGGATAGCGATGTTGCCGTGTCGTTGTCATTTAATATTGATAACCAGCGGTTAGCGGTGATTACTGGTCATGCCGACGTAACGGTAACGTTATGTTGTCAGCGCTGTAATCAGACGTTCCAACAGCAAGTCCATACAACGTATTGTTTCAGCCCGGTCGCCAATGACGAGCAGGCTGAGGCATTGCCGGAAGCTTACGAGCCGATCGAAGTCAACGAATTTGGTGAAGTCGATTTGCTGGCAATGGTAGAAGATGAAATTATCCTCGCCCTGCCGGTAGTTCCGGTGCATGAATCTGAACACTGTGAAGTGTCCGAAGCGGACATGGTCTTTGGCAAACTGCCTCCAGAGGCGGAGAAACCAAACCCATTTGCCGCATTAGCCAGTTTAAAGCGTAAGTAATCAAGGAGTAAGGTCAATGGCCGTACAACAGAACAAAAAAACCCGCTCTTGCCGTGGTATGCGTCGTTCACACGATGCGCTGACCACGACTACCGTCTCTGTTGACAAGGTTTCCGGTGAAACTCACCTGCGTCACCATGTCACTGCGGACGGTTTCTACCGCGGTCGCAAGGTTATCGTTAAGTAATACTTTTAGTATTTACAAGGCGATACTTTGACTCGTCTAACCCTAGCGTTAGATGCTATGAGCGGGGATTTTGGTCCTTGCATCACAGTGCCTGCAGCTTTGCAGGCACTGGCCTCTACTTCGTCGCTATACCTTCTGATTGTCGGACAACCCGACGCCATCGCACCTTATCTTGCTAAAGCCGATCCGTCGCTTCAAGAACGTTTGCGTGTGGTTCCTGCTGAGTCTGTAATTTCCAACGATGCTAAACCTTCTCACGCGATCCGTACGAGCAAGGGAACATCGATGCGCGTTGCTCTCGACTTAGTGAAGAATGGTGAAGCGCAGGCCGTCGTTAGCGCGGGAAATACCGGTGCGCTGATGGGGCTGGCAAAAATGATGCTTAAGCCTTTAGACGGTATTGAGCGTCCAGCGTTAATGACGGTTTTGCCTAATCAGCAAAAAAGTAAAACGGTAGTGCTAGACTTAGGCGCTAACGTTGAAAGTAGCAGCGCCATGTTAGTGCAGTTTGCCGTGATGGGTGCGGTAATGGCCGAAGAACTCGTTGGCGTAGCAACGCCACGCGTAGCCCTGCTAAATATTGGTGAAGAAGAGTGTAAAGGTTTAGACAATATCCGCGAAGCCGCCGCTGTGCTTAAGAGCACGCCAGCGATTAACTATATCGGCTATCTGGAAGGCAATGATTTGCTAACGGGCAAAACAGATGTGTTGGTTTGTGACGGCTTCGTGGGTAATGTTACGTTAAAGACAATGGAAGGGGTGGTGCGTATGTTCCTGTCCCTTCTTAAATCACCGGGAGAGAAGCGCAGACGCTCCTGGTGGTTAAAGTTATTGGGACGCTGGATACAAAAAAGAATCGCTAAGCGTTTCGGTGACTTGAACCCCGACCAGTATAATGGAGCTTGTCTGGTAGGATTGCGTGGCACCGTGATTAAAAGCCACGGCGCAGCGAACCAAAAAGCGTTCGCTGTTGCTATCGAACAGGCTGTGCAGGCGGTGCAAAGGCAAATTCCTCAGCGAATTGCCCTGCGCCTTGAGGCGATATTACCCAAGAGTGATTGATCGTACATGTATACAAGAATTCTCGGTACGGGGAGCTATCTGCCCGTACAAGTGCGTACCAACGCTGATTTAGAACGTATGGTTGAAACGTCTGATGAGTGGATTGTTTCCCGTACAGGTATCCGCGAACGCCGCATTGCAGCGCCGGATGAAAACGTGTCAACCATGGCATTTGAAGCGGCTAAGCATGCGCTTGAGATGTCTGGGCTTGATAAAGATGAGATTGGCCTGATTGTTGTTGCGACAACATCTGCGACTCACGCGTTTCCAAGCGCCGCTTGCCAAGTTCAAAATATGCTGGGGATCAAAGGTTGCGCGGCGTTTGATGTTGCTGCCGCTTGTGCTGGCTTCACCTATGCGCTGAGCATTGCCGATCAATATGTCAAAAACGGTGCGGTAAAACATGCGTTGGTGATTGGCTCTGATACTTTGAGCCGCACATTGGATCCTCAAGATCGCGGCACGGTGATCTTATTCGGTGATGGGGCGGGAGCTGTGGTGCTGGGCGCTTCTGACGAGGCGGGTATTTTGTCTACGCACATTCACGCTGATGGTCGTTATGGCGAATTGCTGACGTTACCAAATCGCCAGCGTTATACCGACGATCAAGCATACCTGACGATGGCAGGTAACGAAGTGTTTAAAGTTGCTGTGACAGAACTCGCCCACATTGTTGACGAGTCTCTTGCTGCGAATAACCTTGAACGCAGTGACTTGGATTGGCTAGTTCCGCATCAGGCAAATCTGCGCATTATCAGCGCGACGGCGAAAAAGCTGGGTATGACGCTGGATAATGTGGTGGTAACACTGGATCGTCACGGTAATACTTCTGCCGCATCGGTGCCTTGTGCACTAGATGAAGCGGTGCGTGATGGTCGTATCCAGCGTGGTCAACTGATTCTGCTCGAAGCCTTTGGTGGCGGTTTCACCTGGGGTTCTGCTTTAGTTCGCTTTTAATTGTTAAGCTTTTTCTAATAATGTGTGGGATGAAGTTATCCTAAGTGACAGGGTAACTTTGTTCTATCGTGCTGAATTAGAAATAGAATATCAGGAATATAAAAATGTCTAAATTCGCAATGGTATTTCCGGGGCAGGGCTCGCAGACTGTCGGCATGCTGGCCGATCTCGCGACTCAATTTCCGATTGTAGAGCAGACTTTTGCTGAAGCCTCTGATGCTTTGGGTTACGACCTGTGGAAACTGGTTCAGGAAGGTCCAGCCGAAGAGTTGAATAAAACTTGGCAGACTCAGCCAGCGCTGTTGGCGGCGTCTGTCGCTATTTATCGTGTATGGCAGCAGCAGAATGGTGCACAGCCTGCGATGATGGCGGGTCACAGCTTGGGCGAGTATTCCGCGCTGGTTTGTGCCGGTGTGCTGGATTTCAAACAGGCGATCCGTCTGGTTGAGCTGCGCGGCAAGCTGATGCAGGAAGCCGTTCCAGCAGGAACAGGTGCGATGTCTGCCATTATCGGTCTGGATAATGACGCTATTGCTAAAGCGTGTGAAGAATCTGCGCAAGGGGAAGTTGTTTCTCCTGTAAACTTTAACTCGCCAGGTCAGGTTGTTATTGCTGGTAACAAAGATGCCGTTGAACGTGCCGGTGCTGCATGCAAAGCTGCCGGGGCAAAACGTGCGTTGCCGTTGCCTGTCAGCGTGCCATCGCATTGCGCGCTAATGAAGCCAGCGGCTGAGAAATTGGCCGTTGCGCTGCAAGAAGTGACATTCAATGCTCCGAAGTTTGCAGTAATCAATAACGTCGATGTGAAAACCGAAACCTCTCCAGAGGCGATTCGCGATGCACTTGTTCGCCAATTGTATAGCCCAGTTCGCTGGAGCGAGTCGGTAGAATTTATGGCAGGTGAGGGCGTTGAGCATCTGCTGGAGGTTGGACCGGGCAAAGTTCTGACTGGCCTGACCAAGCGTATTGTAGACACTATGACTGCAGCAGCGATTAACGATGCCGCATCAGTGTCCGCAGCGCTTGCACAATAAGAAGAGGAAAATGATGAGCTTCGAAGGAAAAATTGCACTGGTCACCGGCGCTAGCCGTGGTATTGGCCGCGCTATTGCTGAAAGTTTAGTGGCCCGTGGCGCACGCGTTATTGGCACAGCAACAAGCGATAAGGGTGCTGCAGATATTAGCGCTTACCTTGGTGAAAACGGCAAAGGCTATAACCTAAACGTCGTCGATCAGGCTTCTATTGATGCAGTTTTAAGCGCTATCCGTGCTGAATTTGGTGAAATTGACATTTTAGTCAATAATGCCGGTATTACTCGTGATAACCTGTTGATGCGTATGAAAGACGACGAATGGCAGGATATTTTAGATACAAATCTGACCTCCGTATTCCGTCTGTCAAAAGCGGTTTTACGAGCTATGATGAAAAAACGCTGTGGCCGCATTATCACCATTGGCTCTGTTGTTGGTACAATGGGTAATGCAGGACAAGCAAACTACGCGGCCGCTAAAGCAGGATTGATTGGCTTTAGTAAGTCTCTAGCACGAGAAGTTGCTTCTCGTGGCATTACCGTTAACGTCGTGGCACCCGGTTTTATTGAAACTGATATGACTCGTGCGTTAACGGATGAACAGCGTGCCGGTATTCTTTCGCAGGTCCCGGCTAACCGCTTGGGTGATGCAAAAGAAATCGCGAATGCTGTTGCTTTTTTAGCTTCAGATGAAGCTGGCTATATCACCGGTGAGACCTTACATGTCAATGGCGGCATGTATATGATCTAAAAATCACGAAAAAAATTTGCGTTTTTTGAGGGAATGACCGCAAAATAGCGCAAAATCGTGGTTTGACCAGCCGGGATTTAGTTGCATCTTTTTCAACTTTCAATACACTACGAAAACCATCGCGAAAGCGAGTTTTGATAGGAAATTTAAGAGTATGAGCACTATCGAAGAACGCGTTAAGAAAATCATTATCGAACAGCTGGGTGTTAAAGAAGACGAAGTCGTGAATGCTGCTTCCTTCGTTGACGATCTGGGTGCTGATTCTCTTGACACCGTTGAACTGGTTATGGCTCTGGAAGAAGAGTTTGATACTGAGATTCCGGACGAAGAAGCAGAAAAGATCACTACTGTTCAAGCAGCAATCGACTACATCGAATCTGCGAACAAGTAATCGAACACATCTAGGCGGTCATTCGACCGCCTACGTTTTTTCCTGCTCTCATAGAGTTTCAAATTAAATTCCCTCCCTGGAGGACAAACGTGTCTAAGCGTCGAGTTGTTGTGACCGGACTGGGCATGTTGTCTCCTGTCGGCAATACTGTAGATTCCACTTGGGATGCTATCGTGGCCGGGCAGAGTGGCATCAGCCTAATCGACCATTTCGATACTAGCGCCTATGCAACGCGTTTTGCTGGCTTAGTAAAGGATTTTAATAGTGAAGACTATATCTCGCGTAAAGATGCACGCAAGATGGACGCCTTCATTCAGTACGGGATCGCTGCCGGTATTCAGGCATTTAAAGATTCTGGGATTGAAGTTACAGAAGAAAATGCTCCACGTATTGGTGCCGCTATCGGTTCTGGTATTGGCGGGCTTGGCCTGATTGAAGAAAACCATGGTGCGCTTGTTAAAGGCGGACCACGTAAAATCAGCCCATTCTTCGTGCCTTCAACCATCGTGAATATGGTGGCAGGTCATTTGACCATCATGTTAGGTCTACGTGGCCCGAGCATTTCCATTGCAACGGCGTGTACTTCTGGTGTGCACAACATCGGACATGCAGCACGTATGATCGCGTACAACGACGCAGACGTCATGCTGGCAGGTGGTGCAGAGAAAGCGAGCACGCCTCTGGGTGTTGGTGGCTTTGGTGCCGCACGCGCACTGTCAACGCGTAACGATAACCCGCAAGCGGCAAGCCGCCCATGGGATAAAGATCGTGACGGTTTCGTTCTCGGTGATGGCGCTGGTATTCTGGTTCTTGAAGAATACGAACATGCGAAAGCGCGTGGTGCAAAAATTTATGCTGAAATCGTAGGTTTCGGTATGAGTAGCGATGCTTACCACATGACTTCTCCACCGGAAAACGGTGAAGGTGCAGCACTGGCGATGGTGAATGCTTTGCGTGATGCGGGCTTGAATGCATCTCAGGTTGGCTACATCAACGCTCACGGAACTTCTACTCCGGCGGGCGATAAAGCAGAAGCTCAGGCTGTGAAAAGCGTATACGGGGCAGATGCCGGTAAAGTCATGGTGAGTTCTACCAAATCGATGACAGGTCACCTCTTAGGTGCCGCTGGTGCGGTTGAATCCATCTTTACCATTCTGACACTGCGTGACCAAATCGTTGCGCCAACCATTAATCTGGATAATCCAGATGAAGGTTGCGACCTTGACTTTGTACCTGGTGCAGCTCGTCAGGTGAAGGGTCTGGAATATGCGCTGTGTAACTCCTTCGGCTTTGGTGGCACTAACGGTTCTGTGATTTTTCGCAAAATCTAAGCTACGTTAGCGGGTAGCGTTATTATCTGCATAAATCGAATGGCCCTTATGGGGCCATTTTTTTTACCTGCGTAATTTGAAACGCTAAAATATGAAAATCACACTGAGATAGCGTGTCTTGGGCCGCGTCGGGAGTTTGTTATGTTTTGGCTTAATGGGAAACCTGCAGAGACGATACCGCTCGACGATCGGGGGTTGCACTACGGTGATGGCTGTTTTACCACCGCACGCTGCGTGCAGGGAAAAATCGATCATCTAGAAGCACATTTAAATCGAATGCAGACGGCCTGTGAACAGTTGCTGATCGGCAATGTGAACTGGACTGTGTGGCGAGATGAGTTTCTTTTTGTTGCACGATCTGCTGGGGATGGCTTTGTTAAAGCTATCATTACTCGCGGGAGTGGAGGCCGCGGTTATTCTATTGCGGGAGCCGATCAGCCAAGACGCATTTTCACTAACGGCCCGTTGCCGCCGCAATATTCCCAATGGCAGCAGAATGGTATCTCACTCGCGATTAGCCCAATCCGTCTAGGCATCAACACTACCTTAGCCGGCATAAAACATCTTAATCGTTTGGAGCAGGTACTGATTAAGGCAAGTCTTGAGCAGACAGACGCGCATGAGGCTTTGGTGCTTGACACCAAGGATAGGCTAGTGGAATGCTGTGCGGCTAATTTGTTTTGGCGTAAAGGAAAGCAGGTTTACACTCCGTCTCTTGAGTACGCTGGGGTAAACGGTTTGATGCGCCAACGGATTATGGCCTTGCTAGCAGACAGCGTGTACGAATTAGCCGTGGTTTCCGAACCTATGCAGACATTGCAGGATGCGGATGAAGTTTTTGTATGTAACTCTTTAATGCCGTTACTGCCAGTAAATGAAGTGGGGGAGTATCACTTCCATTCTCGGCAGTTGGCGAACTATTTATTACCAGGGTGTCTTAGCCCCGTGGCGTGAGTAAAGATTGGCGGTTGAATGAAGAAAAAACTGTTTGGACTCCTTGTTGTCTGCATGCTGATTCTGCTGGCGACCCTGTTTTGGGGCTATTATCAGGTGCAGAA
Source organism: Hafnia paralvei ATCC 29927 (assembly GCF_001655005.1). Taxonomy (GTDB): domain Bacteria; phylum Pseudomonadota; class Gammaproteobacteria; order Enterobacterales; family Enterobacteriaceae; genus Hafnia; species Hafnia paralvei. The sequence goes on from NZ_LXET01000029.1 coordinate 32,938, forward strand.
GTTTGCCCGAACGCCTTTGGCGATCTCTCAGGAAACACTCTTTAAACTTCCGGCTGGAACTGGCCGCGTTGCGCTTGAAGGGTTATTGGTGAGAGATAAACTGATGACTCATTCTTATTACTTCCCATGGTTATTACAAATAGAACCAGAGCTCGCTAATTTTAAAGCGGGCACGTATCGCATTACGCCGGGGATGACCGTACGTCAGTTTCTTGAGTTGCTGAAAAGTGGCAAAGAAGCGCAGTTTACGGTGCGCTTTATCGAAGGGACGCGTTTACAGGATTGGATGCAGGTACTAGCTGCATCGCCTAGTTTGAAGCAAAACGTAGCCAATAAAAGCGAGGCTGAAATTGCTAAAATGCTTGGCTTACCCGAAGGGCGATCCCTTGAAGGCTGGCTGTATCCTGATACCTATCATTACACTGCAGGTAACAGTGATGAGATGTTGCTTAAGCGCGCCTATAGCCGCATGAACAAAGAAGTTGATGAAATATGGCAGGGACGTGAGAAAAATCTGCCGTATAAAACGCCGGAAGAATTAGTCACTATGGCGTCAATTATCGAAAAAGAGACGGGTGTGGGTGAGGAGCGAGGTAAAGTTGCTTCGGTATTTATCAATCGTCTGCGTATTGGGATGCGTCTGCAAACCGACCCTACCGTCATTTATGGCCTAGGCAACGCTTACAACGGCAACTTGACGCGGCGCGACTTACTGCAGCCAACCGCATACAATACCTACGTTATATCAGGATTGCCGCCAACGCCGATTGCTATGCCAAGCCGAGCCTCTTTAGAGGCGGCGGCGCATCCAGATAAAACATCTTATTTATATTTTGTCGCTGATGGTAAAGGTGGGCACGTATTTACCACCAACTTACAGAGTCATAATCAAGCCGTGCGGGATTATTTGCAGGTGCTAAGGGAAAAGAATGGAAAGTAAGTTCATCGTGATAGAAGGCCTTGAAGGGGCAGGGAAGACGACAGCGCGTGATACCGTGGTTGATGTATTACGTCAGCAGGGGATTCAGGATATCGTTTTCACACGTGAGCCCGGCGGTACACCATTGGCAGAGAAACTACGCGATCTCGTCAAACAGGGCGTCGAGAACGAAAAACTTACCGACAAAGCAGAAGTGTTGATGCTTTACGCCGCGCGGGTACAGCTGGTTGATAACGTGATTAAACCTGCGCTGGCTCGTGGGGCGTGGGTGGTCGGCGATCGTCACGATCTCTCTTCACAGGCGTATCAAGGCGGTGGACGTGGTATTGATTCTCGGTTGATGCAGTCGCTGCGCGATACTGTCTTGGGTGATTTCAAACCGGACTTAACGCTCTATCTGGATTTACCGCCGGCGATAGGTCTAGAGCGTGCGCGTAGTCGAGGTGCTTTAGACCGTATTGAAAAGGAATCTTTGGCGTTTTTTGAGCGTACTCGCACACGTTATCTGGAATTAGCGGCGCAGGACGCAAGCATTATCACCGTTGATGCATCACAAACGCTTCCTGAAGTAACCGCAGCGATTCGCTTAGCGCTTGAAGCTTGGTTCAAACAGCAGGAGCATGGCGAGTGAACTGGTATCCGTGGCTGAGTGCACCTTATCGCCAACTGGTAGGGCAACATCAGGCTGGACGAGGGCATCATGCTTTGCTGGTTCATGCGATTGCAGGATGTGGCGATGATTCGTTGATGTATGCTCTTGGGCGCTGGCTGATGTGTCAAAGGCCAAACGGCGATAAAAGCTGTGGCGAGTGCCATAGCTGCCGTTTGATGCTGGCCGGCAATCATCCCGATTGGTATCACTTACAGCCAGAAAAAGGGAAATCTAGCCTCGGGATCGAACCCGTACGCCAGATTATCGAGCAACTCTATGCGCATGCTCAGCAAGGGGGCGCAAAAGTCGTTCTCTTGCCATTGGCTGAAACCTTGACAGAAGCGGCGGCCAATGCGCTTTTGAAAACGCTTGAGGAGCCACCCGAGAAAACCTATTTTCTCTTAGGTACTCGCGAACCGGCAAACTTACTGGCTACCTTGCGTAGCCGCTGCTTCTATCTCCACCTTCCTGTTCCTGACGAAGCGCTAAGCCTACGTTGGTTGCACACACAGCAGCCAGGTGACGAAACGGCGATGCGTACGGCATTACGCCTGAATGGAGGCGCCCCAGTTGCTGCGTTAGCACTGCTTGAGCCAACTATCTGGAAACAACGCCTTCAACTATGTCAGGGATTGCAGCAGGCCATTCCTCAGCGTCAGTGGATGCAGTTATTGCCGCTGCTGAATCATGAAAACGTTGATCATCGTCTTACATGGTTATGTGCATTGTTACTGGATGCAATAAAACTTCAGCAGGGTGTCACTACGGCGCTCATGAATTTGGATCAGCAGCCGCTGGTACATCAGTTAGCATCAACTCAGGCAACCCTAGTGCTGCAACAGCAGCTAGAGCAATGGATTTTCTGCCGTCATCAGCTTCTCACCACCGTTGGGCTGAATCGTGAGCTTATGCTCACGCGTCAGCTGTGCTTGTGGAGCGAGTCTTTCCCTCCTGCCGTGTAGTAACGTCGTTGACGGCTGCACGGCTAGCTATTTTATCAGGTTATAAATTATGTATTTAGTTGATTCCCATTGCCATCTAGATGGACTGGACTACGAAAACCTGCACAAAAGCGTCGATAGCGTTTTAGCCGATGCAAAAGCTCGTGATGTGGGTTTTGTGTTGGCGGTAGCAACGACGCTGCCGGGATATCTGGCGATGCGCAAGCAAATTGGTCAGCGCGATAATGTTGCATTTTCCTGTGGTGTACATCCACTCAATCTGGATGGCGGCTATGATTATGCCGAACTGCGTCAGCTTGCTAGCGCGCCAGACGTGGTTGCCATGGGCGAAACGGGTCTGGATTACTTCTATCAGAAAGACAATATTCCTTTGCAACAAGAGTCATTTCGCCAGCATATCCGCATCGGCCGTGAGTTGCATAAGCCGGTGATTGTTCATACGCGAGATGCGCGTCAGGACACATTAGACATTTTGCGAGAAGAGCAGGTGCATGAATGTGGTGGCGTCTTGCACTGTTTCACTGAAGATCAGGACACGGCTCGCCAACTGTTAGATATGGGTTTTTACATTTCATTCTCTGGCATTGTGACTTTTCGTAACGCCGATGCGTTGCGTGAAGTTGCCCGCTACGTACCGATTGACCGAATGCTGGTTGAGACCGATTCTCCCTATCTGGCTCCTGTTCCACATCGTGGTAAAGAGAATCAGCCTGCCTATGTGCGTGACGTCGCTGAATATCTTGCGGTGCTAAAAGGAATGACGCCAGAGGCTTTAGCGCAACAAACGACAGATAACTTTGTTAGCCTGTTTGGAGTGGCTTTGCCACAACGTGGATAATATCTATTTATTTTATAGCTCGTAATTAATCATTCAAACGCGTATCTTTCTGGTCGAAAATAGCTTTTCAAAGGTTTGATACGCATCACAGTGGTGATTTTTTTAACGATTAAATACCAAAAGTGTTATTTAGATCTCTGTATTTGCTGAAGCGTGACAACCATCAAACACATTAGAGGGTATTTATTTTACCCTGTGTAAAAATTAAGGAAGTGCAACGACACTTCTACTGCGTTCAGGTTCTCTTCCTGCGCGTGGCGTGATTCTCGGGTATACGCGAACGCGCTAATAAAAGAGCACTATTTTATTCAGGAGCACTCTCAACTATGTTTAAAAACGCATTCGCAAACCTGCAAAAAGTAGGTAAGTCGCTGATGCTGCCGGTGTCCGTTTTGCCCGTTGCAGGCATTCTGCTGGGTATCGGCTCGGCCAACTTCACTTGGCTACCCGCAGTAGTCTCGCACGTGATGGCTGAAGCCGGTGGTTCGGTATTCGCCAATATGCCGTTGATTTTTGCAATTGGTGTCGCACTTGGCTTTACCAATAACGACGGCGTTTCTGCGCTGGCTGCAGTGGTTGCGTATGGCATCATGGTGAAAACCATGGCCGTTATTGCACCGCTGGTATTGCATATTCCGGCTGCTGAGATTGCCGAAAAGCATTTAGCCGATACCGGTGTGTTGGGGGGGATCATTGCAGGTTCTATCGCAGCCTATATGTTTAACCGCTTCTACCGCATTAAGCTGCCTGACTATTTGGGCTTCTTCGCGGGAAAACGTTTTGTTCCGATCATTTCAGGCCTAACTGCTATTGCGTTTGGTATTGCCTTGGCCTTTATTTGGCCACCGGTGGGTTCGGCAATTCAGTGGTTCTCTCAGTGGGCGGCCTATCAAAATCCAAAAGTAGCATTTGGTATTTATGGCCTCGTTGAACGTGCGTTAGTACCTTTCGGCTTGCACCACATCTGGAACGTACCATTCCAATTCCAAGTGGGTTCGTTTACGGATGCGGCCGGTCAGGTGTTCCACGGCGATATTCCTCGCTATATCGCGGGTGATCCAACAGCAGGTAAACTGTCTGGTGGCTTCTTGTTCAAAATGTACGGTCTGCCGGCAGCGGCGATTGCGATTTGGCATTCTGCTAAGCCAGAAAACCGCGCTAAAGTCGGCGGGATTATGATCTCGGCGGCGTTGACCTCTTTCCTGACGGGGATCACCGAGCCGATCGAGTTCTCGTTCATGTTTGTTGCCCCAATTTTGTATGCTATTCATGCTATTTTGGCCGGTCTGGCGTTCCCTATTTGCATCATGTTGGGAATGCGTGATGGCACGACATTCTCTCCTGGGTTGATCGACTTTATTTTACAAAGTGGTCACAGCAGCAAAATTTGGTTGTTCCCTATTGTGGGGATTGCTTACGGTTTGGTGTACTACGTTATTTTCCGCGTGCTAATAACCAAACTGAACTTGAAAACACCTGGCCGTGAAGATTCGTCTTCAGAACAGAAGGCCCAGAGCAGTGACGAAATGTCTGCGGCGTTAGTGGCTGCGTTTGGGGGCAAAGACAATATTACTAACCTGGATGCGTGTATCACTCGTCTACGTGTGAGCGTAGCGGATGTGGCGAAAGTGGATCAGGCTGGTTTGAAGAAATTAGGTGCCGCAGGCGTTGTGGTTGCTGGTTCAGGCGTACAGGCTATTTTTGGTACCAAATCAGATAACTTAAAAACGGATATGGACGAATACATGCGTAATCACTAATCCGTGATTGGACTATGAAGAAAAAGAAAGGAGGCCATGGCCTCCTTTCTTTTGTCGGTATAATGGTGTGATGCGGAATTAATCGAGCAGATGACCCATTTTAGCGGCTTTAGTCGATAGATAACGCTCGTTTTTCGGATTACGGCCAACAATAAGAGGAACGCGCTCGGTGATGTTAATGCCCGCTTCGGTCAGAATCTCAACTTTTTTCGGGTTATTTGTCAGTAACCGAACCTGATCTACCCCTAAGAGTTTGAACATATCCGCGCATAAGGTGAAGTCGCGCTCATCAGCAGCGAAGCCAAGTTGATGGTTTGCTTCCACCGTGTCTGCGCCCTTATCTTGTAAAGCGTACGCGCGGATTTTGTTCAGCAGTCCGATGTTTCTACCTTCTTGGCGGTGGTACAGCAAGATACCCCGACCTTCTTCTGCAATGTGCTCAAGTGCAGCTTCTAACTGAAAACCACAATCACAGCGCAAGCTGAAGAGTGCGTCGCCGGTTAAACATTCTGAATGTACGCGCGAAAGCACGGGTGTTGCGCCAGACACATCACCATAGACTAAGGCTAGATGATCATGGCCGGTAGCAATTTCTTCGAAGCCGACCATCAAAAAGTCACCCCAAGGTGTCGGCAATTTTGCTTCAGCCACTCGTTTAAGCTGCATGTTGATCTCCACAACTACATCTTTTTAGATACTGCCCATTATGGACACCGGTTATTGTGTGCTGCCGATGCAGGTGAGTGCAGGCACAACCGAAGTAAATCCGGAAAAACCGAATCTTTAATATGACGCCTATTTTGCCACAACTATTGGCGATACAGCAGTTTTCGGTGATGACCGCGTCTTTTTTGTTCTAAGCGTTCAATAAAACACCGCGTGATATTTCCTGATAGGCTTCATTGATATGGTATTGCTACACTGAATATTCAATAGAAAGAAAGGATTAATTGATGTTACAGATTGCAAAGCGTACCACGGTAGGTCTGATTGTGTTACTCGCCATGCCCGTGACCGTCTGGATGAGCGGCTGGCACTGGCAGCCAGGGGGGACTGATTACATTCTCAAAGCGCTGTTTGCGATGACAGAAACGGTGACCTCGCCGTGGGGGGCGCTCACTAGCATCATATTGGCAGGATGGTTTCTGTGGTGTTTACGCTTTCGGATCAAAGCAACGGTTATCTTATTTATTATACTGACAATAACTGTTGTTGTGGGACAACAAATAAAATCGACAATTAAAAATTGGGTGCAAGAGCCTCGTCCTTATGTCATGTGGTTGGAAGGTGAACACAATGTTGATGTGAAGGCATTTTATAGCCTCAAACGTGGTGCTCGCGGTGATTTGGTGACTGAACAACTACAGAATGAAACGCGTATCCCGCAGTGGTTAAAGGGCCATTGGGCATTTGAAACCGGTTTTGCGTTTCCTTCAGGGCACACTATGTTTGTTGCAACGTGGGCTTTGCTCGCGTTTGGGTTGTTGCTTCCACGACGTCGCTACATTTCGACGTTGGTGATCAGCATTTGGGCTATTAGTGTGATGGGAAGTCGTTTAGTGCTAGGGATGCACTGGCCGCAGGACTTGATTGTCGCAACCTTAATTAGCTGGGTATTAGTGACGATATCGTGCGCGCTGGTACAACGATTTTGCGGTTCTTTAGATATTAGTGCACCGGAATCTCAAGAGATAAAACAACGCACTGAAGACGAGTAACTTCAAGGAAAACTTGAAGTTTTAGGGGATAACCCCCATATAGTTCTCATATCTATATACTGGTTGTTTGACTGGGATACCTTTGAATCTCAAAAGTGAATTGCATGAGACATAATGAGATCTGGGAGTACTGAAACAGGGTTTTAGTGCTGCGTGGGGTTCCCCTACGATATAACTAAATGATAATTTAAGCATTCGGGTGCTGTTTTCTTTGGCATAATTCATCCGGTTAACCTGATTTACAGGAAGAAATGTGAAATATCTGCTAATTTTTTTGATCATCTTGGCTGTTTTTGTGCTTTCCGTCACGTTAGGTGCGCATAACGATCAGACTGTTGCGTTCAATTATTTGATCGCCCAAGGTGAATACCGCCTTTCTACGCTACTTGCGACGCTGTTCGCGGGTGGGTTCATTCTGGGTTGGATTATCTGCGGCTTATTTTATATACGCGTCCGTTTGGGGTTGGTTCGTGCCGAGCGTAAAATTCGCCGCTTAGAACAGCAAGCTGCGCCTGCGGAGCCTGATAATCTGGCGCCTCCCGCGACGCTGAAGGAATAGAGACTATGTTAGAGCTGCTGTTTCTGCTTCTTCCCGTTGCTGCCGCCTATGGCTGGTATATGGGACGCAGAAGTGCTCAGCAGGATAAGCAGCAGGAAGCCAGCCGCCTTTCGCGTGAATACGTGGCAGGGGTAAATTTTCTGCTTTCTAACCAGCAGGACAAAGCGGTTGACCTGTTCCTCGATATGCTTAAAGAGGACAGCAATACGGTCGAAGCGCATCTTACGTTAGGTAACTTATTCCGCTCGCGTGGCGAAGTTGACCGCGCTATTCGAATCCATCAGGCCCTGATGGAGAGTGCTTCTTTGACTTTCGATCAGCGTTTGTTGGCTGTTCAGCAGCTTGGGCGCGACTATATGGCCGCGGGGCTTTATGATCGCGCTGAAGAAATGTTTAATCAGTTGGTCGATGAGCAAGACTTTAAGGTCTCGGCGTTACAGCAATTATTAATTATCTACCAAGCCACTAGCGATTGGCAAAAAGCGATAGACGTGGCTGAGAAGTTGGTTAAGCAGGGCAAAGATCAGCAGCGCATCGAAATTGCACATTTTTACTGCGAGCTTTCGCTGCAGGCGATGGGGAGCGATGATTTAGAACGAGGCATGGCGCTGCTAAAAAAGGCCGCCTCAGCAGATAAAAATTGTGCGCGCGTGTCTGTGATGCTCGGTAGGATCTATATTGCCAAAGATGAGCCCGCCAAGGCGGTCGAAGCGTTGTCTCAGGTTTTAGACCAGGACAAGGATCTGGTCAGCGAAGTCTTGCCTATGATGCATGATTGCTATCAACAGCTCAATCAGCCCGAGCAATGGGTGGCCTTCTTACGTCGCTGTGTAGAGGAAAATACGGGCGCTGCGGCTGAACTTATGTTGGCCGAGGTCTTGGAGCAAAATGAAGGTATTGAGGCGGCACAGGTTTACGTTGGACGTCAATTACAGCGGCATCCAACTATGCGCACCTTCTATCGCTTGATGGATTACCATTTGGCGGAAGCCGAAGAGGGCCGAGCGAAAGAGAGCCTGCAATTGCTGCGAGATATGGTTGGCGAGCAAATTCGCACTAAGCCGCGCTACCGCTGCATGAAATGTGGGTTTACTGCCCATACGATGTATTGGCATTGTCCGTCGTGTCGCGCATGGGCAACCATCAAACCGATTCGCGGACTTGATGGGCAGTAATTTAGCGCCTCTCTGCGCTAGGCACACGGTCTAACGCTGTGTACAATGCCCTCCCTGATAAAGGCCTTATTTCATTTACCGCCAGCTTCAGGGAGTTGCCATGTCCATTTCTACGCCATCTCAGGCAAACGCTACCTCGTCACCGATCCTAGTTGCTCTTGATTATGCAGATAAAAATGCCGCTTTGGCGTTTGTCGATAATATCGATCCGCGTGACTGTCGCCTAAAAGTGGGCAAAGAGATGTTCACTCTGTATGGCCCTCAGTTGGTTAGCGAGCTACAACAACGTGGATTTGAAATCTTTCTCGACCTGAAGTTTCACGATATTCCTAATACGGCTGCGCATGCAGTTGCGGCTGCGGCTGAATTAGGTGTATGGATGGTGAATGTCCACGCCAGTGGCGGGGCTCGTATGATGAGTGCAGCGCGTGAGGCACTGGTTCCCTTCGGCAAAGATGCACCGCTGTTGATCGCCGTTACCGTTTTGACGAGCATGGAAGCGGAAGATTTGCGTGGCATTGGCATTGAACAATCACCCGCTGATTACGCTGAACGTCTGGCTAAACTCACTAAAGCCTGTGGACTCGATGGGGTTGTGTGTTCAGCTCATGAGGCAACGCGTTTAAAAAATAGCTGTGGTAAAGATTTCAAACTGGTAACACCGGGGATCCGTCCCGAAGGCAGTGCAGCAGGCGATCAACGTAGAATTATGACGCCGGTTGAGGCGGTTCAAGCGGGCGTTGACTATATGGTGATTGGCCGTCCTATTACCCAATCTGCGACGCCAGCAGAAACATTGCGCTCCATTTTAAATTCTTTAGCTTAAGCAGGAAGTTCTATGCAGGACAAGAACAGCAGACTAGTTTATTCAACGGACACTGGCCGAATCGATGAAGAAAAAGTACCAGTGGTACGCCCGAAAGGGGACGGTATTGTCCGAATTCAACGGCAAACCAGTGGGCGAAAAGGCAAAGGGGTATCTCTGATTACGGGTTTAGATATTGATGACGCCGAATTGCAAAAGCTGGCTGCTGAACTGAAGAAAAAATGTGGCTGCGGTGGCGCGGTGAAAGAGGGCGTGATTGAAATTCAGGGGGATAAACGAGACTTACTTAAGCAACTGTTGGAAGCCAAAGGGCATAAAGTCAAATTGGCTGGTGGCTAAGCATTACCTCAAAGTAGATCTCACTGATCCATGTTGTTTTATACGGGCTGAGATGATTCTCAGCCCGTGGCATATTATTTACCAACCTGATGGCCGATAATTCCGCCAACAGCTGCGCCGCCCACGGTACCGAGCGCGCTGCCATCGGTAAGAACGGCACCGCCCAAAGCACCTGCGCCTGCGCCGATTGCGGTGTTACGGTCACGCTTAGACCAGTTAGAGCAGGCACTTAGAGAAGCAACCAGCGTCACTGCCAGTGCTGCCGCTGCAAAACGTTTCATAGTGGTATTCATCACTTACTCCTTTTAAGTTTCTGACGATTATATTTCTCTATAAGTATAGGACATGATTTGTGCGAGAAATTAGCTGCTGCATATAGGTTGCCCCATGGGTAGTGCTCGCAAAAATCGTTTTTTGCAAAATATAATTCTACATAACAGCATGTCACAAGTGCGGCTCAGTATATTCATTTGCTAAATTCCTAATAGGTAAATATTCTTATTTTGAATCACTGCCTTTTAGCTTATCGTGCTAAGAACCACGACTGTCGATGTTCCCACGTTTTCTTATTCAGCTAATTCACTCGCGCTTTGTAGCCAGTTCTCCCATACCCGAACCGGATGGTGTTCTAGACAATAAGGTTATTAACGCGGGAGATAACTCATGCTGGAACAATTGAAACAACAGGTGCTGGCGGCCAATCTGGCGTTGCCAAAATATGGTCTGGTCACTTTCACTTGGGGCAACGTAAGTGGGGTTGATCGCGCAAGTGGACTGATGGTCATCAAACCATCAGGGGTGGATTACGAAGGAATGGGTATTGATGATATGGTCGTGGTCGATATCGTTTCCGGTGAAGTGGTGGAAGGTAAATGGAAACCATCGTCAGACACCGAAACTCATCGCGGGCTTTATTTGGCATTCCCTCATATTGGCGGAATTGTGCATACGCACTCGCGGCACGCGACGATTTGGTCACAGGCTGGTTTGGACATTCCCGCTTGGGGGACAACACATGCTGATTATTACTATGGCAACATTCCCTGCACACGCTTAATGACTGAGTCAGAGATTCAGCATGATTATGAGTGGAAGACAGGTCAGGTGATAATTGAAACTTTCCAGCAATCTCATCTAGATCCCGATCAGATGCCTGCTGTGCTCGTTCATTCACATGGGCCATTTGCTTGGGGTAAGGATGCGTTAGACGCAGTGCATAATGCTGTGGTATTGGAGGAGGTGGCGTATATGGCTATTTTTACGCGTCAGCTTAGCCCACAGCTGCCGGATATGCAGCAAGAACTGCTCGACAAGCATTACTTACGCAAACATGGAGCGAATGCATATTACGGGCAGTAGTGGCAGTCTATCGTTAGCAAAAAGAGCGCATAAGCGCTCTTTTTTTATGCTCTCATAATCGATTAACTAACTGATTTTATATAGAAATAATCACTCACATCAACAAAGTTGGGGCTAAAGGCAATTTAGCTCAAGCCTGTCAGTTCATCAATAACTGTTACATTTCTGTTATCTATTCTCATGGTGATTGTTTTGATGCTAATTAATTATGAGATATAGATCACACAAGAAGGTTTTGTGCGCTGGCTCACATTGCAAGTTTATGTAAAGCCGCTGACAATGTTACCGATAACAATTACCGGTAACATTGGCGAAGAATAGTTATTCGGCGCCAACCAACCATTCAATGTCTGGAGCCAATCTATGAAAAACACACTAAAACCTCACCATGTGTATGTCGTGATGGGCGTATCTGGCAGCGGCAAATCTGCTGTCGCAAGCGCAGTGGCTCAAAAATTGTCGTGTGGTTTCCTAGATGGCGATTTTCTACACCCGCGTAGCAACATTAATAAAATGTCCGAAGGTCATGCGCTGAATGATGAAGACCGTGCTCCGTGGCTGAGTGCTTTGAACGACGCTGCATTTGCCATGCAGCGCACCAACGATGTATCCGTCATTGTCTGCTCTGCACTGAAAAAACGTTACCGCGACCGACTGCGTGAAGGTAACGCTAACCTCTCATTTATCTATATGGATGGCGATTTCGAACTCATCGAATCACGTATGAAGGCCCGTAAGGGACACTTCTTCAAACCTCAAATGCTGGTTTCTCAGTTTGAAGCACTGGAAGTGCCAAACGCAGATGAACAGGATGTTTGCGCCATTGATATCAATCAGCCACTCGACGCGGTCATTGCTGACACGTTGAAACACATCCAACAACGTTCGATTCAGGAATAAATCTGTGGATACCATGACTCTCGTCGGCACCGCTGTCGGCTCTGTATTGCTATTACTCTTTTTAGTCATGAAAGCACGGTTGCATGCTTTTGTGGCACTGATGCTGGTCTCTATTGGTGCTGGTATTTTCTCAGGCATGCCATTGAGCAAAATTACTCAGGCTATGCAGGATGGTATGGGGGGCACCCTTGGCTTCCTGACTATCGTTGTCGCGCTAGGCGCAATGTTTGGCAAAATTCTGCATGAAACAGGGGCGCTGGATCAAATCGCCGCTCATCTGCTGAAAAGCTTTGGCGAAAAACGCGCTCACTATGCGCTAGGGATTGCGGGTTTAGTCTGTGCACTACCGCTGTTTTTCGATGTCGCCATTGTATTGCTGATTGGCGTGGTCTTTGCCGTAGCGCGTCGCACTAACGGTAACGTTGTCAAAATGGCGATCCCACTGTTTGCTGGCGTGGCCAGCGCTGCCGCGTTCTTGCTGCCTGGCCCCGTACCGATGTTGCTGGCGGCTCAGATGAATGCGGATTTTGGCTGGATGATTGCTATCGGTTTAGTGGCTGCTATTTTGGGGATGCTGCTAGCGGGTCCATTGTTTGGTAACTTCATTAGCAAACATGTTAGCTGGCCAATGCCAGAGGAAGAGAATGCGCCAGTACTGGATAAGTCCAATATGCCGTCGTTTGGTCTTAGCCTGATACTGGTGCTATGTCCGCTGGTGTTAGTCGGGATGAAAACCATTGGAGCGCGATTTGTTACACCGAATACCTCTTTGTATGATTGGTTAGAATTTATCGGCCATCCATTTACTGCGATTCTGATTGCCTGCCTCATTGTCATCTACGGATTGGCAAAGCCACGCGGCATGAGCAAAGAACAGATCATGTCTATTTGCTCGGCAGCCATTCAGCCGGCGGGGATCATATTGCTGATGACCGGTGCGGGCGGTGTATTTAAGCAGATCCTAGTCGATTCAGGCGTAGGCCCTGCGCTGGGGGATGCGCTGATTGGCGCGGGTTTGCCAATCGCAGTTGCCTGTTTTGTATTATCTGCCGCAGTGCGTGTGATCCAAGGTTCTGCCACTGTGGCATGTTTAACGACCGTGGGATTGGTCCTGCCAGTCACTGCTCAACTGGGGTTAAACGGGGGACAACTGGCGGCATTGGCGATTTGTATCGCTGGTGGGTCAATTGTGCTTAGCCATGTGAACGATGCCGGTTTCTGGCTATTCGGGAAATTTACCGGAGCCAACGAACTGCAAACGCTAAAAACATGGACCGTGATGGAGACCATTTTGGGAACCGTGGGCGGTATTGTCGGGATGATGGCCTTTACGCTGTTCTAATGGTCAGATTTTGATAAAAAGCCCACGGGGGAAACGCCGTGGGCTTTTTTGTCTCTGGTATCTGCTTCGAATCATGGGCTATTGGGCGATATGGATACGTCGCTTAATATTTTTCAGAAAGGTGGTAATCGTAAACGTCATGATAACGAGCAGCGCCCATGAACTCCATTTGCCGACGTGTACGGCCGACCATGCACCTAATTGATTAGGATATTTCCAGATCCCAAAGAAAGTGCTGATGTTTTCCGCTAGCCAAATGAAAAATCCAATGAGAATGAAGGCCAACAACAGTGGCATTTTACGTTCGCGATCGTAAGGTGTGAAAATCACCGTGCTACGAGCATAAATGCCTAATATAAAAGCCGTAATGTACCAGCGATAGTCACCGATATAGTGATGAGTGAAGAAGTTTATATAGATCAGTATCGCAACGCAGGTGCTGTAAAAATAGGGCGGGTGGTGACGAACTTTCAGATCGAATAGGCGCCATGACTGAATGATAAAGCTACCTACCGAGGCATACATAAAACCGGCAAACAGAGGAACACCAAACAGTTTGGTATAAGCAAAATCGGGATAGCTCCATGACTGTATGCTACCGGACGTTTTAAATACCTCGAGCGCAAATCCTACCATGTGAAAAAGAGTGATCGCTTTTAGCTCATCCCAGGTTTCTAACTTACTGGCGACCATCCATAGCTGAATAAAAATAGCGATAATAAATAAGAGATCGTAGCGAGCAATATGGAGAAAACCAGCGCGTGGCACAGAGAAAACGGCGATAAAAAATAGGCCGACAAATAGACAGGCGCGCGCTTCTTTCAGTCCAAAATACCAAAACTCAGTACAGAATCGACGTATTCCGGTGAGCTCAGGCGCATTTCGCTGGCGGAGCAAATGTTGATCGAGTAACGAGAATGGCGACATGGATGTCCTTATATCATTGGCCATTTTTAGGGGAGAAATCTTAACCTGACCATATTGCTACGTCATGGGATTCTCGCGAGATACTCAGCTTAATAACGTAATTCAGAATTAAGCTGCACTACCTGCCATCGCAGGCACATCGACCACAACAACACAGAACCGCAAATTCAACGAAAAATTAACAAAATAGTAGAAGCTAATAGGTAGCTTCGGTATTCTGCTCACCTTATTTATAATGTGACCTAAATCACTATTTCTGTCATGAACGGTGACACGAATATTTTTCTGATATCAGGGGCCGATATGTCAACATCATCATTGCCACCGACACCATCACCGGTGGCGCATCGCCGCGGCGCTGAAATTGCATTGGCCGTTGGCGGTTTCGGGATCGGCACCGGCGAATTTGCCATTATGGGATTGTTGCCTAATGTCGCTAAAGATCTGGCGATTTCGATCCCTCAGGCCGGACACGTCATCAGTATTTACGCTCTGGGAGTGGTGATTGGTGCGCCAGTCATCGCTACGCTCGCGGCGCGTCTGTCGCGTAGAACGCTGCTGTTACTGTTAATGGTGCTCTTCGCTGTGGGAAATATTGCCAGCGCGCTGAGTTCTAGCTATGGCAACCTGATGGTGTTCCGTTTTATTAGTGGGTTACCGCATGGTGCGTATTTTGGCGTGGCGTCGCTGGTGGCGGCTTCGATGGCAGGCGTCGGGCAGAGAGCTAAAGCCGTAGGGCGGGTCATGCTTGGGCTGACGCTGGCCACATTGCTAGGCTCACCGCTTGCAACATGGATTGGTCAACTGATGGGATGGCGAGCGGCTTTTGTGATGGTTGGGGTTATCGGTGCTCTGACCGCGCTTCTGGTTATGCTGTGGTTGCCGAAAGATCGCGTGGAGGAAGGGGCGAGCCCGCTGCGTGAATTGGGGGCTTTGAAGCGTAAGCAAGTCTGGCTCACGCTAGGTATTGCCGCTGTTGGATCGGGTGGACTATTTGCGGTGTTTAGCTATATCGCGCCGACACTGATTCATCAAACGGGAATGTCGCCATCTAGCGTGCCTTTAGTGCTGATTATTTTTGGTGTCGGTATGATTTTAGGCAATATTTTCGGTTCGCGTCTGGCAGATCGTTCACTGATGGGCACCATAGTCGGCGTGTTGATCTGGAATGTGGTTATCCTCACCACTTTCTATTGGGTCGCTGATATTGCTTGGGCAACGGTGCTGGTTGTGCTGCTCACCGGTGGTAGCTTTGCGTTGGTGCCTGCCTTGCAAACGCGCTTAATGGATGTTGCGGAAGATGCTCAAACGTTGGCTGCGGCGTTGAATCATTCGGCGTTTAATATCGCCAACGCGTTAGGCGCATGGTTGGGCGGTGTAAGCATTGCCGCAGGATTTGGCTGGTCTTCGACAGGTTGGGTAGGTGCAGGCCTCGCCGCTGGGGGGATACTGTTGTTTCTGTGGTCTTACTACTCAGATCCTGACATTAAACCTAAAAAATCGCGACGAAATAAAAGTATCCGTAGCATCGAACTTTAACGTTATTTATGGGTTAAACGACGGCGAATTCTGGTAGCAGGTGGCAACTCTATGATTTTGAGCCAGACTATAAATTATTCGCATGTCGAATATTGGCTGCATCACAAGCATCCATAATAGCTATTGCAGTACCCATGGTGCTATGAGCTGAACAACATCAAGGAGTCCGAATGAAGACCCGAGAACTTGTTTACCTTTTTGATCCCCTTTGTGGCTGGTGTTATGGCGCGTCGCCAAGAATTAGCCAACTGATAGACGATCCCGATTTTCACGTCACTTTCCGCCCGACAGGTTTGTTTGCTCGCGAAGGCGCTAGAGAGTTGACACCCGAGTTTGCTCAATATGCGTGGCAAAATGATATGCGTATTGAATCGGCAACTGGACAAGTATTTAGTGAAGCCTATCGTGAAAATGTGCTGAATCAAGGTGGCGTGTTTGATTCTTTCTCTGCCACGTTAGCATTGATAGCCGCCGAACTCAGCGAGCCTGAGCGCGTTTTCGCCGTGTTGAAAACGTTACAGCGAGCACGTTATGTTGAGGGCTTAGATAATTCCAGCAGTCAGGGAGTGGTTGAAATCCTAGAACGTGAGGGGTTTGAAACAGAAGCCTTGGCCGTTTCTCGACCAACAGAAGCATTATTACGCCGCTATGAGCATTGTTTGCGTGATACTCAGCGTTTATTGGACCGACATAATGTGAAGGGTGTTCCTGCTCTGGTCGTGGTTGGTGCCCAGGGAGAGCGTTTACTGCCTTCAGGTAAGCTCTTCACATCTTATGAGGAACTGAAGGCGGAACTGCTGCGATTCGAAAAGCTTTGATTCAGGCTGTTCTGCGGTTATCACAGTCCTGTAAGGTCAGTTTGAGGGCTTACAGGACTGTATCCATAACGTATTGATTTATTGCGCAGTGGTCTGACGTTTTCTACGTACAACCATCACAATGGTTCCCACCAATCCGCTAATGAGCAAAATGATAGGTAAAATCATCAAACAGGTCATGACCTGATCTTCGTGGCGTTTGACGAACGGAATATAGCTGATGGCTAAGCCAACCCCTGTCACAGAACAAACCCATAGCAATGCACTTAGCCAGTTAAATACCTGAAAACGGGCGTTCTTGAGCCCCGATAAACCCGCGATAGTAGGCAAAATCGTCCGTACAAAAGCCAAGAAGCGACCAACAAGCAGCGCAACCAAGCCGTGCTTATGGAACATGTGATAGGCACGCTGATGGTAATGCGCAGGTAACTGTACCAGCCATCCTTGTACCAGCTTAGTGTCACCTAACCAACGCCCTTGAATGTAACTCATCCAGCAGCCGAGGCTTGACGCAATAATCAGAACGCTGATGGTGGGAAAGAAAGGTAGAACACCTTTGGCGATTAACGCGCCGGCTAGTAATAGCAGGCTATCACCGGGTAAAAATGCTGCAGGAAGAAGCCCATTTTCCAATAACAGCGTGGTGAATAAAATACCGTAAATCGCCCATATCATTTTAGGGTCGCTTAGCACGGTGAAGTCCTGGGCCCACAGAGCGTGCAGGATCTCTTTAATTACTTCCATTACTCTACCTTTATGACTGCGTACGCTATGTGATCAAAGTGTACTTGGAAAAACCGAGCTCATGGGGTCATTGTAATCTAAATGCCACGAAGTTTCGGAGATACCGCTCATCAATTTACTGCTTATTGATAGTTTAATTGGCAAATAGGCTTATTTTTCAAATGGGGGGTTCCCGTAACGTTCTTTTGAAAAATGATTCACCTGCTTTTCTTGTATTTTACCATGTTTTTAGTATGACAAATGTAAATCTAGCGCAAAATGGATGGCGGTATGTGTCAGGTCTTCATCCCTAAATAACAGAAAAGGCACCCAGTAGGGTGCCTTAAGTGCGTTATTTTATTTGATGGGAGTAGAGGTGATTGGTTTAGATTTCCGCATTTTGCATCATACGGCGCATCGGTTTGATCAGCAGCGCCAGAACCACGGCACAAATCACCAATGCAATAGAGCAACGCGCAAACAGATCTGGCAGCATGTCGAGTTGGTCGGCTTTCACCTGCCCACCAATCAAGCCCGCGGCTAAGTTACCTAATGAGCTTGCGCAGAACCAGAGTCCCATCACCTGTCCGCGCATGCGGTCGGGTGCCAGTAAAGTCATGGTTGCCAGTCCAATTGGGCTTAGACACAGTTCACCCAACGTTAACAGTAGAATACTTCCCACTAACCAGAATGGCGAAACGGCTTCACTGGTTGCCAGTACATCTTGCGCAGCTAAAATCATGATGCCGAAACCTGCTGCGGCAAACAGGATGCCGATAACAAATTTTACCATGCTGCTTGGCTGCATTTTGCGGCGACCCAGCGCAGGCCATAACCAGCTAAACAGCGGAGCTAAGATGATAATAAACAGCGCATTCAGAGACTGGAACCAAACGGTTGGGATTTCAAAATCACCAAACTGACGTTGGGTATAGTCGTTGGCAAACAGGTTGAATGAGGTCGGTTTTTGTTCAAACGCTGACCAGAAGAACGCGGCGGAAACCAAAAGAATAAAGCAAACCAGCAAGCGAACGCGCTCTTCGGAGGCCAAGCCGGCAAAGGCAAACAGATAAACAAAGTACAGGGTCACCGAAGCGGCAATCACATAAACCATGACGCTGGCGATCAACACAGGATTGATAGGGATAATGCCGTAAGACAGCAGACCGATCAGTACAATCGCGCCGACGGCCAACAGTGAAATCCAGCGGCCTACGTTTTTACGTTCAACGACAGCGTGATTCCAACTGGAGTCTAAACCAACTTCGCGATCGTAACGACGCATAGAAGGCACTGCGAAGAAACGGAAGATCAGCAATGCCACCAGCATTCCCAGACCACCGATACCAAAGCCCCAGTGCCAGCCTTTTTCGCCGACCAGCAAACCGGTGACCAATGGCGCCAAAAATGACCCTAGGTTAATGCCCATGTAAAACAGCGAGAATCCGCCATCGCGACGGGAATCGCCATCTTTATACAGGGTGCCAACCATGACGGAAATACAGGTTTTAAATAGACCGGTACCAAGAACAATCAACAGCAGGCCGATAAAGAACAGGGTATTGCCCCATAGCGCGGATAGCGCAATGGCTAAGTGACCGAGAGCAATCAGAATCGAACCATACCAAACGGCTCGGCGCTGTCCTAGCCAGTTATCAGCCAGCCATCCACCGGGCAGAGCGGCAAGATACATGCTACCGGCAAAAATACCGACGATAGCAGAAGCCTGCTCGCGTGGAATGCCCATTCCGCCTTCGAAAACGCTGGCGGCCATGAATAAGATCAGAAGGGGACGAATACCGTAGAAAGAGAATCGTTCCCACATCTCGGTGAAGAACAGCGAACCGAGTGGATAGGGATGACCGAGGAAAGTACGGCCTTGCTGAGTATTATCAGAGGATTGCATGTTGTATTCCCATTAACTATACGCAAAGAACGAGAGCGTATGATTGATAACTTAAAATCTAAATATTTAACTTCTTGTATTTATAGCATTTATTAATGAACAATCAGGCTTTTGCCATGTTATTCGTATATTCATTAATAATGCGGGATTTGGAAACTAACATAGATTTGCACGCGAGGTCATCTTTTTATCATCAAAATCGTTGTTTTGTGAACAGTTATTTGGTTTTTTGTAACGAAAATGAGGTGTTAAGCAGGGTAAACATCGACGATTGTGAGGTTTTGTTGATGTTAGTCGCTAAGAATCGTTGTCATCGCCATAGCATGTTTTTAATCAAGACATCAGCCTGCTGGTTAAATACTCTGAGCAATGGAGTGGTGGTGTGATTTTATATCGCGTAGTCGACAGTGGTGGGATAAATGGGGAGTTTAGTTTTTATAGCAAGTTTCACGTGCATGGTGCTTAATGAAACTTGCCGTAGCTAATTCATTCTTGGTGATTGAATCAAGAGTGAAAGTGTTATTTCTAGCGGCGTGTTTTCCGTTATCTCAGCGCTTCATTACGCATAATTGAGTAGCGCCCGCACCCCAATAACATAACGACAATGCCGCCCATAAAGTACAGCATTTCATTTTCCAGTCCCCATGCGCCGACATCGGTCAAGGTAAAGAACTTACCTGTGCCCACCATGAGAGTGGCGACTAGTAAGTTGATGGCATAAATCAACGCGGCAGGGCGAGTGAATAGCCCTAAAATGATCAGAATAGGCGTCACGATCTCACCAATAAACACGCCATAGGCGATAAAACCGGGTAAGCCTTGTTCTTGTAGCATGGTTGAAATCCAACCAATGCCATGCTCAATTTTCGCGACGCCATGGAATAACATGAGTAGGCCAAAAGTGAGCCGTAGCAATAGCTTGCCGCCGTCCTGATGATCGGTTAAACGTGTAAAAGACTGATTTAATGAAGTGATCATTGCTACATCCTTAGTAGGCAGGGCATTTATCTGCACGAATAGAAAAAGTATTGGGTAAATAGAGTGTAATGCTTGTCAGGTAAGCCCGATTTTAGGGGAAGTACACCGATGGGGTCGTAGCGGCGAAACCGTCGGAGTGCCCTGCGGTGTACTAGCCCGTGTATCTCGATCTCTTAAATGAACAGCATGAGTCAATCGTGTGGGGATTATCGGGCCATTAAGGCCCGTAAGTAATTAGATAATCTTGATGAAAAACATCAAATTATCTGTCTAATTACCACTTCATTTCACCGGTATTCACTTTGGCACTGAGATCTAAGCTTTCAGCATCTTTGAGCGTCGGATAAGCCTTTTTCATTTCGTTAATGACAGCCTGACTGTTTTTGTTGGTGCTGAGCACCTGCTCAAATTTTTTCAGATAGTCACGACTAAAGACGATAGCGGCATCGCCTTTTGGTGCGGTTCCTAAATAGTGACCAGGAACGACGGTTTCAGGATGAAGTGCCTGCATGCGGTCTAAGGCCATAATCCAATTTTCACGCGAAGCTTTGGTTTGCGTATCCGCGGTCCAGATATGCTGATTAGCTGAAACGAGCACACCGCCCACGATGGCTTTCAGCGATGGGATCCACACATAGGTACGATCTGGGGAAGCGCTATCAAGATCTTTGATAATCAGTTTTTGGCCTTCAAGCACAATCTCATTGCCTGGTAACACCTCGGGGGTGATGATTTTCGCTGGAGCCTGATCTTTCATCAAAGGACCCCAGTATTGCAGCTTGGCCTGTTGGGTGGTTTTGATATGCGCTACCGTGGGCTGAGTTGCTACTACTTTAGCCTGTGGATAGGCCGCCAGCAGGGTATCTAGACCAAAATAGAAATCAGGATCTCCGTGGCTGATATAAATCGTAGTCAGCGTTTTGCCACTTTTCTTAATCATGTTGATCAGAGCATTAGCATCTTTTTTCTCAAATTGTGCATCAATCAGCACCGCTTCCTTGTCGCCGGTAATGAGCTCTGATGAGACGGGGAATAGGCTGGTAGCACCGGGATTATAGACCGAAATTTCAAGCGGCTTTGCCTGAGTAGCAAAAGCGGCTCCTGCGAGAATAAGTGACAAAACCAGCGGTTTAACTGCGATGATTGGTTGCATAATGACAGGCCTTTATTATTAATGTGAGTTATTACTGTTTGGCAGTATATTCAGCATTTGGCGAAAGAAATACGTCAGAATAGTAGACATACTGTTAACCAAATCGAGCAAATTGAAGGGAGAGGGACATGGATCGACTCAGCGCGATGCGGGTTTTTGTTTGTGTCGTTGAGCAAGGCAGTTTGAGCCGCGCTGCAGAAAAGCTGAATCTGTCACGTGCGATGGTTTCCCGCTATCTGGCTGATTTGGAAAAGTGGATTGGTGGACGTTTGTTACACCGTACGACTCGCAGCCAAAGCTTAACAAGCGCCGGAGAAGAGGTTCTCGCTCGCTGTCAGGCACTGTTATTGCTGAGTGATGAGATTGAACAGATCGTTGATAATAAACAGCAAATTCCGCGAGGGTTGCTGCGAATAACGAGCAGCCAATCACTGATTCAAGCTTTTCTTACGGATGCTGTATGTGACTATTTAACGTCCAATTCGGCGGCGCAAATTGACATTTGCCGACAGGAAAAAACGCTTAATTTGGTTGATGAACGAATTGATCTCGCTATTCGCATCACGAACCAGCTCGATTCAAATCTCATAGCTCGTCGTTTAGGCACCTGCTATTCCGTGATGTGTGCGTCGCCTAACTATGCGGAGCGGCATCCTTTGCCTCAAAAAATAGAGCAGTTGAGTAAGCATAACTGCCTAACACATGAGCACTATTCCCATCATCAATGGGGGTTCACATATCATGGGAACTCGGTAGTGGTCCCCGTGAGCGGTAACCTCAGTGCCAACTGCGCAACGGTACTCACGTCGGCTACGCTACGAGGATTTGGTATTAGTTTGCTGCCGCGTTATTTAGTTAATCAATTGCTAGAAGAGGGGCAACTACTGGAAGTGTTACCTGATTATCAGCCTGAAACGTTGGGCATATATGGCGTTTATACGTCGCGCCAATTTATGCCCACGACATTACGTGTGTTCCTCGATTTTCTGGTTAGCCGTTTTGCGTCTGACCCGCGTTTTGCCTGATCCGCGCGTGGACGCCAGACTATGTGCAATCATGCCTAAAATGACTAACGTGATACCGAGTAACGATATCGGTGCAGGCAGTGCAGCACCAAGAAAAATCATTTCGCCAAGTAGGGTGAATAGCACTTCTCCAGACTGAGTCGCTTCAACGGCGGCCAGTTGAGTGGGGTCATTGCGCACAATGTTCGTGGCGGCAAAAAAGAGCAGGGTGCCAATCACGCCAGAAAAGAGAGCGACCAGAACCGATTGTTCGACTTGAGTCGTGGAAGGCCATCCTACGCGTTGGTAAGCAACGAGCGAGAGCAGCAGCCAAAACGGCAGACTGGCGAGCGTCATGTTCAAAACACGCTGTAAGGTATCCACGTTGTAATGGCAGATATTCATCATCTTACGATTGCCTAGTGGATATAAAAATGCGGCGACAAGTACGGGAACCAGCCCTGCTACAGCCTGAAATACGCTGATATGCTCAGCCTGCTGCCATAGCATCAGGGCAATACCAAGAAGGATCAGCAGCGACCAGCGTAGTCCATACCACGGGATTTTGTGTCGAGGCTCACCTTTCACACCAAGCCATGGAACCAGCAGCGATCCCGCGATGATGGTGAACTGCCACGTTCCGGCGACTAACCAGCCTGGTCCATAGGTGCTGGCGAGGGTAATTAGGGCATAAAACAGGCCGAACCCTAAGGTGCTCCACAACAGGTAAGTGCCAATATTCTGCGACAAATGACTGAGACTTTGGCGCAGTTGGCCACGCAATGCGACTAAAACGAATAGCATGGGCGCCATAAACCAAAAGCGCAGACTCGCGCTCCACATCCAGTCACCACCGCCAATTTCCATTGCGCGATTTAGTATAAAGGTGAACGCGAAAAATAGGGAGGCGATCACGCCGTACACAATAGCCTGCATTAAGGTGTCCGAATTATTTATTTGAGACGATTGGTGACATGCGCGTACTGAGCTACAATTTCACCGGACATGTGCGCTATAACGCACAAGGTCAAAGATTAGCACTGTGCGTTATAACGCACAAACAAAAAAGAGAACCTCATGACCGATCTTTCCCTCCATATTGGACAAACTTTGCGTGACCTGCGTCAGCAGCGGGGATGGAGCTTAGACAAGACCGCACAGGCGACAGGTGTGAGTAAAGCGATGCTCGGGCAGATTGAACGCGGAGAATCTAGTCCTACGGTGGTGACGCTGTGGCGTATCTCCAGTGGTTTACAAGCTTCATTCAGTGAGTTTTTACCCAAACAGTTAACCGACGCGGAACCTGCAAGCCTTCATCATGAGGATGAAGCGATTACCGCCCAGACGCTGCTTGGCTATGATGTCCAACTCGGCTATGAGGTGCTGCTGATTACGCTACAGGCAGGTTACACCCATAACTCCTATGCGCATGATAAAGGCGTCGTGGAAGATATTTTAATGATTGAAGGTGAGGTGGAAGTACAAGTAGAAGGAACCTGGCATAGCGTTACCGTTTCCAAGCCTTTACGCTTCTGCGCCGAGCAGACTCACAGCTATCGCAATCGTGGTTCAGCGGTCGCAAAATTCCATAACATTGTGCATTATTCACAGCCCACTAAGATGCAGCGTGAAGTCTGACGGGCAACTATTTTAGATAACCACACACTCTGTCGGTGGAATATTCATCAATGAATATCCATAATCGCCGCCCTACACGATTTCTGCTCGTTATATCTAAAATAGTCAGAGTGGCATCAGACCTGCAAATGCGTGGGCTCGGAGGCTGCGACCAGTATGGCGGGATAACGTTAGCCAGATTCACCTGCAACGCCAAATATAAAAGGAAATGGACACCATGCCAGTGTTACATAACCAAATCTCAAATCAGGAACTGAAAGCCCGCATGCTGGCTGAGACGGAACCACGCACCACGGTTTCATTTTACAAATATTGCCGTATCGACGACCCGCAACGTTTTCGTGATGCGCTGTATATCACTTTTCGTGAGCTCAGCGTTTTTGGGCGAATTTATATTGCCCAAGAAGGCATAAACGCGCAGATTTCGGTGCCAGCTAGCCGTTATGAATCCATGAAGGCAGCCTTATATCAGGCTCATCCCGATTTTGACGGCCTACGAATGAATGTGGCGCTAGATGACGATGGAAAATCGTTCTGGGTGCTACGTATGAAGGTGCGCGAGCGTATCGTAGCCGATGGTATAGACGACCCAAGTTTTGATGCGACAAACGTGGGACAATATCTCAACGCAGCAGAAGTCAACGCCATGTTGGACGATCCTGATGCCGTTTTTGTGGATATGCGTAACCACTATGAATATGAAGTCGGCCATTTTACTGACGCTATGGAAGTTCCATCAGATACTTTCCGCGAGCAACTCCCGATGGCGGTGGACATGCTTCAGCAGGATAAAGACAAGAAGATTGTTATGTATTGCACGGGAGGTATCCGCTGTGAAAAAGCCAGCGCATACATGCGACATAACGGCTTTAACAACGTTTATCATGTGGAAGGCGGGATCATAGAATACACGCGACGTGCGCGTGAGCAGGGGCTACCGCTGAAGTTTATCGGCAAGAATTTCGTTTTTGACGAGCGCATGGGCGAGCGTATTACCGACGACGTAATATCGCATTGTCACCAGTGCGGTACTCCGTGTGACACGCACACCAACTGTTTAAACGACGGCTGCCATTTACTGTTTATTCAGTGCCCAGTCTGTGCCGAGAAATACAGCGGCTGCTGTAGCCCCGAGTGTCAGGAAGAAAGTGTGTTGCCGATAGAAGAGCAGCGCGCTCGTCGCGCAGGGCGTGAAAACGGCAATATGATTTTTAATAAATCACGCCACAAACCGCTGCGTCTTCGTATTCCCAACCGCGACGAATAATCAATCAAGCTTTGCCGGAGGACGAGATCCCCAGTTCCCGGCAGGCTTTGCCGATGATTTCGAGTGCCAACCGAATATGTCCCTGCGACAGTGCGCTGAAGCCAAACAACATCAGTGTATCTTGATTTTCAGCCAGATAGGCATTCTCGGAACCGTTACACATGCTGCCTAAGGTGTCGAAACGCACCCCCTCATGTAGGCAGCGCTCACGTAGCTGACTCACGGTATCAGCAGATAGCGCGGTTTTTAAGGTGATATGTAAACCTGAAGAGATGCCGAGCAACTTCGCTTGCGGAAAAAGCGTCATTAGACCTTCACACAATAGTTTTTGCCGCGCGCCGTATTCAATTTCCAGCTTACGCAAATGGCGGTGGTAGCCTTGATCATGCATGAAATCAGCCAAAAATTGCTGATACAGCCAGCTTGCGCCGTGATTCCACAGCGCTTTTAAATTCAGAATGGGCTCCACCAAGCGCTCAGGACACACCATGAAACCAATTCGCATTCCTGGCCCCAACGTCTTTGAGAAGCTGCTGAGATAAATCACGTTATTGGCATTTTCTAGCGATTTAAGTGCGGGCAGTGGCTGAGTCCCATAAAGAAACGTGGTGTCATAGTCGTCTTCAATCACGTACGCATTGGAACGTCGCGACCATTCGAGTAGTGTTTTTCGTCGTTCGAGCGGTAACGTTCCTCCCACGGGGTACTGGTGAGAGGGGGTTACATAGGCGAGCGCACATTGCTGATTTGGTAAGCGCTCTGTTTGTAGGCCAAAGTCATCAACGGGAATGGCGTGCCTGTGTGGTGTACAGCTACTGAACAAATTCCATGCGCCGGAATAGCAGGGGGATTCAACCGCAATATGCTCCTGCGGCGTTAGCAACGTGCGCGCGACTAAGGCGAGTCCTTCTTGAACGCCATTAGTAATGATGATGTGGTCAGGGTCAGTATGAATACCACGTGCATTCGCCAGATACTTCACCAACTCTTGGCGTAAAGACATCAGGCCTGCAGGGGGGTGGTAGCGCGTCATCAAAAGATGTTTGCTGCGTGACGCCTTATTATTCCAACTGCGCCAGCGCTGCCACGGAAATGAAGATTCATCTGGATTTCCTAGACTGAAGAACATCGGGCTATCGACGTCTACATAGGTGTCTGGAGCCTGAGTCTGCAAGACGCTTGGCGGATGATCTAAATCACTCTGCGGTGTTTTTATCTCGGGCAGCTCAACGCGAGAAGAGCGAATGACGTTATAGCCAACGCCTGGGCGGCTGGCGATAAAACCTTCGAGCACCAGTTTTTCATATACAGCGGTAATCGTGTTGCGCGAAACCTGTAACTTCTCTCCGAGTTCTCGAATGGATGGCAGTCGTTCTCCATTGGTTAACACTCCGTTGTGCAGCGCCGTATGAATTTGCTGATAAATCTGTTTTTGCAGCGACAATGAGTCGTGGCGATCGAGGTTAAACGACAGCATTCGGAATCCGGATCAAAGAGAGTAAAAACGCCAGTATACGTGATTTTAGTAAGTTGAATGGGATAACCATCAATATGTTGATACTAAATACATTATAATCAATTAATTACTTACCAATGCATCTCATTCGCTGAGCTTGTTTACCTATATTGGTCATGAGAAGCTTTCTTGCGATAATCTATAACGAGTTAGGGTTTCTGAATAGAGACAGCTGGCAAAAAATATTGGGTTAGCAAGATTGGGGGCGGAACGCGCCGATCAGGATGCATTTATACAAGGAAATACTATGTCCCGAACTGTACTGAGCGCTCAGGGGACGCGTATCGCGATTATGGCTTCAGCCTTAGTCATTATTTTGGCCGGCGTTCGCGCCGCATCAGAGATTATTGTGCCATTTCTTCTGGCATTGTTTCTGGCCATCATTCTCAACCCGCTAGTAAAAATTTTAATGAAGCTACGCCTGCCTCGTTCCGCCGCGGTGGGACTGGTGTTGGTCATCATTATTCTAGGTTTGACGCTAATGATTGGCATGTTGGGAGCATCGCTGAATGACTTTAGCCGAACCTTGCCACAATATCGTGGAATGCTCGCCAGCAAATTGGTGGCTTTGCAGCATATTGCTGAGCGATTAAATTTAAACTTTTCAGCTGTAGAGTTGGCGAACCATTTCGATCCCGGCGTGGTGATGAATATGGCGACACGAATAGTTACGCAGCTATCGGGCGCCATGTCGAGCCTGTTTCTGTTGCTGATGACCGTGGTGTTTATGCTGATGGAAGTTCCTCATTTGCCCTATAAATTGCGCAAATCCCTATCAAACGCCGATGCAGGGATGGGGAGTATTCAGCGTGCGCTCGACGGTGTAACGCAGTATCTGGCGCTCAAAACGGGGATCAGCCTGATTACGGGGGTAGTGGTATGGCTCATGCTGCATCTGATGGGCATTCGTTTTGCCATGATGTGGGGGGTTTTAGCCTTTGTTCTCAACTATATTCCGAATATTGGGTCGGTGATTGCCGCTATTCCACCGGTTATTCAAGCGCTGTTGTTTAACAGTTTTGGTGATGCAGTCATGGTGGCTTCAGGGTATATCGCCATCAATATGGTGTTTGGCAATATTCTGGAGCCACGAGTCATGGGGCGTGGTTTGGGGTTATCGACGCTAGTGGTATTTCTATCATTGATATTTTGGGGGTGGCTGCTGGGTCCGATAGGCATGTTGCTTTCAGTACCGCTAACTATTGTGGTGAAAATTCTTCTGGAGCTGACTCCGGTTGGCTCTCGGTTTGCCGTTTTACTGGGGGAAGGTATTGACGAGAGGAAAGCATCTTAGACATTCGCTGTTCTGCTTGCCCCCTTCTATTCGTGAAGGGGAGACGGCAAAACGGCGGTTTTAAGCGTAGAAAAGGTAAATATCTAACAGGAGTAGCAAAAGCGAAATAAAAGACCAGATGGCTACGAACATTGTTAATAATCATCTGAATTAATTTGTCAAACATGAGTGCTACTCAAAAATGTCGTTGCGGAAATTATAAATTTTTATATTTCAAATCACAATGTGACACGGATATTTATCATCACTTTTTTGTGACTATTTTGAACGGTATTTTTGCTTGATAAAGTTGTCATTTTTTGTCAATTCGTCCTGCCATTATCCTCAGAAAAAGAGGCATATTTCTTACTGAAATTAGCGTGTGATTTACCGTTTTTTATGCTTTATAAATGGCGATGATTTTATTTTAATTAACTGAAATATATAGATATTAATCTGAATCGGCTAGATTGGTAACGTCAGGAAATTAGTGGTGAGTTATCTTAGACAAAAAGTCAAAAACTTGACCAATGTCACTAAAATGTGTCAATATAAAGATATGTAAAGACCAAGCAAGAAATAAAAAAACAGCTAAGGAGCGATAATTAATACAATAATTTCACGGGTAAAATTAACGAGTTTTCGTTAACGCTGCTGCATAGATCTCGCCTCACGCTGCGATCCTTAAATGTGATTAAGCCGTAATTACGGGGACGCGAAATCTATGGTGCTGCTGAGAATTAATTTAATGCACATCAAGGGTAACTATGACTGATCCTAAAGATACACTCGTATCCAATTCGCGAGAGAATAGCGCGCAACCACATTCTTCACATCTCGCTTTCTGGCGTAAAAACCAGAAGACAAATCAAAAACCAGAAATGACCGTCGATGATATCACTATCGTAGACCGCAGCATGCTCAAGCGCGCTGTTGGCGCAGCTGCGTTAGGTAATGCTATGGAGTGGTTCGATTTTGGTGTGTACAGCTTTTTAGCCGTCACCATCGGTAAAGTCTTTTTCCCAAGCGGAAGTCCCGCGGCACAGTTGATTGCGACTTTCGCCGCCTTTGCTGCGGCATTTTTAGTTCGTCCATTGGGCGGAATGGTCTTTGGTCCCTTAGGCGATAGAATCGGTCGTCAGAAGGTGCTGGCCTTCACCATGATTATGATGGCGGTAGGGACATTCTGTATCGGCCTCATCCCTAGCTATGAAAGTATTGGTATTGCGGCGCCTATATTGCTGCTGGTTGCTCGTTTGGTTCAAGGCTTTTCGACCGGCGGTGAGTATGGTGGTGCGGCGACCTTTATCGCGGAATACTCCACGGACAAACGCCGCGGATTTATGGGGAGCTGGTTAGAGTTTGGCACCTTTGGCGGTTATTTGCTTGGTGCGATGTTGGTCACGGGTTTAACCGCGGCGATGCCAGAGGAAACCTTGCTTGCTTGGGGCTGGAGAATTCCGTTCTTTATTGCCGCACCTTTGGGACTATTTGGCCTTTATATCCGCCTGAAGCTGGAGGAAACACCAGCGTTCCAAAAACATATGGAAAAGCAGGAAGCTATCGAAGAGAGCAAGCCAAAAATGGGCTTGTTCGAAATGATGGGAACCTACTGGCAGCAGATGCTGAAATGTATCGGCCTAGTGCTGTTGTTTAACGTTTCAAACTATATGCTGACGTCCTATATGCCGAGTTACTTAACCGGCGTGTTAGGCCTGAGTGAATTGAGTGGCCTGATGCTGATTATGGTGGTGATGTTTATCATGATGCCGCTGACGTTACTGTGGGGGCACTGGAACGATCGGTTAGGACGTAAACCGGTGATTATGTTTGGTGCGCTTGGTTTGATTGTACTGGCTATTCCATCGTTGATGCTGATTGGTACTGGCAGTATGTGGGCGGTGTTCGCTGGCCTCATGATTTTAGGCGTATTGCATACCTGCTTTAGTGGGACGATGCCATCGGCACTGCCTGCGTTGTTCACTACACAAACACGCTATAGCGCGTTGGCCGTCGGCTTTAATATCTCCGTCTCTTTGTTTGGCGGTACTACGCCGCTGATTACCTCATGGTTGGTGTCTACCACGGGTAATCATCTGGTACCTGCTTACTATTTGATGGGGGCTGGTGTGATTGGTGCGATCACGGTGATGTTTATGCGAGAAACCGCACGTAAACCGCTACGCGGCTCGGCTCCTGCCGTTGCCACGAAGGCTGAGGCTAAGGCACTGATCCATAAGCTACGCTTACGCCGTCAGCGAAAAGAGCATGACCTTGTTCTACAAAATAACCAAAGTACTGTAAATTAATGCATTGCATTATTTAATTGTTGTATAAATAAGTATGCAATAATTTACATCACGATATAAACGAGTTTGATATAAGAAAGCCCGATTGTTCGGGCTTTTTAAGTTTGAATTAAGCTGTCGTTATTCTTGCTGGTGCTGGAAAAATAACATACTTGATAACGTTATAGAGATAGCAAAACTCAAGACGATTTCTAACATGCATCTTTTCGGTAATATGTTGCTTGTGAACATAAACTGTGCGACTGCATATATTGAGTCTACGTGCAATTTTATAGTTAGGCATTTCCTCCATCCAATATTGGATGATAGAGGATTCTCGTTCAGTGAGCACAGGGTAATCGCCAAAATATTGCTGTAACGTTTTTTGCAGGTTAGGCTTAAGGTGAAGGTCTGACAGGGTGACTAGTAACGGGATTAAGTTTTGTTTATTAATGATATAGACATGACTGTCTAGTATCACGGGTCTGGCGCTGTTCGGATACTCGGTATCGATGTATATGAATATTTTAGCCGAAGAGAACTGGGTGAAAAAATGGAGTAACGTTGAGTCCTGCCCATTAATTCGACAATAATCTGTCAGATTTACCAGAATAACATCGGGGTTAGGCATATCATTTTGTTCGGAAGCATCAATGACTGAATTCACATGGTGAATATTTATAGCGGGCGCTTCTGAAAAAAAACAAGAAATACCTATTCGTGTGTAGAGACATTTGTCTACAATTAATACGTTCATTCATCATCCTTGAAAATAACGTGTTATGTCGAGCACTAATGTTTATATAATCAAATCCCTTATAACTTAGTGGTTTTAAACCGTGGTTGTCAATTTAAAAATAACAATCTGACTGGATATCGATGAATTTCATTAATACTTGCCCGCATAGGCATGCGGGCAGATAGGCAATAAATTAGAAACGATTAAGTTTGAACGCGGAAAGATCATACGGAACCGGTTTCCCAGCAGCCTGTAGTGCGATAACTTCGCCGAGAACGGTAGCGAATTTGAAACCATGACCGCTTAAACCCGTCACAACGCTGATTTGAGGGGCGTCTGGCAGAGTATCGATAATGAAATCTTCATCGGGTGAAACATCGTAAGTACAGACCTCACCATGCAAACAAACGCCGACACCAGGTAAGAATCGGCGTAAAAAGCCGAAAACTTCGCTACCATCCTGAGGATTTGAACCGAACGGACGTCGTTGTTCAGGTCCACTGAGCGGTTGGCCGCCGTTGTGTTTACCGAGCTTCAATCCATCGTTGTTGAATGGGAAACCATAGAACTGATCTCCATCGGGAGTTTCAACGGTAAACGCGGGGAATTTATTGTTCTCGCTATAGCGCCCATCAGCCTGATACCAAGAAAAAACCTTACGCACCGGCGTCATAGGAAGTTCAGGTAGCAATGTTTTTGCCCATGTTCCCGCTGTTACTGCGACCCGCGCTGCGCTGAATTCACCCTCGGCGGTAGAGATTTTAACGCCGTCCTGCTCAGGGGTAATGGCAGTCACCGGACAGTTAAAATGCAATGTCGCTCCCGCCTCAGCCGCTTTCTCATTCAATAGTCCAACGGCTAATTCTGATTTCAGATATCCCGCGTTGGATTCTAATATGCCGATGTAGTCATCGGGGACACTCCATTCTGGCCAGCGTTGTTGTAGCTGGCTGGCGTTCATTTTTTCAACATTGAGCTGATAGTGCGTCGCACTGTTTTCTACGTTACGCATGAATTCAGATGTAGCAGGGCCGATGTTAAGTACACCGCTACGATGGAAAAGTTGGACGGCGGACACGTCCTCCAGTTTCTCCCAAAGCTGCTGTGCGCGAAGCACTAATGGAACGTATTTCTCACCTTCACCATAGGCGTGACGGATAATACGAGTATCACCATGATGGCTACCATGACGATGGGGCGGGGTATGGCTATCGAGCATGAGGACGTTGAGGCCGGACATAGCGGCATAATAGCCGGCTGCTGCACCGACAGAGCCACAGCCAATGATAGCTAAATCGTACTTCATAGGGGATCCTCCGTGTCATGGCTTTTTCCATGATTGCGCCATTATTGTTCGAAACCAGTATTGTGTTGTTTCAATCATTTGGAATTCACAACATCTATAATCTATTTTACAACCTGATGATAACCTCTGCACCGAAGGCGTAGGGCAATCGAAAGATAAAAAAACACCGCCTTGTGAGGGGCGGTGTTTTAGCGTTGCAAAAATATACTAATGTTTGAGGTAATCAATGTCTTGGTATTCCGAGGACTCTATTTTTTCAATTCCGGCTTCAAGGATGTCAATGAGCTGCCGCGCCACGTCAGTGGTTAACCACAGCGTGCGATCCACTTCCGCTTTCTCAGGATCTTGATCGCGTGAAGAAAGATAGTGCAGGCGAATCATTAGAGCATCATAGCTATCAACAGTACTAATATCCCAACCAACTACTGGGTGTGTCTGAATTACTTCATCTTTTCCATTCATAAAGACCCCCTATAACATAGTGACTGTCGTGAGCTACTAACCAGGATCTATGTGGCCCATAATGACTGGGCACTTTCAGTATACGCATCTAACTGTTTGAATGGCGCCTTTTTTGCGTTCTTTTACTAAAAAAGTTTTGTGATATCGGTTTGGCTAAAAATCGACTTAGCTGACGCGATCGCTGTTAGTAGACGGAATGTCCCCCATTCCTGAATTACGCATTTCAAACAGCTCAGCAAGTTTGGCGAAATACTGTTGCGTCTTTTCATCATAGGTTTGGTTGTTGGCTTCTAATTTCAAGCTATGAGTCAGCAATTGGCAGCTTTTTTTCTCGAGACCGAATGCCAAATAGGAAAAGGCAGTTTCCAATACATTGATTCTCCGCTGCTGATCGTGAATCAGTTCTAGAAGCTCACCAAATGTCATTGCATGTTCAGGGTTGTCGCTGTTCATTACTGCTGCTCCTCTGGCAAATGTCCTAGGGTATGAAATCTAAACCACATGTTGAAGTTAAGCGTAGACCACTCTTTTATACCAATACCATCAGACAAAGGAGATTTATGAGGATGAACAAAAGACATAACTCGTAAAAATAATGCTACTTTTCGCTTTTGTAGGATGAACGGCGATCCGTTCAAAGCCGTATCCGCTATAATTTGCGTCCCGTTTTTGGCTGGTTAAGATTTTTATGAATAGTTCTTTGCATCCTTCGACGCTTGAGCGAGCTCCTCAAGTCATCAATATTCCCGCGGGATACTTTGGTATGGTGCTGGGTATCATCGGTATGGGGTTTGCGTGGCGTTACGCATCAACGATCTGGCCGGTTTCGCCTTTCATAGGGGAAGGGCTAGTGGCGGTCGCCACGCTTATTTGGTTGAGCTTAGCGTTCGCTTTTGTATACCGCCTTTTACGTTATCCCTCGTTGGTTGTTGCCGAAATGCGCCATCCACTGACCGGTAGTTTTGTCAGCCTTTTTCCGGCGACGACCATGCTGGTATCCATTGGGCTAGCGGCTTATTCACAGACGCGTCTTTTAGCCGATATCCTATTTTTTGTAGGAGCATGCGTGCAGTTGTGCTACGCCGCATGGCAAAGTGCGGGATTATGGCGTGGCGAGCATCCGGCAGAGGCCACCACTCCAGGGCTATATTTACCAACGGTCGCGAATAATTTCATCAGCGCTATGGCGTGTGGGGCGTTGGGTTTTCACGATCTGGGAATCATGTTTTTTGGCGCAGGCGTATTTTCATGGCTGAGTCTAGAACCCGCAATTCTACACCGTATGCGTAGCCACGGAGAGATGGCAAAACCGGTGCGAACCTCGCTAGGGATCCAGCTAGCGCCTGCGCTGGTGGCATGCAGTGCCTATCTCAGCGTCAACGGCGGGCACACCGATTTTGTCGCCAAAATGCTGTTTGGCTACGGTTTGTTGCAGCTGATTTTTATGTTCAGGCTGATGCCTTGGTATTTAAAACAGCCGTTTAACGCGTCGTTCTGGAGTTTTTCATTTGGTATCTCAGCGCTCGCGACCACTGCTTTGCACCTCAGCGTGGGTGAGCAGGACGGTCTATTCTCAGCGCTTGCTGTACCGATGTTTATTTTCACTAACGGGGTGATCGCGTTGCTGATGATTAAAACGCTGATCTTGTTATTACAGGGGCGTTTGATTCCACGTAGCGAAAGGCCGTGTTGTAAGCTCGGTGAATGAAAAATGTCGTTAGCGCTAGGTAAAAAAAAGCCGGGAAGCGACTCCCGGCCTACGTATTTTATTATATCCGCAGATATCCGTAGAAATAGCCTATGGCTAACGGAGATGGAACTCATAGCCTATTGTCACCCATTACAGGCAGTGAACTAGGCCTATTATTGGCACAAGATTGGATATTTCTTATGCTGTTGAATTGAGTTATTCGCTAAATCCGTTATCGAACCAGTCATCGGCACTTTCCCACGTCTCTTGCAGGACTTCCTCGATGCGTTCTTTATCCGCTTTTAAGCCACCCATAACGGTCAGCGTATTCGAGTTAGTCATTCGTACCTGTACAGCGGTATCAGGATAGATATGGTTTACTCGCTTAGAAAATTCATGGTTTAATGCTTCCAGAGCACCCTCTGGGAGTTTGTTGCGTTTATCCAAAGTTAATTCAATGCGCATGGTCGCCTCCGCATTCATAATATACTGTATATATATACAGTTGCTGTAAATCTAACGCAATACTGTACAAGCAATATTTTTTGATTTCTCAGTCGTTATCGCCACATTTTCCCTGAATCTGCGAACCGCCTCCGGTTTATGCTTCTGCGTAGCATGCCAAATTCGAGCCAGTGCACATTTTCTAATGTTTATGCTGCATATTATGAAACCTCATTGTGATAAAGATCCTAGGTAAACTAGCGATAACTTGGCTGTGCAACGCTCCATTGGCGATGTTTTAGTTTGGGTATAGAAGCAATTTTATGTGAAAAACAACAAATAAAAGGATCCTCCATGCGTAAGATTACCTTGGCACTCAGTGCTATCGCTCTTGTGATTGGTCTAAACCACTCGGTACAAGCAAAGATATCAACGGATACGCCGCTTAATGCTGGGGTGACCGTGGCCCAATTGGCGCACCAAATGCCAATCCACTGGGTGTCCGTAGAACAGATTGAGAACAGTTTACAAGGCATTCCTGCGATGGCAGTCGGCTTTGATATTGACGATACCGTACTTTTTTCCAGCCCCGGTTTTTATCGTGGACAGAAGGAATATTCGCCACAAGATCAAAGCTATCTGAAGAATCCTGAGTTTTGGGAAAAGATGAACAACGGCTGGGACAGTTTCAGTATGCCAAAGCAGGTGGGCAAAGATTTGATCGCCATGCATCTTAAACGTGGGGATAGCATCTATTTCATCACCGGACGCAGCCCAACGAAAACTGAAACGGTGACAGAGACGCTGCGCGACGATTTCTCAATTCCGGCTGCCAGTATGAATTCGGTGATCTTTGCAGGCGATTTGCCCGGGCAAAATACCAAGGTGAATTGGATTAAGGACAAGAAGATTAAGATTTACTACGGTGATTCTGATGGAGACATCAACGCGGCTCGTGATGTTGGGATCCGAGGCATCCGCGTGTTGCGTGCTTCAAACTCAAGCTACCAGCCGTTGCCGAAGGCCGGTGCGTTGGGGGAAGAGGTTATCGTCAACTCTGAATACTAATGCATAGATTTAGCGGGGCAGAATGTCTGCCTCGCTAAGTTAATCAATCGGCTTTTGCAGCCAGGTTAAAGTATCAACCAGACTTTCAGTTTTTTCTTCCACCACGCGTAGTGCGTCTGCCATACCTTGGTTATAGAAATGAGCGCCGAGCTCTTTGGCGAAAAAATCCAGCAAAAACTCAGCGTCAAAATCGCCGATTTCCACGTCTAATTCGCGCTGCAGATACTTTTGCAGTTTATCCACCATGTGGGCCGTTTGGTCACGGCTGAACGTTATTTCACTCATAGCATGGCCTGATCTTCATCAACAGTATCAACAAGAATATTTTGCTGTTTAAGATGATTTTTATACCCATCGGCAAGGCGATAATCGGTAATGACTCGGGAAATAGCCTTCAGCGGTTGCAGCGGATTAGGATGAATTTGCCCAAATTTTGATGAGTCGGTAAGTATGATATTTTCCACGCCCTTGGCTAGCACCGTGTTGGCGACATCGGCGCGCATCATATCGCGTCCGGTAAAACCGGTTTCGGGATGATAGCCGTCAATTCCCAGGAAAGCCTTGCTGAAATAGACCTGCTGAATACATTGGCGGGTGAGCGGCCCAACCATGGTTTCACTTCCCTTTTGATATAATCCGCCCATCAGGATGACCTCACACTCGGTTTCTTTTAATAAGTGGGCGATATAGGTACTGACGGTGATTAACGTGACCCGTTTGCGTTCTGCCAAATAGCGAGCCAGTAGAGCGTTGGTGCTGCCGTTTTCGATGAAAATGGTCTCGCCATCGTTAACCAACGAGGCGGCATAGGCAGCAAGCTTCTGTTTTAGCGTGAAGTTAATCATCATTCGAGCATCAACGTCGTCGCTCTCAAAGGCAACGGCGTAGCCATGTATGCGCTTAAGGTAGTTACGTTTTTCCAACAGATTCAAATCCTGACGGATCGTAACTTCTGAAACGCCGGTATTACGTGACAAATCCGCCACGCTGACACGGCGTAGATCGTTAACATATTGCAGAATGGCTTGCTGTCTTGAATTCATGAGTTCCTTGGCTTAGCGTCGCATCACATCGGTGGCCGCAGCCACCGATGGTTCAGAGGTGAGTCGCCACACATCAAAGCGTATGTTCGGTACGGGCGATAATATCATCCTGAGCGTCAGGAGATAAGGCCGTAAAGAAGGCAGAATAGCCTGCGACGCGAACAACGAGATCGCGGTAGTGCTCTGGATGCGCTTTGGCTTCTAACAACGTTTCGCGTGAAACAATGTTGTACTGAACGTGCCAGCCGCGATGGACTTCGAAGAAGGTGCGTAACATCAGCATCAGCTTTTCACGATCCCGAGGAGCTTCGAGCGTTGCCGGGTTCAATTTTTGATTCAGCAATACGCCGCCCAGTATTGCTTGGGTTGGCAATTTAGCCAGTGAGTTAAATACCGCTGTTGGTCCTAGGTGGTCGGTTCCTGATGCTGGACTAGCGCCTTCGGCTAAAGGTGTGTTGGCTTTGCGTCCGTCCGGCGTGGCTTGAGTGGCTGCACCAAAAGGCACGTTGGCGGAAATGGACGATGTCCCTGCGTAGTAGGTGCCGCCGATAGGGCCGCGACCATAGCGGGTATTGTGATATTGCTTCAACTCCTCAATATAGGTTTGATAAGCGCGAACCAGCAGATTATCGACGTCATCCACGTCATTGCCGTATTTAGGGGCGTGGTTCATCAAGCGTTGACGCAGCAGTTCTCCGTCTAAACCATCAAAGTCATTTTCCAATGCGGCGGCCAGTTGTTGTTGACCAATGGCGCCTTGCTCAAACACCAGTTTACGCACGGCGGCTAAGCTGTTACCCAAATTGGCGATCCCTACCTGTAGACCGGATACCCAATCGTATTTAGCTCCGCCTTGCTTCACGCTTTTGCCCCTTTCTATGCAGTCGTCAACCAGCGCGGAACAAATGATGTCGTGCGCATTTTCTTCCAGCACGGTATCAACCACACATTCGATTTCGATGGATTTGCGCGTGTAGTAACGAATTTGCTCGTCCCATGCCTGCATGACCTGATCGAAATCATCAAAATTGCCTTTCGACAGGGCGCGTTCTTGAGGGAGGAAAACTTTGCCGCTGGTGGCATCACGTCCTTGCTCCAGCGCGGCGAGCATCACCCGAGCAAAGTTGATAAAACTCATGCCGGTGCAGCGATATCCCCATTTGCCGCCGACGGCGGTTTCAATACAGCCAATAGCGGCATAATCGTAGGCATCCTGCGGTTCAACGCCTAACTTGATAAATTCTGGAATCACAATTTCATCGTTATTAAACGCAGGCATACCGAAGCCGCAGCGAATGACCTGCACGCAGGCATCAAGAAAATCATTACTCATTCCCGCGTGATAGCGGACGCTGAGATTTGGCTGCGTTGAGCGTAAACGGCCGCAAGACTCCAACACCGCATAGGAGAGGGGATTAACCGCGTCACACGGCTGTCCGTTTAGCAGTGTTTGTCCGCCTATGGTGACATTTTGGTACAGCGGACTTCCCGCAGACGCTTTAGAGTGAGACCCCGAACGGATTTTATTCACCTCGAGCAGTTTCAGCCAGCAACCTTGCAGAAGCTCAATCGCAAATTCACGGCTGATATGTTGAGTTAACTCCACGTCGCGTCGGTACCACGGATAGAGATATTGATCGAGGCGGCCAAACGAAACCGAATGACCATTGGATTCAATCTGCAATACCAACTGGATGAAATAACAGAGTTGGAGTGCCTGCCAGAATGTTTGCGGTGGCTGATGGGCAATCAGCTCGCAGTTTTCAGCGATATGAATGAGCTCAGATTGGCGCTCGGCACGGGTTTCCTGCTTCGCCATTTTTCGCGCTAATTCAGCATAACGTAAAATGTGCTCGCTCAGCGCGGCTAATGCGATATCGATAGATTTAAGAAACTGCTCTTTATGCAAGTCATCCCAGTCTGTGAGCTGCAAACGGCCACGACGCTCATCGACTTTTTCACGCAGTCCATCCAAACCTTTTTCTAATAACAACGGAAAATTCACCGCCAGATGGGCATCGCCGGAGGTCATATTCCCTTCAGCTTTGATAATGCCCGTCGCTAGCAATGCTTTCTGCTCATCGGTAAAGATACCGTAGCAGCGGTCTTGTACCGTCTGTCCACGCCACCATGGGCAAATTTTGTGTAATACCGCTTTGTTTTCTGCTGAAACAGAGAACCCTGCGCCAGGACGATCGGCTAACTCATCGATCTCCTGCTCAATCCAACTGACGGTGTATTCTGGGAATATTGGCGCGGCACGGACTTCGCTGGCCTGATTACCTATAATTAATTCATCGTGTTTGATCCAGATCGTGCGCTGTTGCAAATGGTGAGCCAACGCCAGCGCGCGGCGAACGGGTAACGGCTTATCCTGATGATGTTGATACATTGCGGTGTAGTGTTGAGCGCGTTCGGTACATACCGGCGGTTTACCAATATGGATCAGAGTTTCTTTATGTGCGCGAATGCGTGGCGACAGCGTAGTCAAATCAAGTTGAGTCATAGCATTATCCTCGTAACAGAGCCGTTAGACCTTTGTCGCGGGCGTATTGCTGCGCAAAGTCGAGTAACTCTGGGTTATCCAATGGTTTGTCCGCGGCTAGATAGGGCATATCTAACAGACGGTATTTGTTAATACCAAGGGTGTGGTAGGGCAAAAAATGAATGTCTTTAACGCCAAGCTCTTCAGCGGCAAAATCGGTAATGGCGCGAATAGAGGCTTCATCGGCGTTGAAATCGGGAATAAGGGGGACGCGGATGGTCATGTTTACACCGCGCTGGGCAAGACGACGAAAATTATCCATAACGCGTTTTGCAGAACCGTCAGTCCACAGCTTAAAGGTCTCTGCGTTGACGTGTTTAAGATCGGTCAGTAGCAGGTCTAGGTACTCAAGACTGGGTTCGATATTGTGCCAAGGTACGTGCAGACAGGACTCTACCGCCGTATGGATCAGGTGTTCATGGCAACGTCTGAGTAATTCTGAGCAGGCTTCGGGTTGCATAAATGGTTCGCCGCCGGAGAGTGTTAATCCTCCGCCAGTGCGCCGATAAAAGGGGGCGTCGCGCAATACGATGGCCATCACTTCTTCTAGATCCAGCGTGGAACCGCACACAGATAACGCGCCAGTGGGACAGCACTCTTGTAAACGATCTAAATCGGTTTCACTGAGTGCTTCACGGTTGATCGCAATGCCGCTATCGCCATGAAGAATGGCCTGTGGCACACATTGCTCGCACAGCTGGCAGCCTTCGATACACAGACGTGCATCAAACAGCACCTGACGTTTACGTGAACGGCTTTCTGGGTTTTGGCACCAACGGCAACCCAAAGAACATCCTTTGAGAAATACCACGGTGCGGATACCTGGGCCGTCATGAGTGGAATAGCGTTGCAGGTTGAATAGCATGCGAACTCCGAAGCGTATTAATTGCGCAAATATTTCTAACGAAGATTAATGCACTTTCGAATGAAAGTAAGTTTGACATTGATCAACTAGAGATTGGTTTAATGCTTTATAGTGTTCACAATCAGACGTTGAGCACATTTTCGTGAGGGGAAGTAAATGGAACTGTATCTGGATACGGCAGACGTTATTGCGGTGAAAAGATTGGCGCGCGTTTTGCCATTACAGGGTGTCACCACTAACCCAAGCATCATTGCCAAAGAGGGCAAATCTCTGTGGGAAGTTCTGCCGGCGCTGCGAGATGCGCTGGGTGGGACGGGTAAACTATTTGCACAGGTCATTGCGAATGACTCAGAGCGTATGGTCACCGAAGCGGTGATGATGACCGAGCGGGTCTCTGGCGTTATTGTGAAAATACCCACCACGGCCGAAGGGTTAGCGGCAATCAAGAAGCTGAACACGATGAATATCGCGACGTTAGGCACAGCCGTATACGGTGCAGGTCAAGGCTTGCTGGCTGCGATGGCGGGAGCCGCTTATGTTGCACCTTACGTGAATCGCGTGGATGCGCAGGGCGGTGACGGCATTGGTATGGTGCGCGAATTACATCAGTTGCTAAAAATGCATGCACCTGATTCCCGCGTGCTAGCGGCTAGCTTCAAAACGCCTCGTCAGGCTCTAGATTGCATGCTGGCGGGCTGCGAAGCCATTACGTTGCCTATTGATATCGCCGAGCAAATGCTGCTCAGTCCTGCGGTGCAGTCAGCGGTTGAGAAATTTGAGCAAGACTGGCAAGGAGCCTTTGGTACTAACGTACTGGGCTAATCAAATTTGAGGACGGTTTTAAAAGAAGTGATTCTTCCACCCTGTGAGTGAGACCTGACAGGGTGGTTTTCTTTCTATGCCAGAGAGAAATGTAAATGTTAGTACGCTTCTCTGATATCACCGATCACGGTTTGAGCAACAGGGAGAGCGATATTCAGATCGCCCACTGCGCTCATGGCTGGCAACGAAATATTGAGGTCACCAACATCAGGTGATTTGCCATCTTCTAGCGCTGAGTCCTCGACTGACTGTTGGTATTGTGGTTCAGACTTAGGCTGAGGTTTGCGGAAAAATCGTGGCATACCGCTACCACCATAGACCGTCACCAGTAGGGCGGAAGTCGTCAACACACAGGATGCGCTAATCAAAATACCTGCAAGATCCATACTGTCCTCTGAACATGATTGATAACGATTTTTATTTTAACTCTCATGCCAGCTATCAATCCAGATCTAATTGAGTTTTATTCTTATT
This sequence comes from Hafnia paralvei ATCC 29927, assembly GCF_001655005.1. GTDB lineage: Bacteria > Pseudomonadota > Gammaproteobacteria > Enterobacterales > Enterobacteriaceae > Hafnia > Hafnia paralvei. Next base: position 74,796 of record NZ_LXET01000029.1, read on the forward strand.
TGCTACGTAAGTGTTAAGTAGAGATTGAGTTTTTTACATAGAAATGCAGGCATGCAACATAATTACCGCCGCGAGATGAGGTGGTTTTTGTGATGAGTGATCTATTGTTTCGTATAATCGCGAGCATCAATGCTATATCAGCCATAGTCGATCTGGTATGATGAGCGCTATGTTATTAGTGGAATATCGTCGTTACGGAACGTCAAAAATATGGTTATTAAGGCGCAGAGTCCAGCAGGGTTTGCAGAAGAGTATATCATTGAAAGTATTTGGAATAACCGCTTTGCACCTGGATCAATCTTACCAGCAGAGCGCGAGCTATCTGAGCTTATTGGTGTCACTCGCACCACTCTGCGTGAAGTTCTACAGCGTTTAGCGCGAGATGGTTGGTTAACGATTCAGCATGGTAAACCAACAAAAGTGAATAATTTCTGGGAAACCTCAGGATTAAACATTTTGGAAACATTGGCTCGCCTTGATCACGACAGCGTTCCGCAGCTTATTGATAACCTGTTATCCGTACGCACAAACATCGCTTCTATTTTTATCCGCACTGCGGTTCGTCAGCATCCTGATAAAGTTCAAGAGATCTTGGCACAAGCCGAAACGGTAGAAGATCACGCTGAAGCCTTTACCGATTTGGATTATGGTATTTTCCGTGGTTTGGCATTTGCTTCGGGCAACCCGATCTATGGATTAATCCTCAATGGATTAAAAGGGTTATACACTCGCGTAGGGCGCTATTACTTCTCCAATCCTGACGCGCGTAAGCTTGCACTTTCGTTTTATGCCAAGCTGAGCCAGCTGTGCCATGAGCAGAATTACGAGAAAGTTATGGAATATGTGCGTAACTATGGTAAAGACAGCGGTGCCATTTGGCATAGCATGCAGGGTTCCATCCCAAGCGATTTGGCTGAAGGTCGTCGCTAGTCGTTGATTGCTTCGTCGTTGATCACGTCGCAAATAAGATAGAAAGAGGGCGCATCTAGCGCCCTTTTTGCATTCGGCTAAAGTGCCAAAATATTAAAGCGGGTTGGGGCGAGAGGGGCAACGCTCCAACAGCTCAACGTTCCCCTCTTCGTTTACCTGCTCTAAATAAACATCAAAACCCCATAGGCGATGCAAATGTTTAAGCACTTCGCGCCGACCTTTATCCAGCGGTGCCCGATTGTGCGGCACGTAGCGCAGGGTTAAGGAGCGATCACCGCGCAATGCAACGTTCCACACCTGAATATTTGGCTCATGATTACTGAGATTGTACTGGGCTGAAAGCTGTTCACGTATCCGACGATAACCTTCTTCGTTGTGGATTGCGTCAATTTCCAGATAGTTGTTTCTATCATCATCCAATACCGTAAATAGCCTAAAATCACGCATTAGTTTCGGTGATAAAAATTGGCTGATAAAACTCTCATCTTTAAAGTCACGCATGGCAAAGTGCAGCGTTTCTAGCCAATCAGAGCCGGCAATGGCGGGGAACCAGTGGCGATCCTCTTCTGTCGGATTTTGACAGATTCGTTTGATATCTTGGAACATGGCGAAACCGAGTGCATACGGGTTAATACCGCTGTAATACGGGCTGTTGTAGGCAGGCTGGTATACAACGTTGGTGTGGCTGTGCAGAAACTCCAACATGAAGCGATCGCTAACCAAATTTTCATCGTAGAGATGATTCAGTATGGTGTAGTGCCAGAAGGTAGCCCAACCTTCGTTCATCACCTGAGTCTGCTTCTGCGGGTAAAAATATTGGCTTACTTTACGCACGATGCGCACAATCTCGCGCTGCCATGGCTCAAGCAACGGTGCGTTCTTTTCTAGAAAATAGAGAATATTTTCCTGTGGTTCACTGGGAAAGCGTACGGCTTCAACAGCCTGTTCTTCGCGTTCTCGACGAGGCAGTGTTTTCCACAAATCGTTGACCTGACTTTGTAGATACGCCTCGCGTGACTTCTGACGCGCAATCTCTTCTTCCATTGATATTTTCTGCGGTCGTTTGTAACGATCGACGCCGTAATTCATTAATGCATGACAGGAGTCCAGCAAACGCTCGACCTCATCCACGCCATAGCGCTCCTCACATTCGCTGATGTAGTGACGGGCAAACAGCAGATAATCGACGATGGAACTGGCATCTGTCCAACTGCGAAACAAATAATTGTTCTTAAAAAATGAGTTATGCCCGTAACACGCGTGCGCCATCACCAGCGCTTGCATAGTGATGGTGTTTTCTTCCATCAAATAGGCAATACAGGGGTTGGAGTTGATGACAATCTCATAAGCCAACCCCTGCTGACCGTGCTTATACAGTTGCTCGGTTTCGATAAATTTTTTCCCAAACGACCAATGGGTGTAGTTGATGGGCATACCGACGCTAGAGTAGGCATCCATCATTTGTTCAGCGGTAATGACCTCAATCTGATGCGGATAGGTATCTAGTCGATAATGCTTCGCGACGCGATCGATTTGATCTAAATATTCCTGTAGCAACGGGAACGTCCAATCTGGGCCATCACTTAGTGTGGCGGCTTCCCGTGCCTGCTTGCGAGTTGAAATAGTCATTAGCGCATCTCCCGACGAAAACATGATTGTCAGTGGATTCTTTGTCAGCGGATCTATCAGATATGTAGACCCTGTAACAAGCGTAGCTCAAGGAAGAAAAAGCGAGATGTTTTGTCGTTGTACCAGTGACTTAAAGTTGCTGCGTTAGGGCGGCTGGTACGCTGAGGGGGAAAATCCAGCGCCGATAAAAATGCAATTTGTCGGAGTTTTATTTCGCAATTTAGGTGAATTGTTGGTTTTTAGTTTTGTGTTTTAAATAGTTTTTAGTGAGGTAGGTGATGGTTGAGCTAGGGAAAAGTCCAGAGGTGAATTCCATAAGTGTGAGAGTGAAAATCACCGTTATATTCCAAGTATCAACTTAATAATAGAGAGAGTGAGAGGTTTGTTGCTAATGAATCAGAACTAGCTGCGGCGATAAAAATTTACGCAACATAAAGTAAAAGCCAGATAAAAGCAAAGCCATCGCGAATGTCATATGCTTAAACTAAATGTTGCAAATATGTAATTATCTACATTCTGTAATTCTTTATTTTTCAATGAATTAAATTTGTTTTAGCACGGAAGGCAAAACACTGTCGATATATCGCAACATTGGAATAATCGTGATTTCATTCACATTTACAGTAAGAGTTGTTGGTCAGATTTTTATATTTGGTTATTTTTGTGTAACCAGAATATTGTGCTTTTAACCATCGGGATGTGGAGTTGTCTATGCGTATTATCGTGCTGGGGAGTGGGGTAGTCGGCGTTGCGAGTGCTTGGTATCTGGCGCGGGCTGGTCATGAGGTCGTGGTGCTGGATCGACAAGATGGTCCTGCTCTCGAAACCAGTGCAGCAAACGCAGGACAAATATCGCCCGGTTATGCTGCTCCTTGGGCTGCGCCTGGGGTGCCGTTGAAAGCCATCAAATGGATGTTTCAACGCCATGCGCCTTTGGCTATTCGGTTGGATGGCACGACCGATCAGCTACGTTGGATGTGGCAAATGCTGCGTAACTGCGATAGTTCGCACTATGCGCTCAATAAATCTCGCATGGTTCGCCTGTCAGAATACAGCCGCGACTGCCTGAAAGCACTACGTGCAGAAACCAATATCCATTACGAAGGTCGCCAGAAAGGGACTCTACAACTGTTTCGTACCGCTCAACAGTTTGAAAATGCCGCTCGTGATATTGACGTGCTGAAAGACGCTGGCGTTCCTTATCGATTAATGGAAGCCACAGAGCTTGGCTCGGTGGAGCCTGCTTTAGCGCAGGTACAGCATAAGTTGACTGGTGGTCTGCAGTTGCCTAATGACGAAACCGGTGACTGTCAGCTGTTTACTCAACAGTTAGCGACAATGGCGCAGCGTGAAGGTGTCGAGTTCCGTTTTAACACGCCGGTCGATCGCCTGTTGAAACAGGGAAATCAGATTGCGGGTGTGCAATGCGGGAACGACGTTATCACTGGTGATGCCTATGTCGTGGCTTTTGGCTCTTACTCAACGGCGCTGTTACACGACATGCTCGCGATACCGGTTTATCCGCTTAAAGGTTATTCGTTGACTATTCCGATTACGCGTCCGGACGGCGCGCCAGTGTCTACCGTTTTGGATGAAACGTACAAGATTGCTATTACGCGTTTCGACCAACGGATCCGCGTCGGCGGAATGGCTGAGATTGTGGGCTTTAATACACATTTATTGGACGCGAGACGTAAAACGCTGGAAATGGTTGTGCGCGATCTCTATCCAAACGGCGGTAATATTGAACAGGCCAAATTCTGGACTGGCCTACGACCTATGACGCCAGACGGCACGCCAATGGTCGGTAAAACGCCGATCAAGAACCTTTATTTAAACACTGGGCACGGTACATTAGGTTGGACTATGGCTTGTGGTTCCGGTCAATTGTTGGCGGATATTATTTCAGGCGTCACGCCAGCGATTCCATCTGAAGATCTTTCTGTCGCACGCTATGACAAATCTTTTCGCCAACAGAGCGGACGTAGCCTAAGCGATATTCATACCGCACACTAACAATTAAAAACGCCGCAGGAGCGGTTAATGCTAGCCCCGTGTATCTCGATCTCTTAAACGATCAGCATTACGCGGGAGGATCGTTACTCCTTCTATACGGCTGCGGTTCACCTGCATTTTCGTATTATTTTTATAGGAGAGGGCTATGCCTCGTCCCATTCGTGCGACCATCGATTTGTCGGCCTTAACTCACAATCTCGATCAGATTCGCCAGCAGACGCCAGAGGCTAAAATCTGGTCAGTCGTCAAAGCAAACGCCTACGGGCATGGGCTAAGTCGTATTTGGCGAGCGTTGGCAAAAACCGATGGCTTTGCGTTACTCGACATTGAAGAAGCGATTTTGCTGCGTGAACAGGGATGGCAGGGGCCAATCCTGTTGCTAGAGGGGTTCTTTCAACCGCAGGATCTACAACTCATTGATAGATACCGTCTCACCACGACAATCCATAATGAATCACAGTTACAAATGTTGGGGCGAGCTCGTTTAAGTGCGCCGGTTGATATCTATCTAAAAGTGAACACCGGTATGCACCGTTTAGGCTTTATGCCTGAGCAATTGATGGCGATTTATCATTCCGCGCGAGCACTGCCAAACGTGGATCACATTACGTTGATGACCCATTTTGCTAATGCCGACAACCATCTGGGCGTGGAGTCACCGCTGGCTGCGTTTAATGCGGCCGCCGTCGATATTTCAGCACCACGCTGTTTGGCAAATTCGGCAGCTACGCTGTGGCATCAACCAACGCACGCCGATTGGGTCAGACCTGGGATTGTTCTCTATGGGGCATCGCCAACCGGTCGCTGGCATGATATTGCAGAAAGTCACTTACGTCCGGTCATGAGCTTGCGCAGCGAAATTATTGCTATCCAAAACATACAATCAGGCGACAGCGTTGGGTATGGTAGCCGCTATCAAGCGGTACAACCTCAGCGAATAGGTATCGTGGCCTGCGGCTATGCGGATGGTTATCCGCGCCATGCAACATCGGGAACACCTGTATGGGTTAGCGGGCAGCGCACTCAGTTATTAGGTACGGTTTCAATGGATATGCTCGCCATTGATTTAACTGCGTTGCCAGAAGTGCAAGTCGGTGAATCTGTCGAGCTGTGGGGACAAAACCTGCCGGTAGATGATGTTGCGCAGTCCGCAGGGACTATTGGTTATGAATTACTCTGTGCAGTGGCCCCGAGAGTGCCTGTAACGGTGTTATAACGGAAAAGTATCTTGCTTGGCTCAATAAAAAAGAGCGGAACATCTCATGGTGCTCCGCTCTTTTTTTAGGGCGATTAGGCTTGATGAACCGATTTAACGCGCCCCTTTAGTTTGCTGCTCAGTAAGCGTGCGGAGAGCGCGAGCACCGCCCCCAACAGCATCACTAGCGCTAAAGCGGGTTTGGCTGCCATCGGCAGTGCGATGGCGACGAGCGCGATGCAGGAGCCTATCGCCATCTGCACAAATCCAACCAAGGCTGACGCAATCCCTGCTTCGTCAGAATAAGGCTCTAGTGCATAGCTAGTGGCAGGTCCCATGATAAAGGCCAAACCGGCACAGGCGCTGGCTACGGGCAGCATATAGCTCAGCCAGTGCTGGCTGGCGTCTACTGGCAGCAAGTGCATGCCCACAAAAAGGCCGATGCAGCCCAATGCCATTAGCAGAGTCCCCAGCATCAGGCAGAACGGGCGGCCTGCACGTTGAATCACTTTATTGGCGATGAGGCTGACGAACAAAATCCAAAAGCCGTTACCACCAAAGATAAGCGAGAACACCAGCGGAGAAAGTTTGCCGTCAGTCATGAGTACGGTAGGCGCGAAGGAGACATAGGTAATCGCCATTCCCATCGCGCCAGCGTTAACCAGCGCAAAGCGTAAGAAGCGACTGTTGCTTAGAATACGAGCATATTGTTTTAACGGAAGACCTTTCACCGGTTTAGTGTCGGCAGGGCGAGTTTCTGGCAGCCAAATAGCGATAATGACGAAAACTACGACGGCATAAAACACCAGGAACCAGAACGGAGCGCGCCAGTTAAACAACTCGGCCAGAATGCCGCCGAGTAGCGGCGCTAACGCTGGCACGATATTTAGCGTACCGTTGAGAAATCCAAATGCTTTCGCCGCTTCGTTACCGTTCAGACGATCGCGAACACCGCTGAAGCACACCACGCCGGTGCAGCATACGGCGCATCCTTGAATGACACGAGCGAGCACAAAAATATCCGAAGAGTTGGACAGCGCGGCGACGGTTGAGCCTAAGATATACAGGGCTATGCCGATCAGTGCGATAGGCCGCCGACCAAACTTATCAACCAGAGGCCCCGCGATAAGCTGTCCTAGTCCCATCACCAACAGGAACAGTGAAATCGTGGACTGAATGACTTCGTTTTTAACCTGAAAATCCGCGGCAATAGCGGGGATGGTCGGTAGGAAAAGATCTATCCCCAAAGGGCCAAATAAGACAAGACTGAGCAGGAGCAGAATATAGTTTCGCATAGGTTTATTTTATGGTTTTTGTGGTCAGTTAAGCAGGTAGAACTTATCAGCTATCAATGATGACTTTCTAGCGCCGACGGTATCACACGTAGGGAGCGGAAGATATCTGAGACATAGCGCGCTTGGTGGCAGGCATCGTCTAATGGCAAATGCGGAACCCCTTCGAAAGCGCGTGTTTTCTTTGGGTCAAAGCCCAGTGTTCTGGCTAACGTCACTAAAGTGCGAACGTCTTGAGTTCGCCAAAAATCCCATGGACAGACCATTTCCAACTGTTGATAGGCGTGCTCGAGTATGCTGCAGTCAAATTCTTTACCGTTGCCCCAAACATGAATTTTATCGCTGCTGTTGATGTGAATAAATCGGCTAAATTGCGTCAGCGTTTTCTTTAAGGTTTCTGTGCCTGAAAAGGCTTCTTTACGCGCGGCGTCAGACTGCTGCGCCCACCATGCGACGGTATCGGCGCTGATCGTACGGTTAGGCTGTGGTTTTTGTGGGCTAATTTGAGCAGCAAATGTTTCGCCCAGCGCCCCTGTCAACGGCTCGAAAAATACGGCAGCAATGGAGAGGATCACCGCGCTCGGGGTGGTATCCAGCGTTTCAATATCCAGCATGAGGTGGTGCATAGCGATCCTAACGTTGATAAGAAAAAAAATGCCCGATAAACGGGCATTATCTGAGCAAAGACGAATTATACGTTGGCGCGGAAAATAGTCTCTTCACCCCAAAATAACTCATCTTTATCTGTTTTAGAGAACGCTAGAGGCAATACTTCATCGCTGCCTTCGTCCCAAATTTTTTGTGCTAGAACTTCGTCGTTCTTCGCTAATTCGAAAATGGCGTGTGCAATTTCGATAGAGGTTTCACGTAGACGCGCCCATTCGGCAATATGGTGTGGATCTGACATAACGGTCTCCTTAGATGCGATCGAAGTAACCTGATCTAGTATGAACCTGTTTTCGCTGGTGGGTTAGTTTTGTCAGGCTAAGTGCTATAAATTTAACCACTTACCTCAGAGAGCATCGACAAAATCCCCGAGCCGCTTGTGTTTTACCTTATCGCAGGTATTAGCATCTCGCCACTGATATATACATCGATGCCGCTTATTGCTTGAACTATAATCGTCATCTTTCAGGCTTCCGATGCGTTGGCTACTTTTGCTGCCCTAATCACTGACTGATGTAAGCTCATTGGGGCTCACTTGCCGCCTGAAATCTATTGAGTATATAGAGAGACATTTCGATGACAGCTTTATGGCTAAAATATCTATTGCTGATGGTATGTGTTGCGTCGCTCAGCGGTTGCGGGAGCATCATTAGCCGAACGGTAGGGAAGGGGCACGGATACCAATATTATCCGGGAGTGCAGTGGGATTTACGCGACAGCCCATGGCGCTATGTAACTGCGCTGGACGTGCCGTTCTCGCTGATTGCCGATACGTTTATGTTGCCATTTGATGCTAAGCATGGCCCATACGACTGAGTTCGCTCTGGATTATTTGCTTTCGACTAATCGCTTACGACGCAGCAGGTTTTCATCTCCGATCAAGCGATCGATAGCGCTCAATAATAACGTCTTGCGCTCTATGCTGGTCTCCTGATCGGCGGAATGAGCAAGTGAGTTGATTAATTTCCCATAAACGATATCGCCTTCGGCACCGACTAAATCGCTAACGGCTTCACCAATAATTTTCGAAACTTCACTGCGAAACAAACTCTGAGCCACATCATCAATCAGCAAGGTATTCATCGGTAAATTCCTTAAGAGTGTTGAAGCACATGGTGTTTAAACGTGTTTTTTAAAATATCGCGTTTACGTTTTAAATAAGTTTAAAACGTTGCGCTTCGAGGCATGCGTTTTAGTTGACCAAGATAACAGTCGAGCTAGGAAACTAAACCTCAGAAGTATAGCCTCATTTGTCGCAGGTCTACTTCAAATCAGGCTTTTGATAATTTAAAAAATGTTAGCAAACATTTTTATATTTCTGTTGTGCTGCCAAGAAGTCGCGCGGTGAATTAATCGCCAAGTCAATAACGTTTCAAAGACCTTTTATTAGGTACTTAATTAACCAAAGTTTTTCTGGGAAATAACCATATATTCATTAAGCCTAAATCAATGTCATCAGAAGTATTATTTCTGCAATAAAATTTTCATCTCCATCCGGTAAAACATCTTCGCCTTCAGAGGTAGTGAGATGAAAGGCATACCAAATTTAATGCAGATAACCATTCGATGGATGAAAAAATGAAAAAAAGCGCGCTGGCAATGATGATGACCTTGGCCGTTGCTTCTTTGGCAACACCTGTTTTGCATGCAGCAGAAGTTTACAATAAAGATGGCAATAAGCTGGATATGTATGGTCGCGTAAAGGCTGAACACTACCTTTCAGATAATCAGTCGGTGGATGGCGACCAGTCCTATGTACGCTTTGGCTTCAAAGGTGTTACCCAAATTAGCGATACCTTGCAGGGTTTTGGTCAGTGGGAGTATCAGATTGCCGCTAACCGCGCTGAAAGTGATGGCGCCACGGGAACCAAAACGCGTTTAGGTTTTGCTGGTCTGCGATTCAGTGAATTTGGCTCGTTTGACTATGGCCGTAATTATGGTGCGTTGTATGACGTGGAAGCGTGGACGGATATGCTTCCTGAGTTTGGTGGCGATAGCTATACCAAAGCCGATAATTTCATGACAGGGCGTAGTACGGGGGTTGCAACTTACCGTAACCGTGATTTCTTCGGGCTGGTTGACGGTCTGAATTTTGCTCTGCAATATCAGGGCAAAAATGAAAACGATCGCGATATTACTAAGCAAAATGGCGATGGTTATTCGTTATCAACGACTTATGAAATTGTCGATGGCATTTCTATCGGTGCAGCCTATGCGTCTTCCGATCGTACTCAAGATCAGCAGAATTTAGCTTTTGGTCATGGGGATAAAGCGGATGCATGGACGGGGGGCTTAAAATATGATGCTAATAACGTTTACCTGGCCGCAATGTATGCAGAAACGCGAAATATGACGCCTATTTCAGGGACTGCAGAGATCAATGGGGTGAATACCAACGTGAAAGGTCTTGCAAATAAAACACAAAACGTCGAGGTTATTGCTCAATACCAGTTTGATTTTGGCCTGCGTCCATCGCTGGGATATATCCAGTCAAAAGGTAAGGATATTGAGGGGATCGGCGATGCGGATCTGGTGAAATATATTGATGTAGCGGCAACCTATTACTTCAACAAAAATATGTCAGCCTTTGTTGATTACAAAATTAATCAGCTCAATGATAATAATCCGCTGAATTTGAAGACCGATGACGTAGTAGCATTAGGGCTGGTTTATCAGTTCTAATTCATTATCGCACAGCGATAGAACCCCGCCATTTTTTAAAAGAATGGCGGGGTGACTATTTAATGGGCCAGTGAACTGATTTCGATCACCGATGGGGCTGAGTAGTATGCTTCTTCCTGAGTCGCATCGGCCTGTTTGACAAATTTCCAGCGTATATTATGGAATGGCGCCACGCTGCTGCGATGCGCCACGCTAATCAGGGTGGTATCTGGCAGTCTTTGATTAAGTAACTGATAAACGCGCTGTTCGGTTTCTTCGTCCAGAGCGCTGGTGGCTTCGTCAAGATAAAGTACATCAGGTTTTATTACCAAGGCACGGGCAAACGACAGGCGCTGCTGCTCGCCGGGAGACAGTTGGTGAGTCCAGTTCGCTCGAATATCCAGTGCTTGATGCAGATGGTGTAAACGACACGCCTTCAATACCTGTTGCAACTCTTCATCACTAACGCCTTGTGATCCGCGTGGATAGCACAGCGCGTCACGCAGTGTGCCAATAGGTAAATAGCTACGCTGTGGCAGGAACAATACGTTTTTCTTGTCGCTGTCCGGCTGCGAAATTTCACCTTGCCCATAAGGCCAAACTCCGGCGATCGCGCGTAACAGCGTTGATTTACCACAGCCTGAAGGGCCAGTGATAAGGATTTTATCACCACGGCGTGCGTGTAAATTAACATGGCTGAAGAGTTCACGCCCCTGATGCAGGCACAGAGAAAGATCGCGCGCAATCAGCGAATCATCGCTATCGGTGGTGATCGTGCGGGAAATATTATTGGGCTGCTGCTCAATTGCAGAGATGGCCGCATTGAAGCCCGCTAAACGGTTGACACAGGCTTTCCATGATGCCAAATCGGTAAACGCACCAATGAACCACGACAGCGCTCCCTGAACCTGTCCAAATGCGGAAGCCACCTGCATCAATGTGCCAAGCTGAATAGCGTTTGAGAAATAGCGTGGTGATGCGACCAAAATGGGGAAAATATTGGCGAACTGATCGTAAAACGTTGAAGCGACGTTCAAACGTTTGGTTAGGCGCATGATCGACCACCAGTTGCTACGGATATTTTCAAATTGACCGCTGAGCTGGTTTTTTTCCTGTTGTTCGCCATGATAAAGCGCAATCGGGTCGGCGTTATCACGGATACGGATCAGGCCGAAACGGAAGTTCGCTTCAAAGCGCTCTTGGTCGAAACTTAGCCCAACCAGTGGACGTCCAATCCACCAAATCAATACCGAGCCCATGCCCGCATACAACAGCGCAAACCACACCATATAGCCGGGAATAACGAACTCATGGTCACTGAGCATAAATGAAATTGAACCGCTAACGCTCCACAGAATTGCGACAAAGGAAAACAGCGTCACCAGACTGGAGAGTAACCCAAGGCTTAATGATAGGGTGCCGTTGGTCAGCGCGTTTAAATCCTGAGATATACGCTGATCGGGGTTATCAATGGTCTGCTGAATTTCCGTGTGGTAATAGGCTTGATGGGACAGCCATTTACTCATGTATTTCTCAGTCATCCAGCGACGCCAGAGCATTTGTAGCCCCTGTGTCAGATAGATCCGATAGATGGCAATGATGATGAAGATCACCGCCAGATAGCTAAATCGGATTAACTGCGCCTTAAACACGGCGTAGTTGCGATTTTGCAACGCATCGTAAAAAACGCGGTTCCATTCGTTGAACAAAACGTTGATATAAACGCCTGCCAGCGTGAGAGCGATAATCGCAATGAGTCGAGTCCAGGCGCTGACTTTTTCTTCAGAAACCCAATAGGGCTTAATGAGCTGCCACACTTCTGACCAGTGTGTTGTTCGGTGAAGAGGTTGCTGCATAAGACGATATTCCTGATGCAAAAGTGACAAAAAAACTGTTCTCTAGATTGTGACAGACAGCACAATCTCACAAATGTTCAGTTGTAAATGAAGGTGTCAGGGGAGACAGAACAGAAAACCGCCAACGACATGATCTGCTGCGTTGGCGGTTTGGGGGATTCAGTTCTTATTGACTTGAGCCTGAAACAGTTCTCTGAATACCGGGTAGATATCGTCAGGTTCTCGGATATGCTGCATCGCAAAGTTCTCAAAACGTTGTTGGAGACCTTCGTATTCACGCCATAGCGTTTGGTGCGCTCGGCGGGTGATTTCGATGTAGCTGTAATACCGCACCTGCGGTAGCAATTTATTTGCCAGTAGCTCAGAGCAGAGCGGTGAGTCATCGGCCCAGTTATCGCCGTCGGATGCTTGCGCCGCGTAAACGTTCCACTCGGCCGAGTTGTAACGCTCGCGTACAATTTCATCCATCAGTTTCAGCGCGCTTGAGACAATTGTGCCACCGGTTTCCTGCGAGTAGAAAAACTCCTGTTCGTCTACTTCTTTGGCTTGAGTGTGGTGGCGGATATACACGACATCCACGTTTTTATAGGTTCGGCTCAAGAATAAATAGAGCAGGATGTAAAAACGCTTCGCCATATCTTTCGTGGCTTGATCCATAGAACCGGAGACGTCCATCAGGCAAAACATCACCGCCTGACTGGAGGGCTCAGGTCGACGCTCGTAGTTTTTGTAGCGTAAGTCGAATGTATCGATAAACGGAACCCGGTCGATACGTTGACGCAGATCCGCAATCTCTTTACGAATACGCTCTTCTTCCAGCAGTTGTGCCGGTTCGCTATGACGTAACTGCTCCAGCACGTTCTCCAATTCATGCAATTCGCGCCGTTTTCCTGCCGTCATTGCCGTGCGACGTGCTAAGGAGTTTTGTAATGAACGTACCACGCTGATATTGGCAGGTACGCCATTTGAGGTAAAACCTGAACGATGGGTTTTATACTCAGTCAGCTGTTTGTATTGATTCTTCCGTAAATTAGGCAGCGCTAAATCTTCGAACAGAAGATCCAGATATTCGTCTTTGGAAATCTGAAAAACGAATTCGTCTTCACCTTCGCCGTCTTTACTTGCTTCACCTTGGCCACTTCCGCCACCGCCGCCTCCGCCTTGTGGGCGTTCAATGCGATCGTTTTGTACAAAATGGTCATTGCCTGGATGGACGCGATGACGCTCGCCACCACGTCCTTGATGAAACATCGGTTCGCTGATGTCCTCATTGGGAATGGAAACGGATTCTCCGCTCTCAACGTCGGTCACTGAGCGTTTATTTATGGCATCAGCAATGGAATGCTTTATTTGCGACTTATAGCGGCGTAAAAAGCGCTGGCGGTTGACCATGCTTTTATTCTTACCGTTCAATCGCCGATCAATGAAATAGGCCATATTTCCCCCAAACGACGTTACCGTCTGAAATACGCCGTAATTTCCCGTCTGCCAACTCGGGTGAGCCGTGTCGGCCAATGGTCGACACGGTCTTGGTTACGCGTATTATGATGATTTTCTAACTCGCAGATACCACTCGCACAGCAGACGAACCTGCTTGCGGGTATAGCCTTTCTCCATCATACGGTCGACAAAATCGTCGTGTTTCTTCTGCTCATCGGTAGAAGTTTTGGCATTGAACGAGATAACGGGTAACAGCTCCTCGGTATTGGAGAACATTTTCTTCTCGATAACGGTGCGAAGTTTTTCGTAACTCGTCCAGTTTGGGTTATGCCCATTATGGCTAGCACGGGCACGCAGCACGAAGTTAACGATTTCATTGCGGAAATCTTTCGGATTGCTAATACCCGCGGGTTTTTCAATTTTCTCCAGCTCAGCGTTCAGTGACTCACGGTCAAACAGTTGGCCGGTTTCGGGGTCGCGATACTCTTGATCTTGAATCCAGAAATCGGCGTAGGTGACATAGCGGTCAAAGATATTTTGACCGTATTCAGAATAAGATTCCAAATACGCGGTCTGGATCTCTTTGCCGATGAACTCGACGTATTTCGGGATCAGATAACCCTTAAGGTGCTCAAGGTATTTCTCTGCGACATCCTGTGGGAACTGTTCACGCTCAACCTGCTGTTCAAGAACATAGAACAGATGAACCGGGTTGGCGGCCACTTCGGCATGATCGAAGTTGAATACGCGTGACAGGATCTTAAAGGCGAAACGCGTCGAAAGACCGTTCATCCCTTCGTCCACGCCCGCATAGTCACGGTACTCCTGATATGACTTGGCTTTGGGGTCGGTATCTTTCAGGCTTTCGCCGTCATACACCCGCATTTTTGAATAGATGCTGGAGTTCTCGGGTTCTTTCAAACGAGACAAGATTGAGAAACGAGCCAGCGTTTCCAGCGTACCGGGGGCGCACGGCGCATGATCCAACTCACTGTTGTTAAGCAGTTTGTCGTAGATTTTCATCTCTTCGGAGACGCGCAGGCAGTAAGGCACTTTGACGATGTAAACACGGTCAAGGAATGCCTCGTTGTTTTTGTTGTTACGGAACGTCACCCATTCTGATTCGTTTGAGTGCGCCAAAATAATGCCGTTAAACGGCAGGGCGGAAATGCCTTCGGTGCCGTTGTAGTTGCCTTCCTGAGTAGCGGTCAGCAACGGATGCAGCACTTTGATTGGCGCTTTGAACATTTCCACGAATTCCATCATCCCTTGGTTTGCACGGCATAGCGCACCGGAATAACCATAGGCATCAGGATCGTTCTGGGCATGATTTTCGAGTTTACGAATATCAACTTTACCCACCAGCGCAGAGATATCTTGGTTGTTTTCATCGCCGGGTTCGGTTTTCGCAATGGCAATCTGTTCCAAAATAGACGGCCAGACTTTAACCACTTTAAATTTGGTAATATCGCCACCAAAGTCATGCAGGCGTTTTGCTGCCCACGGCGACATGATGGTGCCGAGATAGCGTGGAGGAATGCCATACTCTTTATTCAGAATATTGGCGTCCTCTTGAGGATTGAACAGGCATAGCGGATGATCGTTAACCGGACTCCGTTCGCCGTTGGCGCTCAGAACATAAATTGGAACTCGCTGCATCAACGCTTTGAGACGTTCAGCCAGAGATGATTTACCACCGCCGACCGGCCCCAGTAGATACAAGATTTGTTTTTTCTCTTCCAGACCTTGTGCGGCATGCTTTAGATACGCCACGATTTGTTCAATGGCTTCTTCCATGCCATAGAATTCTTCAAAAGCAGGGTAGCGGGCTATGACCCGGTTTGAGAACAAACGCGACATGCGGGACTCAAGCGCGGTGTCTATCATGGCAGGCTCGCCGATAGCCATTAGCAGACGCTCAGCGGCGTTAGCATAGGCGCTGCGATCCTGGCGGCAGATGGTAAGGAAATCCTGCAGAGTGAACTCTTCGTCCTTGGCAGCTTCGTAACGCTGGCGATAGTGGTCAAATATGTTCATAGCGATGCCCGTCCTGATAAAATGGTTGGGAACAAAAAAGTAACAGTCTTCATTTTGGGGGTTAAAATTTTGAAACTGTTACCATATTGTTATGATCGGCTTTCCTCAGTTGGTCAAGTTACGGACAGACAAGATTTGCATATGTGTTTTCGGCGCTTTGAAAAGTATTCAGATATAAATGCTGGATAAACTTGAGTAAAAAGCGATAAATCCAGCATTTAAGATGAAAAAAATACAAGACTGCCAATATTTTCGCCGAATCCGCTACGACAAATATTTATTTATGCTATTGACGTTATAAGAAATATACAAAATGGCGGCGATAATGAGCCGTTTTTCGGTATAGCCTGTTTGATAGGGTTAATGATTCCGAATGTTCAAACAATTTTGTAAAAAATCGACTTAAAACAAGTTTTTGGTCTACAATCAGCGCGTTGTTTATAGACTATTTAGTTAGGGACAAGAAAAAACGTGAAAACATTAAAATTAACTACGCTAGGGCTATTAGTACTGGCAGCGACAAGTGCTGCACAGGCTGGAACCTGGTCATTGGGCGCATCAGCTTTAGTGAGTCCAGATCCTTATCGCGGCAATAACGATCGCGTATATCCTGTTCCAATTATTAACTATGAAGGCGATGATTTTTATTTCCGCAGTCTGACCGCAGGTTACTACCTGTGGAAGGATGAGCAGAATCAGCTGAGCGTAATGGCTTTCTATAACCCGCTGCATTTCAAAGCAAGCGACAGCGACGATCGTCACATGAAACAGCTGAGCAACCGTCACTCAACCGTGATGGCTGGTGTTTCTTATACGCATAAAGAAGACTGGGGCTCTATCCGTACCTCATTTGCTGGTGACATTCTGGATAACAGCAACGGCTTAATTGCTGATGCTGCGTATCTATTCCCGATCACCGCAGGTGCATGGTCGTTCACGCCGGGCGCGGGTGTAACATGGAATAGCGCTAACCAGAACGATTACTACTTCGGCGTTAGCGGCAGCGAGTCTAACCGTAGCGGCTACAAGCGTTATACGGCTGACGATAGCTGGAACCCATACGTTGAATTAACCGCTCGTTATCAGATTAACAGCAGTTGGAACGCATTCTTTACTGGCCGCTATATCCGTCTGAGCGATGAAGTTAAAGACAGCCCAATGATTGATAAGAGCTACAGCGGTCTGCTGTGGACGGGTGTGACATACACCTTCTAATCAGGCGATTGGATACGAAACGACTCGTAAATAACAAGGGACGCATTGAGCGTCCCTTTTTTGTCAGTGAGTCACGTCGGATTAACGAAGCGCGTGAGTACGCAGCGTGACAGAGAGGCGAGTCGGGTTATCGACGGAAGCTTTGAGCGGGCTAGTGACATGCGCAGTTTCGACACAGACCATGGTTTTGTAACCGTCGTTTGGCATGTCGGCCATGCTTACAGAGAGTTCAGACCATGGATTCCACGCGACAACATCGGTGTTGTTGTGGTGGTGTACTTCAATCACGCGCTGCAGCGCTTTATCGGTAATGACGCTAAAAGGTTCTGGTGCAGTATAAATGCGGTCAGTACGAGTAGCAAAAGTGAGGTTGCCTTGCTGTTCTCCCGTACCTGAGTTGACTTTATCGATATACGGAGTGCCTAAGCCACTCACGTCAACACGCGTAATATCACCGATATTGAAGTAGGTGTGCAGCGCTGCGGCATAATCATACTCGCCGTGAGACTCCAACTCCATCTCACATTCTGCGCCTAGCTTGTAGCGGGCAATCAGGCAAAAATCATGCGGCCAATATTTTTTACTTTCAGGGCTTTGCTCAAGCGTGAAGGTTAAGATTACGCCATTCTCATCTTCGTCATGTGCAGTTAATGTCCACGGCAGATTACGAGCGAAACCGTGCGCAGGTTGTCCTGCAGGGCCAAACCACGGCCAACAGATTGGAATACCGCCGCGAATAGCTACACCATTTTTGAATGCAGATTCACTGCTCAGCCATAAAACAGGTTTCTCGCCGGACGGTTGCCACGTCAGTAAATGTGCGCCTTGCAAGGTAACCGCAGCACGTACTTTCGGATGATTAACCACGACAACGGGCAGTTCGTCGATCTGGCGTTGGGAAATATAGGGAGTGATTTGTTCTTGAACGGGCAGGGAGAAGATCTTTTCAGACAGATTTTGCTGTGACATTAGATTGGCCTTCATATGCTAGGTGCAAAAACCAAAAAAAAGGGCGACACGAATGTCGCCCTCTCATCAGCTTATCACTAAATTATTTAGAGATGTGAGCGATCAGATCCAGAACTTTGTTTGAGTAGCCAGTTTCGTTATCGTACCAAGAAACCAGTTTCACAAAGTTGTCGTTCAGCGCGATACCCGCTTTAGCATCGAATACTGAAGTGCAAACTTCGCCGTTGAAGTCAGTAGAAACTACGTCATCTTCGGTGTAACCCAGAATGCCTTTCAGTTCGTTTTCTGAAGCGGCTTTCATTGCTGCACAGATGTCTTTGTAAGACGCTGGTTTTTCCAGACGTGCAGTCAGGTCAACAACGGAAACGTTAGGGGTAGGAACGCGGAACGCCATACCAGTCAGTTTACCGTTCAGCTCAGGGATAACTTTACCTACTGCTTTAGCAGCACCGGTAGAAGAAGGGATGATGTTCTGGGATGCGCCGCGGCCGCCGCGCCAGTCTTTGTGAGACGGGCCATCAACAGTTTTCTGAGTAGCGGTGGTAGCGTGAACAGTGGTCATCAGCGCTTCAACGATACCGAACTTGTCGTTCAGAACTTTAGCCAGTGGAGCCAGGCAGTTAGTGGTGCAAGATGCGTTAGAAACGATATCTTGGCCAGCGTAAGTTTTATCGTTTACACCCATAACGAACATAGGGGTGTTGTCTTTAGAAGGACCAGTCAGAACGACTTTCTTAGCACCCGCAGCGATGTGCTTACGTGCAGTTTCGTCAGTCAGGAAAAGGCCGGTAGCTTCAGCAACAACGTCAACGTTGACTTCGTTCCACTTCAGGTTAGCCGGATCACGTTCTGCGGTAACACGGATAGTTTTGCCGTTAACGACTAAGTGGCCATCTTTAACTTCAACAGTGCCGTTGAAACGACCGTGAGTAGAGTCGTACTTCAGCATGTAAGCCATATACTCAGCGTCTAACAGGTCGTTGATTGCAACGATTTCGATGTCAGAACGTTCTTGAGCAGCACGGAAAACAATACGGCCGATACGGCCAAAACCGTTGATACCTACTTTGATAGTCATATATTCCACCAGCTATTGGTTAGTGAATATTCCCGTCCTAATTCACGTTGCATGTGTGTTGGCTGCTTGTGATTACCGAAGTCACTTACTGACGTAAGCGCCTAAAGATTCACTCAGTTGCCGCCTTCCTGCAACCCGAATTATTTAGGGTATAAAAGGTTGGTTGTAAAATTACAAAAACCTTATAAAGCGTCAAGCGGAATCGTGTCAATTCTTGCTGTAAATCAAAGCACAAACCTGACACGAACAGTAATTACACGCTCCCAATTAACACTCTTTTCGGATTATACATGGGGGCAGTCCTTTGAGTCTCAATCCATCTCGACTCTCATTTGTGATGCCTGTCACAAAAATGAGGCTGCCGCCGCTTCGCTAAACAGTTTAGACCAAAATCGGCTGAACCATTGTTAACTGTTTGTTATAATTAATCGCCAAAAAAAGTGAGCGGCAATAAATTAAAACACCTCTTTGAGAACGCACAAATGGCTAAAGACGATTTCTCTACTCAACACCCAAACGATTTAACTGAGATGCAACGCTACGTTACACAACAGCGGGGCACTGAGCCGCCATTCAGCGGCAAACTGCTACACAATAAACAGGACGGCATTTATCACTGCCTGTGCTGTAACAGTCCACTGTTTTACTCAAACAGCAAATATGATTCCGGCTGTGGCTGGCCTAGCTTTTACCAGCCTGTCAGCGCAGATGCTATCCGTTATCTTGAAGATAACTCACATGGCATGCAGCGTACCGAAATTCGCTGTGCTCATTGTGATGCGCATCTGGGGCATGTCTTCCCTGATGGGCCTCAGCCAACCGGTGAACGTTACTGTGTGAATTCTGCTTCACTCAGCTTCACCGATGAAGACTCTGGCGAAAAGACTCAGGGTTAACGAAACTCTTTTCTATGTGCTTATTATAGCGCAGAAGAAACGATTCAGCAAAGTGCATCTTAGTGAGGCTTAAAATGGAACTTGACGATTTGCTGGCCGCGATGACGCCGGAGATTTATCAGCGATTAATGACGGCGGTCGAACTGGGAAAATGGCCGGATGGCGTGAGCCTAACGCCCGAGCAGAAAGAAAACAGCCTGCAGATGGTGATGTTATGGCAGTCGCGACATAACACTGATGCTCAGCATATGAGTATCAATACTCAAGGTCAGATCGAGATGAAAAGTAAACAAGATTTTAAAAAAGGGTTTGAGCGCGACGCGATTATTCGTTTGAAACCAGAGGCGTAGCGTCGCAAGAGAAGAGGGCGAGTGCATTGCGTGCCCGCCCTTATGATTTTTTACCCGAAGTGGTGTATCCGTTACACACAGAACGCAATTTCGTCTAGCCGAGACAATACCGCGCCATGTTCCCGCATTTCTTGCAGTGCCGCTGAGCTGTCATCAGGATGGATATTAACGCCACGACAACCGTCGATAATGACCACAACCTGATAACCTAGTCGTAGCGCATCCAACACTGAAAACTTCACGCAGTAGTCGGTCGCTAATCCCATAACATATAGCTTGTCGATCTGATGATGCTGAAGCCACTGATGTAGCTCGGTTGAGGCTTTTTGCCCGTTATCAAAGAATGCGCTGTAGCTATCGATTGATTTGTCGGTGCCTTTTTGCACAACATGATCGAAGGCATTGCTATCCAGAGAAGGATGGAATTGCGCCCCCACAGAACCTTGAACACAGTGATCGGGCCACCAAACCTGTGCTAGACCTGCGAGCTCGCCCACTTCACCAATATTTCCACCAGACTGACTAGCAAAACTGCTGTGATGAGCTGGGTGCCAATCCTGTGTTGCGATAATCGGTATACCATGATGTTGCGCGATATCGATCGCTTTTAACGCAATAGGCATGACCCTATCACCTTCAGAAACCGCCAACGCCCCGCGAGGGCAAAAATCATTTTGTAGATCGATAAGCAATAATGCTGCTGACATTGGCAATTCCTTTTTCATCGTCATGGACGAGGATGACTAATCGGTTACACTCAGTTCGCCGCGCAGATCCTGCTTCATTTGCTCTCGGATTTGCTCAGGAGTGAGATTCTGACATAGCAGATAGTGCAGCTTTGTGAGCGCTGCTTCAACCGTCATATCAAAACCGCTAATCACGCCGGCGTGTGCTAGCGCATTTCCAGTGGCATAGCCTTCCATATTCACGCGGCCTGAAATGCATTGGGTCAGATTGACCACCACAATTCCACGGTCAGATGCTTCCTGTAATTCTGCAAGCAGATCGGCTTTTTGTGGCGCATTACCCACGCCATAGGAGCGTAGAATTAACGCTTTAACCGGCTGGCGTAAAAAATTACGCACAACGTCTGCTGAAATACCCGGATAGATCGTCACCACCCCAATCGGCTGTGGCGTTATCTGGTGTACTTTTAACGGCTCACTATGCAACTGATTCATCAATGGTGCGATACGGCGAATGTTAATTCCAGCCTCAAGCAGCATTGGGTAGTTGGGGGACGCGAAAGCGTCAAAGCCATCGGCATGGGCTTTAGTCGTGCGGTTGCCTCGGAACAGCTTGTTATTGAAAAACAGAGAAACTTCGTTGATCGGATAGTTTGCCGCGAGATACAGCGCGTTAAGCAGGTTGGTTTGCCCGTCGGAGCGCAGCTCGGCTAATGGAATCTGTGAGCCGGTTACAATCACCGGTTTGGCTAAATTCTCCAGCATGAAAGACAGTGCCGAGGCGGTAAACGCCATCGTATCAGTACCATGCAGGATCACAAATCCATCGTAGTTATCGTAGTTGGCGGCAATATCGTCAGCAATATGCTGCCAGTCTTCCGGCGTCATATCGGAAGAGTCGATCAGCGGCTCGTAGGCATGGATGGTGAAATCAGGCATCTCAGGGCGATGAAACTCAGGCATCAAGGCTAATTGGCGCTGTAGATGTCCAGAAACAGGGATATAACCGTTTTCTGAACGCTGCATGCCAATGGTGCCGCCCGTGTAGGCTACGTAAATGGATTTCTTCTGCATGGCTTTGGATTCTGTTGGGTGAGCGTTTCGCGGTGGATTAGGCGTCATTACCTATTGCAGTGGATTATAGGGCTAACGCCAAATAAAAAAAGCCCACCAAGCCGATAAACCAGAATAATGGTTTAACAAATTCGGTGGGCTGTAGCTAGATACTCTTAAAAAGCGTGCTAATCGTTATTTCACATCACCGCAGCTCATGCAGAGCGCATAGCGATTTTGTGGGTCATTTAGCGTAGACATCCAGTCTGTTTTATCTTTCAGCAGCGCGGAGATACGCACTAGAGATTCAGGCAACATCGCACGAACCGCTGATGGCAATGCGGCTTGCACGGAGCCGGTAAATTGGCCTAATAGCATTTGGCCAAAGCTCGGATCTTCAACGAACCAGTTCAACTGATAGGTTTTCAGCTTGGCTAATTCAGCCGCTTTATTGACTGCGTCGTCAAAGTCACCCAATTGATCGACCAAACCGTTTTTCTTGGCGTCAGAACCTAACCACACGCGGCCCTGTGCAATTGCATCAACTTGCTCTGGGGTTTTGTTACGTGCTTTGGCGACCAGATTGATAAAGTTGTTGTAGCCATTCTCAATGTTGATTTGCATCATTTGTGAGAACGCTTCTGGCAACGGTTTAGTGACCGTGAGGTCAGCTAACGGCGAGGTGGCCACACCGTCGGTATGAACGCCGATACTATCTAAGGTATTTTCAAAGGTGTTGATAACACCGAAAATACCGATAGAACCCGTTAACGTGCTTGGACTCGCTACGATGTAATCCGCTGGAGTTGAAATCCAATAGCCGCCAGATGCCGCTAAGCCGCCCATAGAAACGACGACCGGTTTACCTGCAGCACGTGCAGCAGCCAACTCAGAACGAATCACTTCAGAGGCAGATACGCTGCCACCTGGGCTGTTCACGCGTAGCACGATGGCTTTGATTTTCGGATTCAAACGCGCATCACGAATTTGATTCGCGGTGGTATCGCCGCCAACATTACCCGGCGTAGCTTCACCATCCATAATTGCGCCATCGGCGAAAATTACCGCAATTTCACTACCGCTTTGTTTCGCCGCCGGTGGCGTATAGTCATACATGCTGATCGCGCTGAAATCCTTAGTCGATTTATTCCAACCGAAGGCTTTGGTGAACAGACTCTCAACCTCAGAGCGTGAAGCCAACGCATCGACCAGCTTATTGCTTAACGCATATTTCGCTGTATCTCCGCCAACGGCCTGCAGACCTTTTAATATGCCTTCAGCGCCAGGGAACAGTTGCTCTGTAGTGATTTGGCGGTTAGCCGCCACCGTGGTCAGATAGTTGTTCCACATACCGCTCAGCCATTGATTATCAGCATCGCGCGCAGCAGGAGACATATCATCACGAATCATTGGCTCAACCGCTGATTTGTAAGTGCCTACGCGGAAGATATGGGTGCTGACTTTTAGCTTATCGAGCAGTGTTTTGTAATAGAGGTTATTAGTAGCCATCCCATGCAAATCGACCACGCCCTGCGGGGAGAGGTAAATTTTGTTGGCATAGCTCGCTAAATAATACTGAGCTTGATTGTAACTATCGGCGGTAGCAAAGATAGGCTTACCGCTATCGCGGAATTCACGCAGCGCTTTACCGAAATATTGCAGTGATGGCTGATCGGCACCGGCGAAATCATTGAGCGATAACACCATGCCGGTAATGTTAGGGTCAGTTTTTGCCTGACGGATCATATCAACCACATCGAACAGAGAGTTTTCCTGTAGACGGTTGCTGTTTGCCCCAAGGATCTCTCGGCCTAACTGGCTAAATTTATTGCTGATCGCCGGATTGTCGACGACGACGCCGGTAAGGTTAACCAGTAGCGCACCTTTTACCGGTTCGACCGGTTTGCTTTGCATCTGGAAATAAATCCCCACGCAGACCAAAATCAGTAGGATCAGGAATACGTTCAAAATAAACTCACGGATGAAATTCAGTATCCGCCAGGTCCATCGAAACACACCTGAAATGCATCTCCACAAAAAGTGCATGTGCTCTCCATATAAAATTTAATTGTCTTATACCCGTCATACTGCAAGCGGCATTTTGTTGGCGGCATTGGTTATTCGTCTCAACGTTGTGACTCACCCTGCGCGCCAATGCTAGCATTGTTCAAATCTGTTCCAGACGAATCTGTCACTCACTTGCCGTTTCAATGCAACTCGAATTATTTTGGGTTACCGTCTCGCCAGTATCTGAAAACATCGGCGATTAACGATGCTTTCACTATGCCAGAGTTACGGTTGCTGTGCCGTATATTACTGTAACAAGCATAATGGTGCCTCAACACCTTTGCCATTTAGATTAGAGCTTATGCTATGCCCAGATGCTGCGCAAAAACGATGAGGTACAGGTTAACAAATCGTGATAATGTTGATAACAGTTATCAATTAGAAAGAGATCATTTTGGAGATCGTTATGGATGCGCTTGAACTTTTATTACAACGCCGATCTGCTTCACGTTTGGCGGCACCGGCTCCAACCGGTGATGCATTAGAAGCGATTTATCAAGCGGGCTTACGTGCGCCAGACCACGGCGCGCTGCAACCGTGGCGTTTTATTACTGTAGAAGGTGAAGGGCAGGAACGCTTAAGCTCGCTGTTACACGCTATTGCGCTGGAAGAACAGCTGGATGAAAAAGGTATTGAGAAGGCAAAAAATGCGCCGTTCCGCGCGCCATTGATCATCACTGTTGTCGCCCATTGCAATACGGAAACCAAAGTACCGCAGTGGGAACAGGTGGCTTCTGCATGCTGTGCAGTCATGGCGATGCAAATGGCTGCGCAGGCGCAAGGGTTCAATGGCATTTGGCGTACAGGTAAATGGACCAGCGATGCTAAGGTTCGTGAGGCATTTGGCTGTCGTGAACAGGATGAAATTGTCGGCTTTTTGTATCTCGGAACGCCGCAGCTTAAAGCCGCTCGTGTTGCGCCGTTAGACAGCAGCAAGTTTGTCAGCGCCTTCTGATTTTTCTGCGCAGTGATCCGTTTTTGCTGGTTTACTGCGCAATCAAACGATTTATTCCACAGATCTTTCCGGTATTTTCTCTGCTCCCTTACTAAGTTAGCCTCCAAGCGCTAACATAGCAGTCATTGATTTTTTTTGACTACCAACCTCCTTAGTCGAAATTGCTGCGTAGCGGTATGCACAGCAATCCCAACTAATTTGAGGATTAATGGAAAGGAGTAGATATGACTGCGCCAGCCATTCGTTTGACTCAGTACAGCCATGGGGCGGGATGTGGATGTAAGATCTCCCCTAAAGTGTTAGAAACCATTCTGCACAGTGAACAAGCCAAGTTTGTCGATCCAAATCTGTTAGTTGGCAATGAAACCCGTGATGATGCAGCCGTTTATGATATCGGCAACGGTATTGGCATTATCAGCACTACCGACTTCTTTATGCCTATCGTGGATGATCCCTTCGACTTTGGTCGAATTGCCGCGACTAACGCGATTAGTGATATTTACGCGATGGGCGGTAAGCCAATCATGGCTATTGCTATCTTGGGCTGGCCGGTAGACAAGTTGGCACCGGAAATTGCCCAGAAAGTGATTGAAGGCGGACGCTTTGTTTGCCAACAGGCGGGGATTTCATTGGCGGGGGGACATTCTATTGATGCTCCTGAGCCCATCTTTGGCTTAGCTGTGACGGGCATGGTGAGCACCGATCGCGTGAAGAAAAATAGCGCTGCGCAGTCGGGGTGTAAGTTGTATCTCACCAAGCCTTTAGGGATTGGCGTACTTACCACCGCTGAGAAGAAAAGCAAACTGCGTCCAGAACATCAAGGCGTGGCGACTGAAACCATGTGTCAGCTTAATAAGCCCGGCGCTGACTTCGCCGATATTGCTGGCGTTACCGCCATGACCGATGTCACCGGTTTTGGTTTGCTGGGGCATCTGAGCGAAATTTGCCATGGGTCGGATCTGCAAGCTACGATTTGGTTTGATCAGGTGCCTAAGCTGCCTGACGTAGAAAACTACATTAATGAAGGCTGCGTACCGGGGGGAACTGGGCGTAACTTTGAAAGTTATGGTCATCTTGTGGGTGACATGACCGAGCTGCAACGCAAACTGCTGTGTGATCCACAAACATCTGGCGGTTTACTGTTGGCAGTATTGCCAGAAGCCGAAACTCAGGTGCAAGAGGTGGCTAATCGCTTTGGCCTGACGCTCAGCGCTATCGGTGAGCTGCATGTACGACAGCCAGATCAGCCTCTTATCGAGGTGCGGTAATGGTTTTGCTCTCTAATTCGCGGGTCAGTTCTCGAGCTGACAGCGCGGATTATCACCGCATTTTGGTCGATGATGTTCCGCTTATTGACGTTCGCGCTCCCGTTGAGTTCCAACAAGGTGCTTTTCCAAGCGCTCAGAATCTACCGTTAATGCTCGACAGTGAGCGTGAAGCCGTGGGGATTTGCTACAAGCAGCATGGGCAGGATGCGGCGATCAAACTTGGCAACGAGCTGGTGTATGGTGCAGTGCGTGATGCACGCATTGCCGCATGGCGTGAACAGTGTAAACGTCACCCACAGGGCTACATCTACTGTTTTCGAGGCGGATTGCGTTCGCATATCGTTCAGCAATGGCTGCATGAAAGCGGTGTGGACTACCCTCTGATAGAGGGCGGTTACAAAGCGTTGCGCACCTACGCTTTTCAAGCGACCGAACAAGCGTCACTGCTGCCGATGGTATTGATCGGCGGTAATACCGGCAGTGGTAAAACCCGTATGCTGCGCGAGTTGGCGGCGGGGATCGATCTTGAAGGCGTTGCGCATCACCGCGGATCGTCTTTTGGACGAACGCTGGTCAGCCAAAGCAGCCAAGTCGATTTCGAAAATCGTTTAGCCGTTGATTTATTAAAGAAACAAGATGCAGGTATCCGTCATTGGTTCCTTGAAGACGAGGGACGAATTATCGGCTCGAATCATCTGCCCGTTTGTTTTTATGATCGGATGCAAAAAGCGCCGGTGGCGGTGGTAGACGATCCGTTTGAAACACGTGTACTGCGCCTACAGGAAGAATATATCGACCTGATGCGCGTGGAGTTTGAGCGTGTTTACGGACGTGAGCAGGGTTGGGATAACTATGCCGAGTATTTAAACCACGGCTTATTTGCCATTCGTAAACGTCTAGGCATGGAACGTTACGCCAAGTTGAAACAGTATCTGGAACAGGCACTGACTCAGCAGCGCGAAACGCGAAATAGCGATGGACATCTGGCATGGCTCGTGCCGCTTTTGAATGAATATTACGACCCGATGTACCGCTATCAACTGGAAAAGAAAGCGGAGCGTATTGTCTTTCGAGGTAACTACTCGGAAGTTAAGGACTATTTATTGGCGACCAGCCAGACTTACGGTGACTGATGCGTCTGTTTATTGCGGAAAAACCAAGCCTGGCGCGCGCGATTGCTGACGTGCTGCCAAAACCTCACCGTCGCGGTGATGGTTATATCTCTTGTGGTTCAGGTGACACTGTCACGTGGTGTATTGGACATTTGCTCGAACAGGCTGAGCCCGATGCCTACGACACACGCTATGCGCGGTGGAATCTGGCTGATTTACCCATCGTGCCCGAGAAGTGGCAGCTTAAGCCAAAGCCTTCGGTTGCCAAGCAGCTCAATGTGATTAAAAGATTGCTGGGTGAGGCAGAGCAAGTGATCCACGCCGGTGACCCGGATCGCGAAGGGCAGTTACTGGTTGACGAGGTACTGGATTATTTGGAGCTCGCGCCAGAAAAGCGTCAAAACGTCCAGCGCTGCCTGATCAATGACTTGAACCCTCAGGCCGTCGAGCGCGCAGTGTCGCGTTTACGCGATAACCGCGAGTTTATTCCGCTGTGCGTATCGGCGCTGGCTCGTTCGCGAGCTGATTGGCTATACGGCATCAATATGACCCGCGCCTATACTATTTTAGGTCGGAATGCAGGTTACAACGGTGTGCTATCGGTTGGGCGAGTGCAGACGCCTGTACTGGGGCTGGTGGTGCGTCGTGACGAAGAGATTGAAAACTTCGTCAGCAAAGATTTCTATGAAGTCAAAGCGCATATTGTTACGCCAGCGGAAGAACGCTTTACCGCGATGTGGGTACCCAGTGAGTCTTGTGAGCCTCATCAGGATGAAGAGGGGCGCTTGCTCAACAAGGCGTTAGCTGAACACGTCATCAAGCGTATCGAAGGCCAACCCGCGATGGTGACGGGCTATAACGATAAACGTGAATCAGAGACCGCACCGTTACCCTTCTCACTTTCTACGTTGCAGATCGAGGCCGCCAAGCGTTTTAATCTCAGCGCCCAGCAGGTTCTCGATCTCTGTCAACGCCTGTATGAAACTCACAAATTGATCACCTATCCGCGTTCAGATAGCCGCTATTTGCCAGAAGAGCATTTTGCTGGACGCCATGCGGTGATGAATGCGATTGCATCGCACGTTCCAGAGCTGCAACAGGTAGCAGCGGTTGATCCCGACAAACGTAATCGCTGTTGGGATGACAAAAAAGTCGATGCTCACCACGCCATTATTCCTACGGCTCGCGCTGGAAATATCAATTTGAGCGACGATGAACGCAAAATTTATACGCTAGTCGCCCGTCAGTATCTCATGCAGTTTTGTCCCGATGCTATGTACCGTAAATGTGTCATTGATCTGGATATCGCTAACGGCAAATTTGTCGCTAAAGCACGTTTCTTAGCTGAAGCAGGCTGGCGTGCGTTGCTGGGAGCGAAGGAGCGAGATGACGAAGATGAAGGCTCTCCATTACCGGTAGTAGCAAAGGGCGATGAGTTGCTGTGTGAAAAAGGTGAGCTGATGGAGCGTCAAACTCAGCCGCCACGCCCGTTTACCGATGCGACGTTATTATCGGCGATGACGGGTATCGCACGTTTTGTACAAGATAAAGAGCTAAAGAAAATCCTGCGAGCGACCGATGGTTTAGGTACCGAAGCAACGCGTGCCGGAATTATAGAGTTGTTGTTCCGGCGTACATTTTTGTACAAAAAGGGTCGCTATATTCATTCGTCAGAAGCGGGCAGAGCACTGATCCACTGTTTACCGGAGATTGCTGCTCGTCCAGATATGACGGCTGACTGGGAAGCCACGCTGACGCAAATCAGTGAAAAAACGCGACGCTATCAGGATTTCATGCAGCCTTTGGTCGGTACTTTGTATCAGCTTATCGAGCAGGCGCGTAGTAATCGAAATCCGCAGGCGTTCCGTGGATTGCCACCCGCAGCGGAAAAGAGCGCCAAGAGAAAATATAAGCCTAAAGCAAAGGAGAATAAGGCATGAACAAGAGTTCGATAGGATTCTGGGTATTGCCAGTGGTGCTGCTCAGCGCCTCAGCGTGGGCAAATCATAACAAGGGTATTGATGTGGTGGTGCCGGTTTCTCCAGAGATCCTCAATAATGCGAACGGCTATAGCAATACTGAAAGTAACGTTAACTGTCCACGCTGCTGTATCTATGATAATCGTAGCTACTCAGAAGGGGCGGTGGTTAAAGCTGAAGGCGTGTTATTGCAGTGTACGGCAGATAAAAATGTATTAAGCACCAACAACTTACGCTGGGTTGTATTACGTAAATAATAATTTTGTTGAATTCCGCCCCAGCGTAAAAAGTTAAGGGCGGAATTCAACGGCAGGCTAATGGCTAATTAATCCTGCTGCGAAAGTGACTCAAGTTTGGTTCGATAAGCTTTCAGCAAAGGGACGTCGGCCGGAGCTAAATGATAGGACTCTGCTTCCTGTGGAGTGACCCACACCAGAGCCGCGTGCTCATTTGCAGTGAATTCTCCGTCAGTATGTTGAACGCGCCACGCATGCAAATGAATGGTTTTGTTCTCCAGTTTCAACGTACTGCTCGCCACATAGTCTGCAACGCTGCATGTTACCGACAGCTCCTCCCGTAACTCTCGGCACAAGGCTTCCGGCTGCGTTTCACCGGGCTCGACTTTACCGCCGGGAAACTCCCATAATCCAGCCTGATCCTTATGATCGCCACGTTGCGCCAGCAGGATCTTGCCGCGAAACTCGACGATCGCGGCTACCACGTCAATGGGTTTAACAGAGGCTGTCATCGTGATTACGCCAGCTTGAAATCAGCCCAGATTGGGGCATGGTCAGACGGTTTTTCCATACCACGGATTTCATAATCTATGCCCGTATCAATGCAGCGCTCGGCCAATGACTGACTGGCTAAGACTAAATCTATGCGCAGACCACGATTTTCATCGAAGCCTTTTGAGCGATAGTCAAACCACGAGAACTGATCGTTACGCTCTGGGTTAGCTTGGCGATAAGTGTCAATGAGACCCCAATTTTTCAGGCGGTCCATCCACTCACGCTCTTCCGGCAAGAATGAGCATTTGCCCGTGCGCAGCCAGCGCTTGCGGTTCTCTTCGCCGATGCCAATGTCGCTGTCTGTCGGGCTGATGTTCACGTCGCCCATGACAATCACTTGTCCTGCTGGGGTCTGCTCTGTCTCAAGATAGTTTTGCAGGTCTTGATAGAACTTGGTCTTTGCAGGGAATTTTATTGGATGGTCGCGGCTTTCTCCCTGTGGGAAATAGCCGTTAATGACGGTGAGCACGCCGGTTGGTGTCGCGATATCAGCCATGATAATGCGACGCTGAGCATCTTCCTCATCAGTAGGAAAACCTTTACGTACGGCTAATGGCTGCTCTTTAGTGAGTAGGGCAACGCCGTAATGTCCTTTCTGACCATGATAAAAAATGTGGTAGCCCAGATGTTCCAGATCAGCCAGTGGGAACATATCATCGTGAACTTTGGTTTCTTGTAGACCAATCACATCTGGCTGATGTTTGGCGATGATGGCTTCGAGTTGATGTGGACGAGCTCGTAGTCCATTAATATTGAAAGAGATAAATTTCATAAGCGCAGGCCATTTTGAAGAATTCTTGTTAATAAACAGCGGATAACAAAAATTTGTTAACAAACAGTTATTAACTACAGTGGTCGGTGAATAGTAGCAGAAAGCTCTACGATTCAGAAATCGCAGAAACTAGCCGATTACGCCCATCGGTTCAGATTATGCGGCTGGTAGCGATCGAATTGATCTAGCAAGGCCAATGGATCTTGTAAACACATCAACGTATCGATGTATTGCTGTCGCACAAAGCCTTGCTCGGCGCTGAAGCGCAGAAACTCGATAAGCTTAGCGTAATAGCCGTTGACGTCCATTAATGCGATTGGTTTGGTGTGATATCCAATCTGGCTCCAGGTCCAAATTTCAAACAGCTCCTCAAGAGTGCCAATGCCGCCAGGTAGGGCGATGAAACCATCGGATAGCTCTGCCATGCGGGCTTTGCGAGTATGCATATCAGGAACAATATCAAGCGAGGTCAAGCCGTAATGCGCGGTTTCAGCCTCGACTAAACGCTGAGGGATCACGCCGTGTACCTCACCGCCGGCATCAAGTACCGCATTAGCTAATATTCCCATCAAGCCCTTGTTGCCACCGCCATAGACTAAACGGCGCCCTTGTTGAGCCAGAGTGTGACCTAAGCGTTTTGCTGCGTCGGCGTAAGCTGGGGATACACCTTCACTCGCGCCGCAAAAAACGCAGATATTATTACGCATGACAGAACCTTACTGCTGGAGAGAAAAACAGTGGTATAGCGGATTGGTACAAGGAATTCAAGAAGATGATTCAGAATGCGACAATCTAAATGAACGAGATGCTTCTCAACTTTCCCCGTGGGGAATATGCGATTTCTGTGTTCGTATGAGATTGTATTGCTATAAGAAAGGATGGTGGTGGGGGAAGGATTCGAACCTTCGAAGTCTGAGACGGCAGATTTACAGTCTGCTCCCTTTGGCCGCTCGGGAACCCCACCACGAAATTCGTGGTTGCGAATTGTTGTCCGGTTTTCTCCGGAAAGCTGTGGCTGACAGCTTTTTATCGACTCTGAAAGAGAAGATGGTGGTGGGGGAAGGATTCGAACCTTCGAAGTCTGAGACGGCAGATTTACAGTCTGCTCCCTTTGGCCGCTCGGGAACCCCACCAGATTTTTTGTCGCCCCGTTATTAGCGGAAGCGGGGCGCATAATAACAAATCGCGCCGCGCTGTAAAGCATTGGGAGGTAAAAAATATTTCGTTTGCCGTTTTTTTGCTCTTAACGCTTTTTGAATGAACAATATGCAGAGCAAAAATCGACAATTAGAATATAACCGTCCGATTCCCATAAACAAATACGCGTTGTGCTAGCACACGATAAAGTGCACGACTTAGCACGTTTTTCTCGACGTCGCGTCCCGCGCGCATCATTTCATCCGCAGTATAGGTATGATCGACGTTAATCACGTCCTGCATGATGATTGGACCTTCATCCAAATCGTTATTCACGAAGTGCGCCGTTGCGCCTATGATTTTCACTCCGCGCTCGTAGGCCTGATGATAAGGTCGAGCACCAATAAACGCGGGAAGGAAAGAGTGATGGATATTAATGATTTGATTTGGGAAGTGGCTAATGAAGTCGGGCGTCAGTATGCGCATATATTTAGCCAGCACGACATAGTCAGGCGCATGTTTTTTAATTTCACCCACCATGGCTGCATCATGTTCTTCGCGCGATAGTCCTTCATGGCTCACTAAGGTGAAAGGAATATCAAAACGTTCAACTAATGACTGTAATGTGGCGTGATTACCGATTACCGCCGCAATTTCAACGTCTAATCCGCCAAACGCACTTTTCATCAGCAGGTCGCCAAGACAATGCGCTTCTTTAGTGACCAGCACCACAATGCGTTGACGTCCAGCAACGGTCAGTTCGCGTTCGGAGCCGGAAGGCAATGCACCATCGAGATCGGCAAGTAGTGTTTCGTCGTTGAAAATCCCTTCCAGTTCCGTCCGCATGAAAAATCGTCCGGTAAGGTGATCAACAAACTCATTATTCTGGATGATATTAAGTTGATGTTTGTAACAAATGTTAGTGATTTTCGCGATCAGACCTTTAGCATCAGGGCAGATGGTACGAAGAACTTTGCGTTGAACAACGGGCTGTGACATGTGTTGGTTTCCTGTCTGTACGACGATCGATTTATTGTTGCTGATGAGCTTACTGCCCACAGCATTTCTTATATTTTTTACCAGAACCGCAAGGGCAAGGATCGTTTCTGCCAACCTGAGGTTTGGTTCCATCCACATAATACCAACGTTGATTCAAACGAATAAAGCGCGAACATTCATGAATCGAATTATTTTGTTGCTCGGTTTCAGAAGAGTATCGGGCAAAGAATTCGACAAAGCCCTCATCTTCATTTCGTCCTTTGTCGGTTTTAACAATAGTCAACCCAAGCCACTTGGTATCGGAAAAACTTTCTTCTATTGCTGCACGTTGGCTCTGCATTTGGCAATCAGGATGCCAGCTGTCAATCAGGTAGTCGGCGTTGTGCGTCACGTAGGCGGTATAGCGCGAACGCATCAGCTGCTCGGCTTCGACGGCAAAGGATTGACCACCAATAATGGGTCCACAGCACTGTGCGTAGGTTTTGCCACTGCCGCACGGGCACAGCGCATCATCACTGAGGGATGAAGAAATAGATGACGAGAGCATAAGTTGGCCTCAAAGCTAAAACAAAAATATGGCCACTATGGTAGCGAATCCTCATTGCAGCGGCTATGAAGGAATGGCTTGATATGCGTTGTGGATAATGCCTAGTAAATCTTTGTAACGAATAGATCTTTTAGTTAAATGTGCGCAATAGCCCGCAAAACACGCGATTACAGAAATATCTATGCGGCACAAGGGCACATCTTGAGCCAAAATAGAAGGAGCACTAGTGAAAGGAGGTTATAAATGGCGCAGCCACTGGAAAGTAAGCGGATCTTGATCGTTGAGGACGATCCTGTTTTTCGCAGTGTACTTACCGGATACCTCCAAGCCCAGGGCGCCTTAGTTCAAGAGGCCGCCAATGGAATAGAGGCATTAAGTTTACTGGATCCATATATCCCCGATGCTATCTTATGCGATCTGGCGATGCCCGAAATGGGCGGGATTGAATTCGTAAAGCGGCTAAGAGAAAAAGGTCTTCAAACACCGGTGGTTGTGATTTCAGCCACTGAAGAAATGGCTGATGTCGCGAATGCGATGCGGTTAGGCGTGCGTGACGTTTTACTCAAGCCAATAACCGATCTGAGTCGGTTGCAAGAAACATTACTGTCATGTTTTTACCCCGATTTGTTTGATTCTCCTGCGTTAGAAAAAGATGAATTGGCGCATGATTGGGAATTACTAAGCCGAGATCCCGAATATGCTGCTCGGCTACTGAAGCAGCTGCAGCCGCCGGTTCAGCAGACGATCTGTGGCTGTAAGGTCAATTATCGCCAACTGACTTCATTCAATAATCTGGGGCTGGTTTTAGATATTGCGCCTTTATCTGATACCGATCTGGCGTTTTATTGTTTGGACATTTCTCGGGCTGGGGAAAACGGCATTTTAGCGGCATTAATGGTGCGCGCGATTTTTAACGGATTGTTGCAGGAACAGTTAGCGCATCAACAACAGCGCTTGCCTCAGATGTCAACGATTCTAAAACAGGTGAATCAACTGCTGCGGCAGGCAAACCTTGAAGGGCAGTTTCCCTTGTTGGCGGGCTATTACCACACGCAATTACAAAATCTGATTCTGGTATCTGCAGGGCTGCATGCCAAAATTCATGCCGGAGAGCATTTGATACAGCTGAGCAGCGGTGTTCCGCTAGGAACCATGGGATCAATCCATGTCAATCAGGTGAGCCAACGCTGCAGTCACTGGCAGAGCCAGATTTGGGGCGCAGGTGGACATTTAAAGTTGATGCTGACATCCCCGCAATAATAAATCCGTTTTCAGTTTTATCTGCTTCCAAGAATGAGGCATTGATGGGCAATTAATAATCTAAAAGCAGGTTTGCTGGTAATATCTTCAATCAATCTGTAATTGCCTTGAAATTAATGCGCATAAACTACGAACTGATATACTCGCGCTGGTAATTAGCATTCATGTCCGGAAGAAGAACGGAAATGAACATAGAGCTAAACGATTAGAGAGGTTGTATGTCAACGTCAGTAAGAAAAATCAGAAAAGCTGTTATACCTGTTGCCGGACTTGGAACTCGCATGTTGCCAGCAACCAAAGCTATCCCAAAAGAGATGCTTCCGTTGGTCGATAAGCCGCTGATTCAATATGTTGTTAATGAGTGTATTGCTGCGGGTATTAACGAGATTATTCTGGTTACTCACTCTTCAAAAAACTCTATTGAAAACCATTTTGACACCAGCTTTGAATTAGAAGCCATGCTGGAAAAGCGTGTAAAACGCCAGTTGCTCGCCGAGGTTCAATCTATTTGTCCTAAGCATGTCACTATTATGCAGGTTCGTCAGGGACTGGCTAAAGGGCTTGGACATGCAATCCTATGTGCTTATCCACTGGTTGGTGATGAGCCGTTCGCTGTCATCCTGCCAGATGTGATTTTGGATGAGTACACTTCGGATCTGAGTAAAGATAACCTAAGCGAAATGTTGTCACGCTACGAAGAAACTGGTCACAGCCAAATTATGGTTGAGCCAGTACCGATGGAAAATGTGTCTAACTACGGCGTTGCAGATTGCAGCGGTGTTGATCTGAAGGCCGGTGAAAGTACTCCGATGAAAGCGGTAGTAGAGAAGCCTGCGCGCGATAAGGCGCCTTCAAATCTTTCCATCGTTGGTCGCTATGTCTTGTCTCCAGAAATTTGGCCTCTGCTTTCTAAGACACCTCCTGGTGCGGGTGAGGAGATTCAGCTCACAGATGCCATTGCCATGTTAATGAAGAAAGAAACCGTTGAAGCATATCATCTGAAAGGCTTAAGCCACGACTGCGGCAACAAAATGGGCTATATGCAAGCCTTCGTGGAATACGGTATGCGCCATGCTTCTTTAGGCAAGGAATTCACTAGCTGGTTAAAGTCACTGGACTTAAATGACGAATAGCGACAGCGCTAGCTAAGCGATATCGTGATAGAGGGGATGCATGTGCATCCCTTTTTTTATTTGGTAAATTTTTTTTGATAAAGAGTGAATAGTTTTTGAAGTAAATAATTGTCACAAACTAGATACGGTTTAATTTAAATTTTGTCTAATATCTCAGTGGAAGCAACAAACTATGACAAGGGCGAGCTTGCTTTACAAAAGCGATGTCTTCTTCAATCATGTTCGCCATTCAGGAATCTTCTTGTCTCAACTCAGATATTCGGGAACAGTCCCATACCTCTTTTGTAGTAATGATGGCTTGTGTGGAAAAAGATTAGCCAGATTGAAGATTCATAATATCAATATAACCATAGTTTCTGATGTTTATTACTTAAAGCCTATGTTGCGCTATCCTCTAGCGAAAATGGATTTCGCTACTGAGCTATTCTCTGCACAACAAAGAATGAAACGACAGAGAAGATGTAAAAATTAAACCAAAGGAGATCTTTTTCAGCCGTTGTCCCATGATGCCTTTAGCGTTTCATTTAGCCTGATGGTTTCCCTAAAGGGTTTGCATTCCTAAATTGATAGATAGGAGAAGTGTTCATAACACCCTCGTCTGGTGTTTGGCATGGATGTGAAATGGCACAGAATAGTGGCGCAATATCCTCTATCTTTAAGTTTATAAACTGGCGGGGAAATCGTGAGGAGAGGGATATTGAAATGACAGCGAATTGCAGGTAAAAAAAATAGCCTCATAAGAGGCTATTTTGACTGATTCAATGGTAATGTTCGCGAGGAAAATTACAGCAGGAAATCGTCCAGAGACTTACCTTGTTCTTCAATAGCGTGCTTGATAACTGCTGGGGTACGGCCTTGGCCGGTCCAGGTTTTAGTTTCGCCATTTTCATCAACATACTGGTACTTAGCTGGACGCGCAGCGCGCTTAGCTTTACCTGGTGCTTTACCCGCAGCCATGCTCTGCAGCAGTTCGTTAGGGTCGATACCGTCTGCAATCAGCATTTCGCGATATTGCTGCAGTTTGCGGGTACGCTCTTCGATTTCTGCTTGAGCCTGGCTATCTTCTTCACGACGTTCTTTTACGACAACTTCCAACTTCTCCAGCATTTCTTCCAGAGTTTCTAAAGAGCATTCTCTAGCCTGAGCACGAAGAGTACGGATGTTGTTCAGAATTTTTAATGCTTCGCTCATTGTCCTAATCTCAAATTATATTGGTGGGGGGCGTCTCGATTATAATAGAGTGCCAGTTTATTTAACGCAATAGTGAATTTTGTAAGATTAGCAAAATATTTCGTAATATAAGCAAATAATGCCTCTTTAAACACTACAACGAATATAGCTGCTTGTTATTCAGATTACAATAGACCTCATTACCAGCAAAACCGATAGAGGTGACTATTAAAATATATACCTACAAGCCTCATTGCTATGTCCCATCGGTGGATATTTTTTGTTGATTAAATCTACAGGTTTTAAGCAGAGCATACTCATGTAACAGAATTCATCGTTACATATAAGATAGTAAAGAGTGACGATTATCAGAGCTTCGGAGTGCTAAACCCCTTTATAGTTGCAATTCTATCAATTAGCAAAAACAGAGTTTGTGAGGGAATGATTTTGTTTGATTAAGTGATGCCGCACTCATTTTTAGCCAAAATATTGTTTTAACAGATATTGATATAGATACGGGCTTTAAGAATATCTCAGTTAGACAATCAGCATTTTACCTAATTTTCTCCCATCATCGTTGTGCTGGCTGTGATAAAATCGCGCCAGTTACGCAATTCTAAATGGGGGCTTAGGGCAGGTTGTGGCACAACTATATTTTTATTATTCAGCGATGAATGCAGGTAAATCAACGGCGTTACTCCAGTCTTCCTACAACTATCAGGAACGAGGAATGCGGACTTTGGTATTTACTGCGGAAATTGATAATCGCTTTGGGGTAGGGAAGGTCAGTTCACGTATTGGTCTGAGTTCACAGGCTCAGCTATATAATAGCCAAACGGCTCTATTTGACATGATTCGCCAAGAGAATGAATCTCTACCGGTCAACTGTGTATTGGTTGATGAGTGCCAGTTCTTAACCAAAGATCAGGTAAATCAACTTTCCGACGTTGTGGATTCTCTTGATATTCCCGTGTTGTGTTATGGGCTGAGGACAGATTTCCGCGGTGAGCTATTTGGTGGTAGCCAATATCTATTAGCCTGGGCAGACAAACTTGTCGAACTTAAGACCATTTGTCACTGCGGTCGCAAGGCGAATATGGTTCTGCGCTTGGATGAGCATGGTAACGCGCTGAAAGACGGTGAGCAGGTCGTTATCGGTGGCAATGAAAGCTATGTATCGGTATGTCGTAAACACTACAAAGATGCGCTAGCGTGATATTTGACGACGCTACACAAGCCAGATAAGACCATAGATAAAGCGCACCTCAGTTTCTGGGCGTGCGCTTGCTCCGTTAGATACCTTTCTATTCATGTGGCTATCGCCGCTTCTATTTATCTAGCGTTGAGCCTCGTTAGCGAACATTTTACGGGTCATGGCGTTTCCATAAGGCTTTCAAACAGCGAATTTCAATTTTCTTACTTAATACATAAATTTTATTTATATTTTATTCTAATTCATGCGGCGATAGAGTTTTAAAATAGAAGATATGAGTTTTAAGAATTATAAAAATAGATTAAACAGCAATTAACTGAGTACAGGACAAAAAAAACCCGCCATCGGCGGGTTTTTCTATAAGAAGAGTCTAATTATTTTTTAGATTTCTTTTCCGGTTTTGCGGCTGGAGCTTTAACGGTTTCAACTTCAAGCGACTCACTGAATTCACGGCCGTAGTAAGTATCCATCAGAATCTGCTTCAGTTCGGAGATCAGTGGGTAACGCGGGTTAGCCCCCGTACACTGGTCATCGAACGCATCTTCAGACAGTTTGTCTACTTTAGCCAAGAAGTCTGCTTCCTGAACGCCAGCTTCACGAATAGACGCAGGGATACCCAGCTCTGCTTTGATGCTATCCAACCAGACCAACAGTTTTTCGATCTTAGCTGCAGTACGGTCGCCCGGTGCACTCAGACCCAAGTGGTCTGCGATTTCAGCATAACGACGACGAGCCTGAGGACGATCGTATTGGCTGAATGCAGTCTGTTTGGTTGGGTTGTCATTCGCGTTATAGCGGATCACGTTAGAGATCAGCAGGGCGTTAGCTAAACCGTGAGGGATGTGGAACTCAGAACCCAGTTTATGAGCCATTGAGTGACACACACCCAAGAAGGCGTTGGCAAATGCAATACCCGCAATAGTTGCTGCGTTATGGACACGCTCACGAGCTACTGGGTTTTTAGCGCCTTCTGCATAGCTTGCTGGCAGGTTTTCTTTCAGCAGTTTCAATGCTTGTAGTGCTTGACCATCGGAGTATTCGTTAGCCAGTACAGAAACATAAGCTTCCAGAGCATGAGTCACCGCATCAAGACCACCGAAGGCACACAGTGATTTCGGCATGTTCATGACCAGGTTAGCATCAACGATGGCCATATCTGGCGTCAGTGCATAGTCAGCTAATGGATATTTCTGGCCTGTCGCATCATCAGTTACAACGGCAAACGGAGTGACTTCTGAACCGGTACCTGAAGTGGTTGTGACCGCGATCATTTTCGCTTTCACGCCCATTTTAGGGAATTTGTAGATACGCTTACGAATGTCCATAAAGCGCAGTGCCAGTTCTTCGAAGTGAGTTTCTGGATGCTCGTACATCACCCACATGATTTTTGCAGCGTCCATCGGTGAACCACCGCCCAGCGCAATAATCACGTCAGGTTTGAAGGAGTTCATCAGCTCTGCACCTTTACGAACAATGCTCAGAGTTGGATCAGCTTCAACCTCGAAGAACACTTCAGTTTCGATACCGTGGCCTTTCAAGACCTTCGTGATCTGATCGGCATAGCCATTGTTGAACAGGAAGCGGTCAGTCACGATGAAGGCACGTTTTGCACCGTCAGATGCTACTTCATCCAGCGCGATTGGCAGGGAGCCACGGCGGAAGTAGATAGATTTCGGAAGTTTATGCCACAACATGTTTTCTGCTCGCTTCGCTACGGTTTTTTTGTTCATCAGGTGTTTAGGCCCGACGTTTTCAGAGATGGAGTTACCACCCCAAGAACCACAACCCAGAGTCAACGATGGAGCAAGTTTGAAGTTATACAGGTCACCGATACCACCCTGAGAAGCCGGGGTGTTAATCAGGATACGTGCGGTCTTCATTTTTTCGCCGAAGTAATTCACACGTTCAGGTTGGTTATCCTGATCGGTATACAGGCAAGAGGTGTGGCCAATGCCGCCCATCTCAACCAGTTTTTCAGCTTTTGCGACGGCTTCTTCGAAGTTTTTGGCACGATACATGGCCAGCGTTGGCGACAGTTTTTCATGAGCGAATGGCTCTGATTCGTCAACCACTTTGACTTCACCAATCAGGATCTTGGTGGTTGCAGGAACAGTGATACCCGCCATCTTCGCGATTTCAGTCGCAGGCTGACCAACGATAGCCGCATTCAGTCCGCCATTTTTCAGGATGATATCCTGAACGGCTTTCAGTTCTTTACCTTGCAGCATATAGCCGCCGTGAGTTGCAAAACGCTCACGTACTGCATCATAAACAGAGTCCACTACGATAACAGACTGTTCAGAAGCACAGATTACGCCGTTATCGAAGGTTTTAGACATCAGGATAGAGGCTACAACACGTTTGATATCGGCGGTTTCGTCGACAACAACCGGAGTGTTACCTGCACCTACGCCGATAGCCGGTTTACCAGAGCTGTATGCCGCTTTCACCATACCTGGGCCACCAGTGGCCAGAATCAGGTTGATATCTGGGTGGTGCATCAGTTGGTTAGACAGCTCAACGCTAGGCTGATCGATCCAGCCGATGATGTCTTTAGGTGCGCCCGCCGCGATAGCCGCTTGCAACACGATATCTGCAGCTTTATTCGTTGCATTTTTTGCACGAGGATGCGGAGAGAAGATGATACCGTTACGCGTTTTCAGGCTGATAAGAGCCTTAAAGATTGCCGTAGAGGTAGGGTTTGTGGTTGGAACAATACCACAGATGATGCCGATAGGTTCAGCGATGGTGATGGTACCAAAGGTATCGTCCTGAGACAGAATACCGCAGGTCTTTTCATCTTTATACGCGTTGTAGATATATTCAGAAGCGAAGTGGTTTTTAATCACTTTATCTTCCACGATACCCATGCCAGATTCCTCAACGGCTAATTTAGCCAATGGGATACGGGCATCAGCAGCTGCCAGAGCGGCGGCACGGAAGATTTTATCGACTTGCTCTTGAGTGTAATTGGCAAACTCACGCTGGGCTTTTTTTACACGCGCTACTAACGCATCCAGTTCAGCGATATTGGTTACAGCCATAATGCTCTCCTGATAATGTTAAACTTTTTTAGTCAATGAGCCGCACAAGCAACAAGTATAGACAGATAAATGCGCTCTCTTTCAGAAACTATATGCACTAAAAAGTTCCTGTTGGCTGATTTGCTAAAACAGCTTAGCTAGCAGTGGAGAAGTAAAGCCTGTGTTAAACTTGAACAGTTTGGCTTTCTGCTAATCAGTGGGCTGAATGATGATAGCAGCCCTTTACTGTGATACTGAGCTTAACCATTCTTGGGTAGTTGTTTTGTGATGTAAGTCACAAAAATACCAAGCTGACACCTTTCAGCAATGTGAGATTGAGACGATTTCTCATTAGTAACCAAGTACACTGAATTTTGCAGCGAAGTATCGATAAAATAAAACATTTTTGCAACATTTGGGCGTTTTTCTGCCATCTACAAAGCCGCTGCAAGAAATTAGTCTTAGAGCATAGATCAAGGCCTGTATTTCCATTACATTAGCGCCGCAAGAACGTATCCTTTTTCTTGTTATTTACTGGCATTGTTCCACGTAATGATGTCTTGAATGACAGAAGCGTTATTTAACATGGTTTTTGGAGAGTATGGTGAGCCAGTCTTTGCTGGATTTATCTGGTTATATTAAGTTTTTTGTCGGGCTCTTTGCGCTGGTGAACCCGGTGGGTATTTTGCCCGTGTTTATCAGCATGACGAGCTATCAGGCTGTTGCTGCACGTAATAAAACCAATCTGACAGCCAACATGTCAGTTGCCATCATTCTTATCTCCTCTCTATTACTGGGCGACTCGATACTGATGTTCTTTGGTATCTCGATCGATTCTTTCCGAATTGCGGGTGGGATCTTGGTCGTAACCATTGCAATGTCCATGATTAGCGGCAAGCTGGGTGAGGATAAGCAGAACAAGCAAGAAAAATCAGAAACTGCGATCCGAGAAAACGTTGGCGTGGTACCGCTGGCGCTGCCGCTAATGGCGGGGCCGGGGGCGATCAGCTCAACGATTGTTTGGAGCTCTCGTTATCACGGATGGCAGAACTTGCTTGGCTTTTCTGCCGCAATCATCGTTTTTGCCTTTTGCTGTTGGTTGTTATTTCGAGCAGCACCCTTACTCGTCCGCCTTTTAGGCCAAACGGGAATTAACGTTATCACGCGAATTATGGGTCTGCTATTAATGGCGTTAGGGATTGAGTTTATCGTCACCGGCCTGCGTTCTATTTTCCCCGGATTGCTATAAGCGCATCACCATTGACGTTTTATAAAACCGCTGCTGGCTACGCCAATGGCGGTTTTTTTATCTAAGAAAGCTCATAGATAAAAATATTACCAATCACTTTTTCAAATCATAAATCTGCTGAATTTCAATAGTTTCGCCTCATTCTTACGATCACTCAATGAGTCAATATGCACATTTTTTGTGCAAAAAATCACATCATAACATTCTGTCATATCTACCAAAGAGTGCGTGTATAAAACGCTCATAGGATCATGTGTGGTTGAATATTCTTACATTTATTCATTAAACGATGTATTACTTCATAAGTAACACCAAGCCTGAATGATTCGGTTTATCTCTGCGCATGATAAAAAGATATTATGTTATATCAGCGAGTTAACATTGATCTTTTGATCCCTCCGGTGCAGTCTGTTGAGAGGCCAAAAATAAAATTTAGAGAATTGCGTAACATTTTAATAAAAATAATTCGCAGTGATTTTAACCATCTGTTAGCTTTTGGGCTTAATCACTGTGCTTTAGGCCGATGATAAAACATTCTGCTGCCATCTTTATTGCGATGAGAATGGCGTGAGTTGCAGATTAATTCATGATCATCCAGAGAACGTGCTGACCTTGCGTTCTCGGTATAAAAGAAAGAGGTCTTTTTACTACCACATTCCGTATCAACAAATTCGTTCCTTGCTGATATGGAGATAAATCTCAACCCAGGTTTTTTGAACGGCAATAACGCGGTGACTGAATCTGCGATGTCGTTCTCAACACCAAGGGGAATAACAACAGTTGGCGTGCTCTGATGAGCATTCTATAAATGGGGAGTGGGTATACAATGAGCAAACACATCAAAAAGAAGTTATTAACCGTAAGCGTTATGGCTGCACTCGGTATGTTCACTGCGGCACAGGTTCAAGCTGCCGACGTACCGGCTGGCGTGAAACTCGCGGCCAAGCAAGAGTTAGTCAAAAACAATGGCTCGGAAGTTCAATCTCTCGATCCGCATAAAATTGAAGGTGTACCAGAGAACAACGTTACTAATGACTTAATGGAAGGCCTGACTCAGCACGATACTCAGGGTAAAACGATTCCAGGCACAGCGGCAAGTTGGGACAACAAAGATTTCAAAGTTTGGACCTTCCACATTCGCCCAGATGCTAAATGGTCTAATGGTAAGCCAGTGACTGCTGAGGACTTTGTGTATAGCTGGCAGCGTATTGTCGATCCTAAAACGGCGTCACCTTACGCGAGCTATTTGCAATATGCACACGTTGAGAACGTAGACGATATCATCGCGGGAAAAAAAGACAAATCGACGCTGGGCGTTAAGGCTCTGGACGATAAGACTTTCCAAGTGACGTTAACT
This sequence comes from Hafnia paralvei ATCC 29927, assembly GCF_001655005.1. Lineage (GTDB taxonomy): Bacteria > Pseudomonadota > Gammaproteobacteria > Enterobacterales > Enterobacteriaceae > Hafnia > Hafnia paralvei. Next base: position 118,797 of record NZ_LXET01000029.1, read on the forward strand.
GAACCGGTGCCGTATTTGGCTGAGATGACTTCCCACTATGCGATGAAGCCGGTGAATAAAGAGGCCGTTGAGAAATTTGGCGACAAATGGACGCTGCCTGAAAATTACGTTAGCAACGGCGCTTATAAATTAAAAGATTGGGTGGTCAACGAACGTATTGTTTTGGAACGTAACCCCGAATATTGGGATAACGAGAAAACGGTGATTAATAAAGTTACCTTCCTGCCGATTGCGTCTGAAGTGACCGACGTTAACCGCTACCGTACCGGCGAAATCGACCTCACCTATAACAACATGCCGATTGAGCTGTTTCAGAAGTTGAAAAAAGAGATCCCGAACGAAGTTAAAGCCGATCCGTATTTGTGTACCTATTACTACGAGATTAATAACCAGAAACCACCGTTTAATGATGAGCGCGTGCGTGAAGCGCTAAAATTAGGTTTGGATCGCGACATTATCGTTAATAAAGTCAAAAATCAGGGCGACCTGCCCGCCTATGGCTTTACACCGCCGTATACCGACGGGGCTAAGTTGACGCCGCCTGAATGGTTCGGCTGGTCACAGGAAAAACGTAATGAAGAAGCTAAAAAACTATTGGCTGAAGCTGGTTATGGCCCAGATAAACCATTAACGTTTAATCTGCTATACAACACTTCCGATCTGCATAAAAAGTTGGCTATTGCCGCAGCATCGATTTGGAAAAAGAATTTGGGTGTTAACGTTAAGTTAGAAAACCAAGAGTGGAAGACCTTCCTCGATACCCGTCATCAGGGCACCTACGATGTTTCTCGTGCTGCTTGGTGTGCTGACTACAACGAGCCTAGCTCCTTCTTAAACATGATGCTGTCTGACAGTAGCAGTAACACGCCGCACTATAAGAGCGCAGCTTTCGACAAAATTATGGCTGGGGCACTGCAAACCAACAGCAAAGAAGCTCGCGCGGGCGTCTATCAGCAAGCCGAACAGCAGCTAGATAAAGACTCCGTTATCGTCCCTGTGTTCTATTACGTGAATGCGCGTCTGGTGAAACCTTACGTGGGTGGTTATACCGGCAAAGACCCGCAAGATAACGTTTACGACAAAAACCTGTACATTATTGAGCACTAAAATACTCGCTGCATCAACGTCGTAGTAATACTCCTACGGCGTTGATAATAGGTATTACCCAAAATAATTCGCGTTGTGGGTAGGCGGCAAGAGAGCTTATTTCCATACTAAGGTAAGTGGCTGGGATAAGTGCGAGCAGCTGACACCAACAACGTGAAGTATGACGGGAATAGATGCCGTCGTGGCGGGGGAAACTTCGCCACTGTTCAAAAATATAATCAGCCTCAAGGCTGAAGCGCAGGGCTAGGGCAATGTTAAAATTTATCTTTCGTCGTTTGCTTGAAGCAATACCGACACTTTTCATCCTGATCACCATCTCCTTCTTTATGATGCGTTTGGCACCAGGGAGTCCGTTTACCGGCGAGCGTGCACTGCCACCCGAAGTTTTGGCAAATATCGAAGCTAAATATCATTTAAATGACCCTATCTGGAAACAGTACGGCCATTATCTGGTGCAATTAGGCCACGGTGACTTTGGACCTTCCTTTAAATATAAAGATTATTCGGTAAACGATTTAGTCAGTGCTTCGTTTCCCGTGTCTGCCAAATTAGGTTTTGCCGCATTTATCTTGGCGGTGGTTTTAGGCGTAACGGCTGGGGTATTGGCTGCGCTTAAACAAAATAGCAAATGGGACTACGCTGTGATGGGGGTCGCCATGACCGGTGTGGTGATACCGAGTTTTGTCGTAGCGCCGTTACTGGTATTAATTTTTGCTATTCAGTTAAAGTGGTTACCGGGCGGTGGCTGGAATGGTGGGGCGCTTAAATTCATGATCCTGCCGATGGTGGCACTCTCACTGGCTTATATTGCCAGCATTGCGCGTATTACGCGGGGATCAATGATCGAAATCCTGCACTCCAACTTTATTCGTACCGCGCGCGCTAAAGGCTTGCCAATGCGCCGCATCATTTTACGTCATGCGCTAAAACCGGCTCTGCTGCCGGTGCTCTCTTATTTAGGCCCAGCCTTCGTCGGTATTATTACCGGCTCAATGGTGATTGAAACTATTTATGGCTTACCGGGAATTGGTCAACTGTTTGTTAACGGTGCGTTGAACCGCGACTATTCCTTGGTATTAAGCCTCACTATTTTGGTTGGCGCGCTGACCATTCTGTTTAACGCGATTGTCGATGTGCTTTATGCCGTCATCGATCCGAAAATTCGCTACTGATTCGGGAGATCGCATATGTTACTGAATAAAAAAAATGCGCAGGTAGTCGAAAACTTCGGCGAACAGCTCGAAGTGGAAGGCCGTAGCCTATGGCAAGATGCGCGCCGTCGTTTTGTGCATAACCGTGCGGCGCTGGCTAGTCTGTTCGTCCTTGGTTTGATCGCGCTGTTCGTTGTTTTTGCACCGATGCTGTCGCAGTTTGCCTATGACGATACCGACTGGGGAATGATGTCAGCAGCGCCGGATATGGTGTCTGGGCACTACTTTGGTACAGATTCCTCAGGACGAGACTTGTTGGTGCGCGTGGCCATTGGTGGCCGCATCTCTCTGATGGTCGGTATCGCTGCGGCATTGGTTGCCGTTGTCGTAGGGACTTTATACGGTGCCATGGCAGGGTATATCGGGGGTAAAACCGATTCTGTGATGATGCGTCTGCTGGAAATTCTCAACTCCTTTCCATTTATGTTCTTCGTGATCCTGCTGGTGACCTTCTTTGGACAAAATATCCTGCTGATCTTTGTCGCGATCGGTATGGTGTCATGGCTGGATATGGCACGTATCGTACGTGGCCAAACGCTAAGCCTGAAACGCAAAGAGTTTATTGAAGCGGCGCTGGTGGGCGGTGTTTCTACGCGAAAAATAGTGACTCGTCATATCGTTCCCAACGTGCTGGGCGTGGTAGTCGTTTACGCATCGCTGTTAGTGCCAAGCATGATCCTGTTTGAATCCTTCCTAAGTTTCTTAGGATTGGGCACGCAGGAGCCGCTAAGCAGCTGGGGAGCGCTGTTAAGCGACGGTGCGAATTCGATGGAAGTGTCGCCATGGCTGCTGATGTATCCGGCTGCGTTTTTGGTCGTGACGCTGTTCTGTTTCAACTTTATCGGCGACGGTCTGCGTGATGCCCTCGACCCGAAAGACCGTTAAGGAGTTCTACGATGATGACAACAGATAAAAGCGCTGAGCGACTGCTCGCGGTAAAAGATCTTCGTGTGACGTTCTCGACGAATGACGGCGATGTGACGGCGGTAAACGACTTAAACTTCTCGCTGCGCGCGGGTGAAACCCTCGGCATCGTTGGAGAGTCTGGCTCTGGCAAATCCCAAACTGCGTTTGCGCTTATGGGGCTGTTGGCACAAAACGGCCGCATCGGTGGTTCTGCATTGTTCAACGGGCGCGAGATCCTCAACTTACCTGAGAAACAGCTCAACAAACTGCGCGCCGAAGAAATAGCGATGATCTTTCAAGATCCGATGACGTCACTCAACCCTTATATGCGGGTAGGGGAGCAACTGATGGAAGTGCTGATGCTACACAAAGGCATGAGCAAAGCGCAGGCGTTTGAAGAGTCGGTTCGGATGTTGGACGCGGTTAAAATGCCAGAAGCGCGTAAGCGTATGCGTATGTTTCCGCATGAGTTTTCAGGTGGTATGCGCCAGCGCGTAATGATAGCGATGGCGTTACTGTGCAGGCCTAAGCTGCTGATTGCCGATGAACCAACGACGGCGCTGGATGTGACGGTTCAGGCGCAAATCATGACGTTGCTTAATGAGCTGAAAAGCGAATTTAACACAGCGATTATTATGATTACTCACGATCTCGGTGTTGTCGCCGGTATTTGTGACAAAGTGCTGGTGATGTATGCGGGGCGAACCATGGAATATGGTCAAGCGCGTGACGTATTCTATGCGCCAAGCCATCCTTATTCGATTGGCTTACTCAATGCGGTTCCTCGTTTGGATGGCGAAAACGAATCTTTGTTAACGATCCCAGGCAATCCGCCTAATCTGCTGCGTTTGCCGAAAGGCTGTCCATTCCAACCGCGCTGCCCACATGCGACTGAGCAGTGCATGCAGATGCCGCCGTTGGAAAGTTTTGGTGAAGGACGCCTGCGAGCCTGCTTTAGAACGGTGGAGGAATTGGCATGAGTCAGAGCAGCGAAAATAAAAAAGTATTGCTCGAAGTGACCGATCTGAAAGTGCACTTTGACGTTAAAGATAATAAGGCATGGTTCTGGCAGCCCGCAAAAACCCTGAAAGCCGTCGATGGTGTCACCTTACGTTTGTACGAAGGGGAAACTTTGGGCGTGGTAGGTGAGTCTGGCTGTGGTAAATCGACCTTTGCGCGCGCGCTCATTGGTTTGGTCAAAGCTACTGATGGACGCGTTGCATGGCTGGGCAAAGATTTGCTAGGGATGGATGCTAAGCACTGGCACGAAGTGCGTAATGATATCCAGATGATTTTCCAAGATCCGTTGGCGTCGCTAAATCCGCGAATGACCATTGGTGAAATTATCGCCGAGCCACTGAAAACCTATCATCCGAAAATGTCGCGTCAGGAAGTGAAAGATCGCGTCAGAAATATGATGATGAAAGTCGGGCTATTACCTAACTTAATTAACCGATACCCACATGAGTTTTCCGGCGGCCAATGCCAACGTATCGGGATTGCGCGCGCGTTAATCCTTGAACCTAAGCTTATCATCTGTGACGAACCCGTTTCTGCACTTGATGTGTCGATTCAGGCACAGGTCGTCAATTTATTGCAGCAATTGCAACGTGAAATGGGGCTTTCCCTGATCTTCATTGCTCATGATTTAGCCGTGGTGAAACATATCTCAGACCGCGTTTTGGTGATGTATTTAGGGCATGCCGTTGAGTTGGGAACGTATGATGAGGTGTACCACAATCCTCAGCATCCTTATACGAAAGCGCTGATGTCGGCAGTACCTGTTCCCGATCCTGATCTGGAGCGCAACAAAAAAATCCAGCTGCTGGAAGGGGAATTACCTTCTCCCATTAATCCGCCGTCAGGCTGTATTTTCCGCACTCGTTGCCCGATTGCGGGGCCCGAATGTGCGTTGACGCGCCCGTTGATGGAAGGTAGCTTCCGGCATGCGGTATCATGTTTGAAAGTTGATCCGCTCTAAAAGCGCTTCAAGAGCTCAAACCAGAGGGCGTAGTTCATTCAGAGCTGCGCCTTCTTCTTTTAAACGTTGGCGTTAACTGTACTATTATCGGCTGATTTTCCCGCACTTGATGATTTGTCTCCTACTCAGGCTTGAAAGCCGAGCGCGCTCTACTCATACTGCAAGCACTAGATTTTTATCTCTATTGATTCTTTAAGGATATTCGTCATGGCAGAAGAAACTATTTTCAGCAAAATTATTCGTCGTGAGATCCCTTCTGATATCGTGTATCAGGACGATTTAGTCACTGCATTCCGAGATATCTCTCCGCAGGCACCAAGCCATATCCTCATTATCCCCAATCAGTTGATCCCTACGGTTAACGACGTTAAGCCAGAGCACGAAGCTGCGCTGGGGCGCATGATCACCGTGGCGGCGAAAATTGCACAACAGGAAGGGATTTCTGAAGATGGTTACCGCCTGATCATCAACTGTAATCGTCATGCGGGGCAAGAGGTTTACCACATCCATATGCATCTGCTGGGTGGTCGTGCATTAGGACCGTTGCTTGCACGCTAACCTTTAGCGTTCCTGTTTTGCTATAACACAATGTCTTTAACCGGAGTTCATCGTTATGCGCGTTTCATTCACTGGTTTTGCTCTGGCGGCGTTCTTACCGTTGGCACTTTTGGCTGGCTGTAGCGCGCCGAGTCATATTGCAGTGAGCGATGGACAGCGGGTCGTGATGGATCCCTCTGTGCTGACTGCAGGCATCACGGCGGACAATCCAACGGTTTCTTCGGGAGATCTCTACCCAGTTGCGTATGCCAATGTGAACTATGGGCAGGAACAAAAGCCGATTACGCTTAACTACCGTTTCTATTGGTATGATGTGAAGGGACTGGATATTTTCCCCCACGAGCCGCCGCGCACCATCACGTTAAAACCAGGGCAGAATGTACGTCTGGAATCGACCAGTGCCAATACCCGTGCAAAACAGGTTCGTCTCTATCTCTATTTATAAATTTAGCCAATACCTCATGGGAGAGGGATGATGAAAAAGCTTTTATCTGTGACGTTTGCGGCGTTGCTGCTGGCGGGCTGTCAAATCACGACGAAGCAGGGCAGTGAAACAACGACCGAGCCGGCGCAACCGACACAAACCCAGCCTCCGGTCACCGCGCCCACTACGCCGGTAGAACAGCCACCGGTCACCACCGTACCAACCCCGCCGAAGGTGCAGAGTTTTAACTGGAGCGGGAGCTTAACGCCGCTGATTAATCAGATGCTGAGCTCACCAGATGTGGCTGCGGGTAGCGTATTGTTAGTCGATAACGTACAAAACCAAACTAACGGTAGTATTCAGGTATCCAATGCGACCGCGGAGTTGAAAAAGGCGCTGCAGCAGGGCAATAAATTCACGTTGGTTCCGGCTAACCAAGTGACTAGCGCTAAACAGTCGTTAGGGTTATCCGCAGAAGATAGTTTAGGTTCACGCCGTAAGGCGATTGGTCTGGCGCGTATCGTTAATGCACAGTATGTGCTGTATAGCGCGATAGACGGCGATGTACAATCACCCAAGATAGCGATGCAGCTGATGTTGGTCCAAACCGGTGAAATCATCTGGTCGGGTAATGGGGCCGTGACTCGTTGATCCTATGTCGAACGTGTTTGAATCATCATTGACTTCCGTGCGGGCCGTTCTGGCCCGCCGTTTTTCGTTGGTTGACCCACTAGAGTGGCAAATATCTCAAGTCGAAGGGCTGACCGGTATTAACTGGAAAGTTTCAACGCCCGAGGGCCATGCCTATCTACTGCGTCCACAAACGCAACAAAAAACACAGCTAGGTATCAATCGCAAGCGTGAATCCCATGCGCTGAGGTTAGCCGCTGATGCCGCTATTGCGCCACAGTGCTTAGGCATTGACGCCGGCTGGCTGATTACCGAATGGATTCACGGCCAAGCACTCACTGATATCAATTACTTTTCTCATCTGCCAGCGTTAGCAGAAAAAATAGTGGCGTTACATCGCCTTAAACCAACGGGCCAAGCACGCGATTTTCACCGTCATTGCCAGCGTTATTATCAGTTAAGTTCGCCTCACTGGTTCACTCCGCAAACGCTAAGCATTCATCAATATTGGCAGTCGCGTGCGTTACCTACGCCGCTTAAATTCGCACTACTGCATATGGATATCCATCCGGGAAATATTATTCAAACATCCAGTGGGCTGCGCCTTATCGATTGGGAATATGCCGCGGTAGGTGATATCGCTTTGGATCTGGCAGCGATGTATCGTAGTTTCGGCTGGGCGGAACCGCAACAGCACTATTTTACCGATTTGTATGTGCGGGCAGGTGGTTACGCAGACATAGAAAAATTGCAACAACATGTTCAATGCTGGTTGCCCCGCGTCGATTATATGGCGTGGTTATGGTATGAAGTGCGCTGGCAGCAATCAAAACAGAATTCATTTCGTGAGGCCGCCAATCTGTTGCTATCCCAGTTGCTCGCTCAGAGAGAAGCAGGACGCTAGCCAGTAAAGCCGCACGTGACAAAATAGCGAAGGCGTTAATGCGCGCCGCAAAGTTAAATTGATAAGGAGATTCCTTGTGGGTCCAGTAATGTTGGATGTGGCAGCCTATGAGTTGGATGCCGAAGAGCGTGAGATTTTGCAGCATCCGCTGGTCGGGGGATTAATTCTATTCACCCGCAATTTCCATGATGCGCAACAGCTTCGTGAGCTGGTACGCCAAATCCGCGCTGCATCGCGTAATCACTTAGTGATTGCCGTCGATCAGGAGGGCGGCCGCGTTCAGCGTTTCCGTGAGGGGTTCACCCGTTTACCGGCGGCTCAGTCTTTTGCGGCTTTAAATAGCGATGCCGAAGGGCGTAGGTTAGCCCAAGAAGCGGGATGGCTTATGGCTTGCGAAATGATTGCCATGGATATTGATATCAGCTTTGCGCCGGTGCTGGATTTAGGCCACGGCAGCGCGGCGATTGGCGAACGATCGTTCCATGAAAAGCCAGAAATCGCAGTGCGTATGGCGGAAAGTTTTATTGATGGTATGCATGAAGCTGGCATGAAAACCACCGGCAAACATTTCCCCGGTCACGGTGCAGTGACCGCCGATTCGCATAAAGAAACGCCAATTGACCCTCGTCCGCTGGAAGAAATCATTAATCATGATATGGTTATTTTTAACCAACTGAATTCGCGCGGTAAACTGGACGCCGTAATGCCCGCTCATGTGATTTATCCGCAGGCCGATGCGCGCCCGGCAAGTGGTTCTCCATACTGGTTAAAGCAGGTATTACGCCAACAGCTAGGCTTTAATGGCGTGATCTTCTCTGATGATTTGTCGATGGAAGGTGCTGCTGTCATGGGGAGCTACGCAGAGCGTGGTCAGGCTTCGCTAGACGCGGGCTGTGACATGATTTTAGTGTGCAATCACCGCGAGGGGGCCGTCAGCGTGTTGGATAATTTGGCACCGATCACCGCAGAGCGTGTTAGCTCGCTGTATCATAATGGTAAATTAACGCGTGAAGAACTGATGGCTTCACCGCGCTGGAAAGCGGCGCATCAAGAATTAGAGCAGCTTCATCAGCGTTGGGTGGACAGCAAAGCATAAATACCGGCGCTTAAATCACAATAACGCAAGGCGGCTACGACGTTAGCCGCTGTTTGGGAGCAGTGAGAACATGATTATTTATCTTCACGGTTTTGATTCCACCAGTCCAGGTAATCACGAAAAAGTGATGCAGTTGCAGTTCATCGATCCCGATGTGCGTTTGATTAGCTACAGTACTCGACACCCGCGCCACGATATGCAGCATTTGCTGAAAGAGGTGGATAAAGTTGTGCAGCAGGCTGGCGATGCTCATGCGCTGATTTGCGGCGTAGGCCTTGGCGGTTTCTGGGCAGAGCGAATTGGTTATTTATGCGGTATTCGTCAGGTGATGTTTAACCCGAATCTGTTCCCGCAAGAAAATATGATGGGTAAGATTGATCGGCCTGAAGAGTATTTAGATATTGCGACCAAGTGCGTGGAGAACTTTCGTGAAAAGAATCGCGAGCGCTGTTTGACGGTGCTTTCACGTCATGATGAAGTGCTAAATAGCCAGCGCAGCGCAGAGTACTTGCAGCCTTTCTATGAAATTGTATGGGACGAGCAGCAGACGCACAAATTTAAAAGCCTGTCGCAGCATCTGCAAAAAATTCGGGCATTTAAAACGGTATCTTAAGGCCGATGAGAATTTAAGCATTTCACTTCCAGCTTCAGCATTCTGCTGAAGCTTTTTTTATCTCATCCTTTGGTCTGGTGAATAGTTTAAGCATGTTGGCCTAAAAGTGAGCTGGATTAATTTGCTATGGTGAATATCATCTCAAGCCAAGAGGGCTACGCTGTAATTCTTTGGCTATCACGAGATGTCTGTGTCGGCGCTTCACACGCTGGCGGCTTATGATTATGACAGAGCGTTTTAGCCCGCTTGGACGGATACGCGCATCTTGAGAGTCTTGTTGTTAAGTAAGTGATAGATAATTTTACTCATTGCTCTGAGTTGATGCCCAGAGCCAAGACGGAGTTAGTTATGACTGATATCGCTAAATTATTAGGTAAAGAAGCCAATTCCCTGCTCGAACATCGCTGTACGACTATCCCATCAGACCAGCTCTATCTTCCCGGTGCCGATTTTGTTGATCGTGTGATGATCGACAATAACCGTTCGCCGCGAGTGCTAGCGGCCATGCAAAATCTGTATAACACGGGGCGCCTAGCGGGGACTGGTTATCTTTCTATCCTACCTGTCGATCAGGGCGTAGAGCATTCTGCTGGGGCTTCCTTTGCAGCTAACCCGCTCTATTTCGATCCAAAGAATATTGTCGAGTTGGCTATTCAGGCGGGCTGTAACTGCGTGGCGTCAACCTATGGTGTATTAGCCGCGGTTTCGCGTCGCTATGCACATAAAATTCCTTTCTTGGTCAAACTGAACCACAACGAAACGTTAAGCTATCCAACGCAGTATGATCAGACTCTATATGCCAGCGTAGAACAGGCATTCAATCTGGGTGCTCAGGCCGTAGGGGCAACGATTTATTTTGGTTCAGCAGAGTCACGCCGCCAAATTGAAGAGATCTCAGCGGCTTTTGAACGTGCGCATGAGTTGGGCATGGTTACGGTGCTATGGGCTTACCTGAGAAATCCAGCATTTGTTAAAGATGGCGTAGATTACCACTCTAGCGCCGATTTAACTGGGCAGGCTAACCATTTGGCCGCAACGATTGGGGCCGATATTGTGAAGCAAAAAATGGCCGAAAATAACGGTGGCTATAAAGCCGTTAAATTTGGCTATACCGATGAGCGAGTGTATACCAAACTCACCTCCGACCATCCAATCGATTTGGTGCGCTATCAGTTGGCGAATTGCTATATGGGGCGTGCCGGTTTAATTAACTCCGGCGGTGCTGCTGGTGAAAATGACATTCAAGAATCGGTGCGAACCGCGGTGATCAATAAACGTGCCGGTGGCATGGGGCTGATTTTGGGACGCAAAGCGTTCAAAAAATCGATGAAGGATGGCGTCGCGTTAATCAATGCGGTGCAGGACGTGTATTTAGATAAGAAGGTGACTATCGCTTAACTGAAAGCGAGATGGCTGAAAATAGTTGGCTTAGAAAAATAAATTAAAAAAAGCGGGCTCAGCCAGAACGACTGAGCCCGCTTTATGATGGACAGGGGACTAAAAGTGATGAGGACGCTTTAGCGGCCTGCCTTCAGCTTCTGGAAGTAGTTCTCATAAATTTCGCTGGCGCTACCCACGTCGTTTTGCCACTCACCATGAGCGATGGTTTCAGCATCAGGGTAGAGTGATTTATCGCCAGAGATGGATGCTGGGAGCATTTTCTGAGCCGCTAAGTTCGGTGTTGGATAGCCGATAGTTTTGGCAACCTGTACCGCAATATCAGGGCGAAGCAGGAAGTTAATCAGCTTCAAGGCACCTTCAGGATTCTTCGCGTTAGCGGGAATAGATAGGCTGTCCATCCAGAAAATCCCGCCTTCTTTCGGCCAAACCACCTCTAGCGGCGTACCGGCTTCGCGTGCAACGTATGCCGAGCCATTCCAGACCATCCCCAGATTGACCTCGCCTTCCATGTAAGGATTGGCAGGGTTATCAGAGTTGAAAGCCAATACGTTTGGCATCAGCTTTTTCAGCTCTTCATAAGCCGCTTCGATCTGTTTCGGGTCAGTGGTGTTGCCTGAGTATCCCAGTTTCAGCAGCGCCATTTGGAAAACTTCGCGAGCATCGTCGGTGAGCAGTAGGCTACCTTTATATTCTGGCTTCCATAGGTCAGCCCAACGGGTGACGCTTTTAGGATCGATGGCATCCGAGTTAACGCCAATCGCGGTTGCACCCCAGATGTAGGGAATGGAGTAGTCATTCTCTGGGTCGAAAGGCTTGTGCAGCAGATTCGGGTCCAGATTATGGAAGTTGCTTAGCTTAGTTTTGTCGATCTTTTGCAGCATGCCTTCTTTACTCATTTTGGAAACAAAATAAGTGGAAGGAACCACCAGATCGTATGCGCCACTTTTATACGTCTTCAGTTTGGCATACATGGTTTCATTGGACTCGTAGGTGGAATAAATCACCTTGATGCCGGTTTCCTTGGTGAACTGCTCTAACAGTCCCGGCGGCACATATTCAGTCCAGTTATAGAAATAGACAGTATTATTGTCATTTTCCGTTTTCGGCGCATCGGCAGCGATTGCGGCATTAACTCCCAAAGCCAACAAACCTGCGGCTACCAGAGGTGACCACTTTTTCATTCAGCGTATCCCTATAGTGAAGGTCGAAATAAAGAGAAAATCTCTATGGGTCCTGCATGGAACACTTCGACAAGAACACATGTTTTCGCGGGAGTTGTACCATCAGGGCGGCCATTATAGGAGCGGGGGCGCGTGGGGTAAAGCAAGGGGATGGTTTAGGTTTTGCAGGGCGCGGAAAATCAATGGGTTTCTGCCACCAATGAGATGCATTGGTGGCAGAGAGATACCACGTTACCCTAGCCGATCGTCAGGCGGTGGGTTTTGCTTTTGTTGGATGGCATACGCTTTCTCATGTTCCCCTTGTTTGCGGGCATAGAACATCAAAATGCTTAAACTGATAATAAAGGTTGCCGTCAGCTTAATATTTTCTGCTCCTGACAATGCGACGAAGCAGAAAACACAGCCTAATGTTGCCGCCATAACGCTGACGATATTTTTCAGCGACGCGCCTTCCATACGAATTAACGCTACGCAGGAGTAGAAATACGGCAACATGGTCAGCAGAACCGCGATGCCGATAAGCTCGCCAAAAATATCGGAAGAGTTGCTGCCTTTTGCACTCATGAAGGTCATGAATGCCATCAACAACGTCATTTTGATTGCAGAGAGGATGATGCCTTTACGTGGCACGCCGTGGCTATCTACCTCGCCGTATATTTTAGGGAAGTTGCCATCACGCGCGGCGCGGACACCCGCCTGTCCGACCAACATCATCCAAGAGCCCAGCGCTGCCAAACAGGCAAATGCGGTAAAGGCCGATACCACTGGGGCAGCCCATGAGCCAATCATCATGGAGGTACTTGCGGCGAAAGGCGCACCGGTTTTTGACATCACATCAGCAGGGAACATTCCGCTCATGACCTGTGTTGCCAGAATATATACAATCCCAGCTAATGCGGTGCCCAGCATGGTTGCGATAGGAACAGTACGCTGCGGGTTTTTCACCAGACCCGAGCTGACGGCCGCGGATTCCACGCCAACAAACGCCCATAGGCAAATCAGAATGCTGTGCATAATCGCTTTGCTGTCCGTTTGGCCGGAGGTATTCCAGTTCGCCTGATACAGTGCAGGGTCGAACCAATGCCAGCCAGCGACGGCGGTACCAATGACGGGAACGAGGACGAGGATCAGCCCCAGTGTGGTTAGGCGACTCACCCAGTTGCCTCCCATCATGTTCACCAACGCCATAATCCAGATAATGACGATACTGGCAATCCCGGCAGGAATCGGCTGATTAAGCGCGGGGAAGAAGACAGAAAGATAGGCCACGCCGGCAAGACAGTCGGCGAGATTACCTATCCAGTTTGCATGGTAGTAAAGCACGGCGGTTTGGAAGCCAAATGCGGGACCTAAACGGCCAGCATAGGCGATAGGTCCGCCAACCTGTGGATCGCGCGTGGTTAAACGTGCAAACACATATGCCAATGACATGGCACCGATCAATGTAATAAACCATCCGAAGAGAGCGATAGAACCAATTTTGGCGAGGTTCGCAGGTAGGAGGGCGATACCGCTCCCCATCATGTTACCTGCGACGATACCGGTACACGCTATCAGCCCGATTTTTTTAGAAGACGCCATTTTAGCCCCGTTAACATCAGCATTTAGCTATGTTCCCTCACGGCACGCTGTCGTTTGATATTGAAAATCCTTGGGTGGGAATTATATGACAAATTGAGACATGTATCACATTTGCAAATAGGTTAACGACAATGCATTGAGCTAAAACAGTTTTGAGTCACAACCGATGGTGTAATGAACAATCTAAACCGAGTTGTCTTGCACTAAAGCTAGCACAGGAATGCAAAAAAGGCGCTCTAGGCGCCTTTCATGTTGAATCAGTATTCTTAATTAAAGCGGCTTGGATGCCGTTCTGTCGCGCAATATGAACTGACTCCCCAGTACCAGAACCAGCGATAATACCAGCAGGATGGTTGCCAGCGCGTTGACCTCAGGAGAGACACCCACTTTCACCATTGAGTAGATTTTCAAGGGCAAAATTTCATAGCTTGGGCCGGTCACAAATGAGGAAACAACCACATCATCCATCGATAGTGTGAAGCTCAGCAACCAGCCAGCCGCTACAGCAGGCATGGCGAGCGGCAAAAGAATTTTGCGCAGAATAATGAATTCGCTAGCGCCAAGATCTTTAGCCGCCTCCAACATACGCACGTCAAATCCCTTTAGGCGTGAATATACGGTAACGACGACAAAGGGCAGGCAGAAGGTGATATGCGAGAACAGCAGTGACCAGAAGCCTAAAGAGACACCCAGTAACATGAACAGCACCAGCAACGAAATCGCCATCACAATATCCGGTGACATCATGACAACAAATAGCATTCCGCTGACAAAAGGTTTGCCGCGGAAGTGATACCGGAACAGCGCTACGGCGGTCAGTGAACCGATCAGCGTAGCAAAGGTGGCAGAAAGCACCGCCATCGTGATCGAATGGCCTGCAGCCTGAAGCAAGCTGTCATTGTTCATCAACGTGCTGTACCAATCGAAGGTGAATCCCTTCCAATTGATGCCAAAACGAGAGCTATTAAACGAGTTAGCGATCAGAATAATAATAGGGATATATAAATAGGCATAGACGATGGACATAAATCCACCGCGTAGCAGGCGTCCGATCATTCCAGTTCCACCTTTTTATTCATTAATTTCCCGACGCGATAATAGATATACAGCAGAATCCCCATCACCAGTGTTAAACATATGCTGGTCGCCGCGCCGAAGGGCCAGTCGCGGATATTTAGGAACTGGCTTTTTATCACATTGCCAATCAGGAGGTTCTTTGCACCGCCAAGCAGGTCAGAGACGTAGAACAGTCCCAATGATGGCAGCATGACCAGCAATGAGCCTGCAACAATCCCCGGCATGGTTAATGGGATAATAATACGAATAAAGGTTTGTAGCTTATTAGCCCCCAAATCACGCGCGGCCTCCAGCACTGATTTATCGAGTTTCTCAATACTGGAATAGAGCGGCATCACCATAAACGGCAATAGGATATAAATCAGCCCCAGAATAACCGCTTCTGGTGTATACATTATCCGTAAAGGCGTATCGATAATTCCGGTCCACAAAAGAAACTCGTTCAGATAACCACGGGTGCTGAGAAATAATTTCAGGCCATAAATACGTATGAGTGAATTTGTCCAGAATGGAACAATCAGCAAAAACAGCAGAAGAGGGCGTACTCTCTCAGGTAGGCGTGCAAGAATAAAGGCAAAAGGATACCCGATCACCAAACAACATAGCGTGGCGATGACGGCCATATTAAGCGAGTGCAACAACACTTCGGCATACAGCGGATCAAATAAACGCGTGTAGTTATCGAGAGAGAACACCATCTTGACCAGATGAGCGTCATCACGCGTTAGGAAGCTGGTGGCGATAATCATCAAATTCGGCATAAAGACGAATAGCACCAGCCAAGCGACCACGCCGGTGATCACCACATTCTGGAAATACTTACGCGACTTCTTCATCAGCCAGCACCACCTCCCAGCTTTCGACCCAAGTCACGGCCATTTTTTGATTCAGTGAATGATCCACATCAGGATCGTCTTCATTAAAGAACTCGCTGACCAGCACCATCTTGCCGTTTTCCAGTTCGACGGTTGATTCCAGCGTCATACCTTTATAGTTACGCTCGCGGACATAGCCGATGATGCCATCGACGTGCTGACCGTGATGTATTTCTTCAACGCGCACGTCTTCAGGTCGTAGTAGCACGTTCAGTTTATCGCCTGGGCTGACTTCCATTGCCGCATCCACATAAATATTGCACTCGCGACCTTCAACATTCGCTCTCACACGATGCTCATCGACGCGGTGCAGCACTTCCGCATCGAATATGTTGATTTCACCGATGAAGCTGGCGACAAACAGGTTTTTCGGCTCTTCGTAAATCTCACGTGGCGTACCATCCTGCTCGATTTTACCGTCGCGCATCACCACGATACGGTCGGACATCGTCAGTGCTTCTTCCTGATCGTGCGTGACAAAGATAAAAGTAATCCCCAGCTTACGCTGTAACGCTTTAAGCTCGTTCTGCATCTGCTTACGTAGCTTGTAATCCAACGCGGAAAGTGACTCATCCAGCAGGAGTACCCTTGGCTTATTCACCACCGCGCGTGCAATGGCGACGCGCTGTTGCTGACCGCCAGAGAGCTGATGAGGACGACGCTGGGCAAACTCTTCCAACTGAACCATGCGTAACGCTTCCAAAGCGCGCGGCTTAATTTCTGCCTCGGGTCTTTTTTGCATACGTAGGCCAAAGGCGACGTTGTCGAGCACGGTCATATGCGGAAACAACGCATAACTTTGAAATACGGTGTTGACGTGTCGCTGTTCAGCGGGAAGGTGAGTGATATCTTCACCGTCCAGAATCACCCGGCCGTCATCAACGTCTTCCAAACCGGCAATAAGACGCAAAACGGTGGTTTTTCCGCAGCCAGAAGGGCCGAGAATGGTCAAGAACTCGCCATGATTAATCGTGAGGTCAAGGTCAGTGATGATATCTTTATCATCGAAAGACTTGCGGATACCTGTCAAACGGACAACAGGTTGTGGTGCTGCGTTAGAACCTAGAGAGGATATCTCAGTCATTTATTTGCTACTCTATCCCGGTGTGTATTGCAGATAGAACCGCCGCTGAAAAGACTGTTATCCCTTTCATCGCTGAAAGGTAAGAGCAGGTAGACTCAAGCTAAATCAATGAGTCAGACAGCTCAAAACCAGCGGCGCCAATCAAAAATTAAGGCGCGAATGATAGACTGTGTGAACTACAATTAAAAGCCAGCCCGCTAATAAATCCTGATTTTCCCGCCTTACAGCCACCATGATGCACTAATTTGCCGAGAATGGGGCAAAAATCCTGTGAAACGGCTATTTTTATTCAGTATTACTTTCTTTACTTTGTTTAACTTCAGCTAAAAATGACCTGACGCAATATTTCAGTTTTGTCGCCTCCGCATAATGTAAAACCTATGATGAGGGCAAAGGGTATTTCGCCATAATGAGATGTATACCCGTCATACTTCAAGCTGCATGTGCGTTGGCTGCGCTCGTTCACCCGGATTACTTACAAGAGTAAGCTCATCGGGTTCACTCACTTGCCGCCTTCCTGCAACTCGAATTATTTAGGGGTTTACAGTGCAATCGCCTTGCAAAAGTCCACGCTTGACGTTGTTTGGCTCGCCCACTAGTCGATTATTTATCCTACGCGGCACTTGTCCTTCCTTCTTTGCCCTCCTGCAGCAAGAATGATGCGGACTGTGACGAATAATGAATTATTGCGAGACACTTTTATGAATAACTTACTCGATCGTTTTTTTAATTATGTTTCTTTCGACACACAGTCAAAATCCGGCGTTCGTCAGGTTCCGAGTACCGATGGCCAGATGAAGCTAGCACGGGCGCTGAAAGCAGAATTAGTCGAATTAGGCTTTGAGCAGGTTACCTTAAGCGATCACGGGTGTGTGATGGCAACACTGCCCTCTAACGTTAGCTGGAAAGCGCCGACGATCGGTTTTATCTCCCATTTAGATACTGCCCCCGACGCCAGTGGCAAAAATGTTAATCCACAAATCGTTGAAAACTATCGCGGCGGAGATATTGCGTTGGGCATTGGTGACGAAGTGCTGTCGCCTGTGATGTTCCCTGTATTGCACCAATTGCTTGGCCAGACGCTGATCACCACCGATGGTAAAACGTTGCTGGGGGCTGATGATAAAGCGGGGATTGCAGAAATCGTAACGGCGATGCTACGTCTTAAACACAATAACGTACCTCATGGCGATATCCGTATCGCATTTACGCCGGATGAAGAAGTGGGTAAGGGCGCACAGTTTTTCGATGTAGAGGCCTTTGACGCGGAGTGGGCATACACCGTGGATGGCGGCGGTGTGGGAGAATTGGAGTGTGAGAATTTCAATGCCGCGTCGGTGACTATCAAGATCGTGGGTAACAACGTACATCCGGGAACAGCAAAAGGCGTGATGGTGAATGCATTGTCGCTGGCGGCACGTATCCATAACGAATTACCCCCAGAACAAACGCCTGAAAATACCGAAGGCTATGAAGGTTTCTATCATTTGGCTTCGATGAAAGGCACGGTAGAGAAAGCCGAAATGCATTACATCGTGCGTGATTTCAGCCGTGAGGGTTTTGAAGCACGTAAGAAAACCATCATGGATATTGCCAAAAAAGTGGGCAAAGGCCTACATCGTGACTGTTATATTGAAGTGACGTTGGATGACAGTTACTACAACATGCGTGATGAAGTGGCAAAACATCCACATATCATTGAGCTAGCGCAGCAGGCGATGCACGATGTTGGCATTGAGCCAATTATGTGCCCGATTCGTGGCGGTACTGATGGTGCTCAGCTTTCATTCCGCGGCCTGCCTTGCCCGAATCTGTTTACCGGTGGCTATAATTTCCATGGCAAACATGAGTTCATCACGCTCGAAGGCATGGAAAAAGCGGTTTCGGTTATTATGCGCATTGCTGAGTTGACCGCGTTGAAAGCCAAAGGCTAGCAATAAAAAAGCCGCTGAAAATCAGCGGCTAAAATAAACAGACACAGCGGCAATAAATCGTTATACCCAAAATAGTTCAAACTGCATTTTGCTGGCTGCGTTCGTTATGTTTCCCCTCCTTGGGGCTCACGAGCGAACGCTTGCCGCGTCAATGCAACTCGAATTATTTTTGGGTAGAGATCGCTGAGCGATCGGTCAAAATACGCAGGGTCACGGATTCAACCTGATCCTGCGTTTCTTTATGGTGGCGAACCATATGTGCCGTTTTCAGGTGTGCATCTAAGTGCGCATGAGATCCCCAACGCTCAAGCATAAAAATGGTATCTGGTGCTAAGGTTTGCGGCTCAATGGCTGGCAGCGTGTCAGTCAACGGTGCGTACTGATAGCAACCCTCTTCAGCTAACACTTCAGCTTGCAAGGCTTGGAAACGCTTGACGATCTCATCGAGATGGCCGGATCGAACTTTGATTTCAGCTATAACGGTAATCATGGCGATGCCTTATTTTTGACCGAAAACGGTCGCTAAATGATCGCGGTAACAAGCGATATTGTGTTCAACGTTTGGATTCTTAATAACGTCGGTGCACAGGAACGTTGGCAGGCGGGTCATACCCAAGAATTCATTGGCTTTGTGGAAATGCATGTACAAACCGTCAACCCCTTGACCGTGGAAGAACTGGTCCGGATCGTCAAATGCTTCCTGTGGTGCGTTCCAGGTCAGAGACAACATATGTTGCTTGCCCTGAATTAAACCGCCTGAACCATATTTTTTGTTGGCATCAGAACGGGTGCGACCATCGCTGGCATACAAGCGGCCGTGGCCTTCAGTGAAGACTTCATCGATGTATTTTTTAACGATCCACGGCTCACCCATCCACCATCCCGGCATCTGATAAATCACCACGTCGGCCCACAGATAATTTTCAATTTCTTGTTCTACTTCATAACCGTGATCGATAGTGGTTTCACGCAGTTCATGACCCAATGCAGATAGCGTTTCTTTGGCAACTTCATGCAGCGTGGTATTCAATTGCCCCTTAGAGTGGCCGAAAGCTTTCATACCATTGATTAGGAAAATCTTGCTCATAATGCAACTCCTCAAGCGACGCCGTGAAAAATGGACGCCGTGTTGTTATTCGATAAATTCGTTAGTGGCTGAAGCAATTATCACACTCTTTATTTTCATAAAATAGGTGATATGAATCACAACACTTTTGCTTAACAGTCAATAATTGAGGGCTGATAGGAATAATCTCGTCATCAACCTCGCGCGAGAACGGGGACTCAATAGACGCTGAAGCCGTGTAGAGAGCTGGATTGTTGAGCAGCGAGCACTGCGTTAGCTTAGAATTTGCACCGGATAGGGATTAATAAGAATGGATAAAAATTGAGGAATATATTCCGCCCAATCCTGCACACTGAGGATTGGGCGGACAGTCACATTACGCTACAGGTTTAGCAATAATGCTACGGGTTTCCATACGAACTTCTGTCAGATAGACCTGCAGGTTATCACCGGTTTGATATACGGTTTCGCCTTTAATCTGTAGGCTGCCAGTCTCTTGACTGCACACCAACTCGTCACGGACAGCATGAATGAAGGACGATGGGATAAAGGCTATCGCACCATTATCAACCAGACGAACTCGCATTCCGCCACGAGAGATGTCGATGATTTCAGCATTGAAGTGAATTGCTGGATCAACTTTGTCTTTCAGGAAACGTGCATATAACCAATCCCCGACGTCACGCTCGGCCATACGGTTCAAGCGGCGGCGTTCTGCCATTTGCACCGTGATAGATTCATCGGGGCGCTGAGCCGGTTTGTCGGCTATTAATGCTTTCAGCAAGCGATGATTGACCATGTCACCGTATTTACGAATTGGCGAGGTCCAGGTCGCGTATGCCTCCAAACCTAGGCCATAGTGCGGGCCAGGCTCAGTGCTGATTTCGGCAAAAGTCTGGAAACGACGCACACGGCTATCAAGGAACGTCGTCGGCAGCGAATCCAGATGGCGACGCAGCTCACAGAAGCCTTGCAACGTGAGCAATGCTTCGGCATTAGCCGCCACATCGTTGGCTTGCAAAATGCTCACGGCTTGTTCAACCAGCGCTGGGTCGAAACCAGAATGGGTATTATAGACACCGAAGCCCAAGCGATCGCGCAGTACGATAGCTGCACAAACGTTGGCGGTTATCATGCACTCTTCAACGATGCGGTTTGCTACGCGGCGATGCTCGGCAATGATATCTACCACGCTGCCTTTTTCACCTAAAACAAAGCGATAATCAGGGCGGTCTTTAAATACCAATGCGTGCTGTTGGCGCCAGTTTGAGCGCGAGTCAGCTAAACGATGCAGCAAACGCACCTGCTGCTCAATCTGCGCGTTCTCGGGTTTCCAGCTACCAACGCCTTCCAGATAGTCTGAAACTTCGTCATAGACCAGTTTCGCTTTAGACTCAATCCAGCCAGCAAAGAAGCGGATATCGTCAGAGATCGCACCGTCTTGCGCTACGGTTACACGGCACAGCAACGCTGGACGACGTTCGTTGGCGCGCAATGAGCACAGGTCATCTGACAGATCGCGCGGTAACATCGGGATATTAAAGCCGGGCAGGTAAGTGGTAAATGCACGTACCTGAGCGATTTTGTCCAGCTCGGAACCTTGCTCGACATAAGCCGTTGGATCGGCGATAGCGATCGTTAGCGCCAGAGAACCATCTTCAGTCTCCTGCACATACAGCGCATCATCCATATCTTCCGTGCTGGCGCTATCGATGGTGACGAACGGCAGTGCGGTGAGGTCTTCGCGCTGTAAACCTTCTTCGTGCATTTCGCTGCCAGACCATTCAGGCGCACTGCGATCCAGACCGTGGCGCGCGAGAGTCACCCACCACGGCGCGAAATCATCGCCACCGTCGGTGATGTAGGTGGTGATGTTGGCAAAGAAGGTACGATCGCCTTTCAGTGGATGGCGATTCATTTCAGCAACGACCCAGTCGCCTTGCTTAAATTCATGCGTCACCGAGTTGTCAGCCCTGCAGGGGATGGCATCTTTGAGTAACGGATGATCAGGAATAATGGACAGTCGGTTGTCACCGTCTTTTTTCTGCACACGACCAACGAAGCGAGTCAGAAAAGGTTCAACCAACTCTTCCGGCTCAACGACTTCACGATCTTTCTCAGTGTGAACAGCAGCCAGAACGCGGTCACCGTGCATGACTTTTTTCATGTACGGAGGCGGAATGAAATAGCTTTTCTGAGCGTCAACTTCCAAGAAGCCAAAGCCTTTGTCGGTCCCTTTTACGACGCCTTCAACGCGTGGAGTCTGGGAATGCAGTTGCTGTTTAAGCTGTGCGAGCAGCGGGTTATCCTGAAACATAGTATTGAAACGTAGATTCCGGCAGGTGGATGAAGTGAGTGACCTCAAGGGCGGTTCACATTTTTACGCGAATCAGCCCCTATGAGCAAGCCCCCGTTACGACTGTGGGTGAAATGTTCAGCGATTCAGCTAAAACAGCTCATTCTCCCAACGAAACAAGTAGTCTTTGGCTCCAAGCACCGGTAGCAAGGGCAATAATGAGCTCAAGGATTTCGCCGTGGGTGAGGCCTGATTGGTTCAAGGATGCGACATGCTCAGGAGTGAATCGGTAGGGCGTTTGGGAAAGGGTAATACTGGCCTGAATAATAGCGCGTTCGCGACGGCTGCATTGGGCAATCGCGCTAACAGGATCGGCCAGCACGGCATCGGCTTGTAAGCGATGTTTGCTCAGCAATAGATAGCGCCGCGCATGATGTTGACTGCCGCGACGACAACCGTTCAGTCGAGCGCTGACTAAAAATGCCAACTCGCGTAGCGGCTGGCGTAGACGGTCACTACAGTTATATCCGTCGGTGAATAACTGGGTACTCACGTCGGCCGCTTCGCCGTTGTGCATACTGACAAGCATCAGCGCGATGGCCAGTCCTGAGGGAGCGCCGCATACCGCAATGGGGGACAGCGAAGCATCCGCACCCAGTGGTAGCCAAGGCCGCCATGCGGCAGATAATTCTGCGGGTAAGCCGCTAAGTTCCAGAGGGGGAAATATCGTGGGCTCGGAAGGGAGTGGATGGCCGGAGAGCGCAGATGTTCCCGGAATGAGTCTCGCTTGCAGGCATACCAGACCGATAATTTGCGAGAGAGTCACAATATCAGGGTAAGAGAGCTTAACGGCCCGTAGCGCCCGCAGGTTTTGCTTGCTGCTGCGGGTAGGATCCCATGCCAAAAGCCGAGCATGTTCGGTGATCTGTGCCAGTCGCTGATTACTCTCGCGCGTGTTATGCGGGCAGTGCAGCGGGGCGAGCTGTTTGGCGTAGAACGTGCTCAACGGCGTCACCTGTGAAACCTGCGCGACAGTGAGCGCAATGCTTAAGCGATCATAGTGTGAAAGCGAGTGCTCGCGTGTGATTTCAGGAGCTATACCTAATAGCTGGGTATAGGCATCACCCACTAACAGGAAATAAGCCTCACGGTCAGCGTGTTGGTCAAACAGGGGAAAGCGCCCCTGAGTCAGAGGCAGGCTATTATCCACATCGTGTGATGAGGAAGAGCGTGAGCTAAAAACCGTAAGCGGCGAAGTCGATCGCTCCATGGTGTATCCTTCAGGCATCTTACGAAAAAAGGGTGAACCCTTTATGAAACAGCCTACTATCCTTGCTTAATGTGGTTGGGAGATGAAATATTGTTAAGGAATAGGCTAGGTTGAAAAGGAATAACTGAAGGGGGATGAAAGCTAAGATAAAAAAATCCCCAGCCGAGGCCAGGGATTTGCAATTCACAACAAACGGTAGGAAATTAATCCAGTTCCAGCTCGTTCATGGCCGCGATGTTGAAGCCACCATCAACGTGCAGGATTTCACCAGAGATACCGCCCGCCAGTGGGGAGCACAGGAAGGCTGCGGAGTTACCCACATCTTCGATGGTCACGGTACGACGAATAGGTGTAACGGCTTCGCAATGTGCCAGCATTTTACGGAAGTTTTTGATACCGGATGCAGCCAGAGTGCGGATTGGACCTGCGGAGATACCGTTAACACGGATGCCTTCAGGACCCATGGCGTTGGCCATATAGCGTACGTTGGCTTCCAGAGACGCTTTAGCCAGACCCATAACGTTGTAGTTAGGGATGGCGCGCTCTGCGCCCAGATAGGACAGAGTCAGCAGGCCAGCGCCTGGATTCAGCATGGTGCGGCAAGCTTTTGCCATCGCAACGAAGCTGTAAGAGCTGATGTCGTGAGCGATTTTAAAACCATCGCGCGTGACCGCATTCACATAGTCGCCGTCCAACTGGTCGCCTGGTGCGAAACCAATGGAGTGAACGAAACCGTCGAATTTCGGCCAAGATTTTGCCAGCTCAGCAAACATCGCATCGATGCTTTCGTCTTCTGCTACGTCACAAGCCAGAACCAGATTAGAACCCAACTGAGCGGCGAATTCTTCTACGCGTGATTTCAGTTTGTCATTCTGGTAGGTGAAAGCCAGCTCAGCGCCTTCGCGGTGCATAGCCTGTGCGATACCGTAGGCAATGGAGAGTTTACTGGCTACGCCAGTGATCAGAATGCGCTTACCGGTAAGAAAACCCATACAATAATCCTTGTAGTCTTGGTTTGCGTTACCCTTCATCCTCGTTGCCGCCATAAGCAGCCTCAATGAATTCGGGGAACTAAATGCAAACTGTTATATGCGGCGGAAAACAGAGTGGTGCAAAAAGAAACACGTTTGTTAACCCGTCCAGCACTTGTGTTAATAAAACCAAACCGAGCGATTCTATCACGCTTGATTCTCTGTGGAATGCTTTTGATGCTCTGCTCGGATCAGTGGTTGATTTCTAGGCTGTTATTGTTGCTAAAACAGCTGATCAGAAAACTCCGCCGTCGCGGCGCCATGCATCCGCCGTTAACGCCTCGCCAAAATGACTATTGATTAAGCGTTTAGTCTGTTCATGCAGCGGTGCCGCCAAGACTTCAGAAGTGCTGCCACGTTCTACCACTTCACCATGATGCATCACCATCACCTGATCGCTGATGTGCTTCATCATGCCTAAATGCTGAGTTACATAGATATAGGCGATACCCTGCTTTTGTTGTAGTTCTAACATCAAATTAATGATCTGCGAGCGCATCGACATGTCTAGCGACGCCAGCGCTTCATCCGCCACAATCACCTGCGGCTGTAAAATTAACGCGCGCGCCAGCGCAATACGTTGAATCTGCCCTGATGCCAGCATGTGAGGGTAGTAGTAAGCATGGTCTGAACGCAGGCCGACCTGACGCAGCGTTTCATTGATGCGCTGCTCACGCTCGGGAGCATCTAGCTCCGTGTTTAAGCGAAGTGGTACATCCAATATTTGGCCGATACGCTGGCGGGGGTTGAGCGACGTCGACGGATCTTGAAAAATCATGCGAATACGCTGGCTTCGATAGCGAAAATCACCATAGTGTAGCTGCTTATCATCAATCACGATGTCGCCCGCGGTGGGTTCAATCATGCCAGAAAGCATTTTTGCCAGCGTCGATTTCCCCGAACCGTTCTCGCCGATGATGGCCAACGTTTGCCCCTCTCGCAGCGTAAAGCTTACCGGTTTAACCGCCTCAAGATTCTGACGACGGAACAAGCCGGTGCGGTAGCGGAAAGTCTTTTGCAGATTATGCACTTCCAGTAGCGTACTCATTGCGTCTCCTCCATGTTGAGCGGGAAATGGCAGGCAAATTTATGCGCTTTAACAGTTCGCAACGGCGGCGTTTCAATGCACTTTTTCTGCGCATAAGGGCAACGCGGCCCTAGTCGGCAGCCAATAGGCAAATGCTCAAGCGACGGAATAGCGCCCGGCAGCGTATTGAGACGGCTTTTATGTGGCAATGCACGGCCAAAATCTGGCATCGCACGAATCAGTGCCTGCGTATAAGGATGGTGTGGTGTGACCAAAATCTCTTCACAGGTAGCGCTTTCTACCGTTTGCCCGCAGTACATGACGTTGATGCGGTCGGCCCATTTACTCATCATTTGCAGATCATGGCTGATCAGCAAAATGGTGGTGTTATTGTTTTGATTCATGCGTGACAGCAGGCGGAAAATTTGTGCCTGAGTGGTGGGCTCCATCGCATTGGTCGGTTCGTCAGCAATCAACAAGCGTGGCTGGTTTGCTAAAGCAATCGCGATCATCACTTTCTGGCATTCGCCTTCGGTAAGTTCATACGGAAAACTACGCATGATATCTTTGTGATCTTTAATGCCGACGCGGTGTAGCAGCTCAATGGCGCGACGCTTGCGCCAGTGGAATCTTTGCCACCAGCGGCCTTTGTAGGTCCAGCCGGGGATAGCCTGAATAACCTGTTTACCAATGCTTTCAGAGGGATCCAAACAGGACTGTGGCTCTTGAAAAATCATCGACACGTTATGGCCGACCAAGCGGCGCCGCTGACGTGGTGTCAGGCGCAGTAAATCAATGTCATCGAAGCGGAAACGGTCGGCGGTTACTTTCCAGTTATCTTTGGTCACGCCGCAGATCGCTTTGGCAATCAGGCTTTTTCCTGAGCCGGATTCGCCGACCAATCCGCGGACTTCACCTTCGGTTAGCGTAAGACTCACGCGATCGACGGCCTTGACCGGCCCTTCGGCAGTCATAAATTCAATTGTCAGGTTACGAATATCAAGTAACGGCATTTTGCTTCCTATTCCACGCCTGCGTTGATCGCTCGGCGCATTCCGTCGCCTAATAAATTCACCAGCAGCACGCTTATCATGATAGCCGCGCCCGGCAACATAACCGTCCATGGAGCGACATACACCAGCTCCAGCGAATCGCCTAGCATTGCTCCCCACTCGGGAGAGGGCAGTTGTGCCCCGAGATCGAGAAAACCGAGTGCTGCGATATCTAAAATTGCCATCGAAAGAGCACGAGTGAATTCACCCACCAGTACGCCTGCGATGTTAGGTAATACTGAGTCCCACAGGATGAACCACGTGGATGCGCCGTCTAGACGTGCGGCGACGACGTACTCTTTTTCCAGCTCTTCGTGTACCGAGGTATAAACCTCGCGCACCATATGTGGCAACAGTGCTAGCCACACGGCCAACATGGCGTGTTCCAGACGCGGTCCCATAAAAGCGACGACGACAATAGCTAGCAGCAGGGAAGGGATTGATAGCAGCGTATCCAGAATATGATTCAGGATCGCCGAGCGTAAACCATGCGTCACACCGGCCAAAATACCGATAATCACGCCAAAAATACTGGCGGCGAGGGTGACAATCAAAGCAGAGCCAAATGTCGGGGCAACGCCACATAACAGACGGCTAAGAATATCGCGGCCTAAATCGTCGGTGCCGAGGAAAAATGACACGTTCCCATAGCGGGACCACGACGGTGGCAGCAGTTGGTAGCCGAGAAATTGTTGGTCTAGCGCATACGGTGCCAGCATGCTGCCAAAGAAGCATAGCGCTATCAGCAGCAGTACGCCGTACAGACCAATCATGGCGAGCGTATCTGCATGAAAATGCAGCCACGTCTGACGCAGTGGGCTAGGTACGCGTTTTTCGCGGTATACGTTATCGAAGTGCATACCATTCCTTATGTTTCAATGGATTTGTCAGTGCGCCCACGATATCAGACAGCACGTTCACGATTAGCACCAGAGAACCGACCAGCATCACGCCCGCCGAGATAGCCGCAAAATCCTGTTGACGAATGGCGTTAATCATCCAGCGGCCGAGTCCTGGCCAACTGAATACCACTTCAGTAATCATCGCCAGCGTCAGCATGGTGGAAAACTGTAGTCCCAACTTCGGGATAATTGGTGGCAGCGCATTATGCAGCACATGACGACGGATGATGGTAAATCGGGTCAAACCACGCGTAGCGGCTGCTTTAATGTAATTCTGGCTAACGACGTTATCGGTACTGATCCTCATCAGGCGGATCACTTCGGTCATCGGAACCAGTGCAAGCGCAGTGACGGGCAGTATGATATGGCGAGCGACACTCATCAGCATGGCATCACGGTAAGGTGAGTCCGATAGCCAAGCATCAATCAATGCAAAGCCGGTCACGTTTTTCATCGGGTAGAGCAGATCGTAGCGACCTGATACCGGCAGCCATCCCAGATGCAGTGAAAAGAACAGCATCAACAAAATGGCTAGCCAGAAAACCGGCATCGAATAGCCAAACAGTGCCAACGCGCTGATGGCGCCATCTTGCCATTTACCTCGCAGCAGACCGGCGATAATCCCCAGAGGAATACCGACAATCAATGCCAGCATAAAGGCCAAAATGCATAGCTCCATGGTGGCTGGGAAGACTTCTTTCAGTTGCTCCACGATCAGTTGGCCGTTGATGCTGGACACACCAAAGTCACCTTGAAAAAGGCTATGCACGTAGAAGCTGTATGCATCAATCAGTGATGCGCCGCCAAGCGGCGCATGTGGCGTGAAATAGAGCAGGCTAAAACCGACCAGCGATAGGAAAAATATCGTGACCAACAGCAACAGCAGTCGACGCAACGTGAAGATAATCATGGTTTATCCTCCGCACCGGCAGGGGCATCTGCGGCAGAAGTTGGTGGGCCTGCGTCAGGATCGTTAGTCGCTTCGGGCTCGGGTTGCTTTTCACGATAGACGCCGGCGAACGACGCGTTACCAAATGGACTTAATACGAGTCCTTTGATGTCATAACGATAGGCCTGAAGACGCAATGATGAGGCCAATGGTAGAATCGGTAGCTGTTCTTCGAGAATTTTTTGTGCGTCCTGATAGTCCTCGATGCGCTGAGAAAGCTGTTGTGACAACAATGCCTTGTGCAGCAGGGAATCGAATGCGGGATCGCACCAGTGCGCTAAGTTAGTTTGTGACTGAATGGCGGCACAGCTCAGTAACGGACGGAAGAAACTGTCTGGATCATTACTGTCGGTCGCCCAGCCAGAAAGCGTCATGTCATGGCTCATATCGCTCAAGCGCGCTTCTTGGAAACGGCCTTCAACCGGAATGATGCTTACTTTGATGCCCACCTGCGCCATGTCAGCCTGAATGAGCTCTGCGGTTTTTAGCGGGCTTGGGTTATAGGCCTGAGAGGCGGTGGGTACCCAAAGCTGAAGGTGCAAGTTGGTGACGCCGGCTTGTTTCAGCAGTTCTCGCGATTTTTCAGGATTGTATTCCGTGATTTTAGCTTCGCTATCATACGCCCAAGAAGCGCGAGGCAGCAGAGACGCGGCAGTTTCTGCCGTACCATAATAGATTGACTGCATCAGACGCTGGTTATTAATCGAGTAGGCAATAGCTCGGCGCACATCAAGATTATCCAGCGGCGGTTTGCGAGTATTAAATGCCAAATAAGCAACGTTCATCCCTGGGCGGAGCGTAAGGCGCAGGCGAGGGTCATCGCGCAAAATACTGAGCTGGCTAGCGGCGGGATAGGCCAGCACGTCGCATTCGCCGGTCAATAGTTTGGATAAACGTCCAGTCCCACCAGCACCGAGATCGATAATCACCTGAGGCATACGAGGTTTGCCTTTCCAGAACGCGTCATTGCGATCCAGACGGATATATTGCCCCGCGTGATACTCATTCAGCATAAATGGGCCGGTACCCACTGGCAGACGGTCAATTTCTTCTTCCTTCCCTTTTTTAGCCAAGTTGTTAGCGTATTCGGCGGAAAGGATCGGTGCGTAGTGGGTGGCTAAGTGCCATAAGAATGATGCGTCGGGCTGTTTCAGCCGAATTTCGACCGTTGAGTTATCCAGTTTGCGTACGCTTTGCACGGCATCGCTAAATTGGAGACTTTCGAAATAAGGGTAGTGACCGCCATTTACGTTGTGGTACGGATGCTTGGGATCAAACATGCGGTTGAAACTAAAAACCACGTCGTCGGCGTTCATCTTGCGTGTAGGTTTAAACCAGTCAGTGGTCTGGAAAGGCACATCTTTACGCAGATGCAACACGTAGGTTGCGCCGCCGTCTAACACTTCCCAGCTTTGTGCTAATTCAGGGATTAAACGGTAGGTATAAGGGTCAACGTCTAGCAGACGATCGTAAAGCTGCGCAGCCAGAGTATCAACGGTCAGACCACTGCTGGCCATTTGCGGGTTGAAGGTATTGAGTATCCCGCTGACACAATAAATAAAACCGCTCTGACGGATATCCGGCAGCGGTTTGAGTTTGGTCGTAGGGGCAATATCGGCTGCTGTCGCAACGGCAGACAGGCAACTTAATGCCAGCATCAGGGTTTTTAGACCACGCATAAACGCTTCAAGAGGTTGTTGAGCAAAGTGTTTAGTGTAACGTACATTGGCTGGCAGCCCAATCATTCCAGTTAAGTGATAGGGTTATTTGCCTCATGCTTAACCAATCCTATTGATAAGCATATGTTAGAAACCTCCAATCAGCGGGTTTTATAGCAAATATTCCGTGCGGGAAAGCGCCTGTAGTGTGATGTGACGCACGTGCTACATACAAATAAGAAAAATTCCCAACAAAATGCTTTACAGATCGTACTGATAACTATTATCATTCAATCGTTCTTTAGAGACGCCTCCTCAGGGCATTCACTTCTCTTAAGAGCACGACATTGCTCACATTGCTTCCAGATCTACTTTATAGCCAGCCGGGTGCTGGCTTTTTTTTTGCTTCAATTTTCAAATATCGTCTTTATACATCTATCCGAGCGCCTGCCGTCAGCCCTGAATGTCCAGTTTTTTCATGATCCCACGCAGCTGATGGTAGGTAAGATTTAATAATTGAGCCGCTTGCCTTTGATTGTGTCGGCTCTGCTGTAGCGCCTGAATGATAATCTGCTTTTCGCTTGCCGCCAGCCACGCTTTCAAATCGAGTGGGAGAGTTGGCTGTTGTGACGCACTGATCGCCGTGGGTTCGCCAGACGGTGGTTGCGATAATACGACCGTTTGGGGCTTAAAGGGATTAATGACGATCGCGTCCAGCAGTTCAGGGGATTCGCCATGCCGATAAACCGAACGCTCCACGACGTTTTTTAGCTCACGGATATTGCCCGGCCAAGAGTAATTCAGCAGTGTTTCCCGCGCGTCATCGCTGAATCCGGGGAAAAAAGATAAACCCAATTCGCCGCACATTTGCATGGCAAAGTGTTCCGCGAGCAGCATGATGTCACTGCGACGTTCGCGTAGTGGGGGCAGTTGGATAACGTCGAAGGCCAGTCGATCTAACAGATCCGCACGAAAAGTGCCTTCAGCAGCCAACGCGGGTAAATCCGCGTTAGTTGCACAGACTAAGCGCACATCGACCTGCAACGGTTGGCTACCACCCACGCGTTCCAGATGGCCATATTCAATGACCCGTAGTAGCTTTTCCTGAATCAACATCGGCGCAGTCGCCAGTTCATCCAAGAAGAGCGTCCCGCAATCGGCACGCTCGAACCTCCCCAGATGACGCTTTTGCGCTCCGGTAAATGCGCCAGCTTCATGGCCAAAAAGCTCGGAATCCAGCAAATTATCGTTAAGCGCTGCGCAGTTCAGGGACACAAACGGTCCCTGCCAACGGTGAGACAAATAATGCAGGCGGTGCGCAATCAACTCTTTACCCGTGCCGCGTTCACCGATGATCAGTACCGGTTTATTTAGCTTCGCTAGCTGTGACGTCTGCTCTAACACCTCGAGAAAACTATTGGCTTGACCGAGCATGTTTTCAATATTGTCTGGCATCGCAACTCTCTCGCTTAGTGAATTTCACCATCTATTAGTTAAAATCATCACACCATGTTTTACCCCTAGATGGCAATGTTTTTTAATTATTCTTTAAATAACAGCTAAATACGATGAATTGCAAAGTTGGCACGATACTTGATTATATCTTTGCGAGGCAGTAAATCATTTCAACACCGGATGTGCCGACTGAATGCACGCCGAATAATGAGGATAGTAATTATGGGTATTTTTTCTCGTTTCGCCGACATCGTAAACGCCAACATCAACACCTTGCTGGATAAAGCAGAGGATCCACAGAAGCTGGTTCGTCTGATGATTCAGGAAATGGAAGATACTCTGGTAGAGGTGCGTTCTACTTCCGCTCGGGCTTTAGCGGAGAAAAAACAGCTGATGCGCCGTATTGAGCAGGGTGAAACCCAGCTGAATGAGTGGCAGGAAAAAGCCGAGCTGGCGCTACGTAAAGACAAAGAAGACTTGGCACGTGCGGCATTAATTGAAAAACAGCGTGTTAGTGATTTATTAACTACGCTGCGTCATGAAGTGAGCAACGTTGAAGAAACGTTGGATCGTATGAAGCGTGAAATCACCGAATTGGAAAGCAAGCTGACGGAAACGCGTGCTCGCCAGCAGGCTTTGGCTCTGCGCCAGCAGGCTGCCGCTTCATCTCGAGAAGTTCGTCGCCAGTTAGACAGCGGTAAATTAGACGAAGCAATGGCGCGTTTTGAACAGTTTGAGCGCCGTATTGACCATATGGAAGCCGAAGCGGAAACCATGGGTTTAGGCAAAAAGAAATCACTTGATCAAGAGTTTGCCGATCTCAAAGCCGATGATGAAATCGGCCAACAACTGGCCGCGTTGAAAGCCAAAATGAATCGCCCTGAATAAAGCGCGATGAGCAATCGAATCACCGGAGTTATGGAATGCCTCTATAACTCCGGAAAAAGGAATAGACTGTTGCTAACAGCGTTACTCGAATACACAGCTTTATGCGAATAATAAGGAATTCATGATGGGCTACCTTTTTCTTGCCATCCCTCTGACCATTTTTGTTTTGTTTGTATTACCCGTCTGGCTATGGCTGCACTACAGCAATCGTCAGGAGAATGACAGTGCGTTGCAAGCGCAAGAAGTGCAACGTTTAGCACAATTGAATGAAGAAGCGCAGCGTATGCGTCAGCGCATTAGTGCACTCGAATCCATTCTGGATGCAGAACATCCAAACTGGAGGGACGCTTAATGACAATGCCAATGAGCGGTAAAAAATTGTATCGCATTCCGGAGCGAGGCGTCGTCAAAGGAGTCTGTGCTGGCTTGGCTGAATACATGGGCGTACCGGTTGCACTGGTTCGCGTTATGGCCGTGCTGTCGATTTTTTGCGGCCTGTTTATCATCACAGCCATTTTGTACATGGTGTTGGCGATGACGCTACCCACGGCGAGCGCTGCCGAGTTGAGCGGCGTACAGCAACCCACTGCACGCCAGCAAATGCAAGTGGTTACGGTAGATCTCAACGAGTGCGAGCAACGCTTGCGCCGAATAGAGCGCTACGTCACCTCGGAAACCTTTGGCGTAAATCGCCGTTTCCGCGATCTATAAATTTATTCGCCAAGGGCTAGGAGGAAAACAATGAGTCAATTTAAACCTGCTGATATGCTGCGTGCAGGTGGCCGTCAGGCTCGGCGTTATCTGCCTAGTCTGCTGAAAAACGGTTTACTTTTGGGGCTCACCTTTGCCCCAGCCGGTATTGCCGCCGGTGTGTTGCGTTATGTGACGTGGCGGCCGCTGCGTTGGTTGTTAATATGGGGATTAGAACCTTTATTACAGCGAGCGGTTCGTCAGGCAACGTCCCGTTATCGTCACGGAGCTGAAAAGTCATAGCGGCTGCGTGTAAGGAGAGGAATGAAAAGGCTACAAAATGAAATTGCGTCTTTGGTTAACCGTGGCGTCGACCGTCATTTACGATTGGCGGTGACCGGGCTAAGCCGAAGCGGAAAAACCGCATTTATCACTTCTCTGGTTAATCAGCTTTTGCATATTCACAGCGGCGCTCGTTTACCGCTGTTTTCTGCCGTGCGCGAAGAGCGCATTTTAGGGGCTAAACGCGTGCCGCAGCGCGATCTCGGCGTGGCGCGCTTTACCTATGATGAAGGGCTATCACAACTTTACGGTGAGCCACCTATGTGGCCAACGCCCACGCGAGGCGTGAGTGAGATCCGCTTGGCGCTTAAATTCCGCAGTAATGACTCGTTGCTACGCCACTTTAAAGATACATCGACTCTCTATTTGGAAATCGTCGATTATCCGGGAGAATGGCTGCTGGATTTACCGATGCTGGAACAGGACTATCTGAGTTGGTCGCGGCAGATGAACGGACTGCTACAAGGGCAACGTAAAGAGTGGGCTGAAGAATGGCTGGCGCTGTGCGCAAAGTGCGACCCACTGGCTCCTGCCGATGAAAAACAGCTGGCGGCAATTTCGCAGGCATACACCGATTATCTGCTTCGTTGTAAAAACGAAGGGCAGCACTTTATTCAACCAGGGCGCTTTGTTTTACCCGGCGATCTGGCTGGCGCGCCAGCGTTGCAGTTTTTCCCGTGGCCGCAGGTGGTTGACGTGGGTGAGTCAAAATTGGCTCAGGCAGATAAGCATACCAATATCGGCATGCTGCGCTCACGCTATCACTATTATTGCAATGAAGTTGTGAAAGGCTTTTATAAAGAACACTTTGTGCGTTTTGATCGCCAGATTGTGCTGGTGGATTGTCTACAGCCGCTCAATAGTGGGCCGCAGGCATTTAATGAAATGCGCTTAGCGCTCACTCAACTGATGCAGAGCTTTCACTATGGCAAACGAACGCTGTATCGCAGACTCTTTTCACCGTGTATTGATCGACTGATGTTTGCCGCCACTAAAGCCGATCATGTCACGGCCGATCAGCATGCAAATTTGGTTTCTTTGCTCCAGCAGTTGGTACAGGACGCGTGGCAAAATGCAGCGTTTGAAGGTATTAGCATGGACTGCG
The DNA here is from genome assembly GCF_001655005.1 of Hafnia paralvei ATCC 29927. GTDB lineage: Bacteria > Pseudomonadota > Gammaproteobacteria > Enterobacterales > Enterobacteriaceae > Hafnia > Hafnia paralvei. The sequence goes on from NZ_LXET01000029.1 coordinate 153,091, forward strand.
CCGGTATCGCTTCAGTACAGGCAACACAGAGTGGTTTAGTCGATCATCACGGGCAGAAAATCCCTGCGCTGAAAGGGCATCGATTGGTTGATGACCAGCCTCTAACGGTTTTCCCAGGAGAGGTTCCGGCACGTTTGCCAAATAATGAATTCTGGCAAAAACAGGGATTTCATTTTGAAGATTTTCGCCCGCAAAGCATGAATGTGGATAGCCCATTGCCGCACATCCGTATGGATAGCGTGATGGAGTTTTTATTGGGAGATAAATTGCGATGAGCGAACCGATAAAACCAAGAATTGAGTTTGATCAACCGCTGGCAACTGAGCCAGAGGTGGTGCTCAAAGCCAGCCAACAGTTTGCGGCACAAGAGGCTGACAATTTTTTGCCAGCCGAGCCAGAAGTGCTGACAGAAGAGCAGGAGGAGGGGCGTGCTGAAGGCATCATTAATGCCGCGCTCAAACCCAAACGCAGCCTGTGGCGACGTATGGTCGGTGCCGGTTTGGCACTGTTTGGCGTAAGCGTCATCGCGCAGGGGGTACAATGGTTTCATCAGGCATGGATTCAGCAAGACTGGATCGCGCTGGGGGGGACTGTCGCTGGGGGCTTGATTGTGTTGGCCGGTGTAGGCTCGCTGGTGACGGAATGGCGCCGTCTTTACCGTTTACGTCAGCGCGCCGAAGAGCGTGATGTTGCTCGCGATTTGTTGCACAGCCACGGTATTGGTCAGGGAAAAGCGTTCTGCGAAAAGCTAATGCAGCAGGCGAGCCTCGATCAGAGCCATCCGGCGGTGCAGCGTTGGCAGGCGTCGCTGCATGAAACCCATAATGATCGTGAAGTGGTGGAGCTGTATTGCAAGTTGGTGCAGCCCGTGTTGGATGTTCAGGCTCGTCGTGAAATCAGCCGCTACGCAGCGGAATCAACGTTAATGATTGCGGTCAGCCCGTTAGCGCTGGTCGATATGGCGTTTATCGCTTGGCGTAATATTCGCTTGATCAACCGCATTGCGGCGCTTTATGGTATTGAACTTGGCTACTTCAGCAGAATTCGACTGTTCCGCTTAGTGTTGCTGAACATTGCCTTTGCTGGTGCGTCTGAACTAGTGCGAGAAGTTGGCATGGACTGGATATCACAAGATTTAGCCGCGCGCTTGTCTGCCCGAGCAGCCCAAGGTATTGGCGCTGGTTTGCTGACGGCTCGTCTGGGAATTAAAGCGATGGAGCTATGTCGTCCACTGCCGTGGCTAGAAAATGATAAACCTCGCTTGGGCGATTTCCGCAAAGAGCTTATTACGCAGTTGAAACGCGTAGCGCCGAAGAAAGCAAAAGAATCGTAGTCCGATTATCCCCTGCGATGTGTAACCGAAAAATGCTCCTCATTGCGTAGGAGCTTTTTTTTACGCTCAAGACATTAACCACGTGTAAGCACTGGTTTCGTGTGGCGATTAATATTGAGCTCGCTGGGACAATATGGGCGAATGCATAGATTCAACCTACCGTAAGTCCATATTCTGATTTTAGTGTACCTAAATAGTTTGCCTATGCTCTTGTGTATATACTGTGCGCCGGAAATACAGGCGCTAAGCATTCGGTGGAACACCACTTTTCGACAAGCTGAACACAAGGGATGAACGTCGGTGAAACAGAAAAAATGGTTTTTTGGGGCGGTGGTTTTAGTTGCTAGCCATCAAGTCTTTGCTTCGATGGATGTTGATGAGTGCGAATGGTGGGCTGAAGGATGCAATATGGCAAGTTATCCATTTTATGCACCGGCCAATGACACCCGCAGCAATTTACTGATGTTGGCTTCTGAACGGCTTCATTTTGCGTCTCCTTTCCCGCAGCTAGCCACTGATGAGCGCAGCTCTCGTGCGACTCCTTTTTATATTACCCGCCTCAAAACCACTGACGGCTTTGACGAAACGGGCAGTATCGTTATCCCTGTTGATGCTCAGGCGTTGATGGCTGATGCACGTAAAATGAGCATTAATCTGGATGGTGTGGCATTGGAACCAAGTTACACCAACGTAGACGGTGGGCGCTGGGTATCGAACAATCCCGCGACGTTACAGCGATTCTTCAAACAATTGTTGGCGGATGATTCTCTTACCGATGAGCAGCGCCGTGCTCTTGCCAATGAACGTGTTCGCTTACTGCGTGATTCCGCAGAGGAAAGTGCACTGCCAGCTCTGCCATTTCCCGCAGACTCTCACGCTCAGGCATTCCGCGATTATTTAGCGGGTATTGATGCTTTTTATCGCGGTGATTTTTCAAACGCTGAGACACCATTTTTGGCCTTGAAACAAAGCTCACAGCCATGGGTTGCCGAAACTGCGCAGTATATGTTGTTCCGTATCGCTTTAAACCAAATTGTTGAGGATGCGGTCGACGATATGGGGATGTTTGACCGCGCAAAAAGTAATAAGGCTGCTGCGGCGCTGGCGTTAGAGCGAGGGGATGAATATCTAAGCAGCTTTCCTACGGGGCAGTATGTTAATTCGGTGCAGGGATTGTACCGCCGTATCAATTGGTACACGGGAGATTACAATGCGTTAGCCTTTAACGGAGAAAAAGCCATATCTCAGGCCACAACGCCAGAGGCGTTGCAATCTGTAATCAATGAACTGGATGCCCGCTTGCTGGGGAATCAATATCTTAAGCCGCCTTTTATTGGTGAACCTAATAGCCCGCAGGTCACGTTTACACAGGTATTAAAACGTCTACGTGAAAACTATCAGACGCAGACGACAGCGACGCAGGTCACCGCAGAAGAGTTGGCAGGCTACAAAGCGCTATTTGAGAAAGCCGACATGCTGCCTGCTTGGGAATATCTGCAAACCGCATGGACGTTTTATCTGAAACATGACTACGCCGCAGTGCTTAACGCTGCAGCCTCCGCAGACAAAGACGCAGTGAACGATACGCTGTTGTTTAGCCAACAGGTATTACGCGGTCTGTCCATGCAAGAATTAGCGCGCTGGCCGGATGCTGAAACCTATTGGCGGCATTTACTCACCATCGATCACTCACGGATTCAGCAGGATTATCTGCAATACCAATTAGCCAACAGTTTGGCTCAACAGGGTAAAGTTGACGATATCTTTGTCGCGAACAGTCCCGTAGTGAATCTTGCCTATCGTTCAAACGTGTTGAAGATGCTTGCGAGTCAAAATCTGCTCCGCAAACAGGTTGAAACAGGACAAAGCCCCGAAGAGCAAATTATCGCGTTGCATACGTTGTTGGCGAAGGAGTTGCTTAACGCTGACTATCAAGGATACTTACAGGACAAACCGCGAGCCGAGCTGTTTAAGCAACCTGTGCGCGATGATATGCGGGATGTGATGCTGTCTGATTTCAATTGGGATGGGCGCAATGCGCAAGAGGGGTACGTTTGTCATTCCCTTGACGATATTGTCACGACCCTAGCGCAGCGCCCGAAAGATGCCCGTGCATTAAACTGTTTAGGCGAATACCTTCGTGTTTCCAACTTAGTGATACCTAATGGCTACGACGATGGCATTACCGCTGATTTAACCAAGGCTAAATCTCAGTATGACGATCGCTCAGTCAGCCGTTTAATGCATTACCAACAGGTCATTGCGATGCCTGATGCGCCTCCTGAAGATAAAAGCTATGCACTTTATCGCGCGGTGATGTGCTACGCCCCGACGGGTGAGAATGACTGCGATCAGCAAGATATCGATAAAAACACGCGTAAAGCGTGGTTCCTACAGCTCAAGAATGATTATCCCGGCAGTGAGTGGGCCAGCCGTTTGCGATTTTATTGGTGAGAAGTTGGTGCTGGGGCGCTATCGCGCTCCTGTTTAGCCTCGGTGTGCATGCCAGCGAAGGGCGAGTGGAGGCTGGGAGTTATCACAATTTCTGGCTTTGGTCGGCGGTTCGCTCGCAGCCCGTGCTGAAGCAGGGGCAGGTTTTGTATCTGCATCAGGCGGAGATTATGACGCGACGTGGCAAACCTGCACTCTACAAACGAGGTTTGCCATACTCTGCGATCGTTGTTCCTGATGTGTGGATCTCGGTGCGAGTGTCCACGCTTGATATTCCTGATTCGATGGTAAATGCGTTATTGAAACTGTGCCGGAATTGGGAGGCAGCGGGGACTCACGTGGTGGGGATTCAGATTGATTTTGATGCCGCCAGCTACCGGCTTGATCAATATTCTGTTTTTTTGTTAAAACTTAAAAGCAAGCTGCCAACGGGTTACAAACTGGGGGTTACGGGGCTACTCGATTGGGCCAAAACCGGCAGCGTTGAACAGCTTAATCAACTCCCCGTTGATGAAGTCGTGATCCAGACTTATCAAGGACGACATACGGTCACTCGCTATCAGGAATATCTGCCCGCGCTGCGAGGGCTTAACATCCCTTTTAAAATTGGCTTGGTACAAAATGGCGTATGGGACAAACGTTGGCAACGCTATTTTGCCACTTCCCCCAATTATCTGGGAGAAGTGGTATTTCTATTAAATGAGCAGTAATCAATATCTGTTTTGTATCCCCGACGTACCTCGAGTGGCATATCCGCTGTTTTAAACGGAGTAACCCGAAATTTTTTAGGTATATCAGGTGAATATAGAAATATTACCTGCTTACTGGGAGCTCTTTTCTGGCTCCCCATTCACTCCATGAACCGTCATACAGGGCAACGTCGTTAGCCTGTAGCGTGGTGAGCGCCAGTACCACGACGGCAGCGGTTACGCCAGAACCACAGCTAGCAATAATTGGTTGCTCAAAGTTAACGCCTGCGTCAGTAAAGATGGCTTTTAGCCGTTCGTTAGGCTTGAGAGCGCCATCCTGAACCAGATCGCCCCAAGGCACGTTACGGCTGGTGGGAATATGCCCACGACGCAAACCCGGACGCGGTTCGTCCACTTCACCGTTGTAGCGAGCGGCAGGGCGGGCATCGATAATTTGAACGCTGTCATTTTGCGTCGCTAACAAAACATCGTTGGCATTTTTTACGACTAGCGGATCGAGCTGGGCGACAAAAGTGGCGTGGTTTTTCGCTGGCATCCCACTTTCAAGCGGAAGCTGCTGTGCTTTCCAAGCGTTAAAGCCACCGGCCAGAATCGAGACCTTTTTTACCCCAAAGCTGCGTAGCATCCACCATGCGCGTGGCGCAGAGAACAAATTCCCTTCGTCGTACACCACTAAATGTTTTTCACTGCTGATGCCAAGGGCCTGCATATCGGCGGCAAACTTTTCCGCCGTTGGCATCATATGCGGCAGCGGGCTGCTGTGATCGGATAGGGCTTCGATATCAAAAAACCGTGCGCCTGGCAGATGCGAGGTATGGTATTCGGCTTCCATATTGCGCAGGTGTTCTTGACCCGCGGGAGCCATACGAGCGTCAATGATCTGAATATCCGCATCATCTAAATGAACCGCAAGCCACTCGGCGGTGACGAAAAAGGTATTTGCCATGGCAATGAGTCATCCTTTTAATTAAAAAAAGTCTTATTGAAACAATATCTAAGCCGTTCTTTATACCTCAAATGCTACAAGGTGGTAATCTTTTCCACCGAAGTGAAAACGAGTGACATCGGTCATACCCAGTCCTTGAACATGGGCGACCAGTGAATGTGGATTGTCATCGGCAATAAACGCCAATCCTGCGTCATATTTTTGGTGCATATGATCTTTTACGGCGGCAAACAGCTGCGACAACACTCCCGCACCGCGAAAACGGCGAGAGATGCAAACTGGGCCGTAAAGGAAAGGCGTGAGTTCGTTTAGCGGGCGCTGATTCAGCGAGTTGTGCTCTGCAACTTCAAGCAGAGCGTCGATAACGGGTGGGTGCGGCTTTGCACAGGTCGCGGTCATACATACAAAACCGGCCACGGTTTTACCCTCGACGGCAACTAAGATGCCCAGTTTGCCGTTGATGGCTTCGAGCTGAGCCCGACTCATCTGAGAAACGATGTATCCCTGTTGTAAATTTTCGGCATCTAGATTTTCAGGCGTATTCAGCCGTTGGATTTCTAAAATGCTGTCATAGTCTGCTGGGGTAGCTTGTCGAATGATCATGTGCTGCATTTCCCCTATTTATATCTAAAATGGGTGATGAATAGGTGATAAGATTCTGTGGTATAGCTATGATGTCATAACTGTGATGATTAGTTTAAGTTTCATTATATAAGTTGTCATAGTTTTACTACCGTAACCCAAAGTCAGTCTTGTGATAAATCAGAAATGACTGGCTGGATAACAATAGAAAGATCTGTCAACTTATACTGACAGTTACTGTTTCAGTTGTCGTACAATGACCCCATCAGTATGAGCGACAGCTGGTTACCTCTCGTGTTTTTGACACGTATGTTTTTTATACATAGCAATATGCAGATTAAGGTCAAAACTGATGCGCCTGGAAGTTTTTTGTGAAGACCGAATCGGCTTAACCCGTGAACTGCTGGATTTGCTAGCAGCGCGTAATATTGATTTGCGCGGGATTGAGATCGATACCATCGGTCGTATCTATTTGAATTTTAATGAACTTGACTTTGAAGTCTTCCGTCAGTTGATGGCAGAAATTCGTCGCATCAGCGGTGTTACCGACGTGCGCACGGTGCCTTACATGCCATCAGAGCGTGAACATCGTGCGATGTGGGCACTGTTGGAATCACTGCCTGAACCGGTTTTTTCCATCGATATGAAGGGAAAAGTTGAGCTGGCGAATCAGGCTGCGCTCACGCTGTTTGGTACGACGGAAGACAAAATCTGTAATCAGACCGCAGGGGGTTTGATCGGTGGTTATAACTTTTTGCGCTGGTTGGAAAACGAAACTGTTGCTCCGCACGCGGAAAAAGTCGTGATCCGTGGTCAGGACTATCTGATGGACATTACCCCGATCTATCTTGGTGATGAGAAGGGCGAAATGTCTGCGCCAGTGGGTGCGGTGGTGGTGCTGAAATCTGCGGTGCGCATTGGACGTCAGTTGCAAAATCTTACCGTAAACGACGACAGTGAATTCGAGCACATCATTGGCGTGAGTCCTAAAATGCGTCAGGTGTTGGAACAGGCACGAAAACTGGCGATGCTGGATGCCCCGTTATTGATCGTGGGTGATACCGGAACCGGTAAAGATGTATTGGCGCGCGCCTGTCATTTACGCAGCCCACGCGGCAAACAGCCATTTTTAGCGCTAAACTGCGCGGCATTGCCTGATGACGTCGCCGAAAGTGAACTTTTTGGCCATGCCGCAGGGGCTTATCCTAACGCGCTGGAAGGTAAAAAAGGTTTCTTCGAGCAGGCTAACGGCGGTTCGGTGTTGCTGGATGAAATCGGTGAAATGACGCCGCGTATGCAAACCAAGCTGCTGCGTTTCCTTAACGATGGCACGTTCCGTCGCGTGGGGGAAGAGCATGAGGTGAGTGTTGATGTGCGCGTTATTTGCGCGACGCAGAAAAACCTCATTGATTTGGTGCAGCGCGGTTTATTCCGTGAAGATCTCTATTACCGCTTGAACGTACTGACGCTGAATTTACCACCGTTGCGCGAGCGTACTCAGGATATTATGCCGCTGACCGAGCTGTTTGTGTCACGCTTTGCCGATGAGCAGGGAATGCCGCGTCCTCGTTTGGCGCCGGAACTGAACGGTTTCCTCTGTCAGTACGGCTGGCCGGGTAACGTCCGTCAGCTGAAAAATGCGATTTACCGTGCGCTGACTCAGCTAGAAGGGTATGAACTGCGCCCGCAGGATGTGGTGTTACCTGAGTTTGAGGCAGAAATGGCGCTGGGTGATGAAGTACTTGATGGCTCGCTCGACGATATTTGTAAACGTTTTGAACGTTCAGTGTTGACGCGTTTGTATCGCAACTATCCAAGCACGCGCAAATTAGCTAAGCGTCTGGGTGTATCACACACGGCGATTGCGAACAAACTCCGTGAGTATGGATTGAGTAGTCGACGCCATACAGAAACGCATCCTGATTCTGAGGACGCGTAAAAAAGAAAACGCGGTGGCTGGAAACAGCACCGCGTTTTTGTTTATATCAGGCTAACGTTTATTTCAGCGCAGCCAGAGCCGCGTCGTAATCTGGCTCTTCGGTGATTTCGTTGACCAGTTGGCTGTAGACAACGTTGTCGTTGCTATCCAGAACGACGACTGCACGTGCAGTCAGGCCAGCTAGCGGGCCGTCAGAAATGGCAACGCCATAATCATGTTTGAAGTCACCGCCGCGCAAGGTGGACAGAGTGATGACGTTGTTCAGGCCTTCTGCGCCGCAGAAGCGTGACTGAGCAAAAGGCAGGTCGGCAGAGATGCACAGCACCACGGCATTTTCGGTCTGGCTCGCCAGTTGATTGAATTTTCTCACTGATGCGGCACATACGCCGGTATCAATGCTTGGGAATATATTCAGGATTTTGCGTTTACCAGCCAGACTTGCCAGATCAACATCGGAAAGATCTTTAGCGACCAGTTTGAAAGGCTTCGCTTTGTCACCCGCCTGAGGGAGTTGGCCGGCTACGTGAACTGGGTTGCCTTGAAAATGAACTGTCTGCGTCATTATGGTATTTCCTATTACAGTTAGTTAACACGAACTAGAGTTTACGCTAACACGATAACCTTGAATACACGAACAATTTTAAATGTTTGTGTAACATGGTGATATTGGCTAATACTTCAGCTATGACATCCATGACTCGCTTCGCGCCTTTAATAAAAGCTAAGGAATCAGCATGAAAACGATGCGTTTTTATTCAGAAGTCTGGCCTTTACATACCCCATTTGTGATTGCTCGCGGTAGCCGAACCGAAGCTTATGTCGTGGTGGTTGAGATTGAGAAAGATGGTGTGGTGGGTATTGGCGAATGTACGCCGTATGCACGTTATGGTGAGGACGTAGAGAGCGTGCTGGCGCAGCTAGCATCGGTTCAATCGGCGGTTGAAAACGGCATCGATCGTCGTGAACTGCAAATGCGCCTCCCCGCAGGCGCTGCGCGCAATGCCGTGGACTGCGCACTGTGGGATTTGATCTGCAAGCAGACGAATACCACGCTGTGGGAGCAGTGTAATGTGCCGCAACCCACTCAGATACGCATGGCTCAAACGGTGTCTATTGGTTCTCCAGAACAGATGGCGTCAACGGCGCTCTCTCTGTCTCAGCAAGGCGCAACATTGCTGAAAATCAAACTAGACGATCATCTTATCACCGAGCGCTTGATGGCTATCCGTGCAGCGGTGCCAGAGACAACGCTGATTGTTGATGCTAATGAGTCGTGGCAGGCGGAAGGATTGGCGGCGCGTTGCCAGCTTTTAGCTGATGTTGGCGTTGCCATGCTAGAGCAGCCGTTGGCCGCGAAACAGGATGATGCTTTGGCACACTTTATTCATCCTTTGCCTATCTGTGCCGATGAAAGCTGCCACACCTGTAGCGACTTTTCGGCGCTGAAAGGGCGTTATGACATGGTGAATATTAAGCTGGATAAAACCGGTGGGCTGACCGAAGCGTTGGCGTTACGTTCTTTGGCGCAGAAAGAGGGGATGGCCATCATGCTGGGATGTATGATTTGCACCTCGCGGGCGATTCGTGCCGCATTGCCGTTGGCACCGGCAGCCAAGTTTGTCGACTTCGATGGACCGACTTGGCTGGCACAGGATTCTCAGCCTGCGCTGAACTTTAGCTGCGGCGGCATTCAGCTATAGCTTTGCTGGCTATAAATCATAATCGATCAACGCCAGCAGTGCCGGAAGATACTTTTCGCTGGCGAGATCGGCTGAAATAGCTGGAAGCTCTAACGTAATGCAGGGCAAACCGAGATCGGCACACCAGCTACCAAATGATCCCGGCGTTTCATATCCTACACTGCTGACCAGCGGCAGCTCAAAGTCTGCGGAAAGCTGCTGTCCCAGCAGGCTGTGGTGCGGATCTTCCACGCAGGCTAAGGGTTCATGCAACGAGACGACCCATGCCGGTTTTAAGCGGTGAATAAGCTGGCACAATGCCTGCGTTTCTGGCTCCGAGCCTGCGGTGTCTCCGGTCGATAATCTGACGTCTCTCTCACTGCTGGCGCTGTTCCAGCGGTAAACGGACGAGCCAGATAGCCAGTTGGCTGCGGGGAAGTTTCGGTTTAGATCGACACCAGCCGAATTAGCACGTAGCCCAAGCTGGCAGCCGTCTGGGTTGACCGCCAAAATAACATGGTGGCGCTGTTGCATTGGCTGCAGGCTGCGTAATGCGCAGGAAAGTGCAATCACGGCCGTGGTTTCGTCTCCGTGAGTACCCGCCATGATCAAGCCAGTCTCACGATCGGGCTGCACCGCGGGGAAATAGAGCAGCGGTGCACCGAGTAAAGAGTGGCCATAGGTGATGGCTTCTGCGCTGATTTGTCCGCGTTCTGAGCGGGGACGGATCTGTTTTACACCATTTCCCATGCAACAGTTTTCCCGTGATAGTAGAATAAGTTCGAATAATTTCCGTCTGTTAACCTTCTTATTAAGGCACACTTTTTGACCTCAGAAAACGTTCGACTCGACAAAAAATAACGAACGTGGGGGATAACGGTGTTCAGAATGAGGAAATGCTGCAGGCCATGCCAATGACTTTGGATATATAGGGTTCTATTCATGCATCTTTTTCGTGTTACCGCATTAGCCGCATTGATTGCTTCGGGGTTTGTTACCGCACAGGCTGCACAGGTTCCGGCTGGAACCCTATTGGCCGATAAGCAAGAGATTGTTCGTCATATTAAAGATGAGCCCGCGTCGTTGGACCCCGCTAAGGTGGTGGGTTTACCGGAAGCACAGGTTGCCCGCGATCTTTTTGAAGGTTTGGTGAATCAGGGGGCCGACGGGAAGCCAGAGCCGGGCGTAGCTCAGAGTTGGCAAACCGTCGATAACAAACGCTATGTGTTTAAACTGCGTGAAAACGCCAAATGGTCGAACGGTGAACCGGTTACGGCCTACGATTTCGTTTACAGTTGGCAGCGTCTGGTTGATCCCAAAACGCTTTCACCTTTTGCGTGGTTCGCGCAAATGGCGGGTATCGCGAATGCAGACGGAATTATCAGCGGCAAAGTACCGGTGCAAAAGTTGGGCGTTGCTGCACCTGATTCACAAACGCTGGTGGTGCAATTGAATAAACCCGTGCCTTTTTTTGTGAATCTACTGGCGAACTTTAGCCTGTTTCCTGTTCCACAAAAGACCATCGAAAAATACGGCAACGATTGGACTAAGCCAGAAAACGTGGTTGGCAATGGTGCGTTTGCCATGCAAGAACGGGTCGTGAACGAAAAAATCGTTTTAAAGCCAAACCCTTACTATTGGGATCATAAAAATACGGTGTTGACCAAGGTGACGTTTATTCCGATAAATCAGGAATCGGCGGCGACCAAGCGTTATCTGGCTGATGATATTGATATCACCGAATCTTTCCCGAAAAATATGTATAAAAAGCTGATGAAGGATATCCCCGGTCAGGTGTATACACCGGATCAGTTGGGCACCTACTACTATGCCTTTAATACACAGAAAGCGCCGCTCAATGATGTTCGCGTTCGTCGTGCGCTTTCCTATGCTATCGACCGGCAAATCATTGCGGAAAAAGTGTTAGGCACAGGCGAGAAGCCCGCGTATCACTTCACACCGGATGTGACCGCCGGATTTGAGCCTGTGCCTCTAGCCATGCAGAAAATGACGCCGGCTGAGCGCAATAAACAGGCAAAAGAGTGGCTGAAAGAGGCGGGGTATGGACCAAAGAAACCGCTGAAATTAACGCTGCTGTATAACACGTCGGAAAATCACCAAAAGATTGCGATTGCCGTGGCATCCATGTGGAAGAAGTCGCTGGGGGCTCAGGTGAAATTAACCAATCAAGAGTGGAAAACCTATATCGATAGCCGTAATACCGGCAAATTTGATGTGGTACGAGCGTCGTGGGTGGGCGACTATAACGAAGCATCGACGTTTTTGTCGTTGCTGACGTCGACGCATAGCGGCAATATTGCCAAGTTTAATAGCCCCGGCTATGACAAATTGCTGAAAATGGCCAGTGAGGAAACCGATGCCGCCAAGCGTAATGCCGATTACGTACAGGCTGAGCAGATCATTGCCGAGCAAGCACCGATTGCACCTATCTATCAGTACACCAATGGGCGTCTCATTAAACCGTGGGTGAAGGGTTATCCTATCACTAACCCTGAAGATGTTGCCTACAGCCAAACGATGTACATTATCAAGCATTAAATAAGTGGGGGAGCCGGCTTGGCGGCCTGCTCCTTTTCTAGCTGCTCTTGCTTTATCAGTGTGTACGCAACGTAGTATTTGAAGATATTGCTCACATACTGCACCGTTTCATTACCGATTTTTAATTGCGCAACGCGTTCGACGTTGTCAAACCAGCGGTTCGGATCGAGCCCCATAGTTTTAGCCTGTTTGCGTAAACTCTCCACTTTGGCGGGGCCTGCATTGTAGGCGGCAAAGGTGAAGAGCATTTTGTTGAGATCGTCCATAGGCTGATCGGCAAAATAGCGCTCCTGCATAAAGCGAATATATTTTACCCCAGCATTTATGTTGGGATCGGCTTGGGTGATGTCACCTACTTTGAGCGATTTCCCCGTGCTGGGGAGAATCTGCATAATGCCAATCGCACCGCTGTGACTACGTTTGGTCTGATCAAGTTGCGATTCTTGATAACCTTGGGCCACCATCAATAGCCAATCTACGCTGTATTGTTTGCCATATTTTTGGAATATCGCAGTGACCTGCGCGAACTTCGTGAGTTCCTTTTCAGACGTGGCGCTTTTAACCCACTTCACACTGCGCAAGTATTTATATATCTGCTGGTTACCAAACGAGCTTCCCAGCTTATGGCTGGCACAAAAAGGGTCGAGTTTAGCACGCAACAATGGGGAGTTTTTACGCCACGCGAGGGCGATATTGCCATCCTCGCGTAGGGCTATATGATCGTAAACCACAAGATTAGGATAGATTTTTTGCCACAGCAGCGCGAGGTAGCGATCAACGACCGTATAGCCCGCAAGATTGGCGTTAATCATCTCTAGAATATCTTCTGGCTCAAAATTTCCCGGCGCGCTATTGACCCGTAGTGGTGCTAATCCTTGTTTCTTTAATTGCTCATTAAATGCGTTCACGCTTTGCATATAGCTGGTGGACGGATTAATAAATACGCTTTTTCCTGCTAAATCATTGACGGTGGTAAGCGGTGGCTGAAGCTTGTTGGCAACCACAACCTCATGTACCCCCGTGGCCAGCGGTGTGGAGAAATCCACTAACTGCTGGCGCTCTGGGGTAATTGTGAGGTTTGCTGCAATAACATCGCCTTTTCCTGCGAGTAAATTGGGGATCAGCTTGTCCCGAGAGGTTGGGATAAGCACCACATGGATTTTTTTGTCCGGCTTGACGCCGTTGTTCAACTGCTTATCAAACTCTTGCATTAGCTCAACCATCAAACCCCGAGGCGTACCCTGATTGTCTAAAAAATAAAAGGTTTTGCTATAGGGGATCAATACGCGAATGATTCTGCGCTGCTGCATGGTGTCGAAATCACCATACACCGACTTTATGGCCGTTGGCAGCGCCAGTGTTTTAGCCGGTTCGGCGTAGCTGAAAGCGCTGAACAGCAGAGCAATGAACAGATAGAGGCAGCGCACCATGGTTCACCTAAAGGCGGAGGAGAAATGGGCGAATATCGGGCTTCGCGTTATCTTTTAAATATAGTTCTTCTGCGTTGCAAGCTGGATATTTATTCATTCGACAAATTCATGTGGCAAATGTAAATGTCGCTAACACCAGATCAATCTGATTCCTTGACGTTAATGTTTTGTGCATATTAGCTCTGCTTGCGTTAACAATTTGAAATATAACGCAAAAGTATTTTGGTAACACATTGATTTATTGGCATTTTAATTGCCTTTTCTTTTCTGGCTGTTAGTATGACTTGTGTTGATAACACTGGCAGTTCTACAGCCTTGTATATTTGATGAGTTAGCCTTCGTCCTGAAGGTAAACAATAAGACTGGGAATCAAGCATGAAGCGTGCACTACCTCTTGTGACTATGTTGCTTTCGGTATGGATGGCAGGGACGTCTGTTGCCGAGGCAACCGAATACCCTTTGCCGCCACCGGACAGCCGTTTGATTGGTGAAAACGTGACGGTAACGGTACAAAACAATGGCAAACCTCTTGAAGACATTGCCTCTCGCTACCAGATTGGCCTGCTTGGCATGCTGGAAGCTAATCCGGGAGTCGATCCTTATCTGCCTACGCCGGGGACGGTTTTAACCATTCCTTCGCAAATGTTGCTGCCCGATGCGCCGCGTGAAGGCATTGTGATTAACTTGGCAGAAATGCGACTGTTCTATTACCCGAAAGGGGAAGGTAAAGTCGTGGTTTATCCTATTGGCATTGGCCAGTTGGGACGTAACACGCCAGAAATGGTGACCAGCGTTTCTCAGTCCATTGCTAATCCTACTTGGACGCCAACGGCAAATATTCGCAAACACTATAAAGCTGAAGGTGTGACGTTGCCGGCGGTTGTACCGGCAGGCCCAGAAAATCCAATGGGTTTGTTTGCGCTGCGTCTGTCGGCTCAAGGGGGGGTATACCTCATCCACGGCACCAACGCGAATTTTGGGATTGGCATGCGCGTAAGCTCTGGCTGTATCCGCCTACGCCCAGACGATATCGAAGCATTGTTTAAAACCGTTCCTAAAGGAACGCGAGTTCAGATCGTGAATGCGCCGGTGAAAGTTTCGGTGGAGCCTGATGGTAAGCGTTATGTGGAAGTACATCAGCCATTGTCACGCACTGAGAAAGACGATCCGCAAACGATGCCTATTGTTCTGAAACCGGCAGCTAAAAAGTTTGCAGAAAGCCCACTGACCGATCGACTGGTGTTTGATGAGGCGATGAAACGCCGCTCGGGTATGCCCGTTTTAGTGCACCATGGTCAAGAAGTGAAATCTGAGCCTGCCGCCAACGCAGTGAAGATTACCGAAGCCAAGGCTGAGACTGCCAAGGATATTCAATAAAAGCGTATGGCATGCGTTTAGCGCGCTGTAGTGTGATTCATGGGGATGCCTCTGGGCGTCCTTTTTTTATGGGTGCGACTCAATAAATGCGGTTAGTGGTTTGCTTTACGTGGACGGCGAGATAAAGCGGGGCTGATAGGGGATGGGAGGGCTCGGCGTGTTAGATGACGTCGGCATAAAAAAAGGCGCACAAAGTGCGCCTTTATTACATGACTCAAGAAATATTATTTCTTGTATTTAACAGCCATGTTGTCCAGACGCTGGTTAGCACGTGCTGCGTCGTCTTTAGCAGTCTGAACGTCAGCGCGCATTGCGTTAACGTCGTTGCTCAGCTGATCAACTTTGGTGTTCAGAGTCTGAACATCAGTAGACAGTTGGTCGATTTTAGCATTGCTTGAACAACCAGCCAGCATAGTAGAAGCCAGGATTACTGCGCCCAGTACCAGTTTAGTACGATTCATTATAAAACCCTCTAGATTGAGTTAATCTCCATGTAGCGTTACAAGTATTACACAAACCATTTTCTAAAGAGAATAAATTTTTTGTACTAAGTCGCTTTATTTTGATCGTTCGCTCAAAGAAACGCCTTCTTTTTCCAAAAGATTAAAAAAAGGAGAGAAAACAGGTCATTTCTATTGGATTCATCTTATTTTGATTTGGAAATTAATTATATGAACAGGACTAATTCAGGCGGAAAAAATGCGGTACAGATGTAAACAAAAATGAGAGCTTGAAGCTTGAATTATTCTTAATTTCTGCTAATCCGAGCGCCAGAGTGGGTGATTAGGAGTGTATGAACATCACGAGTGACCATACATGAGTTCGATTCGGGTTCGTAAGACGCTAATGGCAGCACAAGAATGGTGCCATTAGCGCGTTTATATCACATTGCGTAAGCAATATTATTTCTTGTAGCCACCGCGAATGTTGTCCAAACGCTGGTTAGCGCGAGCGGCTTCATCTTTAGCAGACTGAACGTCAGTGCGCATGGCGTTAACGTCGTTGCTCAGCTGATCAACTTTGGTGGTCAGAGTCTGAACATCAGTCGACAGTTGGTCGATTTTAGCGTTGCTTGTACAGCCAGCCAGCATAGTAGACGCCAGAATTACTGCGCCCAGTACCAATTTAGTGCGATTCATTGTAACACCCTCTAGTTTGAGTTGATTTCCATATAGCTAAACGAGTATTACACAAACTCTTTTTCGAAGAGAATACATTTTTTGTACTGAATCGCTTTGTTTTGACCAGTCATCTAAATAAACGTCATTTTTAAATGAAAAAATTAAATTAAGTTGGCGAAAATGAAGCTTTTTTGCTTGTTTTGCTAGGATTTTAAAATAAGTAAAAATCATGATTAACAATAGCTTAAGTTTGAACTGTGTGATAAAAACAATAAAAAAAGCGCCGGATTCCGGCGCTTGATATAATTACAATAAATGTAATTAGAGAACGTGAACAGAAGCGGTGTTGGTAGTTCCACTTGGCACCAGTGCGCCTGAAACCATAACGACAACGTCGCCTTTCTGAGCCAGACCGCTTTCAACTGCGACTTCTTTACCGATACGATAGAAATCGTCAGTAGAAGCAATCTCTTTAACCAGCATAGGAACCACGCCTTTGCTCAGGATCAACTGGCGAGCGGTCACTGGGTTAGTGGTCAGCGCTAGGATCATCGCATCTGGGAAGTATTTGCGTACGGCTTTCGCTGATTTACCGCCTGCGGTTGCCACAACAATTAGCGGTGCGTCCAGTTTTTCTGCTGTTTCAACGGCGCCACGGCATACGGCTTCAGTGATGCGCAGTTTGCGGCTGTCATGCAGAGTTTCGATACGGCTCTGCATCACACGGTCTGTGCGCTCACAGATAGTGGCCATAATGCTGACGGCTTCCAGAGGATATTTACCCTTAGCGCTTTCGCCTGACAGCATAACGGCGTCAGTACCGTCGAGGATGGCGTTAGCAACGTCGCCCGCTTCTGCGCGAGTTGGACGTGGGTTTTTGATCATGGAATCCAGCATTTGGGTCGCAGTAATAACGACTTTACGTGCGCGGTTACATTTTTCGATCATCATCTTCTGAGCGAAGATAACTTCTTCAACCGGGATTTCCACGCCCAGGTCACCACGTGCAACCATGATGCCGTCAGACGCTTCCAGAATTTCGTCGAAGTTGTTCAGGCCTTCTTGGTTTTCGATCTTAGAGATAATCTGGATGTTTTCGCCACCGTGTGCTTTCAGGTGTTCGCGAATTTCCATGACATCAGAACGTTTACGGATGAATGAAGCCGCAACGAAATCAACGCCTTGCTCACAGCCGAATACCAAGTCACGCTTGTCTTTTTCAGCCAGTGCTGGCAACTGAATGGAAACGCCCGGCAGGTTAACACCTTTGTTCTCGCCCAGATCGCCGGCGTTCAGAACCTTACAAACCACTTCGGTTTCTGACACTTCGATAACTTCCATACCGATCAAACCGTCGTCAACCAGCACGGTGTTACCGATTTTCAGGTCAGCGGCAAAGCCTGGGTAGGTGACGGCTACACGGCTGGTGTTACCAACGACGCTTTGGTCCGTGGTGAAAGTGAAAGTCTGACCTGCGGTCAGCGCGGCGTCTTTACCGCCTTCCAGTTTCATCGTACGGATTTCTGGGCCTTTGGTGTCCAGCAAAATAGCGGCTTTCTTACCGGTTTTTTCCATTACAGCACGGATATTTTTGATGCGCTGTCCGTGTTCTTCATAATCACCGTGGGAGAAGTTAAGACGCATAACGTTCATGCCTGCGGTCAGCATGTTGTTTAGCATTTCTTCGGATTCGGTCTTAGGACCGATGGTGCATACGATTTTGGTCTTTTTCATGAAGTTTAATTTCTGCAAGTTGTGATGGATTGAAAAAACAATGTGCTCTTGGCGATGCCATGAGCAAGAGATGAAGCCGATAAAACGATGTTGCTTAAAAGGTTAACGTTGCCTAAAAGTGTGAACGTCGGTAATCGGGATGTTGAAACACTACTAAGAATAGATGACAGCTGAGGGATGGATGCGGAAAAGTGTTCTCCGCGTTTAGGTATTGATAAGCGCGAAAGCATCTTTGAATTGTAGTTTGCGTAGCGACAGATCAAGGGCTGAAACCATTCAATTGAAATGACGTTTCGTATTATACGGTCTTAACCTGTGAATTGACAACGAATTTGCCTCACCGTGGACGTGATTAGCTAAAAAAACAACGATTGCTGCGCAAATGTAGCGTCGATGAAAAACTTGTTGCGCAATAAAATTTTGACATTCCCTCAGATACCGGCTGGATCTATTCATGTTTGGCCGCTTGCTGAGATTGATTAATGTTCTATGCTTATTTTTGCCATCAGGCGAAATATTATTTCTGATGGCGGCAGGTTATCGCTTTTAAATCAGAATATTATTCTTTTTGCTCAAAATCCTACTATTAAGGATATTTAATATGAGTAAGCGTGAATCCCCTTTTAGCCTGAGCAGGCGCCGTTTAATTATCGCCACGACGCTGACTACGCTCGCAGCAGCACTCCCGTTTCAATCTGCATTTTCAGCCATGCCCTCCACAGACACCAAAAGACGCTATACGCGTGTGAATCTCAATAGCAAAGAAGGGCAGAGAATGCTCGAAAGCTATCAAAAAGGGATCAGGGCAATGCTCGCATTACCGCCATCAGATCCCCTGAATTGGTATCGGCATACGTTAATTCATACGCTTGATTGCCCTCATGGTAATTGGTGGTTTTTGCCTTGGCATCGTGGGTATGTGGGGTGGTTTGAAAGGATCATCCGTAAACTGAGCGGAGACGCTGATTTTGCCATGCCGTTCTGGGATTGGACGGCGGAACCGCGTATTCCTGAGGTTTTTTTTGACGGTGTGCTTAATCCAGATAATCAGGCGTTTATTGATAGTTACGCTAAATTTCGTGAAGCATTATTTAATCCTGTAGAAGCATTGTGGGGGCAATTCACTCCGCAACAGCTGCATGAATTACAACTGCGTAACTATCCGTATCCACGCGATCTTTGGCGAGGTATCGAAGGTGATGGAAAACCTGAAGACGCGATGTTCTTTCCTCGAGGGCAAACGCGAGCGCTCACTCAAGACCAACCCAATTTCGATTGCACAACCCAGAACGCGGTTTCCCTAGAGACGATTTTAGATGCATTGGCGCCGCGTTCTTTTGAGCTGTTTGGCAGTGAGTCCGCGCCCAATCATAGCAACAGCCATCAGCATGGTTTTGGAATACTGGAGGCCTTCCCGCATAACAAAGTGCATAACGATATCGGAGGTTTTATGGGGAACTTTTTGTCTCCTGTCGACCCGGTTTTCTTCATGCATCATGCTAATCTCGATCGTTTATGGGAGGTGTGGCGCACAAAGCAAATACGAGATAATTTGCCCACCGAGCCACAAACCGGCTTGAGCCTGTGGAAAAACGAGCCTTTCCTGTTTTACGTCGATGAAAATGGTCGGCCAGTGCAGAAGAACAGCGCAGGAGATTATGCCCAGATAGGCGATTTTGATTATGACTATCAAACGGGAAGCGGGGATTCAACGCCACGTTTAACGCAGGGTAAAGTAAGCTCACTGCCTGCACTACAGCTAGATGCCACACTCGATCAAACGGATTTGAGCAATGGCCAAATTGTTAACGCCCAGGTGATTTTGCCGAAGCCTCTGCAAAATTCAGCGGAGCTGTTTGGGGATGAGCAGCAACGCTACTACGCGTTGGTGGAGATCATGCCGATGTCTTCGGTTCAGGGCGTGAGCTTTAATGTTGCTCTGGATAAACCGAGTTTGATGCAGAAGAGAACTCAGGTCAGCGCTGTCGACACTTGCCAAGATCCTGTGAATAGCTTCGCCTTTTTCGGCAGCATGGATATGACGAACATGAAGACAACCTTTATGGTGCCAATGACGGCGGCATTACGTGGGCTGAGCGGAAGTGAAAAGAGCTCGGGGATGATTAACATATATATTTCGGCCACCACGGAGGATGATATGAAGATGAAGGTTAATGCAAAAGTGTTGTCGGTGATATTGAAAACGTTCTGATTGAGTCGCGCAGAGGCGGCACAGACTAAAGGAGAGTCGCTATCTGCGGGCTTTATCGTTTTTTGTAAGAGAGATTTCGCAAAAGAAACGAAGTGGCAATGAGAGAAGGGCGGTGGTTTGCAAAGAATGGTGCGTCCGAGTGAACTCGAATCACCGACCCCCACCATGTCAAGGTGGTGCTCTAACCAACTGAGCTACGGACGCATCGAA
>NZ_LXET01000030.1 GCF_001655005.1 Hafnia paralvei ATCC 29927
CGGATAATCTCTTAAGAATGGTGCGTCCGAGTGAACTCGAATCACCGACCCCCACCATGTCAAGGTGGTGCTCTAACCAACTGAGCTACGGACGCATCCTGTGTTGCCTTGCTGACATACTGACTGCGCCAGACAACGGAGACGAATATTAGCGGCACATGGCACGGCTGGCAAGGGGGATTGCCAAAAATTCCTCTTAAATTCACACGATTGCTGATGATATGCGCATCTGGGTGAAAAAAACGGCATCTAAGATGCCGTTGAAGGTTTGATATTGCTGCGAATATTCGGCGGTGCTTTTGCTAATTGTTCATTAGCGCGCCGCACGCTGCAAGATCCATGCAGCAGGCTGATTTTGTAACCAGCGAATGCGCAGTGCCATCATAATAGCTGCAGACGTTAACCCGATAATGAATCCTGTCCAGAAGCCGCTTGGCCCCATCGCGGGAACGACATAGTCTGTCAATGCAAGCACATAACCCGTAGGTAACCCCAAGATCCAGTAGGCGGTAAAGGTAATAAAGAAGATAGAGCGAGTATCTTTATACCCACGCAGTACGCCGCTACCGATCACCTGTACGGAGTCAGAGATCTGGTAAATGGCGGCCAACAGCATCAGGTGCGATGCCATGGTGATAACTTCAGGGTTATCGTTATAGAGCAAGGCGATTGGCTCGCGGAAGATAACCGTGAAGATTGCGGTACAGGCCGCCATCGTCATACCCACGGCGATACTGGTTCGCGCAGCCACTTTGGCATTTTCAGCCGAGCCTTCGCCAAGGCGATATCCCACGCGAATGGTGGCCGCTACACCTAACGACATCGGTAAAACAAACATTAGCGAGCTAAAGTTCAAGGCAATCTGGTGCCCGGCAACTGAAACAATCCCGAGAGGGGAAACAAGCAGTGCAACTACGGCAAATAAGGTGACCTCGAAGAACAGCGCTAACGCTACCGGCATCCCGATGTTAATCAGGCGGTGAATAGTCGCCCACTGCGGGGCTTCCATACGTTTAGGGCGCAGGTCGCGCAAGCTGGACGCGTGACGTACATACCAGCGCATGATGAAGTACATCACCCAATAAACGGTGCCGGTTGCCACGCCGCACCCCACACCGCCGAGCGCTGGAGCGCCTAATTTCCCATAAATAAAAATGTAGTTAATGGGTATGTTGACCAACAGACCGATAAAACCAATCACCATCCCCGGCTTAGTTTTTGATAGCCCCTCACACTGGTTACGCAGAACTTGGAAGAACAGATAACCCGGCGCCCCCCACATAATCGCATGAAGATAGCCGATGGCTTTGTTGGCTAAGTTAGGGTCGATGTTGTGCATCATATCGATAATGTGCTTGGCGTTATAAAGCACCACGATGATCAGTGCTGAAACGACCAGCGCTAACCAAAAGCCTTGTTGTACCTGATGTCCGATTTTATCGCGTCGGCCTGCGCCGTTTAGTTGAGCAATAACCGGGGTTAATGCCAACAACAAGCCGTGGCCGAATAAAATAGCGGGTAGCCAAATAGAGGTTCCGACAGCCACCGCCGCCATATCAGTGGCGCTGACGCCACCTGCCATGATGGTGTCAACGAAACCCATGGCCGTTTGTGAAACTTGCGCAATGATAACGGGAATAGCCAGAGCCAATAAGCTACGCGCTTCTATCCAATACTTCTGCACGTATACACCTTTTTATTTTAAATGAGAGAGAAAACACAAATAAGTAAAAGACTCTTCACGGCAAGCCTTGAAGAGGGGAATGCGATACTCAACGTGATGAGAACAGCATCTAAACAGCCAAATTCGCGGCCCATGCGCGCGAAGCGGAGTACAAGCATTGCTTGCCAGACGCACGTGTGACCTGAAATATGACGAGTATAAATGATAAACGAATGATTCTACCTGCAGATAGAGCACAAGAGAATGAAAACTGTCGCTGATGGGTGGGTTATCTGCTGATAATTGCGCTCATGATTTGGTTTTATCGATGGTTTGCGGCAAACTGCTAGGTAATTGTTTTCGATAAGACATTATTGCAGAGGCACCATTTATGTTTACCGGCATTGTTCAGGGCACCGCTCCGGTCGTGTCCATTGACGAAAAATCGAATTTCCGTACTCACGTCGTGAAGTTTCCGCAGGAGCTGCTGCCTGATTTAGAACTCGGGGCATCGGTGGCTCATAACGGTTGCTGTTTGACAGTGACAAAGGTTGAAGGCGATCTGGTCAGTTTTGATCTGATGAAAGAGACGCTACGCATCACTAACTTAGGTGATGTCACTATCGGGAGCGTGGTGAATCTGGAACGTGCAGCGAAGTTTAACGATGAAATCGGTGGGCATTTGATGTCAGGCCATATTATTTGCACCGCTGAAATCGTGAAGATCTTGACCTCAGAAAATAATCGTCAGATTTGGTTTAAAATGCCCAGCACTGACCTGATGAAATATGTGCTGCACAAGGGTTTTATCGGTATTGACGGTATCAGCTTAACGATTGGTGAAGTCACCAAAAGTCGTTTTTGCGTTCATCTGATCCCTGAAACCCTGCAGCGCACAACGCTGGGAGTGAAGCGCTTGGGAGATAAGGTGAATATAGAGATCGACCCGCAAACGCAGGCCGTGGTTGATACCGTTGAACGTGTATTAGCTAGCCGTGAAGCCACATTAGCCGCGCTGTCAAAAGCGGAGCCGGCTGCCTAATTATTCTGATATCAATCGCCGGATGCCGTGTTTACCACATCCGGCTTTTAGCATTATTTCAAGTAGCCTTTAAATTGGCGATTCTCCATCAGCGCAACTTTCCCTTTGGTATAGAAAATTACCTGATAAATGCCCTGTGAATAAACGGCAGCATCAGCATTTTTTTCATCTAAGGCCGCAGGTTTACCGTTGACTGTCACAATACCATCGGTTCCGCGCTTAACCGTTACGCCATAGCCCGTTTTCACGACGGCTTTATGCGTTGCTTGACCATACTGCTGCTGCGCGTTTTCTAACGCCTGTTTTTCAGCGGCGGCGTTAAGGGTATTGATGCGGTTTTGCTCGGCAATATAACAGGCGTCTTTACTTACGCCCTGACCTTCACATTTTGCCATTCGCTCAGCGGATGACGTGCAACCAGCGAGCAATCCAGCCACAACGCTGACCAACAGTAGTTTTTGTACTTTCATTGGTTATCTCCAATCATCATAGCTATATATGTCATGATGTTTTTAATAATAATAACGCATAATTCTCTACCAGCCGACGGAAACGCCTGCGCCATAGCCAAAGTTATTTTGAGTATCGTCAGATACGGTCATCTTAACGATGGTATTTTGTGTTGCATGGAATGATGCACCCACGGCGATTGCATTTTCACTATCGTACCCCCCAACGCCAGCACCCACGGCAAACTGTTGGCTATCGGTCACTTGGGGAATGTTAGCCTGAGCAAAGGCAGCGCTGATCCCTGCAGAGGCCTGCTTTTTATTTTCGTTAATGCGTGAATCTTGTTCCGCCTGATGATGTTGAACGGAGTCTAAACGTTGAGAGTTAGAGCTTATCGCCGCGCTGTTAGACGCGATTCGGTGATGGTTATCCGCTAACGCCATATTATCTATTTTTAGTTGCATGGCGTTGTACTGTGCAATTTCGGCCACTTTTCTGCTCGCTAAACTCTGCTTTTTGTTCAGCGTGGTCTCGTTGCTGCTAGATACACGTTTGTCAGATATATTTTGCGACACATATTTTTCACTGGTCAG
>NZ_LXET01000031.1 GCF_001655005.1 Hafnia paralvei ATCC 29927
AGCAGGGTTAATCTCGACGTTATGCTGACCGTCTAAATGTGGTGTTTCTGGTTTTGCATTTTCTATTTCTACTGAGGTATTTGGGCGCTGCGTCGGGCCATAATAAACTGGCTTAGGCGTGTTGTCCGGTATGGAATAGGTCGGTGTACCGCCACGATTATAATTGCCACTAGGTGTTGTTGTCGTATTTGTCGGTTTTGGCAATTCTGACCATGCGGACTCAAATTGAGGGATCCAATAGGTCTGCAGATCGTAATTGTGGTTATCAAGCAGGTTATGCGCAGTCTGGTTAGAGTTACCAATATTCGTTGTCGGTGAGTTAACGAAGGTATTTTGGGCATTATTCGAGTAATCAAAAACCGATGAATCAATTTTATGAGTAGCTAACACCCATTTTCTAAAGGCTACAGCTTCATCTGATGAGCCCCCTAATGCATCGGTAAGGTTTAAGTGAGCTTGCGCCATTCCAACGAAAGAACTAGCGATTACAACAGCGATGAAAGTTATTTTGCGCTTCATAAAGAGATAGACCTAAAGAAAGTTGTTTTGCGATGTTGGTTTTTTGCAGACGTAAAAATGTTCCTGATGGAGTGAAATTTAGGCGCATATAAAATATCTATCAATACTTATTTTTCATTCAACAAAAAGATAACAACGCTTTTTGTTCTTAATGGGATTATTTATTGTTCTTGTTATTAACTGTATATATTCTGATTTTAGTTAAGTCATTGTATGAAGAGAATTCTTCAACATGAAAAACTTTCAGTATCATCAAGGCTTTGATAAAATAGCAAAACCAGAAAATTAACCTATTAGGAACAAATTAAGTGAACGAATTCACTAGGGTTTTTAACGAATTGGGAATGACGAAGACAGAGCTCACTACGTTATTGAATGCTCCTCGTAATACTATCTTCAATTACCTGAATGGTTCGGTGACGAATATGCCAGCTAGCGCGGTGACACTGATTACGCTATTGGCCTTCATTAAGCAGCACCATCCACGGGCGTTTGAAGAGTGGGGGGAAATTGCGCGTTACAATAAGAATCAGGAGAAAAGAGATGGTAATACGCTATCGCTATTTGACATCATCAGCGATGAAGTGCTTTTGCAGGGGATTGTTCGACATGGCGAACTGCGTGGTTTCATCAAATAACGAAACCGAGCTGATAAGCATCACAGCATAACGCGGTGTATTGCGATGATTCTTATCATTTTGGTAGGGGATCCCGAGAGGGATCCCCTTTTTTATGGTGTTATTGCGCCAACGGCTTTGGCTGCCGAATACGCAAGCTGCTGACGATGGCGGCGCAAAGTGCAAACAGGGCGCCAAGCAGCAGAGATGAATGCGTGCCGTGGTTGCCAAACAGATTAAACATCAGTGCGACTAATGCAGCACCGCTGGTTTGCCCAAGCAGACGAGCGGTGCCGAGCATACCGCTGGCACCTCCGCTGCGGTGGCGTGGTGCGGAAGAGATCATAGTGTGGTTGTTTGGCGACTGGAAAATACCAAACCCTGCGCCACACAATGCCATGCGCCAAATAATATCGAGATCCGAAGGCGATGCGGGCAGCAACGCTAGAGACAGCAGCCCAACGGCAAATAGCGCTAAGCCGATGCTACCGAGTAGCCCAGCGTTGAAACGCTCAAGCAGGCGTCCGGCAATCGGAGCCATGATCATGGTTGCAATGGGCCACGGGGTGAGCAGCAGGCCGGTCATGACCTCCGTTTTACCCAGAACGGTTTGTAGGAAGAACGGAAGCGAAACAAAGGCCAGCATTTGGGCACTAAAAGAACAGATTGAGGTTCCCACTGATAAAGAAAAAATGGGAATACGCAGCAGATCAACGGGAAGTAACGGGAATTCTTGCGTGAGTTGGCGGCGTACAAACAATGTTCCCACTACCAGCATAATCACGACTTCACCCAGCAGTAGCAGGCTGTTTTGGCGTTGGGCAAAGCCACTGATGGCTGAGATTAATAAGCCAAAGGTGAGCGCATTCAGCAGTGCGCTATAGACGTCAAATTTGGGTTTACCGACTTTCGGTGGATTTTTAGGGAGAAACTTCATACCACAAATAAAAGCGGCAATGCCAATAGGGACATTTACTGCAAACAGCCATGGCCAACTACTGACGGATAAGATTGCAGCGGCAACCGAGGGGCCTGCGGCGGCAGAAACGGCAACGATTAACGCATTAATCCCCATGCCGCGCCCAAGGTGACGCTGTGGATAGATGAGTCGCACTAGCGCCACGTTAACACTCATTACGGCAGCGGCACCAAAGCCTTGCAGCACACGAGCAAGCGTCAGTGTCCACAGTGAATCAGACATGGCACATCCCAGTGAGGTAACGCTGAATACCAACAGGCCGGTGAGATACACTTTGCGATAGCCGATGATATCGCCCAGTGACGCGAGCGAAAGCAGAGAAATCGTTATCGCAAGCTGATAGGCATTGACGATCCAGACCGACGTTGCGGCTGAGGCATTCAGATCGCGAGCAATGGTCGGTAAGGCAACGTTGGCAATCGCGCCATCGAGTACCGCCACAGTAATGCCGAGTGCAATGGCTAAAATGGCACCGTAGCGTTGTGGTAAAGGAACACCGTCATTTGGGGTTGATTTCATTGAGTAATGATAATTAGAGGATTATTGGTCAAGATCGCAACTATAACGTTAATTATCAAATGAGACCATCGTCACACACGGCTTTGTTTGTAACAAACCTGCGGATGTGCGGAAACGTTTAAACCGTGCTGCAACCTGTTTAACAGGCTGTCTTTCAGAAGCTGTTCCTTTTATAATGAAACATAGGTTCGATTTAATCATCTGATAGGGTAAAGAAATACAATGTCAACAGATATAGATAAACAACCCGATTCGGTCTCTTCTGTACTCAAAGTGTTTGGGATTTTACAGGCGCTCACCGAAGAGCGCGAAATAGGCATCACCGAGCTGTCTCAGCGAGTGATGATGTCTAAAAGTACCGTGTATCGTTTTCTGCAAACCATGAAATCTCTTGGTTATGTATCGCAGGAGAGTGAGTCAGAAAAGTATTCGCTGACGCTGAAGTTATTTGAGTTGGGTGCCCATGCGTTACAAAACGTGGATCTTATTCGCAGTGCGGATATCGAAATGCGCGAGCTTTCACGTTTAACGCGTGAAACGATCCATTTAGGGGCGCTGGATGAAGATGGCATTGTCTACATTCATAAAATCGATTCGATGTACAATCTGCGCATGTATTCGCGCATCGGGCGTCGCAATCCGCTGCACAGTACTGCGATTGGTAAAGTGCTGCTGGCGTGGCGCGATCGTGAAGAAGCAAAAGAAATTATCTCTCAGATTGAATTCAAACGTAGCACAGACAAAACCATTTTGACGCCAGAAGAGTTGCTGGTTGCCTTAGATATGGTGAAACAACAAGGCTTCGGTGAGGATAACGAAGAGCAGGAAGAGGGGTTGCGCTGCATCGCCGTTCCCGTCTTTGATCGCTTTGGTGTTGTGATTGCAGGGCTAAGTATTTCATTCCCGACAATTCGTTTCTCCGAAGATGCTAAACATGAATATGTGACGATGCTGCATACTGCCGCGCGTAACATTTCCGAGCAGATGGGGTATCACGACTATCCGTTCTGATTAATAGTTGAATGCCAAACTAATGAAAACGCCCGATGAAATAAATCCATCGGGCGTTTTTTTATATCAATATTAGTCACAACGCGCTGTCATCAGATTCGATTAAGCACTTTGTTTCACCAGCATGTACAGACGAGATAAATAGATAATGAGCAGCGCAGAAATCAGATTGCTCAGCGCGCCTATAATCACCATGCCAATGGTTGGATGGAGGGCAGAAAGCACACCAACCAGCAGTAACAGCGCCAATTTCGCCGCTAGCCACAGCATAATGGCTGGACTAATCAAACGGACGTTGGCAAATGACAGACGGAAACTGCTACGAATCGACGTGAATATACCCGCTTTCTCTCCAGACATAATCATTGGCGCTAACGCTAGCCCAACGGCTAGCACAATACCCGGTACGATAAATGCGGTAATTCCCAGTTGAACCATTAGGGTGCACAGGAACATCAGTATCAGCAGACGCGGTAACATCGGTGCAGAAGCGCCAATGGCGCGCAACGCACTGATACGCTGTCCCTGCGAAACCAATGGGATCAGTGCCAGCATGCCGCCTAGCAGTAACACATTGCCAATGAGGGCGGAAAAACTGGCCGCGGCAGAGACTTTCAATAACACCATCTGTTGCTCAGGCGTCATTTGTTGCACCATCTCTTGCAGCCCCATACCCGAGGACAGAGTACCATCAGCACCAGCCAGAATACTCAGGTCATCGGCACCTGGAGTAAACGCTTGATTTAATATCACCGAAATAAACGCGGTTAACAGCGCTAACAAGCACAGCGTGCTTAGCTGATGGCGGAAAAAGTTGAAGGTGTCACGGTACAGTGTACGGGCCGTGATTGGCATGCAGGCGCTCCTTGGCAGTGGCAACGATCCCCGTTGGCGTGAAGCAGTATCGAACAACGTCACTGCTTCACGGTATTAGGGCATATCAATATAATGAATGTGCGCCGATTGTACCTTGTTAACCGGGTAAGTGGCACCCCGTAGCGATGCTACTGGCGATTTCTTCTACGTTGTTGGGGGCAAGGGGAGGCAACCCATAGGCTGCCCGAGCACGATCGCAGGCTTCATTGCGTTCACCATATTCCCATGACTGCTCAAATTCACGGCAAGGCGACGGTCTGTTTTCATACATGGCACACATGACTTGCTGGCCGATTTCACCGCGCAGGTTCACACAGCGTGGTTTTTTACTGTTGGTTCCCTGCATACAGCGAAGATACGGATTCACCTGCTCAGTGAGTGATGCGGGCACGCAGCCACCGGCATCATCTGCCTCGGCCCAGTAAAATGAAACACGGAAATAGCCGCAGCAAGCGCCGCAGGATATACATGGATTAGGTTGTATCAGCGTTGAAATAGTTGAAGTGTTACTCATCTTGATTTCCCACCACTCCTTATGGCTTCGAACCAAAACAATCGGAATAAAAAAATTACTCTGAGGTTAATCTTAGGTCAACACCCTTCGGTTTGATGCGTGATGAATGTTGATATTTGGTTAAAATTGATCTAAATCAATTTCATTAAAATCATATATTTAATGCATGTTTATTTTATGTCATTTTGTCAAAAACAATGTCATTCATGTGATCTGTGTTAAATCATGAATCATCCTTTTTGGGTATATTCCTGCACGCAGTGATAACCATATAAAGGGAAGGGATGATGAAAAAACTAACACTTGCGCTATGTGTGGCAGCTACGCTGGCACCGTCTTTTGCTATGGCTCATCAGGCTGGTGACTTTATTGTCCGTGCCGGTACCGCAACCGTACGTCCAACGGAAAGCAGTGAAAACGTGATGGGACTGGGTGGGTTCAAGATCGATAACGATACCCAGCTTGGTCTGACTTTCAGCTATCTGATCACCGATAACATTGGGGTTGAACTGTTAGGTGCGACGCCGTTCCAGCATAAAGTGGGCTTGCAGGCGACGGGGGATATTGCTTCCTCTCGTCAGTTGCCACCGACGCTGATGGCTCAATGGTACTTTGGTAAGGCTGAAGACAAGCTGCGTCCGTATGTGGGTGTGGGTATTAACTACACGAATTTCTATGATGCGAAGTTCAATAACACCGGAAAAAGCTTAGGCTTGCACGATTTGAGCGTAGACAACTCATGGGGTGCAGCGGGTCAGGTTGGTCTGGACTACATGGTTGATAAAGATTGGATGATCAACGCCTCATTGTGGTACATGGATATCGATACCACCATTAAGTTCAGAGATAGCAACAACCAAAAACAAAACATTGATACACACGTAGACCCGTTTGTATTCATGTTTGCCGTGGGTTACCGTTTCTAAATAGAGACGTGTAGCAGGAACAGTAAGAACGGCCAGTGTTACAGACCCTGTAGTTTTAAAGTAACGTTACAGACAAAAGTTACAGACAATAAAAAAGGCGCTTTAGCGCCTTTTTTGATCGTCAGAGCGAATTATTTAATCCGCATATCATTTTCTACCGTACGTACACCTTTCACCGTTTTAGCCACGGCGACGGCACGGTTAGCATCAGCAGAAGACGTCACGAAACCGCTGAGCTGAACGCGGCCTTTAAAGGTTTCAACGCTGATCTCGGTGGATTTGAGAGATTTTTCAGCCAGCAGTGCAGATTTAACTTTGGTTGTTATGACGGTATCGTCGATATAACCGCCGGTTCCTTCCTGTTTCGCTGTTGGTGCGCAACCCGCCAACGCAACAGAAAAAATCGCCGCTGCGCAAAAAGTGGTAATCGCTTTAACCCATTTCATCAATGTCTCTCCTTGCAGTTTATTGTTGGCATGGCAATTCAAAACGTAATCTAATGATTATTCGTTGAACCATCCGTAATCACTATAATCCATTTTTAAAAAATAGGGTTATCAATATGTAAGCTTCACTAATATAAAAAAACCGTGCGGTACGAATACAGCACGGTTGTTGAGCTTACATTTATCTTAGCGGCGCGTAGCCGCTTTCATTCCGCTGACAAAGTCGTGCAGTTTTTTGAGCATAACGTCAGGATGGTGATGGTTTGTCTCAATGATTTTAACAATGGCCGAACCTGAAATTGCACCTGCGGCGCCAGCATCCAGCGCTTCTTTCACCTGCGACGGCTCAGAAATGCCAAAGCCTTGTAACGCAGGAGGAGCGCTCAATTCACCCAAGCGTGCCACCAAATGATGCAACGGCAGCTGTGCGCGGGTTTCAACACCGGTAACACCTGCTCGTGAGAGCAGGTAGGTATAGCCGCGCCCCTGCTCTGAGATGCCTTGCAGCAGCGCATCGTCGGCGTTAGGCGGGCAGATAAAGATCGGCGCGATACCGTGGCGCAGTGCAGCCTGACGGAACGGCGTTGACTCTTCCAGCGGAACGTCGGCAACCAATACAGAATCGACCCCAACTTCGGCACAGCGCTGATAAAACTCGTCAATGCCATTGTGGAACACCAAGTTGGCATACATCAGCAGACCGATTGGAATGTGGGGATGTTTTTTGCGGATCTCGGCCAACATTTCAAAGCATACGGTCGGAGTGACGCCCGCGGCAAAAGCGCGCAGCGTAGCGTCTTGAATGGTGGGGCCGTCAGCTAGCGGATCGGAAAAGGGGATCCCCAGCTCTAACGCATCGGCACCCGCGTCAATTAAGGTATTAATAATCTCTAAAGAGAGCGCCGGAGTGGGATCGCCTAAGGTCACAAAAGGCACGAAAGCCCCTTCTTTGCGTTCTTTTAATCCGGCAAACAGTTGTTGATAGCGTTCCATCAGATTTCTCCCCGCGCTTTCAAAATATCGTTAACGGTAAAAATGTCTTTATCGCCGCGGCCTGACAGGTTCACCACCAGCAATTGTTCTTTATCGGGATCTTGCTCAATCATTTTCAGCGCGTGGGCGAGAGCATGTGAAGACTCCAGCGCTGGAATGATCCCTTCCTCACGCGACAGACGTTTGAACGCTTCCAGCGCCTCATCATCGGTGATTGATACGTAATCAGCACGACCGATGCTGTTCAAATAGGCATGTTGTGGACCGACAGAGGGGAAGTCCAGACCCGCAGAGACAGAGTAAGACTCTTCAATTTGGCCTTCCTCAGTCTGCATCATTGGTGATTTCATACCAAAGTAGATGCCCACTTTGCCATGTTTCAACGGTGCGCCGTGCTGTCCCGTCTCGATACCTAAACCGCCAGGTTCGACGCCGATCAGGCGTACCGACTCTTCGACGATAAAGTCAGCAAACATGCCGATGGCGTTAGATCCGCCGCCGACGCAGGCCAAAACGGCATCCGGTAGACGGCCTTCAAAACCAAGGATCTGCTCTTTGGTTTCTTCGCCAATCATGCGTTGGAATTCACGCACAATAGTTGGGTAAGGGTGTGGACCCGCTGCGGTGCCCAGCAAATAGTGCGCTTTGTCGTAACTGCCAGACCAGTCGCGTAGCGCCTCATTACACGCATCTTTTAGCGTGGCTGAGCCACTGTGTACCGGAATAACTTCCGCCCCCATCAGGCGCATACGGAACACGTTAGGCGACTGACGTTCAACGTCTTTCGCACCCATATAGACGCGGCATTTCAGTCCCAGCAACGCACAGGCCAGAGCGGTGGCAACGCCGTGCTGCCCAGCCCCGGTTTCGGCGATAATTTCGGTTTTACCCATTCGCTTGGCCAGCAGCGCCTGCCCTAATACCTGATTGGTTTTATGCGCGCCGCCGTGCAGCAAATCTTCGCGTTTCAGGTATAGCTTGGCTTTAGTGCCTTTGGTTAAGTTACGGCACAGCGTGAGCGCGGTAGGGCGTCCCGCATAGTTTTTTAGCAGATCGATGAACTGAGCTTGGAACTCAGGATCTTTCTGGGCGCTAACAAAAGCTTCTTCCAACTGATTTAATGCGGGCATTAATATTTGGGGAACGTACATTCCACCAAATTCACCGAAATAGGGGTTTAATAAAGTCATTGTTTTTCCCGTCCTGTCCATTCTTCGTATTTGGCAATTTCAGGCTAAAGCAGGCCTGTCGCTTTTCTTTATTGATGAGTTCTTTTGCTAGCGTGAACTAGTAAGCTCGCAGCGTTTGAAATACCGCCTCCAGCTTTTGCCGATCTTTTTGCCCCGGCGCGGATTCCACACCAGAGTTGAAATCCAGCCCAGCGCTACCCAGCTTGGCAGCCATAACGCAGTTACTGGCGTTGAGCCCACCGGCAAGCATGACGTTATCCAGCGTTTTTCCTTGCAGTAGATTCCAATCAAAAGCCTGTCCAGTGCCGCCGTTACCGTTATCGAAAACATAGCGATCGACATGGAGTAAATTGCGTGCCGGAATAGCATCGTTAATGCGCATGGCTTTCCAGATCTGGCAGTTAATTGGCAACAGCTGTCGCAATTCGCGAATATATTCCTGTGATTCATCGCCATGCAGTTGAACCGCATAGAGTCCCAAACGCTCCACGGTCAAACGTACCGTTTCCAGCTTGGCGTTACGGAATACACCGACGTATTTTAGCGGTGCTGCAGCAATCACTTCTCGTGCTTGGGAAATATCCACGTAGCGCGGTGAACTGCCGACGAAAATCAAACCGCCGTAGACGGCACCCGCGCTATAAGCAGAGGCGGCATCTTCTGCACGCGTCAAACCACATACTTTGTTGTCACCCAGCAGCACACGGCGCAGCGCCAGACTTAAATCAGGTTCGGACATCAATGCACTACCGATCAGGAAGCCGTTGGCAAAATGGCTTAACTCACGAATCTGGCTGTAGGTATGAATACCTGATTCGCTGATCACGGTGACACCTTGCGGCAACCGTGGCGCCATCTGACGCGTACGATTGAGGTCAATCGACAGATCGCGTAAGTCTCGGTTATTGATGCCAACAACTTTGGCCTTTAATGCAATGGCGCGCTCGAGTTCTTCTTCGTTACTGGCCTCAGTCAATACGCCCATTTGGAGACTGTGGGCGATGGCGGCTAAATGCAGATACTGCTCGTCATCGAGAACGGAGAGCATCAGCAAAATGGCATCGGCCTGATAGAAGCGGGCCAGATAAATTTGGTACGCAGAAATTACAAAATCTTTGCACAATACCGGTTGATGCACGGTGGCACTGACCTGACGCAAATAATCGAAATCACCCTGAAAATATTTTTCGTCGGTCAATACGGAAATCGCTGAGGCAAAATCGCGATACAGCGTGGCGATTTCTACCGGGTTAAAGTTTTCGCGGATCACACCTTTAGAGGGTGATGCCTTTTTGCATTCCAGAATAAAGGCGGTTCTGTTGCCAGACAGCGCGTCATAAAACGAACGCGATGAAGGGACAATGCTAGCTTGGAAGCTTTCCAGCGGCTGTTGAGACTGACGGGCTTCAACCCATATGGCTTTGTCGCGAACGATGCGATTTAAGACAGTTTCTTGTTCTTGTGATGAACGTTGTGGTGACAGATTTCCTTGCAACATACTCAGCCTCGTGCTGCCAGTGCGGTGACTCGCTCAAATGCTGTTCCGCTTCTGATGGTTTCCAGTGCCAGTTGCGCGTTATGGCGCAGATTATCCTGACCAAACAATTTCAGCAGCAAAGCAACGTTTGCGGCGACGGCCGCAGCGTGCGCTGCATCACCTTTACCTTGTAATAAGCGCGCCAGAATGTCACGGTTTTCTTCTGGTGTTCCGCCCTGTAACGCATTCAGCGAATAGCTTTCTAAGCCGAAATCCTGCGGTGAAAGCTGGTAGCTTTCGATTTCGCCCTGATGAAGTTCGGCTACCAGCGTAGGGGCATGAATCGCCACTTCGTCCATTCCTCCGCCGTGAACCACGGCGGCGTTTTGATAACCCAATACTTTTAATGCCTGCGCAATCGGCAGAACTAACTCGGGGCTATAAACACCGATCAGGGCTTTGGGTGGACGTGCTGGGTTAATCAATGGGCCCAGTACGTTAAAAATAGTGCGGGTCTTGAGCTGCTGACGCACCGGCATAGCATGGCGAAACCCGGTGTGATACTGCGGTGCAAACAGGAAGCAGACGTTTAAATCGTCTAGCGCCTGACGAGAATCTTCGGCGCTCATATCGAGACGGATACCGAAAGCTTGCAACAGATCCGAAGAGCCAGAGCGGCTAGAGACGCTTCGGTTACCGTGTTTAGCCACTTTGGCTCCGCAACTGGCGGCGACGAAAGCGCTGGCGGTCGAGATATTAATGCTGTTGGTGCCGTCACCGCCGGTACCAACGATATCTGCAAAATCGTAGTCAGGGCGGGGGAATGGCTGTGCGTCGGCCAGTAACGCGCTGGCGGCTCCGGCGATCTCTTCTGGACGCTCGCCGCGCATTTTCATGCTGATCAGTGCCGCGGCCAGTTGGCTGTCTTGCAGTTCGCCACGCACAATCGCGCCAAACAGCTGATGACTCTCTTCCTGACTCATGGTTTGAGACGTAAACAGTTTGTCCAAAATGGATTGCTGCTCAAAAATGCTCGGTTTGATAAGTGCTGCTTGCATGGTGTTTTCTCCGCAATTTTTTTCGTTAGTCTTTTGATTTTGTTTGCTTCTAATCGACAACTGATATTCAGAAAATCATTGTTTAGACCAACGCCCACTCAAGCGTCTGTTCAAGAAGACGAGCGCCTTGGGTTGTGAGAATGGACTCAGGGTGAAATTGGAAACCACACACACGTTCATCGTCGTGACGAACGGCCATCACCATCCCATTGAAGGAGGCATTAACGGTTAATCCGGCCGGAATTTGGCTTCCCACCAGTGAGTGGTAGCGCGCGACCGGAAGCGGTGAAGGTAAGCCACTAAACATGCCTTCGCCGTCATGTTCAACCAATGAGGCTTTACCGTGCAGGATTTCTCCGGCTTGCCCAACGTGTCCGCCATAGGCTTCGACGATGGCTTGATGACCGAGGCAAATTCCGATAATAGGCAATTTTCCACGCAGTTTGTTCAACAGCTCAGGCATACAGCCCGCTTCAGACGGCGTTCCTGGCCCCGGCGACAGCATCAGCACAGGATTTTCCATTTCAGTCAGCTTATTGATGATGACTTCCGCAGGAATTTGATTACGGTAAATCACGACGCGATGGCCGCTAGAACGCAGTTGATCGACCAAGTTGTAGGTAAAAGAGTCGATGTTATCGAGCAAAAGAATGTCAGCCATTAGAACACCTCTTTAACGTGATGAGCGGTGGCGATGGCTCGCAGCACGGCACGGGCTTTATTACGGGTTTCATCAGCTTCGGCCTGAGGCACGGAATCCAGTACCACTCCAGCACCGGCTTGTACCGTAGCGATACCGTCTTCCACATAGGCGGAGCGGATCACAATGCAGGTATCCAGATCGCCATGCGCGGTGAAATATCCCACGGCTCCGCCATAGCTCCCGCGACGAGTTTGTTCGAATTCTGCAATCAGCTGCATAGCACGAATTTTCGGCGCTCCGCTTAGCGTGCCCATATTCATACAGGCTTGATAGGCGTGCAGAACGTCTAAATCTTGGCGTAACGTGCCGACCACGCGGGAAACCAAATGCATCACGAAGGAATAACGATCGACCTTAGTCAGGTCTGCGACATAACGAGAACCGGGCTCACAGATACGCGCCAAATCGTTACGCGCCAGATCAACCAGCATTAAATGTTCGGCCAGTTCTTTATGGTCGGTGCGCATTTCCAGTTCGATGCGGCTATCTAAATCCCGATCCAGTTCGCCATTGGCACGACGTCCGCGCGGACGCGTACCTGCAATCGGATAGATTTCTATCTGGCGGTTAGTGGCGTCATATTTCAATGCGCTTTCCGGTGAAGCGCCGAACAGAGAGAAATCGTTGTCCTGCATAAAGAACATGTACGGACTTGGATTGCTGTGCTTCAGCGTGTGGTAGGCCGCCAGCGGTGAAGGACAAGGTAGGCTGAAGCGGCGAGAAGGAACCACCTGAAAGATTTCACCGATGCGAATGGCCTGCTGCATCTGGCTCACCACGGCACCAAAAGCCTCGTCGCTAAGATTGCAGCTCAACTGCATGTCTTCAACGTTAGGGTGTGTGATAGGCTCGGCTTCTTGCGTCATCTGCTGGGTGAGCTGATGTAAACGTGCTTGCAGGCGCTGAGTTTCTGCCGTGTTATGGGTGAAAATAGAGGCCTGAAGACGCGCGCTGTGATGCTGGTGGTCTAACACCAGCAGCGTTTCTGCCAGATAAAAGCAAAAATCCGGGCAGCGCTGATCGCTATTTAATGCCGCGAGGTTTTCGAAGCCCGCGACGAGATCGTAGGCAAACAAACCCCCGATAAACATCGCTTCACGCTCCTGTGCAGGAACGGTCACCAGCGTGAGTAATGTACGCAGCGCATCGAACACTGAACGTGATTTTAACCGAGCGTCTTCATCCTGTAGGGTGTCGATGGCGGGGAAGTGCAGCACACGCTGATTAGGATGAATGTCATTTTCAACGTCTGATGGCAACGCTGCATCCAGTAATGGTAGCAAGCTGCGACCGTTTTCGGTCAGTGCCTGAATGGTCACGCTGCGGCCCAGAGCGGTGATACGCAATGCGCTGTCGATAACTAACAGGCTTTTCAAATCTTGTTTGTTATCAATTTCAGCGGACTCTAACAGCAGCGTTGCCGGACGAGCACCGCATAGCTGGTGAAACAGCGCCGTAGGGTCGTTACGATAGGCCGCTGTTTGCGTCAATAAGGTTAAAGCTGGCTTGGTAGAATTCATCGTCATATCCGCTTATTCACTGGTGGTCTTTCTTCAAATTTGGCTATAAAAAAGCCCGCAAGGTGCGGGCGGTGGTGATAGGGGATCCTCAAATCCGATATGCAGCTACACCGCCCAACTGAATGAGTCACGCCACCAGCGCGCAGAAAGCATCGGTACCTTATTCATTAATGAGCCGTTCAAAGAATCATTTCGCATTGTGTTCACCTTAATTTATTGTCAGAGCGATATTTTTTATGACCCGCTATTTAAACCGAGAAGGTCTATCGTTCCGAACCTGCGTACTAGTAAACTAGTTTGATGGTTGTGTGTCAATAGCTTTTCAATGAATTAATTTCACATGCTTAATGAACAAAGTGACACCGGAGAGGTTGCGGCAATGAGGTTAAGGGAGATTAGGTTGGCGTAGTGCAAAGCATACTAGGTATGATAGAGCGAGATACCGCAATAGGATGGCTATTTTGCAAGATACACAGATTGAATCGGATGAAGTGACACTGTCACCCACCATGCTATATGACCTGCATAGCCACACGACGGCATCAGATGGCTTATTGTCACCGGCAGAGCTCGTGGCGCGTGCGGTAGAAATGGGCGTGACAACGCTCGCTATCACGGATCATGACACTACGGTGGGGCTTCCTGCCGCGCGCCAAGCCATCATTGATTTAGAGTTAGAACTGGAGCTTATCGCGGGCGTTGAGATTTCGACCCTGTGGGAAAATCACGAGATTCACATCGTTGGGCTAAATGTGGATATCACCGATCCAGCGTTGCAAACGTTGCTGGCGGCCCAGGTTGAGCGACGTCAGGCGCGGGCCAAAGAAATAGCACTACGTTTGGAGAAAGCGCGTATTCCTGGGGCTTTAGAAGGAGCCACGCGCATTGCCGGTGGCGCCGAGATCACGCGAGGGCATTTTGCACGCTATCTGGTTGAGCAAGGTTATGCTACCAACATGGGCGGCGTGTTCAAACATTATCTGGCGCGCGGCAAAACGGGTTACGCACCGCCACAGTGGTGTACAATTGAAGAAGCGATTTGCGCCATCCACCATGCGGGTGGTCTGGCCGTGGTTGCACATCCGGGGCGCTACCAGCTCAGTAATAAATGGCTAAAGCGACTGTTAGCGAACTTTAAACAGTGGGGCGGCGATGCGATGGAAGTCGCACAGTGCCAGCAAGCGCCGAACGAACGATCGCAGTTGGCAGCCTATGCGCTGCAGTTTGAACTATTAGCATCGCAGGGTTCTGATTTTCATCAGCCCTGTTCTTGGATTGAGTTGGGCCGCAGATTGTGGCTCCCAACGGGCGTTGCGCCTGTATGGCAAAATTGGTAAGCCGTGCTTTTGCCGGTGAATACGACCAGCAATGCCTTGAATAATGAGGAATTACTATGAGTCAGCTTTTTTATATTCATCCCGATAACCCACAGCCGCGCTTGATTAGCCAATGCGTCGAAGTGCTGCGCAAGGGCGGCGTTATCGTTTATCCAACGGATTCGGGCTATGCATTGGGCTGTATGCTGGGTGAAAAAAACGCTATGGAGCGGATCTGTCGTATTCGTAATCTGGACAGCAATCATAATTTCACGCTGGTGTGCCGCGATCTGTCAGAGATTTCCACCTACGCGTTTGTGGATAACACCGCGTTCCGCCTGATCAAGAATAATACGCCGGGTCACTATACCTTCATTCTTAAGGCCACTAAAGAAGTGCCTCGTCGTTTGATGAGCGAAAAGCGTAAGACGATCGGTTTACGTGTGCCGTCAAATCCCATCGCCTTGGATCTGCTGGCTGCGCTGGGTGAGCCGTTGATGTCGACCACGCTGATGCTGCCAGGCAATGATTTTGCCGAATCGGATCCGGAAGAAATTCAGGACGCTTTGGGTAAAGTCGTCGATTTGGTTATCCACGGTGGTTTCTTGGGACAGCAGCCAACGACGGTTATCGATCTGACCGAGGACTCTCCAGAAGTGGTGCGTGTGGGTGCCGGCGATCCGAAGCCCTTCATGTAATTTTATGGCTGGGGGCAAATCCCCAGCGAATTTATAGACAGAAAAATGAAAAGGAAATGGTATGTCTCAGATGCTGACTGAGAGTGAAGAACTGGCATCCGATCTGGTTGCTTGCCAACTGGTTATCAAGCAGATTCTAGACGTTATTGATGTTATCGCGCCAACCGAAGTGCGTGAAAAAATGGCCAAGCAACTGAAGAGCATAAATTTCGATAAGGCCAGCATCGACCCCGTGACCAAACGCGGTGTGCAAAAAGCCATTGCGCTGATTGAGCTGAAGTTTGCGCAGCAGGAGCAGGCACACTAGGGGGAGGGGGAGTCGCTGGGGGATGTGTAATATTTCGTACGCCTAAAGCACCGAAACAGACATGCACTCCGTGCAGGCGTCCGAGTTGGGGGGCCAATCGCTGCCCCCCAACACCCCAGCTTGGCACCCCCTTCCAGCCC
>NZ_LXET01000032.1 GCF_001655005.1 Hafnia paralvei ATCC 29927
GTACGCCTTCACTAGGGTATCAATGACGCTCGGTATGGACAGGCGGGCGGAATATTACACAATGCCTGCATAGTAGAGTTCCCAAACCGGAGCGAGGCATCTGATGACCGGTGAACGAAACATTTCACAGTAATCCCACAGGATATTGACGTTTCAAACTGGAGCAACACATTTGCTGCCCTGCGCATTATTATTCCCTCACCCATATCCTCATTTCCCCCTCACCGCGATTTGCCCAGCTAAACCAGGGAATAAACGTGAGTTTTTGCTCCTGTTGTTGCTCAGGGGCTGCGTCGTAGCGATACAGCGGTTGGTTTTGGGGTTCTTCGCTGATAACGCGAGTTCCTGTCGCCTGAATCAGCGTTTTATGGGCAAAAATGCCTTTGCCTTCAAGCAGGGTGAAAGTGCTATCGGGCGGCAGGGTGAGGTTGTGCAGCTCTGTGCCATTGTCGGCTTGTTCCAAGCAATAAACGAGCGGCCCGCGCTGAATGGCGACTTTACCTGCAACGTGGCGCAGCAGCGGGTTGCCGTAGACGCGACGGACAGGCATCGGTAACACAATCTCAAGTCGATCGTCGTCCTGCCATTCTCGTGCAATGTGCAGATAGCCACGTTTTAACAAACCCTCACAGGTTTCTCCGTTTAGCTGCACTCTCGGTTTTTCGCACCATTCCGGCATTCTCAGGGCGAGCGTCTGGTGCAGTGGTTTCTCAGTGCGAATATGGACGCTGACATTCTCATCCCAAGGGTAGTTTCCGCTGATGGCAATTTTAAGGCCGTTATCCATGAGAGTTTCGTTACCAACGTATAAATTGATATACAACGCATCGCTGCGTTGAGTGTAAATGTAGTGACCAATGGAAGTTAGTATGCGTGCAATATTAGGTGGGCAGCAGGCGCAGCCGAACCAGCGTTGACGTATCGGTTTGACGTGGTCGTAGATATGGTTAAACGGGATACTTTTAGGATGAACCTCTAGAGGATTCACGTAAAAGAAATGGCGGCCATCCAGTGCCATGCCGCCCAACACGGTGTTGTAGAGTGCTCGTTCCATCACGTCTGCGTATTGGCTATCTCCCTCCATTTGCAGCATGCGGTTAGCAAACATCATGAGGCCAATTGACGCGCAGCTTTCGGCATACACGGTGTCATTGGGCAGATCGTAGTCTGAACTGAACGCTTCGCCACTGCTCTGCGAGCCAATTCCGCCGGTAACGTAGAGCTGGCGTTGAACCATGTTGTTCCACAGGCGTAAGCAGGTCTGACGTTTTTCTTCATCGTTATTTAACCGTGCCAAATGGGCTACACCTGCTAAGAGGTAGACAAAACGCACAGCATGGCCAATCGCGCTTTGTTGAAGAGCTAAAGGTTCATGCGCC
This sequence comes from Hafnia paralvei ATCC 29927, assembly GCF_001655005.1. Classification (GTDB taxonomy): domain Bacteria; phylum Pseudomonadota; class Gammaproteobacteria; order Enterobacterales; family Enterobacteriaceae; genus Hafnia; species Hafnia paralvei. The sequence goes on from NZ_LXET01000032.1 coordinate 1,380, forward strand.
TGACTGTACGCTTTGTCTTTCACCATCCATGCGGGACCATAGGTGTTCCAGTAGGAAGTTTTACCGCGCTTTTCGTACTCTTCATCATAATAGTGTGGTGGGTGGGAACCTCGCTGTTCAACAAAGTATTGGGTTAGTTTCATGTAACGTGAATTACCGGTGACTTCATATAAACGCATGAGTGCCAGTTCGATTTCTGGATGTCCGGGATAGCCATGCAGTTGGTTTTCATGGGGGCCAAATACGCCGTCGATGTGATCGGCAAGGCGGCAAACGACGTTGAGCAGACGGCGTTTGCCCGTGGCTTGGAACCACGCAACACCGGCTTCAATCATATGTCCTGCGCAGTAGAGTTCATGGCATTCTGCTAAATTCGTCCAACGATCCTGCGGCGCTTTCACGGTGAAGTAGGTATTCAAATAGCCATCTTCACACTGTGCGGCTTCTACCAGTTCAATCACATGATCGGCAGTGCGTTCAAGTTCGCGGTCAGGTTTTTGGCACAAAGACCAAGCCACAGCTTCTAACCATTTTGCGACATCGCTGTCTTGAAAGACCATGCCGTAAAATTCACCATTTTCCAGCCCAGCCGCAATGCGGAAATTTTCGATAGCGTGGCTAGGCTCAGCATCGCTGACGCGATCGTTTAACGCATCCCATTGATAGGGAATAACGACGTCACGTACCAATCGTTGATATTGCCCCAAGAAAGGATCGCTGACGTGCACATGGTTTAAGTCTAATTCTTGCGACGGAATGCTTGTGGTATTGGGCTGAACGGTCTCTAAAGTACTCATATAAACTCTCCTGAAAAATAGGGCAAATTAGGCCTAACCGGCGTGACGCGTTTGCAAATCGCTGGAGATGCGATTCATCATCGGGTCATTGAGGCGGCAAAAGCGGATGGCAAAGGCGAGAGCCAAATGAAAGAAGGCGGGCAGCAGCGTTTCAAGTGCGGTAATGCCGTTGAGTGACGCAGGCGTTTGATTCGCCATACCAGGCTGATAGGCCACCCAGATAAACACTAAGCTTAAAACGCCGGCGCTAGATGCCCATGCGAGCTTGATAAAGAACAGGTTGAAGGCGAAGTTCATGCCTGATGAACGAACACCGTTTTTCCATTCACCATAATCGTCAGCAAAGGCCATGATGGAGAAGTGCAGTGGTAGCGTGAAACCAAGGATGATGCCATTGCCTAAAATGACAGCTAGCCACAGGATCTGGAACTGAGGGCCTGTAGGGATAAACCACATAATAACGGCGAGTAACGCAAGAATAAGATTGGTGACGTAATACAGACGCACGGTATCAAATTTACGCGACAGGGGACTGACGATGATGGCGCCCAGTATGGACGCGACGGTGACCATGGTGAAAAATAATGATGCAAATCCAGTGCTGCCTTGCAGAACATAGGTGATGAAGTACATGTAGCCACCGCCGCGTAGGTTAAACACGTTGATCAGCAGAAATGACATCACTAGCACCAATAGCATTTGATCGTTATTGCGTAGTCCTGACATGTGCTCGCGTAACGTGAATTTGCCCATCAGCGCGAGCGGAACGCGTTCTCTAACCCAGAAGAAGCAGCATAGGAACATGACGACGGCAACAGCACACAGCGCGCCGACACCCAGTTGATAGCCTAAGGCTTGGTTACCTTTCCCCAGAATGTCGATCAGCCAAGGTAAGCCCACTGAGACTAAGAATCCAGCAACGCCGCATAACACAAAGCGCCATGATTGACAGGAGATGACTTCGCTGTGACGCGTCGTCATGGTGTTGATCAGCGCGCAGTAGGGAACGTTAATCGCGGTGTAGCTAATGGAAAGCAGGAAGTAGGTGACGAATGCCCAGAGGATTTTCATATTCATGCTGACGTCTGGCACAGTAAATGTCAGCACGCCAACGATCCCAATGGGTAACGCAATCCAAAGTTGCCAAGGGCGAAAACGTCCCCAGCGACTGTTGGTTCGGTCAGCGAGAATGCCCATCAGTGGGTCTGACACGGCATCGATGATGCGTAGAGCGATAAATAGCGTGCCGACAAGTGCGGGGGTTAGCCCAAAAGTATCGGTATAGAAAAAGGTGAGAAAATTCATAATAAGGCAGGTGATCACCGTGCCACCGGCATCGCCTAGGCCATAGCCGATTTTCTCGCGAATACTCAATTGTTGGTTATTATTTTCAGCAACAACGTCAGTCTGGTTTATAGGGGTAGCGGTCATGTTGACTCCTCGCGTATTGGCGACGTAATCATGCCGAAGTGAATAAAATTAATTATTCACAGTGGTGGGTTTATTATTTTTAAGTGTCAATTCCTTGTGTCGACATAATTAATCTCGCACAGAGCATAGGGAGCAACAAGAGTAGGTAAAAGTATAAAAAGATAACGATTCCGACTTGATGGAAAAACTGTGAAGGCGATCGGTTAGTGTGAATTTTAAACGCCATTCTCGTGAGTTTAATGATTAAAATTAGCGAAGTTTATTGATAGGTGACGATTATGCTTGAGATTGCACTGGATTTACCTATTCGAGTTCAAAATGGCGGATTGTTCATTTCACGCGGGATTGGTGTGCATCCATCGAGAAAGTTGTCTTCTTGGGAGCTGATTTTTGTAGAGAAGGGAACGCTTGCGATCCGTGAAGACGACACGAGTTTCTCTGTTTCAGAGGGAGAGATCTTGCTGTTGCAACCACAGCGCAGTCATCGTGGATTAGAGACGTTTCCGTTAGATTTAAAATTTTATTGGCTGCATTTTGATATTAACGCCTTTGATATTGATGAAATAGCTAGAAAATATGGACGTAATAGCTCTACAGCGACGCTGTTATCGATACCTCAACATTGTAAAGTTCATGATCCGCAATATATTACCTCCTTATTTCGACAGTTTCTTAATGAACAGGAAAATAGAAAACAGCCAGCAGCATTGTCGCTCATTTTCCTTTTAATGCTGCAACAAATATCAGATGCATTGCCAGACGATGCCAATATTACTAATTCAGGCGTTGCCTTGGCCTACAAGGCTCGCCAGCTTATAAAAACACAATATCATCTGCCCATTAGCACCTCATCATTAGCCGGACAGTTATTTTGTAACTCAGACTATCTTGGTCGCGTGTTTCGCAAAACATTTGGCGTGACGTTGACCGAAGCCCTCCATCGTCAGCGGGTGAGCAGCGCGGAGAAAATGTTGCTAAACGATATGTGCTCAATCGCCGAGGTCGCTCAGCGAAGTGGTTTTCATGATGTCGGCTATTTTAGGCAGATATTTCGCAAACAGATTGGTTTAACGCCAGTGGCATACAAGCGGCGCTACTGTAAGGAACACATCAACTCCGACTAATCGGTTAAAAAGTGATGAGTAAGGCACTGATTTAATGATCTTGCTCACAGTTCAAAGAAAACAAATTGTTAAATAAATGTATGGTGTTATCATTAATTTGTTGAATAACTTCGACATAGAGTTTCTCATGCATTTGCACCCGCTTGTTTTACTTGCTGATTTTTCAGTAAGTGAAGGCGGGTTTTCTTTTTTGTTTGAACCCCCATCTGGACTTTCCTTCTCGCGATTCCCCATCACGGTACTTGCCTGTATGGGCAGCGGGTGTCGTTTGGTTTCAATACACGCAGTTTTGTGACCCGTCAATCGTGCTACTTCACACCGGATATAGGCGCTAGGATGAGACTGAATCTCATTTTGTATGTTTAATTAAATTGAAAGAATAAACAGCTGTAATTATATTTTATAATGAATGAAAAGTTCGTAATCATTTTATTTATTGGTTGATGTGTTCACTGTCTTATTTTCATTTACGAAGTAAAAATTAATTAAAAAAATAGAGTGGGGTAAGATATCATCGCATTATCTGGCTCGGTAAGCCAAACTTCGCGCTCTCGGGAACTATCAATGTATGCTTAATCTTAACTCTGTTTTATTTATCGTGGTCGCAGTGGGACTGCCCGCGTCTGCATTGGCAATAGATTGTAATAAGGCCACCTCGAAGGATGACGTTGCGGTATGCGGTGATACAACGTTGATGCAGTTGGATGCTGTACTTAACAAAAACTATCTCTCAGCAAGACAACATTCAGATAAAGATATACTGAAAAATCAACAGCTAAGCTGGCTAAAGCAGCGCCAGCAATGCGGGGATGATACAGGCTGTCTCGGAAACTCGTATGTTGAACGTATCAAGACGCTGGCGGAGAAAGATAATGTTTCAGTGATACACAATGCATCGAAACAATGGGATTTTGTGTTATCAGTTTCTGACTGCAACAAAGATGATTCATATCCGACCTGTGAAGGTCCTGGAACGTTAGATATTTTTACCAAAGGAACGGGGCAATGGGTTCAACGTATACCTATGGATAATCTCTTCATTGAATTGGATGCCAAAGGGAAAGCAACGACAAATTTGGTTGAGATGTACGGCGAAAATAATAGTGGTTTGGTATCAGAAGATATTAATTTTGATGGTAGTGATGATATTGCATTACGTGCAGGCAATGAAGGCGCCTATGGAGGCCCTTCGTATGATGTGTTTCTTTACCAGCCGAAATCTAAAACCTTTAAGAGACATGAAGCCTTAACCGAGCTGGGTAGCACTAATCTGGGGTTATTCGACGTAGACCCTAAGTTACAAACGCTGACGACTTCGACCAAAAGCGGCTGCTGTTGGCACCAGTTTAGTGTATGGAAGATAAAGAACAACCAGCCTCTGTTAATTAAAGAAATCACCGAGGCCGCCTCTCCTGGCGAAAAGCCAGACTTTATGACGATAACCACTACTATTCGAACATTAGTTAACGGGCAGTGGAAAACGTCTGAATCGAAAGATCAAGTACCGGAATAGAGTTTAATTTATAGATCATACACAGCGGATATTCAGGATAAATATATTCTTATCAGTTATTGGAATGGTATGAATGATGCTGAAACGCTGGACTGTTCTTTGAGTGGCTGTGTTTCAGCGCCTATATTTAATTTTAGCGGGCATTTTGTTAATCAGAATGAATCAAAAAGCTAGGCATCGCGGCGCTAAAAAATTAGAGACAGGATGTTGATATCGGCTTTGTTTATAGTGATAGTGAATAGGTATATATAATGAATAAATTGATGGCTTTATTGCTTTTAGGTGTTTTTCCAGCCAGTGTGTTTGCTGGAGAGAACTACAAAAAAATAGATGACTTTATTGCTCAGACTTATCAGAAGAGCGATGACCAGAACGCACCGTGGCATAAAAAAAGGAAGGCTGACGAGGCGATCGTCTCTGATTACTCGCTGTGCTATAACAAAATGATAAGCCAAAAAAGTCAATATTATCTCGTTGTTATGTGTCCAGACATGTCTAAATCTACCTATGATAATGAACCTTTCCCTACTGACCTTTATGTCTTACAGAAAACGGACCAAGGTTATACGCTGCTCGCCAGTGAGCAAGATAGCGGAGAACAATTTGAGGATGTCGTAAATATTGGCTCAGAAAAATGGGCGGTGCATGGTTCATCTTATGCCATGAATCAGGGATATGAACAGGCGCATGATACTTTAAGTCTATTTGTCAAAAATACTTTTATCCCCGTCGCGCAGTGGACTTCACATCAGGATAATTCAGGCGCAATTAGTCCACAGGAGCCAGATCAATACGAGCATATTGAAAATAAGCTTTCAATTGATAGCAGCCAGCCTGATGCAGATTTTTACCCTTTAATTATTAATTCGGTTGGCAACCGAGGTGCAACAAAAATAAATGAAAAATATAAAATAAATTACGCTATGGATAACGGTGGATATATCATTCCTGACGAATTGAATGAAGGCTACTAAATGAAACTGGGCATGTTAAAAATATTATCTACATCGCTATTGCTTTTATCAGTTCAAACTATGGCTGCTCAGTTAACTGATGGTAGCCGAAAACACGTTGCTAGCGAACTCAGTAAATCATTACTTTGCGTAGGAGACTCTGAAAATTCAGCTGCAGGAGAACTAGAAAGCGACGCCATGCTGAAAAAAGCAGGGGCAGTCATCACGATGATCGAAGATCCTTATTATAACCAATTCAGATACAGCTTTTTACAGCCGCTAGATGTTGATGGTCTTCATCTGTATGCCGTGCAGCAATTCGTTGGTGAAGGCGGCGTTATTTTTATAGCTGAAGTTGAAGGCGACCCTAAATCTTTTGCTAAGCAGATTAATGCTCGACCGGCTAAAAAAGATGAAACTTATCTTGGTGTGCAAAATGTCTCTTTTTATAAAAACATTGGCAATAAGATCATGTCGCTTGCTGAGCCTGATTATGAAAGAGTTGTTATTGGGCAAAGCCAAATACAGAAAATTCAGGGGCGTTTCTTTTATGGCTGCGTACAGCCGATGGATCTTGGTTAGTGGTAGATATTGAACATGAGTATCAATGGCGCGGGTTAGCGCGCCATTGAAAATCGCTCGCGTTATTCGTAACGCCGGTAATAAATCTCCAGACGATTCTGTAGTTTCCCCAGCACGGTACTGAACATGAGATAAATCAGTGCTGCTTCAACGTACAAAATCAGCGGCTCGTAGGTAACCGACACGATGCGCTGCGCCGCCAAGAACATTTCAGGCACGGTGATAACTGCGGCCAGTGACGTGTCTTTGATTAAGGAGATAAACGAGTTAGACAGCGGCGGTAAAGAAACAAACACCGACTGCGGTAAAATGACGCGGCGCATCGCCTGCGAGCTGCTCATGCCAATTGAATATGATGCTTCCCACTGGCCTTTGGGGACCGAAATAATCGCGCCACGGATAATCTCAGAAGTATAAGCGCCTACGCTCAGGGTGAAGCCGATCAGTGCAGCAGGGAAGGCATCTAGGGTGATTCCCGCACTCGGCAAGCCGTAGAAAATCAGGAACAGCTGAACCAACAGAGGCGTGCCGCGAATAACCCATACATAGAAATCAAAAATCCACTTTACTGGTTTTGGTGCGTATAAACGCGCCAACGCAGTGATGAACCCCACGATGATCCCACCGATGAAGGAGAGGATCGCCAGCGGCAGGGTGAATTGCAGCCCAGCAGAAAGCAGGCTCCAAAACGAATCTATCATCAACTGTAGCCAGGCAAGGCCGTGAATATAGTCAGTCAGGCCGTGTAGCCATGCCATATGCCGTACTCCTAAATACAAAAAGTCTAAAAACAACAGCCCGCCTCATGGAGTGATGGCCCAAAGGGCGTTCACAGAGGCAGGCTTTTAAACAACGAATTTAACGTTATGTGCTAACCGACTAACTCTCTTACTGAGAAACGTCTTGGCCGAAGTAGCGTACAGAAATCGTTTTGTAAGTGCCATCAGCTTTGATTTCATCAAGCGCTTTATTCACTGCTTTAACCAATTCTGGCTGATCTTTACGCAGCAAAATGGCCGAGTTTTCGGTGTTCTCATCTGTCGCCACGATTTTCACTTTCGCGTCTGGCTTGTGCTTTTTAAAATCAAGGAACGACAGGTTATCGTTCAGCGTCGCCGCAGCGCGTCCGCTCAGAACCAAATCCAGTGACTGGTTGAAGCCGTCTGTAGGAACTAAATCAGCACCATTTTTGGTTGCCAGTTTAGAGTAGTTACTGGTCAGGCTTTGCGCCGCTTTTTGGCCTTTCAGGTCTGCAAAGCTTTTGATAGTGGTGTTGTCATCGCGCACAACCAGCACGGCCTTGGAGCCGATATAAGGCTGGGAGAAATCAAATTTTGCTTTACGTTCGTCGGTAATACCCACCTGGTTAATGACTGCGTCATAGCGTTTCGCGCTCAGACCGGCAATCAGACCATCCCAACGACCTTCCACAAATTCAGGTTTAACGCCCATCTTTTCAGCCACTGCACGCGCAACGTCAACGTCGAAGCCAACCAGTTTTCCACTTTTATCATGGTAGGTATAAGGCGCATAGGTGCCTTCAGTTCCGAATTTCATCACACCCGCAGACTTGATTGCAGCCAGATCGTCGGCTGCCTGAGCCAGTGCAGAAGTGGCAAATAATGAGGTAGCAAGTAGAGCCAAGGTCATTTTTTTCATAGGTATCCCAATGTCTTACTTAAATTATTTGTTTAAAAAGAACGCGGCTAATTGCGCTCCGTTATTGATGATGAAGCTAAACCATTGTTGATGGTTTGCTAAATCACATTAAGCGATTATCAATAACCAAAAGGAATAAAGCTTAAAAAACAAACAGCACGGTGAGGTGGTGTTTAGACCCTATCTCCGATGCCTATGACTCAATGATAATAAAAGGTGAAGAGAATATTAAATTATTTGTAGTTATTAGCTAATGCTTCCTCTTTTACACCGGTGGCGATCACGCTTTGTTGGGTTCTGGTTTCATTTGTAGTCCAAACGCTTTCGAGTCTTTGGCAAATGAGGATTGAAGTGGAAAATTCGATCCATTTATTGCATGTGGGCGTTTTGTCATAGTGAAGATGAATGTTAACCAGATGTTTATAACTGATAGCAACTCATCCTGTGGGCGTGATTCGATGAACGCCATTGAGAGACAGCTATTCAGCAAAAAATAAAGCGAGAGGGGCACTATGACTCACCTGCATATTGACAATATTCCTGAAGCAATCAAAGCCACCAAACAACAACTACGTGCGGCGTTACCTGATTATCGAGAGGTGTTCACAGCCCTTGAAAAACATATCCGTGAACAGGTTAATGCGGTGAAGCAGAGTGCTGAGCCCGTTCCGCGTTTACATGCGCAAGACATTATTGACGGTAAAGTGACTCAGGAGCAGCGAGATAAAATCCGTCAGGCGGGGTGTTGTGCTATTCACGGTGTATTTGCGCAAGATCAGGCCGAGGAATGGAACCAAGAGATTGGTGATTATCTGGAGCGAAATCATTTCACCGAGCGCCTAAAACACGCGGCGGAAGACAACTATTTTGGTGATTTAAAAGACAGTAAACCGCAAATCTATGGCATCTATTGGTCCCGCCCGCAGGTAGAGGCACGTCAGAGCGAAAGAATGCGTCAGGTACAGGTTTTTTTAAACCGACTGTGGGAAAGCGAGAGCGCAGGCCAGCAGCATTTTGATGCTGAAAGAGTGGTGACCTACGCCGACCGGACGCGCCGTCGTCCACCGCGCTCGTCATCGTTGGGATTGTCTCCGCACGTTGACGGTGGTTCGATTGAACGCTGGCTGGATGTGAAATTTAGAGATGTCTATCGTCACGTCTTTTCTGGTGAATGGCAAAATTACAATCCATTCGCTGCTCAGGGGCGCACCGAAGTGAGAGAGTTTCCGTCTCCTGCCGTGTGCTCGATGTTTCGCACGTTTCAAGGATGGACAGCCTTAACGCCTCAACGTGCAGGCGCCGGTACGCTTAAGCTAATCCCTATCGCGAATGCGATGGCCTATGTGCTGCTGCGGGCGTTACAGGATGATGTGGCAGAGGATGATTTGTGTGGCGCCGCGCCCGGACGCGCACTATCTATTTCGGCGCAGTGGCATTCGCTGCTATTGGAAGCGGTAGTACCCATTCCCGATCTTGAAGCGGGAGACACGGTATTTTGGCACTGTGATGTGATTCATGCGGTGGAAAATGAGCACAACGGCGAGTTTGATAGCAACGTGATGTACATTGCCGCCGTGCCTTGGTGTGAAAAAAATGCGGCCTATTTGCAGAAACAGCTTCCGGCATTTATTGCAGGTAAAACGCCGCCGGATTTTGCGCCTGATGATTTCGAGGTCGATTTCGTCGGACGTGCTACGCAAGATATGCTGAGTGAACAAGGTCAGCGCCAGCTAGGTTTTACGACCAAGTGATCAAACACGGGAAGGCGGCTGCCCGTGTTTGATCGAAAGCGTTAGCGTATGAGCTAAAGCAATAACCATCCCAGCGCAGCGGAGATAGCCAGTGCGGGAATGGAAAAAAGATGAAACTTCAACCAAATGCGCTTTTCATTAGCCATGCGGAGCGCAATAAGGTTGGCCATGGAACCCAGCGCGAAGCCAAAACCGCCAATGTTTACCGCATAGGCGAGTGTGATGCTGGCGGGAATGAATCCCAATAGCATAATCGTGGCAGGTACATTACTGATCAACTGTGAAAGTAAAATTCCACTGGTATAGACGCCGGCGGTGGACAGGTGTTGCATGCTTTCAGTGAGCGGTAGCAGAACGGGCAACTGGGTAAACAATTTCACATCAATAAACATCGCGATAAATATCAGAATCAGCGCCCAGTCGACCATCAGGATGACTTTCGGCGCCAGCCATAACAGTGTGGCAAATACCGCCAACAATCCCCAATAGGGAACCCCAACGTCTACGCTGATAAGGAATAGCACATACAGCAGAACGCACGCGATGAGCAGCCTACGCTGGCAATGATTGTCTGCGTGGCTAACAAGAGGTCGAATGGTTTTGGCTGGGAAGCAAAGCAGGGTGACCAACAGGAGCACGCATATCAGTACGCCAGCGAGCGGTAGCATTTGCCAGATGAATGATCCAAAAGAAAGGCCGCTATGATTCCACAACAAAATATTCTGTGGATTGCCGATCGGTGTAAGTAATGAGCCTACATTGACGGCAAGCGCTTCAAAAATGATTAAACGTGTCACGGGCAGCGCGCTGAGTTTTTTGAGTGTGATGGTCAGCGGAACCACGATGAATAGTGCAACATCATTAGTCAGAAAGGTCGAGAGCAGCGCCGAAGCGCCAACCATAAATAACGCGAGGGTTCGTTCGCTGTTCAAACGTGCGATAATTTTGCGCCCTAGCCAGTCGAAATAACCGCTGACTTCAACGCTTTTGGTTAACAGCAGCAGACCAAGCAGTGTGGTAATCGTTGGCCAATCAATCCAGTGCGGATATTCGCGCAACGGGGCTGGAGTATAAAAGGCCAGAATGACACCGGCAGCCAGCAAAAAGATCAGTAAACGATCGCGTAAGATATTTCGAAAAGTGCTGCGTAACAGGTTTAGCATAACGATCGCTCAGTGAGTTCAGGCGCTTTGTTTATACATCACATGCAGAGGCTGGATCGTTGATAGCTGAATTTCGCTCTGGAGCCGGTAGTTAGTTGGCGTGATATCAAAATGTTTGCGGAACATGTAGGTGAAGTGTGACTGCGATGCAAAACCATAGTACACAGCAATATCAATAATAGACTCTTCGGTATGACGTAAACGCTTTGCAGCGCCAGACAGCTTACGTTCGCGAATATAGCGCCCTAAAGACATTCCGGTTGTTTCACGAAAGATCTTTTGCATATGCCACAGTGAATATCCAGAGTAGCGAGCGAGCTCATCCAGATAAATATCGCGACCCAGATGCTGCTCAATCCACTCACTTAGCGCGCATACCAAGGCAATATTTCGTTCGTTCTGCGTCATTCTTTCTCCGGTAATCGTTCTTATTAGCAACATGCCGTCTTTCACATATTACGACATCGCGTCGTTTACCACTATACCCATTACGCATACCCATCCTACTTGAAGCCGGTTCAACCTCAGCTACACTGGCAAGCAAACGTCAATTTAACAAGGAATGCCTGTGAACTCGTCTCCCATTGCGTTAGTCACCGGAGCAAGCCGCGGTATTGGGCGCGCAACGGCGTTATTACTTGCCAAACGCGGTTATCGAATATGTATCAATTATTGTCAAGATCATAGCGCTGCGCGCTCATTGGCGAGTGAAATTGAAACGCTCGGGGCTGAAAGTCTGCTGGCCTGTGCGAACATTGCGGACGAATCTGCTGTTTGTGAGATGTTTGATTTGTTAGATCAGCGCTGGGGAAGGATAGACGCGCTGGTCAATAACGCGGGAATTTTGCATACGCAGTCGACAATCGAAGGCTTGACCGCAGAGCGGATTAACCTGATTTTGCAGACCAACGTGACCGGTACGTTTTTGTGTTGCCGAGAGGCAGTAAAACGTATGGCGAAACGCCACGGCGGCAGCGGTGGTGCTATCGTCAACGTTTCTTCTGCGGCGGCGAGAAGTGGTTCGCCTTTTGAATATCTCGATTATGCTGCGAGCAAAGGCGCGATGGACACCTTGACCAAAGGGCTATCGATTGAAGTGGCGGCAGAAGGTATTCGGGTTAACGGTGTGCGTCCTGGGTTTATTTATACGGATATGCATGCTGACGGCGGCGAGCCCGATCGTGTGGATCGCATCAAATCGTCGTTGCCAATGCAGCGGGGAGGCAGACCAGAAGAAATTGCGGCGGCGATAGTGTGGTTGCTGTCGGAAGAAGCTTCCTATTCCACCGGCAGCGTTCTTGATTTGGCCGGTGGAAAGTAGCCTTAGCTAGAATGATTAACGCGATTTATTTTGTTGGTGGTTCGTACGGCAGGGTATCAATACGCAGCGTGCGGTAATAGGCCAGACGCTCGCGGAAGTAGGTGCGAAGATGCTCCGGCTGTTCTCGCTCAACCAGCTCTGCAATCACCGGCATGTGGTATCGTTCTTTGTAAGAGACACCGGCTGCCGCTAAATCAACGTTAACTTTGTCCATTTCTTCTTGAGGAAGATTTGCCAAATTGAAACTCATGTGACCTCCTGTTGCGTCGGTGCCATTATTCCAGAATGTCGCCGCTGACTCTATGGCTTCTTGTATCCCCCCATGTTTTGCTGAACAAAAAGCAAACGGATCAACGGAAAGGGGACTGATTAGGAGTCATTAGGAATTCTGTAAACAGAGGGTGCAAGTAACCAGCACTTTAGCCTAAACTCACAGGCTATTCGCACTTGCTGCCTCTGAAATTATAGCTAGTTAACAATGTCTGGATATTAATTTTATATCATTGTAAGTGTCTATTAATTGAAATTCTTATTTTAATAAGACATTAAAACATTCAATGTATTAATAAGTCCTCGACTGAAGAATGCAAAGAGAAATAATAAACTCCAGTTAAATAAGTCACCCGAGTGGCATTTTTTAGTGAGTTCTTCCTTGGGAGGCTATTGTGAACATTTGATGACAGATGCGGCGAAGATATGAGTTCTAAATCCTAACAGGATGATGAAGCGAACATGGCGAGAATATTCTTATATGGTTTAGGCGAGGGAGGTTAAGCGTCTTTGTAGAGGGCTGCCGTAGGTACAAAGAGTAAGGCCTAGAAGGGCTTGCAGAGTAAAAATGTCATTAAAACATTATTTTTCATTGTGTTAAGTCTAGAATTCAACTTCTGTTCACTGGCGGGAGTGTACTTTAATAGACATGTAAGTCCGCCTTCAAGATGTAATTTTAGATACGTGAGCGTCAAAATTAAAAAAAAATCGTCGGTTTTGGCAGAAAAATCCTAATGACTTCCTTGCCCTTTGGAATGTCGATTATGAGATTAATCGTAGGATTAATTGGTTTAACTGTATACATTCTGCATGATAGACTAAACGTATATTAAGTTATCATTTGTTCTAAAGGTTTTTATTAAGCCAATCTCTGCGTCTGGATTTAATCTAATTATTGTATGGGGTATATCCCAAATGCAACCCTTGATGAGCATAATTCTGGTTGCGAGCTAATTATAGATGAAAATATATTAGGATAAGGAAATATTTTCATCCTTTAATTTTGCGAATATAACTTAAGAAGAAAAATCTAAAGTTTATTAATTTAATTCCCCGAGGAAATGATGAATAAAATTTATCGTGTTGTATGGAACTTCGCCGTAATGGCATGGACCGCTGTTTCTGAGTTAGGGAGGGGGAAGACTAAAACGTCATCCCCCAAAAAACTGCAGCGACCTCGGCTTTGCTGCTATGGGCTGGCTTCATCTATGCTGTTATTCATCGCTGGAGAGGCCTCGGCTTTAGACATCAACGGTTATACTGATTTTACGTCATCAACATCAATAACAGACGGTTTACAGTGGAATACCACCGCAACGGTACAGGTTGATAATGGTGCTGATGTTACTGTTTCAGGTGGTAATCCGACCTTAAACATGGCGCCTACAGGTGGTGCCAATACATCCTTGTGGATAAATGGTGGAAGCCTTACAACATCAGATAATAGTACTGTGCTGATGGGTAACAATAGCATGTTACAAATCGGTGGTGCTCAACTGGGGGGACTGACATCGGAGCAATCAGGTGGCGCTGCTGGCGTTCTTTCTGTTGGCGATATACAGACAGCGGCAGGAGCTACGGATGCGACCATTTGGATGTTTGGTTCAACTAGCAGTACAGCTAAGTTGAATGCTTCAAACATCAGTCTTACGGCAGACAAAAATAATATATGGCTAGCTAATCCTAGTAATTCAGAACTAGGTGCTGATGTGAATGTTACTGGAAATATGACCGTGGCGAATACCCTTGGTGGTACTTTCATGATGGTGGGGAATTCTCAATTAAAGGTGGGTGGCGATTTATATCTAGATACCACGAATGGCTCTTTTTTAGCGACTAATAATAATACCTCACAAGGAATTATGGTGGGTGGCGATTTGACATTTGTTAACAATGTCAAATTATCGGATGTAAACTCCGTTAGTACCGAGGCGGGTATCTACTCGACAGTTGTAAATGTTGAAGGAGATATCAATGTTATAGGGAAAAACGTAGGTAATACAGGGCTTCAAATTATCAATGCAAGTGATACCGGTATAACGACGCATGGTGATTTTAATATAGTATCCTCAGTAAGTGGTAATACTACCGATGTTATTATGGGACATGCTGCGAAAGTAACCGCTGGTGAAGATATTAATCTTAATAGCGTACAGGGAGGGAAAGTTAACCTCTATATCGGAGATTCTCGATATGGTGCGCCGACAAGCATTGCAGCAAAGAATATTGTCATGAGTGGCGCTGGTGAGAATAAAGTTATTTTTAATAACACCAAACCAACGCAACCAGGCACTGATGGTTATTTATTTAATGTTTCAATCAACGGCGTAGGTTCGGTTGAACAACAGTCTGGCCATACAACGCTTGAAAAGGCTTCTAATTACAATGGTGGAACCATAATTAATGGTGGCCTGCTCTCTATTGCAAATAATAAAGCGTTAGGTAGTGAGAGTGTCTCTATCAATACCGATCCCAATGATAATAATACCGGACTTGATATTGCATATACTGATGGCTCCTCATTTGAGAATAAATTATTAGGTAACGGCGATACGACGGTTTCCGGTAATGCACAGATAACAGGGGTTAACGATACTTATGCGGGTAACTGGAATATAACCGGGAAAGCATTAACGGATAAAACTGTATCCTCTACGCTGAGTAATTTTGGCTCAGGAAATATCAATGTAGAAAGTGATGGCTATTTAATCGCGAATTCAACGGGTGAGTTCACCTTCGAGAATAAACTGTCGGGTACGGGCTATGTTGTTGCCGACAATAATGGTAGTGAGTTTACATTCAGCACAGCAACAGGAACTGATTTTGCTGGTGATGTTATTCTCAATAATAACCTGTTTGCGTTAGAAGGTGATAATTCAGCTGCGTTAACGCATGCTACGTTGCATATCGGTAGCGGAAACGAGACTTCAGTCGGAACAGGAAATCAGAACCTCGGTGGGCTAGCGTTTGATGGCGGCACACTGGTATTTGGAGATGTTAATCCTGGTGATACAACCAGCGATCGCTTTATTGAGACGACCCAAGACCTTAATTTAACGGGCAAGGGACAGATTCAGATTACTGACGGTGGAGATTTCGAAAACACCGTACAGCATCCTGACACAACCTTGCCACTACTCCAGCAAGATGACATGGGGGGAATGGTTAAATTGGCCGATAGCCAAGGTACGGTTACAGGTACTGGGGGTAATCTGAGCTTGATTGATCAAAACGGTACTGTTATCTCGCAAAAAGTAACCTCCCAAATTACGCAAAATGGTGAAACGGTTGCTAATGGTGAGTATGACTATCGCCTTACCAGCGGAGAAAATAATGATGGTTTGTACATTAACTACGGATTGACTCAGGTTGAATTACTGGCACAGGGCGATAATGCGCTAACACTCAGCGCTGAAGGAAATACGGGGAATGCTGCCGACCTGAGTGCCAAGATTATTGGGGCTGGCGATCTGCGTATCGATACGGATACAGACCTTTCTTTGTCAAACAGCGATAACAACTATACCGGTATGACGGACGTTGTTGCGGGTACTCTGAAAATGGGTAACGACAATGTACTGGGACAGACTCGATTGCTGAACCTCAACAGTGGCAGTCAGTTCGATATGAACGGCTATGCTCAGACGTTGCAGAATCTCCAGACTGACGCAGGTAGCACGCTCGATTTCAATCAAGGCAGTCTGACCGTTAACAATGGTACGGTCGATGGCAATATGAGCGGTGCGGGTAGCCTAACGGTAGCGGGTGGAACATTGACGGTTAGCAGTGATAATGCGGCGATGAGTGCTGATACCACAATTGCATCAGATGGTGTTATCCGTATGCTGTCGAGTCAGGCGCTGGGAACCGGTAGCGTGAATAACCAAGGCCTGCTCTATCTTGGGCAAGATGGTGATAGCCACGTAACGCGTGACACGTTAACAAACTATCAAACGGGCGCATTAACCAACAGTGGTACGGTCGTTATTGGTCATAACGATGCATCGGGACAGGCGATCGCGGGCACCACTCTGACGGTGAATGGCAATTATACGGGCGAGAATGGGCACCTGCAGTTCAATACCGTGTTAGGCGATGACAGTTCGGCCACGGATAAGTTAATCGTTACTGGTGATACCTCTGGTGATACTGGGGTAAGCGTTAAGAATGCAGGGGGAGTCGGAGACAAAACCCTGAACGGCATTGAACTCATTAGCGTAGGTGGTCAGTCTGACGGCACGTTCACCCAAGAGGGACGCATTGTCGCAGGCGCATATGATTACGCTTTGGTACGCGGTCAAGGCAGCAATCAGGGTAACTGGTATTTAACCAGTCAAACCTCGCCTATCGACCCTGTAGATCCACCGATTGATCCGGTTGATCCTCCAATTGACCCCGTTGACCCACCTGTGACACCTCCGGGTGGTGGGGAGCATGTTAATCGACCTGAAGGTGGGAGCTATATTGCCAACCTTGCCGCGGCAAATACCCTGTTTAATACGCGTTTGCACGATCGTTTAGGTGAAACCCAATATGTCGACGCGCTGACCGGTGAGAAAAAGGTCACAAGCCTATGGCTACGTCAAGTGGGTGGACATAACAACTGGCGTGACAGCAGCGGGCAGTTGAAAACACAAAGTAATAGCTATGTGGCTCAGTTGGGCGGCGATGTGGCGCAGTGGTCAACAGATGGTTTAAATCGCGGTCATCTGGGGCTAATGACGGGTTATGCCAACAGCCATAATCAGACA
>NZ_LXET01000033.1 GCF_001655005.1 Hafnia paralvei ATCC 29927
TCCACGTTTGAACCTATGGGGCAATGTAGGAACGCAAGTTGGTGATAAAGGCTATAACGACAGCACGGCCATGATTGGCGTGAAGTATAACTTCTAGTTGATAGCATGATTCGAAGGCACCTTAGGGTGCCTTTTTTAATGATGAGGTGTAGCGCCAGCATCACGAAGCGGGAATGTGAAAGTAGAATAGAAATAAGGTTTAATCCCGAAAAATATTAATCGTTTTCAACTCAACATTGAGAGGTTACTTGTTGATGTCTAGCCTAGACAGCAGAAAAGGGGTAGTCACCAATAGTTTTATTAATGTATTGTTTTATTTATAACCATTCATTAATAAGGGCTATTGCTGTATGACGACTAAACAATTCCCTCGGATGTACACGAATGAGCTCATACCTAAAATCCTTTCAAACCTTGATATATCAACCTGTAGCGACGAAATGCTATCAAGCCTAAGTGGCGATAGCAGGGTAATTATTCAAGAGCAGAAAGCCTATATTCTCGCTCATCCTCCCGTTGATATTTTTCGCTTTGCAGCAAAAGGTAGCCAAATTAGAGACGGTGAAACCACCAAAATAGCCTCTAATGAGGTGATGATTTATCTGAAAAATGATGTTTCTGCACGACCAGCACAGGTGGGCGATAGCGTAATTTATCCTGATGGTACTACGGCACTGATTTTGACCTGCGCGGGTAAAGAGTATCGCTTTGGACAGGATCAAGCAGTATTCACTGATCGCCGTAGAGATAATGGTGATGAAGTCATAAATACGCCCCAAGATAGTTTACTGATGATTAAACGCTCAGGCGAGGCAGTATCTGATGATTTCTTGGTGGAGTGTCACTGATGAATCGCATGAGTGTGAATGGCAAAGGGCAAGGATTGCATGGCGATAAAACAACGACAGGCGCCATATGTCTGACGAGTTTACCCAATGCATCGCAGAATAATCGCGGTATTTTGCGTATCGATGATGTAACCACCGCGTGCCCGAAGTGTGGCAAAGTCGGCAGAATCATTAGCGGCGATTCACGATCGACATACAATGGCCGAGCGACGGCGGTTGATGGTTCATTGGTATTATGTGGATGCCCAAGCGGGAGTAATCGGCTCATCGCGCCTCTTGGATGGTTAGAGTCGGAAATAGGCGCATCAGCGGAACAACCCTCAATATCAACGCCACAACAATTCGCTCAGGCGGCTAAAAAGCCCGAAGAGGAGCCGGTGGCGACTGAACAAGAGAATGTTTCAACGCCGGTGTTTGCTAAATCGCGAGAGCGCGGTGACGGAAATACTGAGGCAGGAACTGAACCGGAGACGCACGAAAATTTTGCGCTGATGGGGTATTTTCGGGCGGTGCCATTGCCTGAACCGGAACAACATGCGCAGAGTGCAAAACGGCCTGAGACAGCACCCGAGCCGGAAAAACCGTGGTACAAAAAGCTATTTGGCGGGGAATCATCCGCAGTGGTCGCGCCTTTAGCGGCTCGCACTGTGTTTCCGTCAGGTTCGGCGGCGCTTGAGTGGGTTGGTGGGCGTTTTATAACATCCGGTACATGGGCGGTTCGCGCTGCAGTGCCGTTTGGTGAGGTTGCCGCCGCCGGTGTGGGAGCGCCAATTGCAGTGGCGCTGGTTGGGATGATGCCACGGACGCTGAACAGTGGAGAGCAGGATTTCATCAACCAGATGAGATTAGCTCAGTTGGCCGAGTCCCGAGGTAAGGCGCCAACGCGGGTGCGTTTTCGTTGGGAAGATGATGGCCATGGGCGTCTATCCCCGAAAGGCTATCACACGCCAACGGAAAGCGGTTTATCCGAAGTACCTGTGCGTGAGATGAAACTCAACACACTGACTGGGCTGTATGAGTTTACAACAGAGGGTGAAAAGCCGGTCACGATTTACTGGAACCCTGACAAGCTAGAGCTAGATATTCCCTCGAATACAGGGCATCAGGATAGCCCAAG
>NZ_LXET01000034.1 GCF_001655005.1 Hafnia paralvei ATCC 29927
GGGACATCAGGATAGCCCAAGTTTACCGTCGTCCATAACGGTACTGCCGATCCCTGAGAAGGTCGGAAGCGATATCGAGAGTTATCCCGCGCCGACTGGGGGGGATTTTGAGGACTACATTCTTGTTTTCCTCGGGACGGATATGCCTCCGATTTATATCTACCTGAGTAAGCCACCGGTAGAGCTTATGGAAGTAGAACCGTATGAGGATTTTGATCGACGATCACGGCAGGGTAAATATGAAGCTGACCATATTCCTTCTCGAGCTGCGGTGGAGCAATATTTAGAGAGAGAATATCCTGAATTTGATCCAGACCAAATTAAAAAAATATCAGGTAAAGTGGCTGCACTTGTAATCCCTATAGAAGTTCATCGAAAAATCAGCGCGACTTATGGAGGACGTAATAAAACCCATAAGGGGCCTGATTCATATGATTTACGTACAGCAGCAGATAAGGATTTGGATATAGAAATCCCTGTATTGAAAGAACACGGTATTACTGAGGAACAACTGGAAGCAGCAAGAGTTAAGATACACAAAATAAATGAAGATCTGGGGTTATACAAATGACTGTGAACGTTGAAGCTTTAATACGCAGTATCGGAAAGGGATATCAGGAGATATTTTATTCTGGATTAATTCCTTATAAAACAAAGCCAAAAGGTGCATCAGGTTCACCAAATCTCAGTTTGGAAATGGCTAAGGAAGGTATTTTTTTATCATTTAAGCGGGAGGGGCAAATTCTCAAGGGGATTACGCTAAAAATTCAGCACGAACCTGTAAAAAACTGGATTTTTCCGAATGAGTTACCTTCACCATTACAAAAAAATATGTCTCGACGGTGGGTACATGACACATTTGGCGCACCTGATAAAAGCGTCCCGCCAAAAGTTGTGATGAAAACAGTCTTCGGTTGGGTTGACCGATTTACGGTCGAAGATTTTGATATCCCAATCACTATGCAAATTCGCTATGATATGGATGATATGGTAGAGGCTGTGACGTTTATACCAACATCAGAATTGCGCTGGTAGGTTTTCTATTGTGCTCCAGTCATGGAGCACCTACTAAGATGTTTTCAGGTGCGGATTATTTCCCCAGCGCGGGATAA
>NZ_LXET01000035.1 GCF_001655005.1 Hafnia paralvei ATCC 29927
GGGACATCAGGATAGCCCAAGTTTACCATCGTCCATAACGGTACTGCCGATCCCTGAGAAGGTCGGAAGCGATATCGAGAGTTATCCCGCGCCGACTGAGGGGGATTTTGAGGATTACATTCTTGTTTTCCTCGGGACGGATATGCCTCCGATTTATATCTACCTGAGTAAGCCACCGGTAGAGTTTTTGGAGGTAGAGCTATACAGTGACTTTAAGCGCCGATCTCGGCAGGGGAAATATGAGGCCGATCATATGCCATCTAAGGCTGCCGTTAAGGCTCATATTAGGAGAATGAACCCTAAGCTTGATGAGACTACGTTGGAGGAACTGGCACAGGATGTAGCTGCTATTGTGATCCCGAAGGATGTACATCAGAAAATCAGTGAAACCTACGGTGGACGCAATAAAGTAGAGCAAGTTGAGCTGGACTCACGAGATTTGCGGGCTGCGGTGGATCGTAATCTGGATGCCATCAAGCCAGCGCTGAAAGAGCGTGGTGCTACAGAGTCTCAGATAGAAACGGCAAGGGCGAAAATGCATCAACTGAATGACAGTATGGGATTATACAAATGACCGTGAATGTAGATGCGTTGATACGCAGTCTTGGAAAAAGTTATAACGAAATATTTGATGCTGGGTTAATTCCCTATAAAACAGAACCTAAGTCATCTTCAGGCGAACCCTTTGTGTTTCTAGATATGGCGAAGGAAGGGATATTCTTATCATTCAAACGTGATGGACGGATTCTTAAGGAAATGACACTAAGGATTCAGAATGACAAGATTAAAAATTGGGAATTCCCTAACGTATTGCCACCGCCATTACAGGAAAATATGTCCCGACAGTGGATGCATGAAAATTTTGGTACGCCTATACGTAGTGCGCCTCCAGAAATTGTAATGAAACGAGCTTTTGGTTGGACTGAGCTTTATGCTCTTGACGATTTTCACATCCCAATAACTATGCAGGTGTCTTATGACCTCATGGAAAACGTAAAATCAATCACTTTTATGCCAACATCAGAATTACGCTGGTAGGTTTGCTATGGTGCTCCAGTCATGGAGCACCTACTAAGATGTTTTCAGGTGCGGATTATTTCCCCAGCGCGGGATAACCGATCTGAGGCGCAATTACCCTGATTTTAAAAAAATCTCAAATAGAAGCTCTTTCCAAAGATGTCGGTTTTATCGCTATTCCAAAAGAAATACATAGAAAAGTTAGTGAAACTTTTGGTGGACGCAATAAATCTGAACAAATCAAGGCTGATGTTCAAGATTTACGAGCAGCTGTGGATCGAAACATAGACCCCATCAAGCCAGTACTGAAAGAGCAGGGTGCAACAGATCAGCAGATCGAAGTTGCGCGCGAGAACTGCATAAAATTAATGACAGCATGGGGCTGTACTAATGACAGTGAATATTAACGAATTAATTAGTAGTCTAGGAAAGAGCTACCTAGAGCTTATTGATAATGGGCTAATCACATACAAAAGTCCTCCAACAGCTTCTTCAGGTGATCCAGACCTCAGTCTGGATATGGCAAAAGAGGGGCTTTTCTTATCTTTTAAGCGAGATGGACGGGTTTTACAGACGGTCATCTTAAGAATTCAGCATGACAAAGTGAGTAATTGGGTTTTCCCGAATGAACTGCCATCACCGTTACAAAAAAACATGTCGCGGCAGTGGGTACATGAACATATTGGTGTGCCGCTAAGAAGCGTACCGCCAAAAGTTATTATGAAACGAGCTTTTGGATGGTCTGATCTTTATGAAGCAAAAGGGACGGCGGTGCCTACCAATATGCAAATCAGCTATGACGTTATGGATAACGTTAGATCTGTTGCCTTCATTCCAACATCAGAATTACGCTGGTAGGTTTTCTATGGTGCTCCAGTCATGGAGCACCTACTAAGATGTTTTCAGGTGCGGATTATTTCCCCTGCGCGGGACAACCGATCTGAGGCGCAATTACCCTGATTTTAAAAAAATCTCAAATAGAAGCTCTTTCCAAGGATGTCGTTTTTATCGCTATTCCAAAAGAAATACATAGAAAGTTAGTGAAGCTTTTGGTGGACGCAATAAATCTGAACAAATCAAGGCTGATGTTCAAGATTTACGAGCAGCGGTGGATCGAAACTTAGATCCCATCATGCCAGCACTGAAAGAGCAGGGTGCAACAGATCAGCAGATCGAAGTTGCGCGCGAGAAAATGCATAAAATTAATGACAGCATGGGGCTATACAAATGACCGTGAATATAGAGGCGCTGATACGTAGCCTTGGAAATAGTTATCAGGAAATATTTGATTCTGGTCTAATTCCTTATAAAACTAAGCCCACAGGTGCTTCTGGGGATCCTGTTATTTGCCTTGATATGGTGAAAGAAGGTGTTTTCTTGGCGTTTGATAGAAATGATCAAAAACTAAAGGAAGTAACTATATATATTCAAAGGGATATTAAAGGATGGTCGTTTCCCTATATTTTGCCTTCGCCGTTACAGAAGAGTATGTCTAGGCAGTGGATGCACGATGTCTATGGCAAACCTGAACGCAGTATTGAGCCTAGAGTTGTTATGAAAAGAACATTTGGGTGGGTTGAGCTGTTTACAGTTGAAGGTTTTCATATTCCTGTAAGTATGCAGGTTAATTATGACTTAATGGAAATGGTGATGGAGGTTGCATTTTTACCAACATCAGAATTACGCTGGTAGGTTTGCTATGGTGCTCCAGTCATGGAGCACCTACTAAGATGTTTTCAGGTGCGGATTATTTCACCAGCGCTGGACAA
>NZ_LXET01000036.1 GCF_001655005.1 Hafnia paralvei ATCC 29927
CAAGTCACGATTTACTGGAACCCTGACAAGCTAGAGCTAGATATTCCCTCGAATACAGGACATCAGGATAGCCCAAGCTTACCGTCGTCCATAACGGTACTGCCGATACCGGAGAAGGTCGGAAGCGATATCGAGAGTTATCCAGCGCCGACTGAGGGGGATTTTGAGGATTACATCCTTGTTTTCCTCGGGACGGATATGCCCCCGATTTATATCTACCTGAGTAAGCCACCGGTAGAGTTTTTGGAAGTAGAACTATACAGTGACTTTAAGCGTCGCTCTCGGCAGGGGAAATATGAGGCTGACCATATGCCATCTTCGGCGGCTGTGATTGCTTATTATCATCGTATGCACCCTGATTTAACACCTAAGCAATTAGAAGTATTAGCAAAAGATGTTGCTTCTATTGTTATCCCTAAAGAAGTGCATCAAAAGGTAAGTGAGACGTTTGGTGGTCGTAATAAGAAGCCTCAAGTTGATATTGATTCACGTGATTTGAGGGCTGTACTGGATAGGAACTTTAATGCCATTAAACCAACATTAAAAGAACATGGTGCTACAGAAGAGAAACTTGAAGCTGCGAGAGCGAAAATGCATAAACTGAATGAAAGCGTGGGGTTATACAAATGACTGTAAACGTAGAGGCATTAATTAGAAGTTTAGGTAATACATATCAGGACATCGTTGGCGCTGATTTAATCCCCTACAAGACAAAACCCACAGGTTTTTCCGGAGGTGATTTTTTATCTCTAGACATGGTTAAGGAAGGTGTGTATCTCGCATTTAAAAGAGATGGGAAATATCTTTTTTCCATCACGGTTACTTTAAGGAATAGTGAAGATCCGTCTTATTCTTTTCCTAATGAACTACCTACTCCTCTTCAAAAAAGAATGTCAATTCAAGGTGTGCACGAGGCTTTCGGACTGCCCGATAAAAGTATTTCACCAAGGCGCATAGGTAGGCTAAATATAGGATTGAAAGAGAGGTATACCCTAGAAGGGTTCCATATACCCGTAGTTATGGAAGTTACTTATGATTTGGCAGAATTGGTTGAATCTATCACATTCATGCCAACATCAGAATTGCGCTGGTAGGTTTTCTATGGTGCTCCAGTCATGGAGCACCTACCTACTAAGATGTTTTCAGATGCGGATTATTTCCTCAGCGCTGGACAACCGCTCAGCAATCAGTCGCCGCATTAGAATCGTGAGTTTGGTGCTAACATAATCAATCGCTCTCTTGAGCGCTTTCATCAGTTA
>NZ_LXET01000037.1 GCF_001655005.1 Hafnia paralvei ATCC 29927
AACCGCTAAGAAGTAGCCCGCCTAAAGTTGTTATGAGGCGAGCTTTCGGCTGGACAGATCTCTATGAGGCTAAAGGCTTCTCTATTCCTACAAGTATGCAAATCAGCTACGATGTGGTTGATAACGTGAGGTCGATAACGTTTATGCCAACATCAGAATTGCGCTGGTAGGTTTGCTATGGTGCTCCAGTCATGGAGCACCTACTAAGATATTTCAGATGCGGATTATTTTCCCAACGCTTAACAACCGATCAGTAATCAGTCGTCATCAAAGAAACGTGAGTTCGGATGCTCGATCTCTGCATCAACGTAGCCAATCGCTCTCTTGAGCGCCTTCATCAGGTCTTCAGACTTATCCCGCGTCATATCCCCAAAAGGCTATCATTCGCCAACGGAAAGCGGTTTATCCGAAGTACCTGTGCGTGAGATGAAGCTCAACACCCAGACTGGGCTGTATGAGTTTACGACAGAGGGTGAAAAGCCGGTCACGATTTACTGGAACCCTGACAAGCTAGAGCTAGATATTCCTTCGAATACAGGGCATCAGGATCGTCCAAGTTTACCGTCGTCCATAACGGTACTGCCGATACCGGAGAAGGTCGGAAGCGATATCGAGAGTTATCCCGCGCCGACTGAAGGGGATTTCGAGGATTACATTCTGATTTTCCTCGGGACGGATATGCCTCCGATTTATATCTACCTGAGTAAGCCACCGGTAGAGTTTTTGGAGGTAGAGCTATACAGTGACTTTAAGCGCCGATCTCGGCAGGGGAAATATGAGGCCGATCATATGCCTTCGGCAGGAGCAGTTCGAGCTGCATTGCTTCGTGATAATCCACGACTTAGTAAGCAGTTAGTGGATGAAATGGCGGAGGATGTGGCGGCGATTGTTGTTCCTAAAGAGGTGCACCAGAAAATCAGTGAGACGTATGGTGGTCGCAATACACGTAACGATGCCGCGCAGATAAAGCAGGATGCTTTGGATTTGCGGGCTGCAGTGGATCGTAATCTGGATGCTATCAAGCCAGCATTGAAAGAGCATGGTGCGACCGATGCCCAAATAGAGGCGGCAAGGATAAAAATGCACGAACTGAACCGTAAGGTGGGGCTGTACAAATGACAGTAAATGTAGAGGCATTGATACATAGTCTGGGAAAATCGTATAACAATTTGCTTGAAGCAAAACTTGTTCCCTATAAAACACTACCTACAGGGTTTTCTGGGGATTCAGATCTCAGTTTGAATATGGCTAAAGAGGGAGTGTATCTGTCATTCCGTCGCGATGGACGTATCTTGCAAGAAATTACGTTGCACATCCTTCGGCCTGAAATAAAAAACTGGTATTTCCCGAATGATTTACCATTTGGCCTTCAAAACGATATGTCTCGGCAATGGGTGCATGAAAATATAGGGATGCCCCTAAGAAGCAGTCCTCCCCGAGTAGTTATGAGGCGTGCTTTGGGGTGGGCGGAGCTTTTTGATGTAACAGAAGGGGATGCTCCTATTAGTATGCAAATTGATTATGATATTTCGAGTAAAGTGAAGTCAGTTACATTTATGCCAACATCAGAATTGCGCTGGTAGGTTTTCTATGGTGCTCCAGTCATGGAGCACCTACCTACTAAGATGTTTTCAGATGCGGATTATTTCCTCAGCGCTGGACAACCGCTCAGCAATCAGTCGCCGCATTAGAATCGTGAGTTTGGTGCTAACATAATCAATCGCTCTCTTGAGCGCTTTCATCAGTTC
>NZ_LXET01000038.1 GCF_001655005.1 Hafnia paralvei ATCC 29927
TCGTCCATAACGGTACAGCCGATCCCTGAGAAGGTCGGAAGCGATATCGAGAGTTATCCCGCGCCGACTGAGGGGGATTTTGAGGATTACATTCTTGTTTTCCTCGGGACGGATATGCCTCCGATTTATATCTACCTGAGTACGCCACCGGTAGAGTTTTTGGAGGTAGAGCTATACAAAAGAAGTTCACCAGAAACTCAGCGAAACCTATGGCGGGCGTAATAAACCGGCACAAATCGACCTTGATTCACGTAACCTACGGGCGGCAGTGGATCGCAATCTTGACGCTATTAAACCGGCGTTAAAAGAGAATGACGCAACGTAGAGCCAGATAGAGGCGGCCAGAGTGAAAATGCACAAGCTGAACAGTGAAATGGGGCTGTATAAATGACTGTAAATATTGATGCTCTGATAAATAGTCTGGGGAAGTCTTATCAAGATATGCTTGAGAATGAGTTAATCCCTTATAAATCACCGCCAAAGGGATCTTCTGGTACGCCAACTATTAGCCTTGATATGGCTCAGGAAGGGGTGTTTCTTTCTTTCTGGCGAAAAGGGCGAATTCTAAAATCTATAACGCTCAGAATGCAGCATGAAACGGCAGTTTATTGGACGTTTCCTAATGATCTACCAACTCCGTTGCAAAAAAGCATGTCGCGGCAATGGGTGCATGAAAATATAGGCGAGCCATTAAGAAGCTCACCTCCTTATGTCGTCATGAAAAGATCGTTTGGCTGGACAGACCTTTATGAAGCTAAGGGCCGCGCTATTCCCACCAGTATGCAAGTCAATTATGACGTAATGGATAGAGTGAGGTCGGTAACGTTTATGCCAACATCAGAATTACGCTGGTAGGTTTACTTTGGTGCTCCAGTGGAGCGATAAAGCGATAAGGCTTGAGCACCAGCTAAAAATTTTTGTACTGGCAATCAGCGGTCGCGATAGCAACGCGAGTTCGCATGCTCGTTCTCTGTATCCACATAATAAACATCGAAAAAAGCGACTATGAATTATCAAAGTCGCAAATTTCAAACGGTTAACACTGATATATAACTTCAGGCTACATGAAGTATGTTACTCAGTTACATAACCCTAGGGCTTTGCTGGGTGAAAGTGCGGTGACCTGGGCGTTGGCGGGGGCGAAAAAGTGATGTTAACGCACCCACTAAGGAAACGCTCAGCACCACGAGGTTGAATAAGACAAATCCCGCCATCAGCAGGGCGACCATCATCACGGCGGAGATAATCAACGTCATCTGACGCATTCTGCCGGAGAGTCCCATCTGGCGTGATTTCAATGCTAGATACATTTTCCAGTATTGCATCTGCCCTTGTAAGGCGCTGCGCATACGCTGGGTGCGAGTTTGTGAATGATTGTTTGACATAGATATTGACTCCTAATGACTCGCTAACGGGGTTACCCTGTACATCGACCCGCTGGGTGTTTCATGAAATTGAGACTAAAGAGAATTCTTTCAAAACCCCAGCACATTTAGCCTACTTTACGCGGCTGACAAATCCTGACAGCAGAAAAACGTTCACCAAATCAGCACCAGAACAGGCTTTTCTGATATCATACCTGTTTTAATACACAGTATTTATGGTATGGGCTTCTATTAATCTGCATCGATAAGTTAAGTATGAGTTTTACCACTAAATTATTATGTATTTCTTAACGCTGCTGAGAAACTTAGCTGCCGGTTGGCTATCATCCTACGTTTAATGAGCTATCTATTGGAATGGCTCACTCATTATCGCCTGACAAGAGGAAGCAACCCGTGTCGATGCTGGATGAGGATATGTATCAGTACCCAGAACATCTGAAGCTAGAGCTAGCCGCACTGCCAGCAAAACCAGGTGTGTATATTTTTCACGGGACAAGCAAGACGATGCCTCTTTATATTGGTAAAAGCGTCAATATTCGCTCTCGAGTCATGTCGCATTTTAGAAATAAGAATGAGGCGAAATTGCTTCATTTAACCACCCATATTAAGCATATAGAAATGGCTGGTGAGCTTGGAGCGTTGCTCACCGAGGCTAGGTTGATAAAAGAGCAAAAGCCACTGTTCAATAAAAGACTAAGACACGCTAAACAACTCTGCTCGTTATCACTGCAGCCCAGAGGTGTTGAGATCGTTTATGCTGGAGATACTCACTTCAGCCACAAAGCGCAGCTATTTGGTTTATTTTCCAATAAATCATCAGCATTAGAGACATTGAGAGCCGTAGCCGATCAACAACGTCTATGCTACGGAGTCTTAGGGTTGGAGCGTTTGGCTCAAGGTCGCTCTTGTTTTCGTTATAGCCTCAAACGGTGTGCTGGAGCTTGTTGTGGAAAGGAATCGCTAGAAGAACATCAGTTGCGGTTGGAACAAGCGATGGAAAGCATTCGAGTCCAGTGCTGGCCCTATGACGGGAAAATTGCTGTGGAGGAGAGCTGTGATGGGTTTACTCAGTATCACATCATTAATAATTGGTTTTATCTAGGTTCAGTTGAAAACTTGCAAGAGGCTAAGTCAATGCATAGTACAGCTGCCTGCTTCGATCGAGACGGGTACAAGATATTATGTAAACCTTTACTCAGTGGTGCATTTAAGGTTATAGCATTGGATTGAGATACGTTTAAATGAGATCCGATAGCCTAATTAGGCGATAATATATGTGCATCGGGATTTCAAAATCGATGAAATCCTCAAGCACGTCATTACAAAAGGTAGGGGTAAAGAACCTTGTTATGCTCTAGACGAAACAGCCAAGCCGAGCTACTTTCTCAGCGTTTACCGATCAGCACGTTTGCGGCGTTGTGGGTTCAGCTCAGTGGGATATGCCTAGACAACTATAATCAGAAATCAGCCATTACACTCTTTGTATTTCAGAAGGAGAGGGCGTAAATGAGCAAAAATGGGCGTTTTTACCTAAAAGAAAAGTCTAGAAAATTAAATGAAAGTCTCAAGCCAGAGCCTCATCCTCTTATAGTTTTTGTAAAAAGCTGGGATTTTATCGGCAAGCTTTCGCTTAGCTCTATTTCATTAGGTTATATAATTTATAGCCTGTGTGATAATGCAGAGTTGCATCGAACTGCGATTGTCATTATGGGTATAACAATAGCATTATATCCATTTGCAAAAAAAATGACGGACGACGGGTTGCGGCATTCCGTTTCAAAAAAAAGTTTCGAAATTATTCATGGTACAGGGTCGAGGAACTTCGGCTTAATATATGCTTTTCTCGTTATGGTCGCAGCTATCCCATTAGGATGTGTCTACTTGCTTTATCATTTGATTAAGTATCGAAAATCGCTCAGCGTGGGGAAGCCATCGTAATGATAAGTGCAATACCACAGCCCCCTGAACGATAACAGGAGGCTGCGCGAAGTGATTTTTTACTTAAAGTTATATTTTATACCGACCATGAAAAGGCTATCATTATAGCCTTGGTCACCGACTTGAGCTGCGATATTCCCCCACAGATTAAGTGAGGTTTTTATCTGGCTCTCAACACCCACTTTTATTTCACCAATATTTTTCGTTCCTGTTTGTTCAATCTTTGTATCGCCCATTTTAGTGCCGAAACTTTTGGTATTGTGTAGCCAGTTGACCTCAATGAATGGTTCAAACTCATTTCCTTTGTTATCATCCATTTTATGATGACCTTTCATAAATGAGCGAATACCAAGGCGAGTTAGAAGGTTGCCATCCCCATAACTTGAGACAGGTGTTCCGTTAGACTCTGTGTGAGAGTCGGCGGTGACCCCCATCCAAACAATTTGAGCTTGTGGTTGAATAAACCAAGAATTAAGTGAACCGTGGCTACCTGTAAATTCGTTGAGTTTATAGGTGTATCCTGTCTCAACAGATGCCGTCCATCCTTTGGATTGGTAAGATTCTCCAGAGAGATCTTGGCCTTTTACCTTATTATTAAACCAGTTGTATAAAACCCAAGTATCGACATAAGCGCCTGTATTCTCTCCCTCATCCTGCTGCCAAGTACCATAGGCACCGAGAGAATAACCGCTGATAGAGCTATCAGCTCGATAGTTGGTAACCGACGAGCGAGTATTATTATGGCTATTTCCATATCCAGCCATAAGCCCCAGATGCCAGCGGTCACTTTCGTCTCTGCTCCATTGCGCAATATCGCCACCTAATTGCATAACATAGCGATTGGCTTGTGTTTGCAATTGGCCGCTTGAATCTCTCGATTGAGTATGTCCTGCGGCATGACGCATCCACATGCTTGTGACTTTCTGTTCGCCGGTGAAAACGTCGGTATAGTAGGTCTCGCCTAGGCGATCATGCAGCCGGAGAATAAATAGGGAATTGGCTGCGGCGATATTATGAGCGTACCCGCCAGCTTCTGGCCTAACAGTTGGTTTAGGCCTAGGCTGAGGGTTTGGCTCAGGCTCTGGGGTAGGCTTAGGATCTGGAACGGGTTCTGGATCTGGAATAGGTTCGGGATCTGGTTTTGGCTCAGGGATAGGGGCGGGTTTGAAATTAGTGAGATACCAGCTTTTCTCATCAGTACCATTACCGTGATTACCTCTTTGTAAGAAGTAATCATAACTGCCAGCAACAATTCGACTTCCTTGAACAAAATTACCATTTGATTCGCCAAGGACATTAATGAGCTCAATGCCTTTTTGTGTATAGTCGCCATTTCCCCCAACGTTTTTCACATAAACCGTTGTATTGCCATTGGTGTCACCAGCGATAGATAAGTGATCTGTCTGCGAGTTATCGTCACCGAGAACCGTGTTGAAATACAGTGAACCACCACCGTGATAATCACCATTCACTATTAACCTATTGCCAACCATTGACTGACGATTATTATCTAAACCGCCGATGAAGACATTGCCTGTGTTCTTGATTGAACCGTCTATCGTAAGTGCAGATATTTTAGGGGAATTTCCCTGATACAGACTGCCGACTATCAGATTTGCTCCTGAAAGAACGTCAGTGGCTCCCAACAGCCCTGTAGCAGAGAGTAGAGCATCTTTTTTGACGATGATATGCCCGCCTAAAGCCTTCGTTGAGTCTAAGTTCCCTGCAGATACAGTCGTAATGCCCGAAAATTTGCTGCTGTCTCCGCTAAGGGCTAGCTGCGCATTTCCTATTTTTTCAATGGTTCCCGAGCCGGTAAACTCTCCAGCAAAATAGCTATTATTATTCTGATTAATAATTAAGCTGGCATCCGTTACATTGGCGATGCCTCCAGCACCGGAAAGTGAAGACATGACGAGGTCATGTGAGTTTTGGTTGAGCATGCCGCCGTTTATGATATATGCCGTATTATTAACAAAGGCATCATCATTTTCTGAGCGCAGTTCTCCAGCTTCAACACGTGTCCCACCAAGGTAATTATTTTTACCGGACAAGATGACAGTACCCGTACCATTTTTTACAATGCCACCAGCACCAATTAAATTACCTTTTAATGACATAGACTTGTTTTCATCAGCCTCCAAAAATGAGACTGATAAAACGTTCATATCAACAGAGGTCGTTAGCTGATTGTCGCAATATTTGCAGCTATTTACCCGTAGGGTTCCGCCGTTGAGGTTGAAAGCATATTTTCCAAGCCCAGCTATGATCCCATCCTCTTCTGATGAAAGCACGCTGTTAGATATCGATATTGTCCCGCCGTGGTTTAAATTAACCGTCGCGTCAGATTTTTGATCGCTAGCGAGAAATAACCCTGACGTCGCAACTTCATAGCCGTCATCAGCTATATATGATTTTCCTTCGAAGTTGACTTCTCCGCCATCTTCAACGGTAAGAGTTGCCTTACCGACGCCCTGCAGAGAATCAGAAAAGTCGATATCATAAATTCGGCCTCCGACATTTGATGCTAAAGCCATCAGGCTCTGAACCACAATCTTACTATTCTTGCCATTAACCGTGATGTCTGTTGTGGAGAGTTTTGCCAGGTTATCGGCAATGTCGCTTTTCCGTAAGAAAGACGCAACAATTCTGCCCGCGGTGAAAGTACCACCGTTAGTTACATTTACTACAGCATGACCTAAGTAGCCTAAATAGGCATCGCCATTAACCATGGAATCATCGTAATAAGATGACTCTTCAATTTTCTTATTAATTAAAGATAGGCTACTACCTTCACCTGATATATTAAGTATACCCGTGTTAGCTGCATTTCCGCTGCCGATCCACATGACGTTATTTGATGCATCCCATGATGATTGAGATGTTGCACCAATATTGACGGTTGCACCGTCTAATATGTTGACCGCCCCAGTAACACTCTTATCACGTACAGTATATCTATCATAAACGGATGTATCGCCGATGCGTAGACCCAGAAAATTAATGTTTCCAGTGCTCGGGCCTACTATGTTTAATGTACCATCGGTGTTAGAAGAGAGCTCGGATGCTGTCGCACTGCCTACTTTAAATAAATTAATGTTTCCTGTGCTTTTTGATGACTCGTTAATAGTTAAAGTGCCTATTGCACCATCAAAGCCGACGGCTGAGATATCGCTATATTCTGAAGTACCTGATAGGTTTAAGTGTCCACTATTGCCATCGCCGCCGCCAATAATGTTACCATTATTTTTACCGCTCCACGTACCTGAAGATAGGGTGCTTGAATCATTGTAGTAGACTGCGTTCGCAGCCATTGAAGTTTTACTCGTAGCAGAGAAGAGTATGACGGCGGAGCCAATATAGAATAAGCATTTGTTATACATTATCGTAGCACAGTCCTTTGTGAATGGTTGTATCTCGCATCAAGTCTAATTTAAATAATGAGCAAAGAATACGGAATGTTCCTAAGGATCATCCTAAATTATTTGAACGTCGATAGATAATGAGTTTAATAACTCTATAGAGTTATTAAACGAGAGTATGCTTATTGAGAGTGGTATTTGTTATCAGCAATAAAAATAGATTTTATTTGGTTAACGATCCTAGAGATGATTAGCACACGAGCTGTAAACAATAATTTGAAAGTTATCTAAGAGCATTTTTTAGTGATACATTTTTTAATGATTAAGTACTGTGGTATTAATTCCGCTGTCAGCGAGTTTTCGGGATGCATTGGGGGAGTTGGCCGATGAGGCGTTGGAGGACCCGCCAGACTGCTTGCCAAAGGAAGCGCAATGCCAAGGCATTGGAGG
The DNA here is from genome assembly GCF_001655005.1 of Hafnia paralvei ATCC 29927. Lineage (GTDB taxonomy): Bacteria > Pseudomonadota > Gammaproteobacteria > Enterobacterales > Enterobacteriaceae > Hafnia > Hafnia paralvei. The sequence continues at coordinate 7,136 of NZ_LXET01000038.1, forward strand.
AAAACGTTTAGCGCTGGAAAAATAGGCTCATTTATTCCGTTTTCGGCAGGATAAAAAAGTATAGAGCTCGGACATTCTGAGGTTTTCGTGTATAATGCCGCGTTAAAATTCAATTAACTTTTTGAATTTCAGATACATCCACAATACCCCACGACGCCTGTGAAGGCGACATTAGAGGTTGCTCAATGAGCGAAAAGTTACAGAAAGTTCTTGCTAATGCGGGTCATGGTTCACGCCGCGAAATCGAAGCCATGATCAAAGAAGGCCGTGTCAGCGTTGATGGTAAATTAGCAACGCTTGGTGACCGTGTTGAGGTTACTCCGGCGATGAAAATTCGTGTCGACGGACGCGTTGTTTCTATCCGTGAATCCACCGAATCTGTTTGCCGCGTTTTGGCTTATTACAAGCCAGAAGGCGAATTGTGTACCCGTCGCGATCCAGAAGGTCGTCCAACGGTGTTTGATCGTCTGCCGAAGCTGCGCGGTTCTCGCTGGATCGCGGTAGGCCGTTTGGATATCAATACGTCAGGTTTATTGCTGTTCACCACCGATGGTGAATTGGCAAACCGTTTGATGCACCCAAGCCGTGAAGTTGAACGCGAATATGCGGTTCGTGTTTTTGGTCAGGTTGACGATGAGAAAATTCGCCAACTGAGCCGTGGCGTACAGTTGGAAGACGGTCCCGCGTCATTTAAAACCATCAGTTTCCAAGGTGGAGAAGGGATTAACCAATGGTACAACGTGACGTTGACAGAAGGGCGTAACCGTGAAGTTCGTCGTCTGTGGGAAGCCGTTGGCGTTCAGGTTAGCCGTTTGATCCGCGTACGTTATGGTGATTTACCTCTGCCTAAAGGTTTGCCGCGTGGCGGCTGGGCTGAATTGCCACTAAACGATATCAACTATCTGCGTGAATTGGTTGAATTGGATGCCGAGACGGTGAGTAAATTGCCGGTCGAGCGTGAGCGTCGCCGTATGAAAGCAAACCAGATCCGTCGTGCAGTCAAGCGCCATGGTCAAGGCGGGAGCGCAGCAGCGGCTGCACCTAACCGCCGTTCTGGTTCTGCTAATAAAGGAACTTCTTCAACCCGAGGTTCTGCTGCCAATAAAGGCACGTCAAACAGGGGCGCTAAGCGCGGCTAACTATATCGTTTAGTCATTTGATGTCATCGAAACCGCAGCGTTGATTCGCTGCGGTTTTTTTATATCTGGCATCTGTCTAGAGACTGGTATTAATATAGATGACAATCAGAGAGTTAATACTCACGGTTTTGCTTTCGACTACATGGACTGACTTGCAACAATGAAACTATTTCTCGCCACATTGCAGTTTATGACCCGCATCCCCGTCCCCGCTCGCTGGACAGATAATCTAGACATGAATGACTACGCCAAGGGCGTGGTGTATTTCCCATTTGTGGGGCTGATCGTAGGGCTGCTGAGTGCGCTGGCCTTTGCTGTGATTTTACCGGTCTATGGCCCTTTACTGGCGGCGGTAGCGGCGGTGTTGGCGACGACGCTGGTGACTGGTGCCTTTCATCTCGACGGTTTAGCGGATACCTGCGACGGAATTTTCTCTGCGCGCCCACGTGAACGCATCCTTGAGATCATGCGCGATAGCCGCATTGGTTCAAATGGCGCGTTGGCGCTAATCTTTGTCATTGTGGCTCGTATATTGATTATCTATCAGCTCACGCAAACGGGGCATAACGTCTATACCTTGCTGGTGGCTGCTCCGGCGCTGAGCCGCGCCTTATTGCCGGTGTTAATGTATCAGCAGAAGTATGCGCGCGAAAATGGTATGGGAAATCTGTATATCGGTAAAATTGGTGGGCAACACTATGTTATTGCGTTGGCTATTGGTTTACTGATGACGCTCGGGTTTGCCAACTGGCACGGCGGACTAGCGGCGATCATCACCTATTTGTTTGCCTTACTCTATCGTGGCTTTATCAATAAGCGCATTGGTGGACAAACGGGTGATACTCTCGGTGCAGGCAATGAGCTATTTGGCTTAGTATTCTTGTTCGCCGTTATCTGAATATTGCTGGGGTTAAACTGGGTCTAAGGAGCAGGGATGGAGCTATATCTGGTACGTCATGGTCAGACTCAGGCTAATCTTGATGGAGTTTACTGCGGTAGTAGCGATCTTGCTCTAACCTCGTTGGGCGAACAACAGGCTAAAGCCGTTGAGGCTCAGCTGGCTTCACTGTCATTTGATGCCGTCTATACCAGTCGTTTACGACGTACTCAGCAAACTGCGCGCCATATCCTCGGCGCCGAGGCTGAGTTCGTACCGCATGCCGGTCTTGACGAGATGGCATTTGGTGAGTGGGAACTGCGCCACCATCGAGAGTTGCAGGAAAAAGACGCAGAAAACTATGCAGCATGGTGTGCCGACTGGCAACGAACCGTTCCACCGGGAGGTGAGGGGTTTCGCGATTTCTCGGCGCGCGTACGCCATGCGCTGGCGGAAATTCAGCAACGACATGCAAAACAGCGGGTGCTGATCGTCGCGCATCAAGGCGTGTTGTCGCTGATCTGTACTCAGTTGCTGCAACTTGAAGCGCGCGCAATGTGGCATTTTCGTATTGAACAGGGATGCCATAGTCGTATTGACTACCGCGATGGTTTTAGCGTGATTTATTGTTTAAACAATAGTGGAAAGGCGTCGAGTTAAATAGCCAATAGATACAAAAAGGAGGCCGCACATGACGACCTCTTTCAACCGGTTTACCAGTCGATTCCTTTCTGTGCTTTTATTCCAGACTCAAACGCGTGTTTTACCGGACGGACTTCGCTGACCGTATCGGCAAGCGCTTCCAGCTCGCGGTGGCAGCCTCTGCCGGTAATAATCACGGATTGATGCGCAGGACGCTGCTGCAACGCTGTCAGCACCTCTTCTAGCTCGATATAACCGTAGCTGACCATATAGGTCAGTTCATCCATGACTACCAAATCTAGTGTTTCATCCTTGAGCATTCGCTTCCCATGCTCCCATACAGCCACAGCAGCCGCGGTATCAGTTTCTTTGTTTTGCGTTTCCCAAGTAAAACCGGTAGCCATCACTTGAAACTCAACGCCGTGAGGTTCCAGTAAATTACGTTCGCCGTTTTCCCATGTGCCTTTAATAAACTGAATAACGCCAGCGCGATGTCCGTGTCCTACCGCACGTGCCACGGTGCCAAACGCCGCCGTGCTTTTGCCTTTGCCGTTGCCGGTGAAAATAATCACGATACCGCGAGTTTCTTGTGCGGCGGCAATGCGGGCATCCACTTTTTCTTTAATACGCTGTTGTCGCTGCTGGTGACGATCTTCAGACATGTTATCTCCTAACCCACTAATGTATGGCAATGCTGCGGTTTTGTAGTCAAAAAGGGTGCGGCGAATAGGTTATTCGGCAGGCCCCGGTTTTCGCCCCGGCTGGGCATCAAAACTCATACCGGTTTTGCGGCGGCTATCATCGCCCATGAGATAGAGATAGAGCGGCATAATATCTGCAGGCGTTTTTAACTTTTGTGGTTCTTCATCTGGGAACGCCGAAGCGCGCATACTGGTTCGCGTACCGCCTGGATTAATGCAGTTTACCCGTAGATGGGTATTTTTATATTCGTCGGCCAAAACCTGCATCATGCCTTCGGTAGCAAATTTTGAAATAGCATAAGCCCCCCATCCCGCGCGTCCGGTTCTGCCAACGCTTGAGCTAGTGAAAATCAGTGAGGCTGACGGCGATTTCAACAGCAGAGGCAACACGGCCTGAGTTAGCAGGAGTGAGGCATTAACATTGACCTGCATCACATCGCAGAACTCTTGGTAATCTTGTTCTGCCAGCGGGTTGATGGTGCCTAGCAGACCGGCGTTATTGAGTACGCCATCTAGGTGCGGATAAGCCGCAGCGAGCTCATCAGCAAGTTTTTGATAATCTGCGGGCGCGGCCGTTAATAGATCAAACTCCACGGTGGCGGCAGGCGCTAAACCGAGCTGGTGGATCTCCTGCTTAACTGCCTGCAGCTTACTTAACGTCCTGCCTAATAAGATGAGTTGAGCCCCATGACGGGCATAGGTGAGCGCCGCCTCTCGGCCAATCCCATCACCTGCGCCGGTAACGAGAATAATACGATTATGTAAGAGTTTAGGCTGGGGCTGATAGTGCATATTGTAATTCCTCACTCCGCGCCATATTGGGGTATAAATTGTTTATATACTGTAACGAATCTGCGACGATCTTGGACTATTGCAAGGCGTATGGTCAATGGTATTGTTCCTAGAGCAAGCATTACGTGCTGAATTTACAGGGTGTTTACGTTTAAGGTACTTGAAAATGGCGTACCTGCCAGTATGTTACATACTGAAAAAGCGTATTGCGGCTTAAGAGAATTTATCTCTCATCACGGTCGGCAGTGCGGATGGTTTAGTTTTAGTACTCAAACAAGGCGGTGAATGTGGAATGGTTATCCTTGTATGGCCTATTTTTGGCGAAGGTGATGACCTTTGTGATCGCAATCGGTGCGCTGATAGTGTTGTTTGTCAGCCTGCGACATAAAAAGGGAGCGAGCCGCGGTGAGTTGCAGCTAACAGACTTGGGTGAGCAGTATCGCGATATGCAGCGTAGCATGCAGGAGGCGCGGATGGACGATAGCTCGCTGAAAGCATGGTACAAGTTGCAGAAAAAGCAGGATAAAGAAAAAGCCAAACAGCGTAAGGCAGAAGCTAAGCAGGGGATTGCGGCTAAAGAAAAGCCTTGCCTTTATGTGCTCGATTTCAAAGGCAGCATGGATGCTCATGAAGTGAGTGCTTTGCGCGAAGAGATTAGCGCAGTCCTTGCGGTGGCTAAACAGGGCGATGAAGTATTATTGCGTCTTGAAAGCCCCGGCGGTGTCGTGCATGGCTATGGTTTAGCGGCATCCCAACTACAGCGTCTGCGTCAAGCTGGAGTTAGACTGACCGTTGCCGTAGACAAAGTCGCGGCCAGCGGTGGCTATATGATGGCGTGCGTTGCCGATCGCATCGTGGCTGCGCCTTTTGCCATCATTGGATCAATTGGCGTTGTGGCACAAATCCCAAACTTCAATCGCTGGCTGAAGAAAAATGATATCGATGTAGAACTGCATACCGCTGGCGAATTTAAGCGAACGCTCACGCTCTTAGGCGAAAATACCGAGCAGGGTCGGGAGAAATTCCGCGAAGAGTTGAATGAAACACACGCGTTATTTAAATCATTTGTTAGCCAACAGCGTCCTTCTCTGGATATTGATTCGGTAGCTACCGGCGAGCACTGGTATGGCATCCAAGCCAAAGATAAAGGTTTGGTGGATTCCGTTGGTACCAGTGATGATTTGCTGATTGCTGAGATGGAAAACCATGATGTGATCGGGGTGCGTTATACCCGTCGCAAACGGATGATGGAGCGCTTTACCAATAGCGCAGCAGAGAGTGCCGACCGCCTTATGCTCCGCTGGTGGCAGCGTAGTCAACGCCACGATATTTGATTTTCAATGCGATAAATCAAGAAATGAAAATGCCCCTTTATATGGGGCATTTTTTTGGAAAAATATCCTGAATGATTAATTAATCTTCTAAATGATATTTTTCTGATAATACGTGCGCGAGATGTTTAAACATATTAAACACGGCCGTTGTTTTGCGAGTTGGAATTCCATCCTCATCTAAGAAAAACTCACCGCGGAATACTAACACGTCGCCTTTTTGCTCGACTTCGGTCGCTTCCATACCCTGCATATAATCTTCGTGCTCTTTAATGATTTGGTTTGCTTCAGCCAGTAGAGCTTCACGTTTGATTGGGGTTGTTTCACCGAACATTTTTCGTTCTCCAACAAATGACGTTGTCTATTAATAAACCTGCCTAATATAGTACTGCGGACATGAGGGGTATCGCAAACTATCACCGCATTTTGATCTCTGTTTTGGCTGATAATTGGTAAAAAGCTCCATTCCGTGCTAATTAAGTTGCGTGATGTTCTCAATCGGGTAGAGTGAGGGCTTTTCTAGCCTTTGGCGGAGCGAATTATCGTTATGTTGAATAAAAGTTCCGCATGTCAGAGGGTTGCGAAATTGCTCATCCTACTTTAAGGGATGCAAATTGCAGCGGTGTTGAGCAGTTAAGCGCGATTTTTGAAAAAATGGCTTGATCTCAGCGCGGTCTGCCGCAATATAAAAAAGAATTTTATCAATCGCTACGGTAACGGCGAACAAAGGCTTCTGGAGACAGAAGGATTCATTCAGGTAAAGGTAATTATGGGTAAAGCTCTCGTAATAGTTGAGTCCCCGGCAAAAGCCAAAACGATAAATAAGTATCTGGGTAACGACTACGTGGTTAAATCCAGCGTTGGTCATATCCGCGATTTGCCGACTAGTGGTTCAGCCAGTAAAAAGGGCGCAGCCTCCGCCGAAAATAAAGCGAAGCCTAAAGTTAAAAAAAATGAGCGCGAAGCGCTGGTTAATCGTATGGGCGTTGATCCTTATCACGGATGGAAAGCGCACTACGAAATACTTCCAGGTAAAGAAAAGGTTGTTGCTGAGTTAAAAACATTGGCGGAAAAAGCCGACCATATCTATCTCGCAACCGACCTTGACCGCGAAGGGGAAGCTATCGCGTGGCATTTGCGTGAGGTGATTGGCGGTGACGAAAGTCGCTATAGCCGCGTGGTATTTAACGAAATCACTAAGAACGCGATCCAACAGGCATTTAATAAGCCGGGCGAGCTGAATATCGACCGCGTTAATGCACAGCAGGCGCGTCGCTTTATGGACCGTGTTGTTGGCTACATGGTTTCTCCACTGCTGTGGAAGAAAATCGCACGTGGCTTGTCTGCAGGGCGAGTGCAGTCTGTCGCGGTTCGTTTAGTGGTCGATCGTGAACGTGAAATCAAAGCGTTTGTTCCTGAAGAGTATTGGGAACTGCGTGCTGACTTGAACGATAAGAATGCAGTTGCCTTGCAGATGCAGGTGACTCATCACAACGATAAGCCATTCAAACCGGTCAACGGTGAGCAGACTCAAACAGCAGTCAAGGCACTGGAAAAAGCGCGTTATACGGTATTGGATCGTGAAGATAAACCGACCAGCAGCAAGCCTTCTGCACCGTTTATCACTTCTACGTTGCAGCAGGCTGCCAGTACGCGTCTGGGCTTCGGTGTGAAGAAAACCATGATGATGGCTCAGCGTCTGTATGAAGCGGGTCATATCACCTATATGCGTACCGACTCGACAAATCTGAGTCAGGATGCAGTGAACATGGTTCGCGAGTATATCGGGGAAAATTTCGGCGAGAAGTATATGCCGAAAGAGCCGAATACCTACGCAAGCAAAGACAACTCTCAGGAAGCGCATGAAGCCATTCGTCCGTCGGATGTGAACGTGCTGTCTGAGCAGTTAAAAGATATGGAAGCTGATGCGCAGAAGTTGTATCAGCTGATTTGGCGCCAGTTTGTTTCTTGCCAGATGACGCCTGCAAAATATGATTCCACCACGATTTCAGTGAAAGCGGGTGATTATACGCTGAAGGCAAAAGGGCGTACTTTGCGCTTTGATGGTTGGACTAAAGTTCTTCCGCAGTTGCGTAAAGGTGATGAAGATCGCACGCTGCCGTTCGTGGAAGTTGGCAGTGATTTAACGCTGCAACAACTGCTGCCAAGCCAACATTTTACCAAGCCGCCAGCGCGTTTTAGCGAAGCGTCTTTGGTTAAAGAGTTGGAGAAGCGTGGCATTGGACGTCCATCAACCTATGCGGCGATTATTTCAACCATTCAGGATCGTGGCTACGTGCGTGTTGATAACCGTCGTTTCTATGCTGAAAAAATGGGGGAGATCGTCACCGATCGTTTGGAAGAGAACTTCCGCGAGTTGATGAACTACGATTTCACCGCTCATATGGAAGATGGACTGGATCAGGTCGCGAATGCGAAAGAAGATTGGAAAAACGTGCTAGACGGTTTCTTCCAAGATTTTAGCAAGCAGCTTTCCGTGGCTGAAAAAGATCCCGAAGACGGCGGTATGCGCCCGAATCAAATGGTTCTGACCAGTATTGCTTGTCCGACCTGTGGACGCCAGATGGGGATTCGCACGGCAAGTACCGGTGTGTTCCTCGGCTGTTCCGGCTATGCGCTGCCGCCGAAAGAGCGCTGCAAGACCACCATTAATCTCGTTCCTGAGGCTGAAGTACTGAACGTGTTGGAAGGCGATGATGCCGAGACCAACGCACTACGTGCTAAGCGTCGCTGTGCGAAGTGCGGCACGGCGATGGATAGCTACCTCATTGACAACCAGCGTAAGCTGCATGTCTGTGGTAACAATCCGGCCTGCGACGGCTACGAGATTGAAGAGGGCGAGTTCCGCATCAAGGGCTATGACGGTCCGATCGTGGAGTGTGAAAAATGTGGTTCTGAGATGCACCTGAAGATGGGGCGTTTTGGTAAGTACATGGCTTGTACCAATGACGAGTGCAAGAACACCCGTAAAATCTTGCGTAACGGCGACGTTGCACCACCGAAGGAAGATCCGGTTCCTTTACCTGAACTTCCGTGTGAAAAGTCTGACGCTTACTTTGTTTTGCGAGATGGGGCTGCTGGCGTGTTCTTAGCGGCGAATACTTTCCCTAAATCACGTGAAACTCGTGCGCCATTGGTGGAAGAATTGGCCCGTTTTAAAGATCGCTTGCCTGAAAAGTTAAGCTATCTTGCAGATGCACCGCAAAAAGATCCTGAAGGTAATAAGACAATGGTGCGTTTCAGTCGTAAGACAAAACAGCAATATGTCTCTTCAGAGAAAGATGGAAAGGCGACGGGCTGGACTGCATTTTTTGTTGACGGAAAATGGGTCGAAACTAAGAAATAAGCTGTCGATTTTTTTCATTGAAATCACATCAAAACCGGTCAGAATGCTGACCGGTTTTTTTATGCAAAAATACTCAAAATGGCGCAAAATAGATCGCTAATAAATGAATAAGTATTCACTTTTTGATCGCATGCCTGTTGCTCTATCCTGCGAATGGGGAGGGAGCTGAATGTAAGTCGATTTTAATAGATTCCATAAATAATTCGTTATGATCTTGTTACCAGACCTATACAGATCGACGCAAAATGATATAGTGGTTATATAAAAGCAATTTAAATGATTGTTGAGTTATTAACCTTGCGGTCAATGTAGGGTAAAACGGGTTTAAATCGGCACAGAAAGCCCTTGGCTGAAGTGTTGGCCTATTTGCCAAGGGTGCCCCTATCCAGACTGCCATCGCGTCAAGTTTTAACCTAGGATGGTAATTAACCATGAAATTGCAGCAGCTTCGTTACATTGTGGAAGTTGTGAACCACAATCTGAATGTGTCTTCGACAGCAGAAGGGCTATACACCTCCCAGCCAGGCATCAGTAAGCAAGTCCGTATGTTGGAAGATGAACTGGGCATCCAGATTTTTTCTCGTAGCGGAAAGCATCTGACTCAGGTTACTCCTGCGGGGCAGGAGATTATCCGTATTGCTCGTGAAGTACTGTCCAAAGTGGATGCAATTAAAGCTGTAGCGGGTGAACATACCTACCCTGATAAAGGTTCACTGTATGTGGCGACGACGCACACACAGGCACGCTATGCATTACCGCCGGTGATTAAAGGATTCATAGAGCGTTATCCGCGCGTTTCTCTGCATATGCATCAAGGCTCGCCAACGCAGATTGCTGAAGCGGTTTCCAAGGGGAATGCCGATTTCGCTATCGCGACAGAAGCGCTGCATCTTTATGATGATTTGATCATGCTGCCTTGCTATCACTGGAATCGTGCGGTCGTTGTGAAGCCCGATCATCCGTTAGCAGGGAAAACCTCGATTACTATCGAAGAGCTGGCAGAATACCCGATAGTTACTTATACATTTGGTTTTACAGGTCGTTCTGAATTGGATACCGCATTTAATCGTGCGGGTTTGACGCCTAAGATTGTTTTCACTGCTACCGATGCGGATGTGATTAAAACCTACGTGCGCTTAGGTTTAGGTGTTGGGGTCATTGCGAATATGGCTGTCGATCCTGTGCAGGATCCCGATTTAGTGACCGTTGATACCAGCGATATCTTTACCTATAGCACGACGAAGATTGGATTCCGCCGTAGTACTTTCTTGCGCAGCTATATGTATGATTTCATTCAGCGCTTTGCGCCACATCTCACTCGAGATGTTGTAGATACAGCAGTAGCGCTGCGCTCTAATGAAGAGATTGAAGCGATGTTTAAAGATATCAAGCTGCCGATAAAGTAAGTGTTTTCTGATGAGAGAAGGAGCCAAAGGCTCCTTTTTTAATGGAGTCTTATTTAAAGAAAATTCTTAATTAGAATTGCCAACGCATCCATGTGAATAAAACATTCCCGTTATTGTAGGTTCCAGGGATATATGTCGTTTGCACAGAGAAACGGTTGTATTCAATGGAAACCAAAGGCAAGACAATTGGTATCGGAATATAGGAATAATCATCACGGGCGGTAATACTTGCGGTGTAGCCCGCACCGAAACGCCAACCATCACGATCGCCTGGTATCCACATCCACTCAAATCCGTAACCTACAATGGGCTCTATTTTGTTATGAGAATCTTTAAATGCCATGGCATAGAGAGAATGCCAGTTGTCATTTTCATCGTAACGATAGACGCCAAAGCCCGCGCCCCATGGACGTTCGTTGTATTTATCTGTTTTCTCTTTGTCATACATGGCGCGGTTATGCCAAGTATTAAGAGGCACGTAAAGCTCGTAGTTGTCTGCATCCCAAGTTTGCTTTACTTGGTCGGTGAATGTCCCCCAAAAACCTTTGCTTTGCGATGATGGTGCGGGGGAGGCCTGTGTTTTATTTGTTGTCGATGGTTCCTGAGCCAAAACGGCAAAGGATGCCAATAGAGATAGACAACCGATATAAGAACGGCCTGATTTTACTAGATTCATTATTATTCTCAGCGACATCAGTTATTGACTTGGATAAATCTGTACAGAGAGGCCCGATAAGAAGTTCACGCTATAGCGTGATTTTATAATTGTTTAAAAATTATATCATAAGATTGCACATTTTATTGAATGAACGATAAACGATATTAAATTACAGAATTTCCCTAATAGCGATAAAAGAGGAATGAGGCTCTCACAGACACAAGCGACTTTTGGTAGCTTAATGGTATTATCTGCTGCGTTGTAAAGAAAAAACTTTGACTACAGGATGTTAGCAAGTTAACTAATTCTTCTTATCGCTTCGAAGACGTGAAGTAAGAAGTCAAATAGGCTGAATTGAGAGATAAAAGATTATATCAATCGAGTGATACAGGCAAAAATGTAACAATTTTTTAGCAAATTCTGATTTTGCGGAGGTGGCAAGTTGTCCGTCTTCACATTATGCGAAACATATTCCATTTAAGTACTTATTATTAGTTATTTTCATCGTTAGAACAGGTGACTCCTCTGTCAGAATAGCGTAAAAAGGTAGTGACGGAGGAGATGGAGAACGGCATAAATCGGTGCACAAATAAGCGTTTTCATGCAGCAGAAAATTCTGCGAGTGGCAACTCTTTTTGGCACAAATTAGCTTAGTTTTCCGCCGACCGTTTTATTTCTGTGCGACGTGTCGTTCACTGGATAAAAATGGCTTGCCATTGAATACGTAGTGTGTGATAACGCATCTGGGTAAAACGAGGTACAGTTCTGTATATGTGTGGCATTTTCAGTAAAGAAGTTCTGAGTAAAGACCATAGCGTTGACTACCACTTCTCTGCCGATTCTTATCTTAGTGCCTCAAGCAGTAACGACTCTAGTTTGTCTATCTAACGCCCTAGGGCGGTTTAAACAATCCAAAGGAAATACTCAAGATGGCTAAGATCAAAGGTCAAGTAAAGTGGTTCAACGAAGCTAAAGGTTTCGGTTTCATCACCCCGGCTGACGGTAGCAAAGACGTGTTCGTACACTTCTCTGCAATCCAGGGTAACGGTTTCAAAACTCTGGCTGAAGGTCAGCACGTTGAGTTTGAAATCCAAGATGGCCAGAAAGGCCCATCTGCAGTTAACGTAACTGCAATCTAAGGCAGCGTCAGCTGTTAAAAACCCGCTTTATGCGGGTTTTTTTATGTCTAAAATCTCACAAAATACGATTAGGGCAAGATGATCAGTCCCGAGTATTGATTGCGCCCCTTAATCCCCGGATGTTCAGGTTCTTTTTCTCTGCGGTGCGCGTTACGGCGAAAACTGGTGTAACGGAAATAGTTTTTCGCTTCAGGTTGATTCTCAGGCGTACAGATCGTGCACTCAGATTGATTCTCAACGTTCGCGAATCCAAGCCCGTTCAGTTTGGCTTGCGCAATAGACACCAGGTCTAAATGGCGAAAGCGGGGTGAAATCAGCGAGGGGTCATAAGGTAATTCCTGCTGGAATCGTTCCACCAAAGGCTCGTCTACCTCATAGCAGCACGTGCCCGCGCTGGGACCGATTGCTGCAACCCAGTTTGCCACGTCGTCGTCTTGCGCAATACGCGCCGCAACCTGCTCTAAAACGCCGTCTAATAGCCCACGCCAGCCCGCATGAGCAACGGCGATGGCGGAGCCATCTTTGTGGCTGAAAATCACAGGCAAGCAGTCTGCGGTAAGAATCGTCAGCAATATGTTGGGCTCTCGCGTATAAAGCGCATCGCACTCTCCGCAGTGTTGAGCTGGAGTGTCAACGTCCACGACTCGAATGCCGTGCACCTGTTTTTTCTCTGGCATTGAAGCGCGAAACGGTGCCAGAGCGCTTGGCATCAGCGCTGTTTTATGCCCAAACCCATATCGGATGGCAGCGATGTCCTCTAACCGTGGATTCTCCATAGGTGTCCTTAACACATGGGTAAATACTGTGCTTTCAGCTTAGGGATAAATCGCAGTAGAGGAAAGAGGCGTTGAGGCAATTACTCTAGATAACAACGGCTGACTTGGTTGCATCCCAGACTAGCGTTATTTAGACTGTTGCGCTTTAACGTCCGTACTCGGGAAATCTAATGCCTTATCAGTGTCCTCTTTGCCAGCAGTCGCTGGAAAAAAACGATCATCAATGGCGTTGTGCCAATAATCACCAGTTTGATTGTGCGAAAGAGGGATATGTGAATTTGATGCCCGTTCAGTTCAAGCATTCCAAGCAGCCTGGTGATAGCGCGGAAATGATGCAGGCACGACGCGCGTTTCTTGATCAAAATTACTATCAGCCTTTGCGCAATGCCGTATGTGCTGCTCTTGATGCTCATATGCCCGCTCAGACGCATCGTATCCTTGATATTGGATGCGGAGAGGGGTATTACACCGCTGAAGTTGCTAAGCAGTTTAATCAGCGAAATATAGACGTATACGGACTGGATATCGCGAAGGTGGCAATTCGCTACGCGGCTAAGCGCTATCCAACGGTGTCTTTCTGCGTAGCCTCAAGTCATCGACTGCCGTATGCCGACGCATCAATGGACGCCGTTGTTCGCATATATGCGCCATGTAAGGCGGAAGAGCTGGCTCGGGTGATTGCACCAGAGGGGATATTAGTGACAGTGTCACCTGCGCCGCGTCATTTATACCAGTTGAAAGCGCAGGTTTATGACAGTGTGCAATTGCATGCGGAAAACGTGGAAGAGTTTGCGGGGTTTACGCTGATAGACGATCGGCAACTGTCCTACACCATGCAATTACCGGGTGAACAAGCGGCGAATCTGTTGCAGATGACTCCCTTTGCATGGAGAGCAACACCTGATGTCTCTGCTAGGTTGAAAAACTGCGCTGAGTTTGATTGCGAAACCGATTTTGCGATTCGGGTATATCAGCGTCTCTAGATGGTAAACTGATAAAAAAGCCCGCATATCGCGGGCTTACACATCAGATAATCAGAAAAACGGACCAATATGCTCGTACAGGATGGTGAAGCCAATCCCGATCAGTACTACACCACCTAAAATCTCAGCGCGTTTCCCGAGCAGCGGCCCAATAAATCGGCCAATCATCATACCGAGCGTCGCCATAATCATGGTGGCTAAACCAATGGCCATGGCAGTATGCAAAATATTGACCTGTAAGAAAGCAAGACCAACGCCAATCGCCATGGCATCCAAACTGGTGGCAATCGCTGTCGTTACCAATAGCCAAAAACCATGGCGTCTAACGGGCTCAGCGCCTTCGTCCTGATTACCTTTCCATCCTTCATAAACCATGCGACTACCCAGCACAAAGAGCAGGGCGAAAGCGACCCAATGATCCCATTCCATAATGAATTGGCTTGCGAGCAAACCGATGCCCCAGCCAATCAACGGTGTAATGGCTTCAACAACGCCAAAGATTAGGCCTGTGCGGATTGCTTCACGGAAACGAGGTTTATGCAGGGCGGCACCTTTACCAATTGACGCAGCAAAAGCGTCCATGGACATGCCAAAAGCGAGGATAACGGTTGCAGATAAATTCATGACAATGACTCGGCCGGGTGTTCCATATACACGTAACCCACCCCCAACCTTACGACGGAGCTACGTGTCTATGGTCTCGCCTGTCCGCACGTGTTTATAAAACAGGTGGGCTGCTCGCACCACGTTCTAAGCTAAGAACGAGTATGTTGACACGAGCGCGTTCTAAGGCTGAATACGGTTCAGACCGAACGCCGGCTACTCCCCAAATTGACGGCAGCGATCATACTCTATTTTGATTGCGAATAACAACGTCATATTTTTTACGGGAAACCAATGCTAATGATAATTATTATTATATATGAGGGAGGGGAGAGAAAAATGCAGTTGGAGCCAAGATAAAATTCGGTGCAAATAACTATTTAAATGCACCGAATTAATCTATACGGTGAAAAGATAGATTATTTATGTTCGACAAAAAACTTCAAAATCTGTTCTAAGTCGTCCATTTTTGCCACTTGAATCAACAATCTACGCTTTTCTAAATCGATAACCAGATAGCCATCTTCTGACATGTTCATATTTTTTATCCGGCTGTATAAAATAAATACGTTGCCATAATAAAAGCCGCTATCTTTAAATAGGATCTTTGGCCAACGAATATAAAAGACATAAATGGCAATAATAGCGAGCGTAAAGAGTAACCAGGTTGTGAAGTTTGAACCATTATTGGTGATATTTTGATAGGCGAGGATGGCTAATAATCCAACAAATATTCCACTATCGGCTTTATTACGACGCTTTAAATTAACCTGTAATAGCGTTTTCCCGTTACGCTTTGGCATGATGAATTCATCATAGGTGGCATAGAGCAGGAATAGCAGGATAAAAGCCAGCAGTGCGATATCAGTTAAAGACATGGATACTCCAGATACAAAATAAAAAAGCCGGATAGGGCGAACCCTATCCGGCTATTCCAGCGATTACAGACCGAGCAGACCGATCCAGTAACCGAAGATACCGATGAAGAAGAAACCGATAATGATCCACAGTGCGTTGACTTTCTTACGCAGCAGCCACATACAGCCGAATGTCAGCAGCAGTGGGATCAGGCCAGGCATCAACTGATCCAGAATAGTCTGGACAGTTGTCACCGTCGTATGACCGGTTTGGTCAGTGATGCGGGAGACGACAAGTGGAATGTTCACGTGCGTCCACTTGTTCACCAAGGCCCCCATAACAAACAGACCTAGGATCGATGCCCCCTCCGTCAGTTTCTGCAGGAAGCCACCGCCCATATCGCCAACGATATCGACACCTTTCTTATAGCCGTAAGCAACGCCATAGTAACGAACCAGCAGACGAACCAGGTTGAACAGTACGAAGAACAATACTGGACCCAGCAGGCTGCCCGTCATCGCAATACCCGCGCCTAACGCAGCGAATACAGGACGTACGGTACCCCAGAAGATAGGGTCACCCACACCGGCTAACGGACCCATCAGACCAACTTTGATACCGTTGATGGCACCATCGTCAATCGGAGCGCCGTTGGCACGCTGTTCTTCCATTGCAGCGGTTACGCCCAAAATCGGGGCCGCAACGTATGGATGGGTGTTAAAGAATTCTAGATGGCGTTTAATGGCCTGCTTGCGCTCATCTGTGTTTTCTGGATACAGACGACGGATAACCGGCACCATGGAAAAACAGAAACCCAGCGCTTGCATACGTTCAAAGTTCCATGAACCTTGAAACAGGTTAGAGCGCAGGAATACGCCACGCAGATCGCCTGCGGTGAGTTTCGTTTCAGTTTTTGGAGTTGCAACTGATGATGTTGTATCAACCATTTCTCTCACCCTTTCCTAGTCTAATTCGTTATCAAGGTCGTTATTACCGGCAGCAACCTGTACAACTTGAGATTTGTTGTATTTAGGGCTGAGCTGGATGTACAGAATTGCCATCATCAGACCCAGAACACCCAATGCAACCAAGTTGAAGTTGGTGAACGCAGCGGTAACGAAACCTAAATAGAAGAAAGGCATCAGGTAGCCAGCACGCATCATGTTGATAACCATCGCATAACCAACAACGACGATCATACCACCCGCGATAGCCAGACCAGAGGTCACGACTTCAGGGATAGCATTCAACATAGTGTGAACAGCATCAGTACCTACGGAGATAGCAACAACGACAGCAGGGATAGCAATACGCATCGCTTGCAGAATTAACGCAGAGCAGTGCAGTACGCTAATCGCACGCAGGTCGCCACGCTCAGCCGCGCCATCGGCCGCGTGCTGGAAGCCCACGGTGATAGTACGAACGATGATGGTCAGAACCTGTCCCGCAGCCGCCAGTGGAATTGCCAGTGCGATACCCGCACCTACGCTTTGTCCGCCGGCGATAACCAGAATGGTGGAGATGATGGAGGCCAGAGCCGCATCGGGTGCAACTGCTGCACCGATGTTCATCCAACCCAGAGCGATCATTTCCAGAGTACCACCGATGATAATACCGGTTTTCATATCACCCAGAACGATACCGATCAGGGTACAAGCAACCAGCGGACGGTGGAACTGGAATTCATCAAGGATGGAGCCCATCCCTGCAATACACGCAACAATAAATATCAGTACAATCTGAAGAGTTGTAATCTCCATTGCACTTCTCCTCTAACCAAAGAGCTGAGTTTAAAAACACGAATCGGCAAATGCGCGATTCAGCGTTAGTTCATTTTATTGATTAATTCCATCATCTTCAGACGACTATCGCTGGAAACTTTACGGACTTCCAATTCAATGCCGCGTGCATCCAATTTTTTGAACGCTTCGATGTCTTTTTCGTCTACGGATACTGCGTTGGTGATCTGGGTTTTACCTTGACGGAAAGCCATACCACCGATGTTTACAGACGTGATGTTCACGCCATTTTCAACTAAACGAACCACGTCAGTTGGATTAGTGAAAAGCAGCATGACACGGTCGCGACCGTAAGCCGGGTTGTTATAAACACGGATCATTTTCTCGACGTCAACCACGTGCGCGGTAACGCCTGGAGGAGCAACCTGCTTAAGCAGGGTAGAGCGCACATGGTCGGCAGCAACTTCATCGCTTACCACGATGATGCGGCTTACGTTAGTTTCTTTCGTCCAGCGAGTAGCAACTTGTCCATGGATTAGACGGTCATCGATACGAGCCAAGCCGATCTTCATGTGGTCTTCAGGGCTCATTGGAGCCTGAGGTGCTTTCGGCGCAGCCGGCTTAGGCTGTGGCTTGGCAGGTTCAGGTTCTTTGGCACGTAGGGCGCGAACGCCTTCACGGCCAGTTTCCAGCGCTAATGCAACCAACTCGTCAAAACTAGGGTCGTCGTCGCGAGCCATGAAAGTTTCGACCAGCATCGGAACGTTAACGCCGGTGATAACTTCATAGTTCTCTTTGTCCGTCACAATGCGGCTAGCCGCGTTGAAAGGACTTCCACCCCAAGTATCAACCAAGAAAATGACGCCTTTACTGGAATCCAGATGGGTCAGTCTCTCGTTGTACTTTTCAATCAACGTTTCAGCATTTTCACCGGGAACGAAATCGATGTAGGCAACGTTACTTTGTTCGCCTAGCAGCATTTCTGCGGTTTTGAGCAATTGCTCAGCCGCTGCCCCGTGAGTGCCGATGATAATAGCAATACTCACTCGCTACCTCCTCTCTACTTGCTAGCATGCTTTTACGGTGCGAAATAACTCACTTTCGTAGCATGGAATTAAGTCAAAAAACCGTTTGTAGATACGTCCTTGTGGAGTAACTGCTCGCCAAATAATTCTTGGATCTCACTGATGAATGCTAAGTCTCTTAAGTATCAATCAGTTAGCTTCATGAATCGATTCAGGCGATTAATCCCAAATCCCATTCAGCGCTATTTATTTTAGTCAGTAAAAAAATAATTTATGTGACGACCATCTGCTATTAGCACATGTAAAGTATCAGAAATCTTTAGATGCCTGATTTATGCGCAATAGTATTAATAGAGTATTGACAAAAAATGACAAAATGTGTGCGCCGAGACTCTTTTGGCGCGCTTTATTTCTTGCTAGCATTAACTTCCTTATCACAATCAGGAGTATTGGGTTAAACCCACTGTATGGACCGTCCCCGACGCCATTTAATTTTGTTCTCTTCCTCTTGTCACTCCCCTATGCCCGGTGATGTTTTGTTCCGTGGCTTATCTTCGCTGAATGCATACTTTCATCTTACCGCACGACTCCTATGCCGCCTCTGGAACTCAGCGCCATGGGCGATGTGTGCTGTAAAGCTGAAACGTGGCGCTCAGCAGGATTCGGTTACCGTTCAACAACTCTCTTTTCTCATTCACGCGGAATAAAACATGGAATTTTTACTCGATCCGTCAATCTGGGTGGGTTTGCTCACGCTGGTGGTTCTCGAAATTGTTCTGGGCATAGATAATCTGGTATTCATCGCGATTCTGGCAGACAAGCTACCGCCAAAGCAGCGCGATAAAGCCCGTATCATCGGTTTATCGTTAGCGCTGCTAATGCGTTTGGCGCTGTTGTCGGTGATTTCTTGGATGGTGACATTAACGCGCCCGTTATTTAGCGTAGGCGATTTTGTCTTTTCTGGACGAGATTTGATCCTGCTGGTCGGGGGGCTGTTCTTACTGTTCAAAGCCACCATGGAGTTACATGAGCGGTTGGAAGGGCATACCCATGAAGTGAATAACAAAGGGTATTCAAGCTTCTGGTCTGTGGTGGTGCAGATTGTCATTCTTGACGCCGTATTCTCACTCGATGCCGTTATTACGGCGGTGGGTATGGTTGATAGTCTGCCGGTGATGATGTGTGCGGTGGTTATCGCAATGGCCATAATGCTGTTGGCTTCTAAGCCGTTGACCAACTTTGTCAATGAGCATCCAACGGTTGTCGTGCTGTGCTTGAGTTTCTTACTGATGATC
Organism: Hafnia paralvei ATCC 29927; assembly: GCF_001655005.1. Classification (GTDB taxonomy): domain Bacteria; phylum Pseudomonadota; class Gammaproteobacteria; order Enterobacterales; family Enterobacteriaceae; genus Hafnia; species Hafnia paralvei. Next base: position 26,467 of record NZ_LXET01000038.1, read on the forward strand.
GGCCTGAGTTTGCTGGCTGAAGGTTTTGGCCTGCACATTCCGAAAGGCTATCTGTATGCCGCCATCGGGTTCTCGGTCCTTATCGAGATGTTCAACCAGATTGCGCGCAGGAACTACATCAAACATGAACGCCGTCGCCCGATGCGCCAGCGTACCGCCGAGGCAATCATCAATATGATGGGCGGTAGGAAGGACAAGCAGAATGGGCACCGCGGTGAAGATGTGGTGGTGGCTAAAGAAGAAGAAACCTTTGCTGCCGAAGAGCGCTATATGATCAGTGGCGTGTTAACGCTGGCATCCCGCTCTTTGCGTACTATCATGACGCCGCGTAATGAAATTACGTGGGTTGATTGCCGACGCTCGCCGCAGGAGATCCGCAGCCAGCTGTTGGAAACGCCGCACAGCTTATTTCCCGTGTGCGACGGTGAGCTGGATCAATTGGTGGGAATTGTGCGGGCGAAAGACCTGCTGGTCGCATTGGATGAGGGTGTTTCCGTGGCCGAATTTGCCGCCCGAAGCGCGCCGATTGTGGTATTGGAAAGTTTGGATGTTATCAATGTACTCGGCGTGTTACGTCAGGCCAAAGGTAGGCTGGTGATCGTTAGCGACGAGTTTGGTATGGTTCAGGGGGTGGTCACACCGCTTGATGTCCTAGAAGCAATCGCCGGTGAATTCCCCGATGAAGATGAAACTCCAGACGTCGTGGTACAGGAAAATGGCTGGTTGGTGAAGGGGGGGACGGATCTGCACACCTTGGAACAAATGCTGGGCTGGGATGGCTTAGTGAGCGAGTCTTCGTCTGATTGCGCTTCGGTCGCGGGGCTGTTATTGGCTCATTTTGATCAGATGCCGCAGGCTGGTGAAGTCGTTGAGCTGCACGGTTTACGCTTCCAAGTGATGGAGGTGAAGGACTACCGTATTGAGCTGATTCACATTGAGCGAATCGCGCAGCCTTCAGAGTTCGGTGATGAATAATCGTCAGAGCTAGTCGAGTCAAATGTTTACCCCTCGGTTCGGGGGGTAAACATCGATAAGCTATTGCACGGTATCTTTATGTCTGGCTTGATGGCGCATCAGCCACTGGGGAAACTCCGCGATTGGCATTGGGCGAGCAAAGAAGTAACCCTGCATTGCGCACACGCCTAATTTACGCAAATAATCTGCCTGCAGTTGGGTTTCTACGCCTTCAACAATCATCTTCAGTTTGAGCTCCTTACCTAACGCAACGATGCTGTCTAAGACTTTGGCATTAATCGCATCTGTACCGATGGTGGCGCAGAAAGTTTTGTCGATTTTTAATACGTCAGGATGCAGATTTTGCAGATAACTGAGTGAGCTATGCCCTGTACCAAAATCATCTAGCGCTAAAGACGCACCTAGCGCGCGCAGTTCGTGTAGCTGTTCATAATCAGCCTGTTGAAGCTCGGTGCGTTCAGTCAGTTCCAACATCAGCTTAGGTTGAGGATTGGATTGATACCAAAGGCTTTTTAAATCCTTCGTAATTTGCCCCTGAGAAAAATGTTCGGCAGCGATGTTGATACTGATGTAAAAATCGGGTGTCTGTGGGAACAAAAGCTGATTTTGTTCAAGCGTATAGAGAAGGTGTCGCGTTAAAGACTGCACCAGACCGTGTTGCTCTGCCAACGGAATGAAAATGTCCGGGGAAATCCATCCCTGACGCTCATCATGCCAACGTAGCAGGATCTCAACGCCATCACATTCGCCGCTCTGAGTTTGGATGATGGGTTGGCAGAATAGTTGAAATTGCTTGCGTTGAATGGCTGAAGAGATGTGATAGGCCAAATTCATCCGGTTAGCAGAAACGATGAATACAATAATCCCCGCAAGCAAAAATACCAGCAATGACAGAGGGATGTGCTGCGGCAGCGAGCGCAAAGCCAACTTCCAGTCTGGATCTGAAAACACGCCAACGGAATAGGCGTAGTGGCTAGAAGCCTGCGACACGCTAGGTTTATCGGTGATCTCAGCGGTGCGCAGAATGTTATTATGCCCATAAATTAAGGTGTTTCCGTCAACGTTGAGCGCCATGTAATCAACATAGGGCTTTTGTGGCTCAAGGATGAAGTTAGACAGCATAGCAATATGGAAAACGTGGATCATGCCGCTTGAGGGATCGGTGCGGGTGGGAACCCAATAGATAAGCGTCGGACTGCCGCGCTTAACCAGCAGTGCCGCTTTTAGCATCAAATTGTGGCCAGGTTTTGCAAAAGGGGGAAACATGGTGCCCAGCGAATAATCTCGGTGACCAAACAGGCTGGAGCAGAAAATAAGCCCCTCTTTGACTAACAAAATTGCCCGTACAGTTTGTAATTGAACAGACATATTCAACAAGCGTGGCTGTGCCTGTGGGCAAGTGCTATTGATCAGCTCATTATGCGTAGTAGAAATGTCATTGGCTGAACTGAGCAAATGATCGATTTGCTTTACGGCAGAAAGAGCAGCTTTATGCTGTGCTGAATGAACGGTATCAAGCTCTTGGCTATAGCGCCCCCCCATAGAAATCGTAAAAGCAAATAGTCCTGCTCCAGCGGCAAGGAATAAACGATAGATACGATACTTTTTAACTGCCACTTTCGAAAAGCGCATCAGGCATCCCTTAACAGGAAAATCCTAGCCAACATACCGTCAATGAATGGTTCACTCTTTGCGTAAGTGTAGCTATTGAAAAGAAAATGTGCGTGGATAGTAACGTAAATATGAATGAAAAATCGATATTGTGAAATGAATAAAAAACGTTGGCTGAGTAAAAGTGAGATTAATTAAGAATTATCCAGCCCAAGCCTGTTGTTTTATATACAGACTTAGAGAAAATTCTCACTAATTATAATTTATGATTATGTGTTTTATTTTGCGATGTGAATAAAATATGTATTCACGGAAAAGAAAACCATCCTTGATGACAAGGATGGTTTTGGAGACTAATGCGCTATCTGTTGATGTAATGCGATAATCTCGCGCCCTAACTCCATCAACATAATGGCATTCATCAGATGATCTTGTGCGTGTACCATGACCAGATGCACAGGAATTTTTCCAGTGCCTTCATCCATTTCAATGAGCTTCGTTTGCACATGGTGAGCTGACGATAAGGCTTCCTGCGCCTGCTGCATGTAGGTTTCTGCCTGAGCGAAATCCTTATCTTCACGAGCACACCGGATCGCCTGAAAAACCAAACTGCGCGCATAGCCCGAGTTCGCAATCAGCTCCATGACTTCATTTTCAAGATCCATCTTAAGCTCCTTCAATGAGAGCAAGCGCTTGATCTAAAACTTTGTCGCCTTTCATGGTGCCATAGGCCATCATGTCAATGCAGGCGATTTGTTTACCCTGTTCCTGCGCGATTTTTTCGCACTCGGGCAGTTTGTAGCGGATCTGAGGGCCGAGTAGGGCAACGTCAAATTCAGCGGCACAGGTTTTATAATCGCGAACGGACTTGGCACAAATCTCGACATCAATACCGCGGCTTTTCGCTGCTTCTTGCATCTTCTTGACCATCAAACTGGTAGACATACCTAAATCGCACACCAACAGAATCTTTTTCATGTTATTTCTCCAAATCGTTTAGCAAGTGCTGCATTAAAAGGGGGATTGGACGTCCAGAAGCCACGCTGCGGCTCTGTTCACGCCACAACGCGGTTCCGCTGATATCTAGGTGCGCCCAAGGTATATCGTCTGGGCAGAAACGGCTCAGAAAATAGGCTGCCGACGTGCTGATGGCGGCATTATTGGTTGGCGTATTGCACACGTCGGCAATGGCGCTTTCTACCTGCGGTGCGAAACGAGCGTCGAGGGGCAATGACCAGACTTCATCGCGAACTTCTCGCCCTGCCTGAGTCAGCTTGTGGCTCAGTTCTTGGTTCTGGCTCCATAAGCCGGTAAGGTCATATCCGAGCGCTTTCACTACGGCACCGGTGAGTGTGGCCATATCGATAATGTACTGTGGCTGCTGATCGTCTAAGGTGAGTTTACTGGCATAGGCGATGGCATCGGCCAGCACCAGACGGCCTTCAGCATCGGTATTGTTGATCTCAACGTTCAAGCCAGAATAACTTGTGACAACGTCACCTGGTCGCATGGCGTCGGGGCCAATCATGTTTTCTGCCAGTGCCAATACACCAATCAGACGCACTGGTAACTTCAGCTCGGCGGCGGCGATAAGCAAACCAAAGACGTTGGCGGCGCCGCACATGTCGTATTTCATGGTATACATGCCGTCACCGCCTTTCAGCCATAGTCCGCCGGTATCGAACGTAATGCCTTTACCCACATAGGCACTAAATGGCCCTTGATCGCGTCCTTCATAGCGCAAAATCATCAGCCGGGGCGGATTGCTAGCACCTTTACCCACGGCGTGCAGCAAGCCTAAACCCTGTAACTTGATCTGATTTTCTTCCAGAATTTCGCAGCGGAGAGAGCGATAAGGCGCAATCAGTTTTTCTATTTCCGTAACGACAAATTCGGGAGTACAGCGATCGCTCGGTAAATCAGCAATTCGACGCGCCGCCATCATTCCGACGGATGTTGCCTTTGCCTCCCGCAGCAATTTTTCCAACGAGGTTTGATGTTGTGGCTGGCACCAGAGCGTGAGTTGCGTAATACGTTGGTTTTGTATCGTCGTGCTTTTTAAACCCAAATCACTCAACTGATAATCAAGATTAAGTAAGAAGATCAAAAGAGAAGTGAGTTGTGCGCGGTCAGTTTGGCTTTCAGTATCCCACAGGCTACAGTCAACGGTGAGCGCAGAACAGTGGGTTTTGCGCAGTAGAGGACGCAGCGCCGCTTGCAGTTTGTGGCTCGGGTAATCGAACCCATGGTCGGTTGGCAGCAAGGTAACACGACCAAAAGGGTGACAACCGTAAGAGCAGTCTGCCACGGAGGTGGATGCGTCTTTCTGCAATGCGCATAGTAGTTCGACGTGGAGCCCTGCCTGAGCCAGTAAAATACTGCTAGGAAATGAAATCAAATGGCTATCAGCGTCTGCGGATACTGAATAGTCGCTGGTTACCTGAGACTTAATCATATTGAGGTTCTCCGATAGGGGCACGGATGCGCGCGGCATAATCAGCCATCCATTGTTCATCAGCAGGGGCGTAGTGGGTGTGATCGTCCCGGCGCTCGGCTAAATAAACGGTGGCTGGCAAGTCGCTTGTAGCGACGACGAATGAAAATGTTTGGATATTCGTGGATACGCCAAATTCTCCGAGGCGGTTCATACACACGACGGACAAATCGCCAACGCGGCCAAAGCGTGCCATCAGTTTGTCTTCCAATTCGCCGATAACGGAATCAGCAGCGTCTTGTGGCGACATGCCGCCTTCCATACGACGGACGATTTCGTAGCTGGTGCAGCCCTTCATCAGATCCTCACCAACGCCGGTGGCGGTGGCAGCACCGATTTGACTGTCACAATAGAATCCAGAACCAATGATCGGAGAATCGCCCAAGCGGCCGCGACGTTTCATAAACAGTCCGCTGGTGGACGTCGCCACGCTCATGGATCCGCGCTTATCCAAACCGATCATGCCTACGGTATCGTGGCCATCATAGGGGCTCAGACCACGATCGATAGTCTCATGACAGCGTTTACGATAATGCTGCAGGGCGCGTTCGGTTAGCATGGTTTTCTCAGGAAAACCTTGGCTAAGCGCCCATTCACGGGCGCCTACACCGACGAGTAAACTGTTAAAGCGCTCGCGGCTCAGAGCGTGAGCCACGCGAATCGGATTAGCAATGTCAACCAAATTGCCGACCGCGCCAAAGGCTAACGTATCGCCATCCATGAAGGCCGCATCTAGCTCGACTTCGCCATTCTCATTGGGTAAACCGCCGTAGCCAACGGATTTGTAGAATGGGAAGTCCTCCACTTCAGCAACGGCGTTAACCACCGCCTTAGCTGATTTTTCTCCATTCTTTAACGTTTCGCTGGCGCTGATGATGCCTTCGAGCGCCATGCGCCATGTTGCGATCATTCCCCACATGTAAAGCTCCTTATCCTGTGTATGGCGAGCACAAATTAGGCTTTTTCAGCCGTGCAATATTGCTTATCTAAAATGCGTAAGAAGGGCAGATACAACATTGCACCAATCAGGAGGTTTACAATTTGCATCAGACTGCCGCTGAGATGGCCGGTGACGATAAAACCGCTAATGACAGGCGGCAGCGTCCAAGGAATGAATACGCCGGTGGTGACCGCCACCATGCCGATTTTCATGGCAATGTATTGCACCGTCACTAGCACCAAAGGCACCAGATTAAAAGGGATTAACATGATCGGGTTCATGATGATAGGTAAGCCAAACAGAATAGGCTCATTGATATTGAAAACGGATGCTCCAGCCCCTAAACGAGCCACTTCGCGCATGCTTTTGCTGCGTGCGAAGAACAGCATAGCAATAACCAAAGACAGCGTGGCACCAGCGCCGCCCATCCAGATCATATCGAAAAACTGTTCGGTAATAATGTGTGGCGGCGTCACGCCGGCCTGAATGGCGGCAATGTTATCGGTCTGATTTTCCATCCAAAGTGGGCGAATGATGCCGTTCACCATGGAACCGGAGTTAATGCCGACCGACCACAGAATAGTAATCGATAGCACGGTTAGCAGTGCCCCTACGTAAGAGGTACCAAAATGGCGTACCGGCGTGGCGACTACCTGATAGATGAATTGATGAATGGTTTCATAACGGGTGTGCTCGAAGATAATGCGGATTGCAAGTACGAGTACAATGACGATGAGCGCGGGGATCAAGGCGGCGAAAGATTCCTGCACAGCAGGAGGAACGCCTTCCGGCATTTTGATGACCAGCTTTTTGCGCTTTAAGAAGCAAAACAGCTCGGTCCACAGCAAGGAGCCAATCATCGCGACAAACAGGCCTTTGCTCCCGATCCATTCAGTGGGGACGACGGTGAGGTTGCCAAGTGCTTCAACTTTGATGAACGGCGTTAGAATGAGGAAAGATACCAGTGCCAAAATGCCAGAGGATACACGGTCTTCTTCATAGTGTTCAGCTAAGCGATAGGCAACCAGAAAACTGATAAACAGTGACATGGTGGAGAAAACAGCGTTGAACGGGATCTCAACGATATTGCTCCAAGTGGAGCCAAACATGCCGCTCATAAACTGCTGATAGCTTTGGCTTGGAAACGACGAAATGATCAGTAGCACCGAGCCGACAATAATAAACGGCATGAATGAAACATAGGCTCCACGTATAGCGCACAGATGACGCTGTTGCGCAGCTTTGGCTGCCAGCGGCATAAGTTTTGCCTCTAGAAATCCTAAAACGTTGCTCATAGTGAACTCCGCAAAATTGGTTTTTATGATGAAGTAACGGAAAGAAGAGGTTCTTTATGCGGCGATTATGTGTGAATAGCGTAACGATAAAGTTGCGTTAGTTCACAATGTGACGGTTATGGCAAACAAGTCTCACATGATTGGATATCATGAGTGGAGTTTTCAACGGGGGATGTAATGGAAATAAAACTACATGCAAATGCAACGACTACGCCGCGCATCCGTCGCTATATTCAGCAGTCCGATAAGAGCGACCGTGTATTGGCACAGGAGCTTGGCATCTCTGTCGCTACGGTACGTCGCTGGCGTCAGAGGCAAGACGTGGCCGATCAGCACACCGCACCAAAAAACGTGCACAAGGTATTGAGACCAGAGCAAAGTCTGCTGATCAACTGGCTGAGACAAAAGCTCATGATGCCGCTTGATGAATTGCTAATATTCGTCAATGCGGGAATGCAGCAAAGTGTTTCGCGAGCGGGTTTAGATCGTTATTTACGCCGCGGCGAGTTGGCGCATATGAATGTGCTAGAGGCCAGAGAACTACGTGGTAAAAAAGCGCTTAAAGCGGGGATTAAGCCGGGAAAATTACGGTTGTTTTATCAGCGAGTGAGTCTGTTACCCGAGGATGGCGGCGAGCATCATGTTTTGTGGGCACAAGAGGAGGTCAGTGGTTGGATTGCAGCACGCGCCTTTGCCGGTGCCTCGCCTATGCTGGTGGTACATTGGCTAACGTCGCTGATGGCGGAAGTGCCTGCTGCTATACAATCTATTGAGACTGAAAATAAAAAGCTTTTCGGAAACGAATTGTCGCCCGATCATCCATTACAGAAATGGAGTGCTGAGCAGGGCTTACCTCTGACATTACGGGCTGAAGATACCACCGATATCACTCTAAGATTAGAGTGTGCGTTGAGCGAATTAATCCCTGCGCTTGTCGCGATGGATTTAGATAGTTATTTGCAACAGATAAGTGTTCAGTACAACCAACAGTGGCCGCAGAAGAAATTAGGCAACATGACGCCTGAAATGTTTTGGGCAAGGCAGGGGGATTCTTATTAACGTACGGCGGAGGCTTCAGTATTTTGTATATTAGAGGTGTGACACCCGAGAATCTCATGGTGAAGTGAGAGACTCGGGCTTAAGAACTTACTTAATCACACTGAACTTTAATGGCCAAACCACCGCGAGAGGTTTCGCGGTATTTCGCATTCATGTCTTTACCGGTTTCATACATCGTTTCGATGACTTTATCCAGAGAAACACGTGGCTCAGAGGTTCGCTGTAATGCCATGCGCGATGCGTTGATCGCTTTAACCGATGCAATGGCGTTACGTTCGATGCAAGGAACCTGAACCTGACCCGCAACAGGGTCACAGGTCAGCCCCAAGTTGTGTTCCATTCCGATTTCAGCGGCGACACATACTTGCTCTGGGCTACCGCCAAGCAGCTCGGTCAGGCCTGCAGCGGCCATTGAGCAGGCAACGCCCACTTCCCCCTGACAACCGACTTCGGCACCTGAGATTGACGCGTTCATTTTGTACAGTGCACCCACTGCGCCGGAAGCTAAGAAGTAACGCACAAACACTTCTGGCGTAACAGGTTCAATAAAGTGGTTATAGTAGGCCAATACCGCAGGAACGATCCCGCAGGCACCATTGGTTGGCGCTGTAACGACGCGCCCGCCAGCGGCGTTTTCCTCGTTAACCGCCAAGGCAAACATATTTACCCAGTCGATAACGGTCATTGGATCTTTGTCATATTTGTCGGTCGTAACCAACATACGGCGTAGGGCTGAGGCACGACGCGGCACGCGTAATGGCCCCGGCAATAGACCTTCGGTGTTTAAACCACGATCGATGCAGGCCTGCATGGTTGCCCATACGTCACCAAAGTAAGCATAGATCTCTTCTTTGGTATGCAGAGCCAATTCATTCTTCATGACTAACCCGCTGATAGACAAGCCGGTTTCTTTGCAATGATCCAGCAGTTCTTGGGCTGAATGGAACGGATAAGGTACGGTAACGCCGCCAGCCTGATCTTTGCCGAAGTGTTCTTCGTCAACGATAAAGCCACCGCCGATAGAGTAATAGGTTTTGCTGTAGATCACCTTGTCACCGGCAAACGCATGAATTTGCATGCCGTTTTCGTGCAGGGACAGGTTGTCGCTGCGGAAATTCATTCCGCCTTCACGTGGGAAATCAACCTCATGCTGGCCATTAGCCAACAGCAGGCGCTGACGTTGCTCGACGTCGCGAATAAAGCCCGGGATTGCGTCAATATCAACGGTGTCAGGCATATTGCCCGCCAAACCCATGATGATCGCAATGTCAGTATGATGGCCTTTCCCCGTCAGGGAAAGAGAGCCATAAACATCGACGGAAATGCGCGTGACAGAAGGTAGCAACCCTTTATCAATCAGATCGTCGACAAACTGTTTGCCGGCTTTCATCGGGCCCACGGTATGTGAACTAGAAGGGCCGATACCGATCTTAAACATGTCGAAAACGCTAATCACGTTGGGACTCCTTAGTAGACATTGTTCTCATAAGAACACCGAGTGCTCCGTGAGATGCTGTCTTTATATAAAAGTTATTATACCCGTTATAGGGTACAGACTGCGGATAACGGATTTGCCACCGTTGGTCCGTGGTTTTTTCTGGTGCTTTTGCTCTAACGTCCAATGCTTTTGCTGCCGTGGAAGCAGGTTCACATTATAAAAATTAATGTAACATTTCGCATCATGGTCACGTCATGATAAAAACGCGCCAACAATAGCCGAACTTTATGGGTGACGCACGTCCAATCCTTCATTTTATCTATCTCAAACGCAAAAAAATCGATTAACCCTACATCGGGTAAGGATTGGGCGCGTATTTATGCGACAAATACGTCCTATTTTCACTGGGCCTTAAGCAAAATCAGACCGGGTATGATGAAAAAAATCTCGCTCTGTACATCTCGCATTTCATAGTGACTTATCAATGATATTGCGGCATATGCCAGATAAATCAAGCGACGACGGGCGAATTTACCCGTATTTACCAAAGGTTATTGTATTTACTTTAGCCGATCACAGAAAAAAGAGAGTGACTGGGATCGAGGAATACCTAATCAGTCCGAATGGATGAGGGAAATTTAGCTTTGGATTAGTTTTTTTGATGAAAATAAGAGGCGAAGAATTCGATTGTCACCAGAGATAATAGACTAACAATGAACCTGCTGAGCGAGCCGACGAATGATGGCTGCCGTCATTCCCCAAACAAAAAAACGCTCATACCACGAGAGATAAACTCGGTGGTTGTGGCCACGTCGGTGAATGTCTAGCGGGTGGTAGCGTGAGAGTGCGAGAGCCTCATGAAGTGGCATTTCAAATACCGCAGCAACTTCGTCCTCGCTGGCGATTGGTGTGATGTCGGCTGGCAGCAGGCCGACGATAGGGGTCACGTGAAAACCGGTTATGCTATCCACCGCGGGAAGCTGCCCAAGGATATGAACAGATTCTGGCGGCAGTGCGATTTCTTCATGAGCCTCACGCAGGGCGGTGTAAATCAGTGAACCGTCGGTGATGTCGGCTGCGCCGCCAGGGAAGGCGACTTGACCAGCATGTTTGCGTAGATGGCTAGATCGCTGAGTTAATAGCAGCGTGGGCCGTGGGCGATTGACTATCGGGATGAGCACCGCTGCTTGACGTAGGTTATGCCCTTCATGGGTCGGTAAAGGCGACTGAAGCTGAAAGCGTGTCACAAATTCAGCGAGCTCAGGGCTAAGCTGCATCATGACAATATCTCCATATCACCAAGTATCGGCAAGATTTTCCCTACCTTGTCAAAGGCTTCCTGATACTCCGCGTCAACCTGACTGTCGGCCACAATACCACCGCCAGCCCAGCAATGTATTTGGCCGTTTTCGGCTAATAACGTGCGAATGGTGATGCTTGTATCCATATTGCCACAGCAACTGATATAGCCAATGCTGCCACAGTAGGCATTACGCCGGTGAGGCTCGAGTTCCTCGATGATTTGCATGGCACGAATTTTTGGTGCACCGGTGATAGAGCCACCAGGGAAGCAGGCGCGTAATAAATCAGTCGCGTTGAGCGTTTCTGGCAACGTAGCCGTGATAGTGCTAACCAAATGGTGCACGGCGGGAAAAGGCTCAACCACAAACAGTTCAGGCACCCGCACGCTGCCGGCTAGTGCGACTCTGCCAACGTCGTTTCGCATCAAATCGACAATCATCAAATTTTCAGCCTGATCTTTCTTGGAATCAGCCAGCTTCTGCGCTTGGATTTTATCGGCCTGTGGATCGGCTAAGCGAGGCAGGGTACCTTTGATGGGGCGTGTTGAAATCTGCTTTTGTTCCAATTGCAAAAAACGCTCGGGAGAAACGCTTAGAATCGCACTGTTCGGCAGGCGGATAAAGGCGGAGAAGGGGGCGCGATTTTGCGCATTTAAGCGTAAAAAGGCTTGCCACTCGTCGCCCTGATAGCGAGCACTAAAACGCTGAGTGAGGTTAATTTGATAACAATCACCGGCGTGCAGGTAGTCGTGAATTTGGGCAAAACGTTGGTCATATTCGGCTTTGGTGAGATTAGCCTGCCAGCCAGACGTCAGTTGAAAATGTTGAGGTGGCTGAGTTGTCTGGCGGCTCAGCCAGTCAAGCCGAGACTGTGCATCACCATGAGCCAGCAGCGTTAAACGCTTGAGTTGATGATCGGCAACTAACGCCCAGTCATAAATGCCTACCGCCATATCCGGCGTAGTGAGATCGGCGAGAGCTAACGCAGGCAACGTTTCAAAACGGCGTCCGAGATCGTATCCCCATAGGCCAACGGCACCACCACAAAACGGTGTGTCTTCTTGCTCACTCATCTTTGGGAGCAGTCGCTGTAGTTCTTCTTGCACGAGAGAGAGGGGATCCCGCGTGCTGTAACGCACTTCACCCTGTTCTGCGACGGCGGTTTGTTCACCGCGCGTGGTTAATGTCAGAATCGGCTGGGCAACCAGAATATCAAAACGGTTATGCGGATGGCTTGCCCCACCAGAATAAAGCAACATCGCCCACGGTTGCTGCGCAAGTGGCGCAAAATAATGCAGAATGGCATCCGGGGTATACTTTAAATCAATGCGTGACAGCGAAGCAGACGATGAGGTAGTGGCATTCATGAACGATAGATCACTTTTATTTGTTATGCAGGTTTTGCCTGTTCAAGCATATATAAGGCGATCATAAGCCTACCACAAATCAGCGGCAAGATTAGGTGTTAAATGGCCATGCAATGTCTAGGCTTGTGGCGGGATTACCGCTATACTCACGCCCCCGTATTAACATTCAGCAGCAGGAGTTATTGATGAACAGCGGAATGCCAGCGTTATCACATACAGAACAGCAAGTGGCTGCCGATCGCATTCATAGACTGATGGAGCAAGGTATGAGCAGCGGTGAAGCCATCGCTCAGGTCGCCGCGGAAATTCGCGCCAACCATACCGGTGCACATATTCAAGTCTCGTTTGATGACGAAGACGAAGATTAATCAGTCAGAAAGCGGCGCGGACTCCTTTCCGCGCCCCTATGTTTTATCCCTTCACTACAACGCTATTGCTGACCTGTTTAGCGAGCGCAATGGCTTTCTCAACGGTTTCATCATAGGCCAGCGCGACCCCTAAACGACGTGTGCCGTCAATTTCAGGTTTGCCGAATAATCTCAGCTGTGTCTGCGATTGCAGTGCATTGCGTGTGTTGTCAAAAACGACATCATTGCTGTGCAGTCGGGGCAGGATCACCGAAGAGGCGCTTGGACCAAATTGGCGGATTGTGCCGATAGGTAAACCGAGGAAAGCGCGCACATGCAGCGCAAATTCTGATAAATCTTGAGAAATCAGTGTAACCATACCGGTATCGTGCGGGCGAGGTGACACTTCGCTGAAAATGACGTCATCACCGCAAACAAAAAGCTCAACCCCAAACAGACCATAACCACCTAACGCGGTGACCACTTTACCGGCAATGTCGTGTGCTTTTGCCAACGCGATATCGCTCATGGCCTGTGGCTGCCAAGATTCGCGATAGTCACCGTCTTGCTGGCGATGTCCAATGGGCGCGCAGAAGTGTAAGCCGTCGCAGGCATTGATCGTCAGCAGCGTAATTTCAAAATCGAACTTTACTAAGCCTTCAACAATAACTTTGCCTTCGCCGGAACGGCCTCCGGATTGTGCATACTGCCACGCCTGTGCCATGTTGTCGGCACTGCGGATCAGGCTTTGTCCTTTACCTGATGAGCTCATCACTGGTTTGATAATGCAGGGGAAACCGACTTCCTGTGCAGCCTCATTGAACTCGTTTTCTGTATCGGCAAAACGATAGCGGGATGTAGGCAATTGAAGTGTCTCAGCGGCAAGACGACGTATACCTTCGCGATTCATGGTGAGTTGAGTGGCTCGAGCACAAGGAACGACTTTTTGACCATCGCGTTCAAGCTCTACCAGCATCGACGTCGCAATCGCTTCAATTTCCGGCACGATAAAGTCAGGCCGTTCGCGTTCAATCACCGCCTTCAGTGCCTGGCCGTCAAGCATGTTAACCACGTGACTGCGATGTGCAACCTGCATAGCCGGTGCATCGGGATAGCGGTCAACGGCGATGACCTCGATACCCAAACGCTGGCATTCGATAGCTACTTCTTTGCCTAATTCCCCTGAGCCCAACAGCATGACGCGGGTAGCATGTGGGCGCAGCGCGGTTCCAATTGACAACATAATGATCATCCTAAGTTCGAGCCAAAAAGTCAGGCGCAGTATATACGAAAACGTTTGCGTATTGGCATCCGATTCTATTTAGCCACTGAAAAAAGAACAACAAATGCTTTTTGTTAGATTAGGCGGCGTTTTTTGCGGCAGATAAGTGGACTAAAAGCACATAGCTGACTAATTATTGTTGGGTGTCATTAGTTTGCAATTCAGATTAATGACAAGGAATACAGTGATAAGGCGCAAAAATATATTTTTCAGCGCGAAAGCCTTTAGGCTCGTTGAAAGTTTATTGTTTATTTGTATGATAATTATATTGTATGATGATTGCAGCCTTAGGTGGGGCGGGATCCCCTCCCTGTGTTGAATTTTGGTAGATTGAAAACAGTTATGGCCGCGCAGCAGGAGGGTTAGTGCGGTATAGGGGATGTAAGCAATGAGTTCGACATGTGTTATTGATTCAGAAATAAAAGCAGATAACTGGTACCGAATCGCTGAGGAAATGCTTAGCCAAGCGGGGATCACGATTAACGGCAATCAACCACAGGATATCCGAGTCAAAAATCCCGAGTTTTTTCATCGCGTGTTACAAGAGGGATCTTTGGGGCTGGGCGAAAGCTATATGGATGGCTGGTGGGAATGTGACCGCCTAGATATATTTTTCCAACGTATTTTAGCCGCCGAGCTTGATACACATTTGCCTAAACATTTCAGTGATATTGTGCGTATTGCCTCAGCGCGTATCTTTAATTATCAAACTCGCAAACGGGCATGGATCGTAGGCAAAGAGCACTACGATTTAGGCAACGATCTATTTTCTCGTATGCTTGATCCCTATATGCAGTACTCCTGCGCCTATTGGAAAGATGCCGAAACGCTTGAACAAGCTCAGCAAGCCAAGCTGCGGATGATCTGCGAAAAACTTCAGCTCAAACCGGGGATGAAGTTGCTGGATATTGGCTGTGGGTGGGGCGGATTAGCACAGTTCGCCGCGCAAGAATACGGTGTTTCTGTACAGGGCGTAACCATTTCTGCTGAGCAGCAGAAAATGGCTCAAGACCGTTGTGCGGGGCTTGATGTCAAAATATTGCTACAAGATTACCGTGATTTGGATGAGCAGTTTGATCGCATCGTATCGGTAGGGATGTTTGAGCATGTTGGACCTAAAAACTACCGTACCTATTTCGAAGTGGTTGCTAAAAATCTGAAACCAGATGGGTTATTTTTGTTGCATACCATCGGTTCCAACCAAACCGACCTCAATGTTGATCCATGGATTAATAAGTATATCTTCCCGAATGGATGCTTACCTTCAGTGGCACATATTGCTTCGAAAAGCGAAGATCTGTTTGTTTTGGAAGACTGGCACAATTTTGGCTGTGATTATGATCGCACGCTAATGGCATGGTATGACGCATTCCAGCAAAGCTGGCCAGAGATTAAAGATAACTACAGCGATCGTTTTTATCGCATGTTTACCTATTATTTGAATGCCTGCGCTGGTGCGTTTCGTGCGCGAAACATCCAGCTATGGCAGGTGTTGCTAAGTCCGAAAGGGGTGGAGGGCGGAATTCGCGTTCCTCGCTAACATGCCTTTTAACGTGAGTTAAAAAACCGCAGCGTGGCTGCGGTTTTTTGCTTGTAACACAAGGTGGAATAAAATGTTCATAGATTCTAGATAGCATCGTTGATGTTTACTCCTTGAGCACTTCATCTTAAAAACAAACCTATCGTAATTGACTCTTCCTCACCTTTTCTGGATACCATCATAATAGCATGGGGTTATATTGTCTTATTTCACACCGGTAGTCGCGTCCTGATTCAGCCTATTTTCTCAACAGTGAAGTTGTATTTGTGACACGTGTCTCGGTTTTATTTGCTAATGTTTTTGCTTAGACATAAAAAATAATGTAAGACATGCGGTTTTATTTTATTCTATTGATTAATAATGTTTTATTTAAATTTTCAGATGATTGCATAAGCTAATATTTAGCAATTAAAAGAAAAAGAGAAGATATAATCTGAAGCATTTAAGCTTTGCTCGCTTTCGTTATGAAATATTTGCGCTGAGCATAAAACTATGCGTTAATAGCGTCGCCTGAAAACTCTGCGCACTGGTCTTAGATTTGACCTACCCAATGCTTAGATTTATATTTTCACTTATTTTTTGATGGGTGTTTAATTATTTCTCAGCAAAGTCAGGTCTTGTCAGTTACGCGGGATAATAGGTCTACCATGCCCTTTAAGGGCAAGCAATTTTAAGTAAAGGAAAGTTCAATGAGCAAGAAAACTGGTCACGTTAAATGGTTTAACGAAAGCAAAGGATTTGGCTTCATCACTCCTGCTGATGGTTCCAAAGATGTATTCGTCCATTTCTCTGCCATCAAGAGTGACGGCTTCAAAACTCTGGCTGAAGGCCAGCAGGTAGAATTCGCCATTCAGGACAGCCCACGTGGCCCGTCTGCGGCTGATGTTATTGCGCTGTAATTAAGCTGATATTATCATGCTGACAAAACCCGCCGAGTGCGGGTTTTTTGCATTTTAGCCTCAGAATGGATCCAAGCAATGACTAATGAAAATATTACCTTTCAGTTCGCAGAGCCCCAGCACCTTGCCGCGCTGGCTGAGGTTGAACGTTTAGCCGCTGAACAATTTCCCGCTGATAGACTTCCTGAATCGTTGCGCCACACAACGGTCTCTGCAGAGCGGTTAGAGATAGCTCAGCGCGCGCAGAATTTGTGGGTAGCCCTGCGCAATGAGAAACCGATTGGTTTTGTCATGCTTGAAACTCATGGAAAGTTTGCGCTTTTAGCTGAAGTGAGTGTACTACCAACATTTAGCCAACGTGGTATTGGACACTATTTAGTGGATCATGCTTTGGTTGCCGCTCGCCAGCGCGGGTTCAGCGGAGTAGGGTTGACCACTTTTCTTGATCTACCTTGGAACGCACCTTTTTACCAAAAAGTTGGCTTCACGTTAGTCGGTGATGAACAGTTCCCCGTTTTAGAACAATTTCTGCATGAAGAGCGCAGCGCTGGCTTAGTGCAGAGGGTTGCGATGTATTATTACTTTTAGATTTAATCCTCGGCGTTATTCCTCGCGCTCATCAATTTTGCAGTAGAAGATAAAAATACATATACTGATTTTATATACAGTATGGTTGGAGTGATTTATGTCCGTTGAAATTCAGTACGTCGTCGTTCGTGATGGAGTTGAAAAAATGACCTTTGCCAGTAAGAAAGAAGCTGATGCCTACGATAAGATGCTCGATCTGGCTGACAATTTGGGCGAATGGCTGAAAATGTCACCTTTGGATATTGAGGATGACACGATAGAAACGCTGAGCTTTTATCTAGCCGAGCATAAAGACTCACTCTCTCAGCTGCTGCGTGGAGGCTCATTGGCGTCGATAAAGAGCACTGAAGAAAACAAAAAATCCGAAAAAAAGGTTAAAGTTGCGATTGATAACGCAGCCTAGTGTTTTAGTTCACATATTATTTACTTCTCTGGATCTAGAATGAAACGTGAGATAACATTTTATAGCCGTTTTGAATCTGACATCTTGTCAGGCAAGAAAACTATCACCATTCGCGACAGTAGCGAATCTCATTTTGAGAAAGGAGAGTTGCTCAGCGTCAGTCGTAATGAAGATGGACAATATTTTTGCACGATTGAGGTTGATAGCGTCACTCCAGTACTGATGAACGAGCTGACAGAGGTTCATGCGGCACAAGAGAATATGACACTGGGCGAGCTGAAGCAGGTGATCAGCGAGATTTACCCAGGACTGAATGAATTGTATGTGATTAGTTTTCACATGCGATAGCACGCTGTGTCGCGTTCGGCACACAGAGCGTGCGTTCATACGATGGAGTAGTCGGCAGCGGTGAGGAAGAGCTCCGCGCTAAAGCTTAAAGAGGATCTAAGATGAACAAAATTGCGTTAAGTGTGACTGGACTGGTATTTGCCTTTTCTGCCGGAGTCGCTCAGGCTCAACAGAGTGAGCAGAGAGTGGTGACGATCGCAAATTGTGAGCAAACCACGGCGACTCAGTTGTCTACTATGGTGAAAAACGATTTCTTGCAAAACCGCCTGCCACGCTGGGCCGATGATAAAAATCTGTTAGGCACCAGCACCCCAGTCGTGTGGGTTAATCAGGATCAGGTCACTCAAAATGGAAACGATTGGCAGCTTTTGTTGACGGTTCGCGGTACTAAGATTGATAAGACCTATACCGTAAAAGTTGATTGCAAAGCAGGCAAGCTCGAATATTCGCATCCGCAATAAATTTGTCGGTTCATCATTGGAAACCTCTTTATTAATAGATAAAGAGGTTTTTTATATTCTAGCAAGACGGTAAAACCCCACAGGTACTATGTATTAACCTCGCGATATATCTGCGCAATCATTAAATTCCTTTGTTATTGCTCTAACGCTGAAACTTTAAAATAGAAAGCATAAAGAAACATTTTTGACTGGTAAACTGCTATAAATAACAAATCTTGGTCTAAAAATTTACGTTATTGTGAAATCTAAGTCTGAAAATTTTATTTATCAGGATAAAAGTGCTAAATTCATGGTTTCTTTCTTCAAGAAATATCATGTAAAATAGTTTTGTCATAAAACCTATCTTTTTGAAAAGTAAAAACTATTTGGCCAATTCTTGACGATTTTATACGCCATATGTTGGTTGTTAATGGTTTTTACATGTTAGCGCATTCTCAGAAATGGCCTATTTAAGTGTTCGATGTGATGGTTGATAGTGGCTTTAGCCCGCTAATTTTTCAACTTAATGCTGATAGTTGTTAGCAGTAATCAATACTTATTTTATGATTTTGTTTAAGTGTTTTGAGATTAGAGAGAACTAATCTGAATGCAGTTAAATCAAGCATCACTTTATTAATAATTAGATAACAAAATGAATAATAAGCACTATAATGTTTTGGGAATGCCAGCCCCAAATGTTTCTCCTTTGGAATTAGAGATTGCGTTGCAAGCCGCGTTGCAATCCGCCTTCACAGAGCATGAGTTTTATTTAGATTACCAACCACAGTGTAATATTAAAGGCACATTGCTCGGCGCAGAAGCATTAGTGCGTTGGCACCATCCACAACAAGGCATCCTGCAGCCCTCAGATTTCTTAGACTCACTTGAGCGCTTTGGTTTGATGCAGACATTAAACCTTTGGCTGATCGATCAGGTATGCCAGTTGTTGCAGCATTTGCATCAGGCAGTTTCATCTGATTTGGCCTTGTCGTTTAATTTGCCGCTCGCTCAGCTTTACACTCAGGGTTTTATCGATCAGCTCGCTGTTTATATCGAACGTTATGCAATACCCGCAGATAAGTTAGTTATTGAGCTGTTGGGCAATAACGAACTTTTTAGTGACGAGATAATTCTTGCGGAATTAGAACGATTACGCGCATTGGGCGTCGGTTTATCCATTGATCATTTTGGTGAAAACTATCAGTTATTGGCACTGCTAAAAGATCTCCCGCTGACACAGATAAAAATACCAGGGGAGTTAATTCAGGCCCTTGCCAAACCTGAGGCGAGCCAACTGGTTGAACATCTGATCTTGATCGCCAAGGCGCTGAATATGAATATTGTGGCCGAACATGTTGAAACTGCTGAGCAGTTTAAGCAGTTGGAAGAATTGGGATGTCCGGCGCTTCAAGGCTTTTATCTGTTTAGCCCAATGAGTGAAAAAAAGTTTTTAATTGTGAGTAAACAACTCACCGAGATCCGCAGGTCGTATACTGATGTTGATAAGGAAGCGTTTTGTCCTATCGACAACAAGCGTTAAACTTTCCGCCCCGCACATCGGCGATGGTGTCATATCCGTCGGACAAGTAGGGTGCATGAATATTCTTGGTCATTCATTCGTCAGGAATTAGCGCTATCGAGTTACGAAGTATCAGATCACAGGCGGTAAGTGTACACAATGAATAAAGCACCGGTTGCAGCAAAACATCCGCACGTCATGGAAATCCATGGCGACACTCGAACCGACAATTACTATTGGCTGCGCGACGATGAACGCAGTGATGATGCGGTTCTTAGCTATCTTAAAGCTGAAAATGCTTATACTGAAGCCTGTATGCGCGGCGAAGAAGCACTCCGTCAGCAGTTATTTAGTGAAATGGTTGAGCGCATTCCGCAAGAAGATGAATCGGTGCCTTATCAGCGAAATGGCTATCGGTATCAGTCTCGTTATAAGCCAGAACAGGAATATGCGCTTTACGTGCGCCAGAAGGTTGATACTGGTGAGAACGCGGAATGGGATCTGCTCGTTGATAGTAATGAACGCGCGCAGGGGCATGATTTCTACGCCTTGGGTGGACTTGAGGTTAGCCCTGATAATCAACTAATGGCAATCGCCGAAGATTTTCTTTCGCGCCGCCAGTATGACATTCGCATTAAGCGTTTAGGCGATCAGGGCTGGTACGATGAAGTGCTGGAAAATACCGCTGGTCATTTTGAATGGACGAATGATTCAGCCTCGCTTTACTACGTGCGTAAACATCCACAGACGTTGCTGCCATATCAGGTATATCGCCATCGTCTGGGGACTTCTGTGGCGGACGATCAGCTCATCTATGAAGAAACGGATGACACGTTTTATGTGGGTTTGGAAAAAACGATCTCTAACAAATATATCCTGATCCATATTTCTAGCACGACCACGTCTGAAATATTAATGCTGGATGCGGATGATACCGATGCAACGCCGCAGACGTTCCTCACTCGCCGTCGCGACCATGAATATAGCCTCGACCATTATCGTGATACGTTTTATATCCGCTCGAACAAAGAGGGTAAAAACTTTGGTCTCTATCAGTCGGCTTCTATCGATGAGAAAGCTTGGCAGCCGATTATCTGCGCGCGTGATGATGTCATGCTTGAAGGCTTCAGTCTTTTCAAAGATTGGCTGGTGGTGGAGGAGCGTGAGCAGGGATTAACCCATCTACGTCAGATCCACTGGCAGTCTGGCGAGGAAAAACACATTCGTTTTGACGATCCCACTTATATGACGTGGCTGTCGTTTAATCCAGAGCCGGATACCGCACTGCTGCGCTATGGTTATTCATCGATGACTACGCCAAGTTCTGTTTTCCAGATTGATTTGGATAGCGGTGAGCGAACTTTGCTGAAGCAACAAGAAGTGAAGAACTTCGATTCGGGCGCATACCGCAGCGAACGATTATGGGTTTCCGCTCATGATGGGGTCCAGATACCAGTTTCCATCGTTTATCGTCAGGATATGTTTAAGGCTGGACAAAATCCGGTGTTGGTTTACGGCTATGGCTCTTATGGTAGTAGCATGGATCCGGCGTTTAGCATCAGTCGTTTGAGCCTGTTAGATCGTGGTTTTGTCTTTGCGCTAGCGCATATTCGTGGCGGTGCCGATCTCGGTCAACAATGGTACGAGGACGGTAAACTGCTTCATAAGCAAAATACGTTCAGCGATTTTATCAGCGTAACGCAGCATTTGGTTGATGAGCAGTACGCCAATCCTAAGCAAGTATATGCCATGGGCGGTAGCGCCGGTGGTTTACTGATGGGAGCGGTGGTGAATCAGGCTCCTCAGCTCTATCACGGGATAGTGGCTCAGGTGCCTTTTGTCGATGTTGTCACGACGATGTTGGATGAATCTATCCCCCTGACAACCGGTGAGTATGACGAATGGGGTAACCCAAATGATGCTGAATACTATCACTATATCAAGCAGTACAGCCCTTACGATCAGGTGAAAGCCCAAGATTATCCGCATATGCTGGTGACCACTGGGCTCCATGATTCCCAAGTACAATATTGGGAACCCGCTAAGTGGGTGGCAAAACTGCGTGATATGAAGACGGATAATAATCAGTTGCTGTTGTATACCGATATGGATGCAGGGCACGGTGGTAAATCAGGGCGCTTCAAAGCTTATGAGGATATTGCCTTGGAGTATGCTTTTATGCTGGCCTTAGCCGGTATTCATCAGTAAATTTTAATGCCTATGCTTTCGAGCGTAATATCGCCTCAAGCATGGGCTTTTTTATTGAAAATTTTTCTCTATTCGCAAGGATCCTCTGATGCCTTTTCTCTCAATAAATGACCGTCAAATACACTATATCGATCGCGGTGAAGGCTTGACGTTGCTGCTGGGTCATAGCTACATGTTTGATTCAAACATGTGGGCGCCTCAAATCGAGGCGTTAAGCCAGCACTTTCGCGTTATTGCACCTGATTTATGGGGACACGGGAAGTCAGACCCGCTGCCGCAATCGCGGCATTCTCTGAAGGATTTAGCTTGCGATCACCTCGCGCTCATTGATGCACTAGGCATCAACGAATTTGCGATCGTAGGGCTTTCCGTTGGGGGAATGTGGGGGGTAGAACTCGCGGCGATGGTTCCCGAACGTGTGCGAGCCTTGGTGTTAATGGATACTTTTGTTGGGCTAGAGCCTGAAGTGACATTCAAAAAATATGATGCGATGCTTAATGCGATCGAGGCGGCTGGAAAAGTGCCTGCTGCGTTAGTTGAACAAATTGCCCCCATGTTTTTCCGCCGTGACCCCTTGCCGCATTTAGTCGAAGCATTAGCCGCGCATTTAAGTGATATGTCTGAATCGGCTTTACGCCAAAGTATTGTGCCACTAGGGCGTATGATATTTGGCCGCGGCGATAACTGCCCGCTGCTTGAAGAGCTGGAAATGCCCGCATTGGTGATTACGGGTGAGCAAGATGCACCAAGACCACCGCTAGAAGGCTATCTGATGGCTGAATTGCTGAATTGCAAACAACTGATCGTCCCACAGGCAGGGCATATTTGTACGCTTGAACAGCCAGAGTGGGTCAACCAAGCCTTGCTGAATTTCCTAGCACCGTTGAAATGATGGGGCGTGATGATAGAGCAGTAAAACGCGGCTGATTTGATGCCTTTGCGAGATAAAAGAAGGGGCCTTTAGGCCCCTTGTTGCATTCACATACTGTCTAGATTCGTTAATTACCGAATTAGAACTGGTAAACAATACCCAGTGCAACGATGTCATCGGTGTTGATGCCAGCGTTGTTGGTGAAGCGGTTGTCATCCAGCAGGTTGATTTTGTAATCAACGTAGGTAGACATGTTTTTGTTGAAGTAGTAAGTCGCACCAACATCAACATATTTCATCAGATCTTGGTCGCCATAGCCGTTACCGAGGTCTTTACCTTTTGACTGCAGGTAAGCAACGGATGGACGCAGACCGAAGTCGAACTGGTACTGTGCTACGATTTCAACGTTCTGAGATTTGTTAGCAAAGCCATAAACTGCATCTGGACCGCTTGCAGAGAAATCACCGAAACGGTTAGCGTTATACGCCTGAGTATACATAGCTGCTAAGTATACGTTGTTAGCGTCATATTTCAGACCACCGGTGTAGATGTCTGCTTTATCGCCATGGCCAAATTTCATGCGGTTCTGATCGTTGGTACGGTCAGATGAAGAGTAAGCCGCCGCTGCGCTTACGCCCCAGCCCAGATCGTAGGACAGAGACATACCGTAACCGTCGCCGTTCTGACCTTGAACGTCACGGCCATTGTTGGATTCGGTTGGGCTATCGTTTTTACCCTGGTACTGCAGAGCGAAGTTCAGACCGTCGACCAGACCGAAGAAGTCGGTATTACGGTAGGTCAGCATGCCGTTACCACGCTGGAACATAAAGTTGTCAGCACCGTAGGTATCGCCACCGAATTCTGGCAGCACGTCAGTCCATGCGCCGACATCATAGATCACACCGTAGTTACGGCCGTAATCCAGAGAGCCGAAATCGGCAAATTTCAAACCAGCGAAGCCAACACGGGTAAAGTTGTTGTTATCTTGGCTTTCAGTATGGTTCAGGTTGGCTTGGTATTCCCACTGGCCATAGCCGGTCAGTTGGTCGCTAATCTGAGTTTCACCTTTGAAGCCGAAACGCACGTAGGACTGATCGCCGTCAGAACCGTTGTTATCGGAGAAGTAGTGCAGACCATCTAATTTACCAAACAGATCCAGCTTGTTGCCGTCTTTGTTGTAGATCTCTGCAGCGTTAGCTGCGCCTGCAACTAAAAGTGCAGGGATGATTACTGCCAGCAGATTACGTTTCACTATGATATTCCTTCTTAGTTTTTTGACCGGCCAAGGTCAGATATATGTGCCACTGCTTATTTATGTTTTTTTACACTTGCTGTGTGAACTTAAGTGCGTTCCATCAGTCAAAGTTCACGCTACAAGCATAGCCTAATAATATGTTTAATGCGCTACAAATAAAAAGTGCAAATACGACGTTTATTTATATTTTATAGTAATTAAATGTATTAAAATGTAAATGAGGCTGAGGTTAATATACAAATTCGCTGGCGAATAAACTGTTTTTTCCTTTTAAAAAGATATCGTTAAGTGACGACTCATATGCTTGATGTTGACTGGAAAATGATAATTTGCCAGCGACCACACAAATTGCAAATTGAAGTGAAAATTATGATGTATAATTAAATCTCATCATTGTTACTGCATTTTTTTACTGTGTCTTAAGATTCTTTTTAAGCCGAACTCCTATTAGAGTTCGGTTTTTTTTTATCTTTTATATTTTTAAATTCATTTAAAAACAATAACTTAGTTATTGTTTTTGTGAGGGTGTCTCAATGGAAAATATATTGGTGAGGCTGTTTGTCATGGTCTATAATTAATAATTGCTTGTCTAAAAATGCTGTTTTTAAGTTTGTTTTTGATTATTCGTGCGTAACCTTAGGTATAGGTTTTTTCTGTTTCCTCTTCAAACTTGTATTTTATGTATTCGTTTGTTTTAAAAATAACGCTTTTGATTATTCATGCTAAATCATAAATGAAGAGCACGTATTGTTAAGAAATCACAGTCTCTATATAAAAATAAACCAATTTGTTCATTGTTTAGCCCATGTCAATCTGAGGCGGGCAACATGAAATAGAGTGGATTTTTTTCGGTGGGAATATGGTCAGGATGGCGTTCTATTATTCAACTGCTACGGAGTATTTTCACTGGAATAAGCCTAGAGACAGAAATCGCTCAGAGTGAAAGTGAGTTAAGCTGAATCAATTGACTAGATAATTCCGAAGGAAAGATTTGAACAACAAAAAACCCGCCGTAGCGGGTTTAAGATACGAGATACGTTTACTTATTACTCACCATCGGGATGTGCGCGTTTTGCTCTCTTCTCTGCGCGTTTCTCTGCAGGGCTCTTCAACGGTTTCTTCTTCGCATTCTTTTTGCTATCCATTCCCTTACTCATTTTGGCCTCTCTTAACCGTAGTTAGGTTGGTATGCCTGTTAACTAAAGCTCTCTGAGACCAAACTTGCAAGCACCATTTTGTATAGATAGTTCAATTGTATGATTTTTAAGGTGTTATTGATCTGGTTTATTTCGCAGTGAAAGCATTAATGCTAAGGCAACGTCGAGTTACTAGCAAAACGTAAATAGTAAGTTGTCATTTTGTAGCAGATAGCATGGTAATGAATTGAGTGAAAATGTAAGATTAAAATCAATATGCTAGCGTATTTTGGGTGTTCAAACGAAATGCGTGGGCTCAGTGGTACCGATTGGATTTATCTTCACCTGCCTCTAACAAAAGGAACGCAACCGCCATGAAATTGATCAAATCAACCCAAATACATCTTTCAGGACTCTGCGCCGCGCTGTTGTTGAGCGTATCACCTCAGGTTTTTGCACATGCTCATCTTACCGAGCAAACCCCAGCGGCAAAAAGCGTGGTGAGTGCACCCTCCGAACTGACTTTGGTGTTTAGCGAGGGAATTGAACCCAGTTTCAGCAAAGTAACGGTGGTTGGCCCTGAAAAGAAAAACATCACAACCGGTAAGCTGTTGGTGACAGGCGCCGATAAAACACATGTGTCACTGCCACTCTCCCAGCCGTTGGAGCAGGGCGAATACAATGTTAACTGGAATGTGGTTTCCGTCGATGGACATAAAACTAAAGGCGAATACACCTTCTCTGTGAAATAAGGCCAATCATGAGTATTGCGGCTCTTTATGTGTTATGCCGCTGGATTCATTTTGCCAGTGCATTACAGATATTTGGCCTAGCGCTGTATGTTGGGTGGATCGCTCCACCCAAATTGCGCAACGGCTTGGAAAAGCAGCTTAATCCATTGCGTGGCGTGTGTTTAACGCTTTGTGCATTAAGCTCTTGGCTGATAGTGGCATTGCAAGCGGGACTGATGGGGGATGGGTGGGGCGATGCCTTCCAACCTATGATTTGGCTTGCAGTGATGCAGACAACCTTTGGTGAGGCGTGGCTGTTCCAACTGATATTCTCTTCACTACTCGTGGCTGTACTTTGCCTCCCAGCAGTTATGCGTCGTGGAATGCTCATCATATTGGCATTCGCATTGCTTGTTACCTTAGCGCGAACAGGGCATGCCTCGGCAGAGCAAGGCGTTCTCGGTATCGTCCATCGACTGAACAACGGTGTTCACTTACTCAGTGCAGGATTCTGGTTTGGGGGCTTAGTTCCGTTTGGGTTATGCATTAAAGAATTACAGCGCCAGACCGCGGCGAAAAATTTCGCTATGGATGCTGTGATCCGTTACTCACGCTGGGGACACTTGGCTGTGGCATTCGTTATCGCAACGGGGATGGCGAATACTATTTTGATATTAGGTCATTGGCCGTTGGACTTTAATTCTCTCTATGAGCGTTGGCTGTGGGGGAAAGTCTTGCTGGTGGCCGCGATGGTGGCTATTGCACTGTATAATCGTTATCGCGTGGTGCGCTCTATTGGCAGCAATCGACAACAAGCTTTTATACTGCTGGCGCGTAATGCGGCGGTAGAGTGGGTATTGGCGTTGCTGGTGTTGGCTGCGGTAAGTTTTTTCGCCACACAACCGCCAATTTAGATAGGATAGTCTCAGGTTAAGATTGAAATATTGTGGAATTCTGCGATGAAAAAACGTGTTGTATTGACAGGAATATTGGCGATTTGGGGCTGTACCGTATCAGGCAGTGCTTTGGCTGCTCGCACAGTGGAAACCGTGAGCAAGGCTCAGTTTGGTAAACAATGGGCTTTTGTCAAAGAAGAAGTGCAATTGCAATGTACTAAAGATCACGCGTTGTTTGTGATCAACGCCAGTACGTTGGCGCAGTATCCGCTCGATGAGAAAGCGGCAGAATTGGTCAAAACAAAAAAAATGGCTGCTCAGCCGCTAGAAACTATTCTGTTAGACGACCCAGATAATGCGGGGCATAAAATGAGCGTGGCTCCTTTCATTGAGCGTGCGCAGCAACTTTGTCAGTAGATACTGTGGCTCATCTGAACCAAATGAAGCGGCAACGAAGCCGCTTCTTTTTGTTTATGGGAACGGAATGATGTTAGGTGGCACCTGCCAGCGTGCCACTGAGTGTGATTTATGCTGCGGCTGGCATACCGCATAGTTTGGTTAAACTTCGAGCGCCAACCATGACGGTGGCAACGTAGGATTGACGGCGGGTCACAACTTCCACCGCGATGAGTTTATCTCGATATTTAATATGGTAAGTAGAAGGCCATCCTTGACGGGCAAGGCCATAGGCTTTGGCATGCTGATCGATCGCTGCATGCGCGACAACGAGGTGAGAGAAGTTTGTATCGCCTTTAATGATTCGCTTCATAGAGGCTCCGTAATACATAAATCCATCAAATTATTAGTCTGTCAGTACTAAGCTGACCTCTTTGTTATAGCACCAATATCAATAACATTGCAGCATGACTTTTTTATGACACGATCCGGATCGGTTTTAACGAAGCAAAGTGCTTATTTATTGAACAGCTATTTTGTATATCTCTCGCAAATTGTCATCGCTGGGACGAAAAAGATCTTTTAGGGTGATCCCAAAGATCCTTTTATGAATTAGCACAACGAAATTGGTGGTAAGGATGCTAGTCTGGTACTAGGCATCACATAAAAAGGATATGTTATGACACCAATATTCACGTTGACGCTAGCGCCTTCCTTAGACACTTCCACAACCACTGCTAAGCTGTATCCCGATGGCAAATTGCGATGTTCTGAACCTATCTATGAACCCGGCGGCGGCGGTATTAATGTGGCGCGCGCTATTGCTCATCTTGGTGGAAAAGCCTGCGCTATTTTTCCTGCAGGAGGTCCAACCGGACAGCATTTGGCTGAGCTATTACAACAAGAACGTGTAGAGATCCAAACCGTAAAAACTCAGGCATGGACTCGACAAAATATGCATGTTCACACTGAAGTGACGTGTGAGCAGTATCGTTTTGTGATGCCGGGTGCCAAATTAACTACGCAGGAGTTTGAGCAATTGCGTGAATGCGTGTTAGCGCTTCCACATGGCAGTATTCTAGTCATCAGCGGTAGTCTACCTGAAGGTGTTACGGTGGCCGAATTACAGTCACTCATACGCTTAGCGCAAACGAAAGGCATTGAGTGCGTGCTAGATAGTTCGGGGCAGGCGCTGATAGCGGGGCTCGAAGTTGGCGGTCTGTTGCTGGTTAAGCCTAATCAGAAAGAACTTTCTGAGCTTAGCGGTAAAGATTTGCTTGAGGAGCCAAGTTCAGTGTTAGAAGCGGCTCAGTCGATTGTCGCTGCCGGTAAGTCAAAATATGTTGTGGTTTCTCTTGGGGCTCAAGGCGCGCTAGCGGTGGCGCAGAACCACTGGGTTCAGGTGGTTCCACCGCCGGTAAAAATGCGGAGTACCGTAGGGGCGGGCGACAGTATGGTGGGGGCAATGGTGCTGAAGTTATCACAGCAGGCCGACTTACTGGATATTGCGCGCTATGGGGTAGCAGCAGGCAGTGCTGCTACGCTCAATAAAGGAACTCGCTTATGTCAGCAGCACGATGTTAATGCTCTGTACGGCTATCTTTGCCAGCAACAGACACCGCTTAACGATGTGTAGCTTGCCAATTCATACTACCCATCATTGAGATGGGTAGAAAACTTAGTCCATCACCGTTTTATATAAGATGAGCAATGTACCTATTGCACCTTCAAATGTTGATCTCATGACAAAACCAGACATCAATAAGAACAGACCACATCCCACTATCATCCAAAAATAAAATTGCTTAATCATGACTTCTACATCCTCTAATGCAGTCATGATCTTAACATATTCATATTATGAATGTTTAAAAGTGGATGCATTTTTACTTACGTATTGGTTGACGTTATACAGAGGGCTATGTTGTTTGTTAATCAACGATGTTGCTAACTTTCTTAAAAATAGGGCATTCAGCTACCCCCATTACGCCATTTGATGAGTGCAGATAATCTGCTGCTACGATAGAGCGCGCTGTTAAGTATTTACACTTCAAACCAAGACCAGCAACAGTTTTATGGCTGCCGATAAGGATGCCATAGCCAGATAAAAATAGCGTTACATAGGTGAGTACAAATACTGCCAGAATGGTTTTCAAACCGAAGTCCCCTGAGCTTTAGAAAAGTTGTAATAAACATAGCAAGTATCTGATGGGGGGCGTCTATAGCCTAATTCTTAATGTGCAGCGGTCAGAAATTGCCCAATAGTACGACGTTGTAGAGCTGGTACCTTGCACTGTAATTTGTTGTTTTTGAAAGTTTATTCAAAATTTTTTGGTAAAAGCTAAAAATTATTTTTATAAAATTTCATTTTTTTAAATAAAGTGACATTTAAAACTATTAAAATAGTCATCTACGAAGTATTTAGCTGATGTAAATCAAGTTTATCTTTCCCTTTAGTAAGTACTCTCAAAGTGAATAATAAATGGAGGTTACATATGCTTAGGAATAGAGCATGGGTTGCAGCGATGGTATTTGCTCTGGCGCTTAATTCATCGGTAAGTGCCAACAAGGGCACCATACGTTTCGTTGGCGTTCTCGTTGAGTCTGGGTGTGAAATCACCCCTACAGTCAAAGGTTTTCATTCGTCATGTTATCAGGATGGCGACTATCAAAATCGCGCATATGAAGCGCTAAAATCGGGAGATCAGGTTGTTTTACCCTCCAACGTGGCTAATGTGCGGCTACAACCTATAGTGGGTCATCCAAACTTGGGACATTTAGTGATTAGCTATCATTAACTATTCTGCCGGTTGGGTGCTGCCAGACTCTTCTATTTTGGTAGCACTCACCTCAATTGCTTTAAGATTTTTCTCCTTGAGCCGCTATTGTAAAGTCCGGATAGTGCGTGAATGCGATCACACTAACGGCAAAACGCAGATTATTCACACCGTGTATGATCGCTGCCAATAAAGGGGAATCATTCAATGAAAAAAATATTAACTGCTGCGTTATTAATAGCGCTGGCCGGGTGTAGTAGTCCCGAATCAATAACTGCGAATAAACACCAAGTCATGGATTTAAAGATAAGCCGAGCAGCCGGTATTTATTCTCAGTGCCTAAATAAAAAGTGGTCTCATATTAATCCGGCTACCCGTTATTATAACAATAATAACACACACACGATTGCCAGTTACTTAGACGGGCAGGGTGAGATGGCTTCGGCCAAAATTCAAACTATCAGCGATAACCAATCTGACGTGGAGATTTTCTTGACATCGCGCGGCAACAGCCAACAAGCCTTGCTGGAAGCGGCGAAATCCTGCGTATAACGAGCGCGATTGAATGCCTATGTTTTAGCTGAGAGCCCATTGTTCAACGACGTTATAGATAATTAAAAGCATCAATAGCGCAACACATGACATCATGAGTCTGCTGCATAAATAATGGCGTTTTGACCAAAAGACCCAAAGTGAAAGTGTCCCTAATAATAGGGTTATTGGATAAAAGATAAAAAGACTTGCCCAAATAATGACTAATCCATCGTGGAGCATAATGACGGTTCTCGAGTGCCTTGCCACCTAAGCGACAAGGCTTAGCGAATTAGCTGAAGAATTTACCCTTAAGTATATCTAAGCCTGCGTTGACCAGCGAATTTCCCTGTGGAATTTCACCATTAGGTGATAAGCCATCGATCAGCTTAGGTAAATATGTTGCAAGCAGTTGCGATGCACTCTCAGCATTAATGCCGAGTGAGCTTGCAAGGGCAGTAATAGATTCAATGCTAAATACATTCTGAACCTGTTCGCCGGAAATCGGTTGGTTATTACCTGTACCGATCCAAGATTCAATAATGCTTCCTAGGCTTTGGCTTTTAAATTTCTCGATCAACGCGGTTATACCACCTTGTTGTTCTACCCAAGCCATAATTGCTTTGATTTGATCTGCATTCTTGCCTTGACCGCCTAGCATTCCGCCTAAACTATCCAGTAATCCCATGATATGACTCCAAACTTGGTAAATAAAGAAAACCTTATACTTCGTGAAGACAGTATACCGCGCGTGGCATTGAAGCCAATTAGCAAAGTAGGGTTAATCATCGTTTATTAGGGCAAAATTTCATCACTATTTCGACTTTAGGATCAATCCGAAAAGAAAGGTTCTTAAGGAAAAAAGGACTGAGTATTTGAATAATCTTGATTCTTCTCCTAGGCTTATAGAACACAATAGCTACAAGGAATGAGAGAATGAAATATACCAAATCAGCTGTTATGGGAATCGCTGCGGTAGCAGCGGCATTTGCTATTTCGGCTTGTAGTACTTACGATCGTGCAGCAAGTTATGTTACTGAGCCCGTCGTTAAAGATGTAAAAGTAGGTATGACTAAACAACAAGTGGTGGATATTGCAGGTCAGCCTGCAACAAGCATCACCATGGTAAATGCGCGCGGGACGTGTAGCACCTACCTAATTACAGGTACAGATAAAAAACCACAAAACTACTTTGTAAGCTTTGATGATACCGGCAAAGTATTGAATAAGGGTTACCAGTCTTGCGCTGAGTACGATACTAACCCGCAAAAATAAAATCAGGTGATAGTAATAAATTCGCGTTGACTAAGCGGCTCTTTGGAGCCGCTTTTATTTCCTTATTTTACCAATGGTTATTTATTGCGCGCCATTTAGACTATAAATTGACATAAATATAAAATCTCACTAAGCTCCAATTCAACACCGATAAATATCTGTGCGTAAGCGTTCACGTCATTCAACGCGTTTAATTCTGTTTGCTATTTAAGCAGGAGAGAAGGCGTTTCTATTAGGCTTTCTCTCAGCTGTTTTGGAGTTAGCACTGTATGTCACATCCCGTTTTTGTTAGTACACCCAAAGCAAATCATGCGCTGTTTCCTTTGACGTCGGCTGTTTTTCTTACTTATCTCACCGTAGGATTACCTTTACCTGTTATTCCATTGTACGTGCATAACCAGCTTGGTATGAGTAATACCATGGTGGGGATCGCAGTCGGTACGCAGTTTTTGGCAACCGTGTTTACACGTGGCTATGCGGGACGCCTTGCGGATCAGCAAGGAGCCAAACGCTCAACCTTACAAGGAATGCTGGCGTGCTCTTTGGCTGGAGTGGCTTATCTCTTGGCTGCGTTGCTACCTGCTGAAGCCATGACCAAGTTTGTCATTCTGCTCGTTGGTCGATTAGTGCTGGGATTTGGTGAAAGCCAACTTTTGACCGGAAACCTCACCTGGGGACTTGGCCTTTTGGGTCCTTCGCGTTCAGGCAAGGTAATGTCTTGGACGGGCATGGCTATTTATGGCGCATTGGCTGCCGGAGCACCGCTCGGGCTGCTTTTGAATCAGCATTGGGGGTTCGCAGCGTTGGGGATTTCCACTTTAATTTTACCGCTGGTGGCCATACTCATTAATTTTAAAGTCAAGGCGGTGGAACCTCATGCAGGACAACGTATACCTATGTGGAGAATGCTGGGGAAAATTTGGCAACCCGGTGTCGCTTTAGCGTTACAAGGTGTAGGTTTTGCCGTTATTGGAACCTTTATTTCACTTTTTTTTGGTTCTCATGGCTGGGGGCATGCCGGTTTAGCACTGACCTGTTTTGGGCTTTCTTTTGTCTTAATGCGGGTATTATTTGGCCAATTACCCGATCGCGCAGGGGGGATAAAAGTGGCAATCGCCTCTTTATTAGTGGAAACCGTAGGATTAGTTCTTATTTATTTCGCGAGTACGTCGGTTATTGCTTTAATCGGTGCTGCATTGACGGGAGCTGGATGTTCGTTGATGTTCCCCGCTTTAGGTGTTGAAGTCGTGAAGCGTGTCCCAGTACATATGCGTGGTACGGCGATGGGCGGATACGCTGCATTTCAGGATGTCTCGTATGCGATTGCAGGTCCACTGACTGGCATTCTGGCAACCCGCTTAGGCTATTCGTCGGTATTTGCCGTGGGTGCTGCCTGCTCTGCATTAGGGATCGTGATGATCCTATTATTTATGCGTCCGGTTTCACCGCAAGCAGTAGAGTCATAAATTAGACACAAAACTAAGGCCTCGAATGAGGCCTTAGTCGTGGAGATAACGTTTAGTTGGAATAAAGCCACTAATGGATGTTATCCCGTCCCGCCATATGGGTGGGTTTCCGCCGGGTAAGCCATTGAGATGGCCGGTATTGTGGTTGAAATAACACCTAACACTAATGAAATCAACTTCTTCATTTGACTCCTTCATGACCTGCGGTTTAAACACCATATCGCGATGTGAGCACTTGAAGCGTGATCTGCTTCACCCTATGAGAAAATGATTTTCCACGGAAATCTAATCCATTGTTATTTAAATAAATTGATGCATTTACATGTCTGGCAAGCTGAAGTGACAAACTCGGAGTTGTCTCAGTGCTTCAGCCTATGCATATTCTGCTAGACTCTAAAAAGGTATTTTTTGTGTCTCTCAATACTGTAGTGACACTTTCATTGGAGGTCTAAATGGGACTGCTTAGCTTTGTAAAAGATGCTGGTGAAAAAATCTGGGATGCAGTAAGTGGAAACCGCGATGATAAGCTGAAAGAGCATATCAATAAGCTGGGTTTACCGGATGCAGATAAAGTTGACGTCAAAGTGACCGATGATGGAACGGCGACGGTAACAGGCGAGGGGATCAGCCAAGAGTTAAAGGAGAAAATTCTGGTTGCAGTTGGTAACGTTGCTGGCATTAGTCAGGTGGATGATCAACTTGCTGCCGCTCAGGCTGGGATTGAAAGCCATTTCTATACCGTAAAAGCTGGCGATACATTAAGTGCCATTGCTAAGGCGCAATACGGTAATGCCAATGAATACATGCGTATTTTTGAAGCTAACAAGCCAATGCTTTCGCATCCTGACAAAATTTATCCGGGGCAGATGCTAATCATTCCTCAGAAGTGAATGACTTAAACCATCCAAACCGAAAAGCCGCCTATGCGGCTTTTTTCATATCAATCAATGATAATTCATTCACTATCATTTTATCCGCTGATTGCCTTGTGACGCCGTCTTGCTATTATCACTCCACTTAAAATAATGAGGCTGGTTGGATGAAAAAGATTCTTACCCTATGTTTGAGTGCGTTTGTTTTGGCAGGCTGTGTGAGCACAGAAGGGCAATCCCCATTTAAAAGCTATTTTTCCTGTGATGTGCCTGCGGCAAGCCACTATCCTCGGATTGAATCCAAATCTGATTTATTGGTGAATATGCGTAAGCTCGGTGTTGAGGCTGAACGTAAGAATGTTGTTGCCGCGCAATGGGCTCAACAGGCGACGACCTCTGAAGAGAAAGCAAAAATTCAAGCCTGTACTGGCGAGATCCTGCATGCGTCTATGGCGATCATTCAACCCCAAGTTGAACGTGTTAAGAGTGTGACCACGGAGTCTGCACAGATAAATGCGTTGAATGACGTGGACAGTAAATGGCAGGCCTATATGAACTCGATAACACAAAAAGGCGTAAACGCTTCTTTAGCGCAAGCTTTCAATAGCGCCGCAGATAATTACGATAAAATGTGATCAAAGCTAATAAAAAGCACCTAGATATATCTAGGTGCTTTTTATTTCTTGAATTAACTTAGAAATCGTAACGCAGACGAACTAAATTCAGATCACTTTTGTTATCAGTCGTATTGGTAAATACGTGCTCTACGTCAATTTGGAAACCATAGTCAAATTTGGTCGAAATACCTAGCGTTTGGTGGTTACTTTGATAATCACGTCCAGTATTGAATTTCAGGCGGTCGCCTGCGTAGTAAGGCGTGATATTTTTCACAAGATACTGGCTTACTGGGAAGGTATAGCCTGCATAATATTCAACGCCGTAGGCGTTTCCTGCAAAGTAATCATGACGGTTTTTCACACCGGTCATCAGGAAGTTACGATACCAACCCGCCGATGCCGCCAGAGTCCAGTTATCAGGTTTCCAGCTTAACCCTGTGCCTAGCAACTGCTGGCCATTATCTTTATTACCGTTGTCTACACCGTTGCTTTGCTTAATGCTTTGCTGGATATAGCTGTATGCCGTACCCCAGGTCAATTCATCAGTAATGTGGTAATCCACACCCAGTGCACCACCACCTTTACGCTGATAACGCAACGGATTGCCGTTATTTAAACCGGCAGGGTGAGAATCGTCATGTAACACACCACCTACATATAAATCGACGGGACCGAAGGTGTTTTTATACTGAACCAGATTGTAACTGCGGTAAGAACCATCATAGTTACCGTTATAACCATTACCTGGAGCCTGCGCCTGCATGTCGAAGTCCCAGATATCGGTTTTTGCACCGACAACCGTATAGTAAATACTATTTTGTTTACCGTAGGTTAGCGTCCCCCACGTTGCGCTTTTCAGACCTCCAAACAACATACGACGGTCGGTATTTGCGGCGCCTTCGGCATAGTGATTATCCCAGTTGAATATGGCTGGAACATTTAGACCCAGTTCGTAATAGCCAATCAGGCTAACATCGTCAAACAGATAGTAATCTGCCGAGAAGCGGACACGAGTACCACCATCATAGCCGTTACGTTTGTAAGATCCTTTATCGCTGTTACCCATTTCGTCAATAAACTGAGGACGAATACTACCACCTACCTGAAACTTCAGGCGGCTCAGCGGATCGCCAGCCTGAGGATTTTGTTCCAGCAATGTAATTTCTGCGAAAGAAGAGAACGACGCACAGCCCAATGCCACAGCTAATGCTACTTTTTTAGCCACATGATGTTTAAACATTATTTATCCCTGCATATTCGTGAATATGTAATTTACATTCGTAACTGTTTTATAGGTAAAATAATAGAAATACATAAAGCCATTGAGGTTTATATTCAACAGCCAAATGCGGTGTGCATTCAACTATATAGCGACAAAAAAAGCAACAATAGCCGTCTAATTAAACTAAAAAATAGAGAGTCTGGTTTCGTATTTCATACAAGGGATCGTTTGCTTTATTATTTAAGATGGTGATTTTAAAATCAAAGTGGCTGCTATATGAACGTTAAATATATTGGGTAAAATAAAAATGATATTTTAGGGGGTAAATAATACCGCAATGGTATTTTTTGTTGAGCCGTTTTAGGACACCGGATTATTCTCTTTATCGAATTTTGCCGAAATGCACAGCAGTTCACCAAGATGACACTTCCTCTATTAAGCCATAAGCCACATCGGCGTAGGTGTAGAAAGCGCTCTAACATCGGTAGCCTACCTAGTTTTCATCATTGTTTTTCAGCGTGTTACCCTTACTTTTGACGTTAATCTTAACGGCAAAATTTTCATTTAAAGGGGATGAACCCCCTGTTATCATCACTAGGACTTTAGACGAAAAGATAAAAACAGGAGTAGATATGAGTCATTTTGATGTAACGAATGGACCTGGTGAGAATGCTTTTTTTTTGGTATTCAACCTGATGGATACCGTAGAAACCAAAAACACGTTAATTGATTTTTGTTCAGAGTTTTCAGCCATTTCAAGAAGTATGCGAAATCGTTTTCCAGAACTACAGATAAGTAGCGTTATGGGGTTTGGTGCTCAGGCATGGAGAAAATATTTCCCTGAACAACCCGTACCTAAAGAGTTATTTCCATTTGAGGAAATCAAAGGGCAAAAACATACGGCAGTATCGACTCCCGGTGACATCTTTTTTCATATCAGGGCTCTACGTGTTGATGCTTGCTATGAAATGGCATCCATTATCTGCAAAAAATTGTCAGAGATAACGACTGTTGTCGATGAAGTTCATGGTTTTCGTTATTTTGATGGACGCTCAATTATTGGATTTGTAGATGGTACAGAAAATCCAGAATACCCAGATGAGCGTATTGAATGTGCTGTGATCGGTGATGAAGACCTTAGTTTTCGTGGTGGTAGCTATGCCTTCGTTCAAAAATATATTCATGATATGAAAGCATGGGAAGATTTGCCGACTGAAATGCAAGAGAAGGTGATTGGGCGCCATAAATTCAATGATGTAGAGTTAGCTGACGAAGAGAAAAATGAGAACACTCATAACGTTGTCACTAATATTCAGGATGAGCAAGGGAACGACCTGAAAATCGTACGCGCAAATATGCCATTTTCAAATCCAGCCAAAGGGGAATATGGCACATACTTTATTGGTTACTCTCGTTATTTTTCAACGACTAAACGTATGTTGGAGAATATGTTTATCGGCGATCCTATCGGTAACTCAGATAAATTGTTGGATTTTAGTGTCGCCGTGACCGGTACGCTATTTTTTATTCCTTCTCCTGACTTGCTAGAAAGATTGGGTGGTTGATAGCTTTTTTGTGTGCACGAAAGGTGCAGGTCATGGGTCATCGGGTAAGCATATTTTTTAAACGCTAATCTACTGACCTGCATCGCAATGAAACTTTCATGTGCTGAATTTATAATGACTTTATGTTGGCTATAGAACTATAGCTCCATAGCTATAATAGGGGGCGGGTATATCAGTAGTGAACCTCTGTTGATTATTGTATGAGAATGAAAACTATCGCATTGTAAATTTTGTACGAAGGGTTTTAATGTCATTAGACATTATTGCAGTGAGGTGTTTAGTTATCTCTTCTACAGGCCAATCCCACCACGCTAGTTTTTCTAATTCACATACTATTTCATCTGAAAATCGTTTCTTAATGACTTTTGCTGGATTACCACCGACGATGGTGTAAGCAGGGACGTCCATCGTGACAACAGACTGAGAGGAAATAATCGCGCCGTTGCCGATCTTCACGCCGGGCATGATCAGGGCTTTGTACCCGATCCAGACATCATTCCCGATTATTGTATCACCTTTGAATGGCAAATCTTCAGGCTCTGGCATCGCCTTTTCCCATCCATTCCCGAATATATAAAACGGAAACGTAGAGAAGCCTGATAATTTGTGATTCGCACCGTTCATTATGAACTGGACACCTTTTGCGATAGCACAAAATTTACCGATAACCAGCTTGTCACCGATGAAGGGGAAGTGATAGAGAACATTCCGTTCAAAATTCTCAGAGTCTTCTGGATCATCGTAATATGTGAAATCACCTATGATAATATTTGGATTCGTCACCGTATTTTTGATGAAACAAACCTGAGGGAAACCTTCCATTGGATGTTTATTGAGTGGATCTGGGCCTTGCATACACTCTCCGGTGTCATATTCTGTTAGTTCGAGTGATGGATATTCCACTCATCACGAGTAATTTCCCACAATTCTGAGTCTAAAAGTCCACCGATAAATTGTGCCTTTTCAGTTTTGATTAATCGCATGCCGCTACTGGCTGAAATTTGCTGAGAACGTATGTTTTCTGCCGCTTTTGATGTTCGCAAAACGGGCTTATTCAAAGTGTTAAACCAGTAATTTGTTGCCTCAATACTGGCTTCCCGCATTAATCCTCGACCCTGATATTCAGGTACCAGCCAGAAACCACGATTATTATCTTTCGTATCGTCCAGGCTGATAACGCCTATCAAATTGTCAAGATCATCCCGAAGCCGTATAGTCCAAAACCAAGCGAGTCCTTTTGCCATAGCAGGCAGGGCGATGTTATCAACGTAATGCGATGCAGCATTGTCCGGGTAAGGCCAAGGAATCGATGACACTAAATAGCGCACAATCTCCCAGCGTGGAAAGAGTTTCTGAATTTGGAGTGCATCTTCAGAAACTAATGGCTTTAACAGCAAGCGCTCTGTTTTTAGCGTGGGTATCTGCATACGTTCTTCTACTTACACTCTACTTTAATAAAATCAATGAGTGAACATGAGTAATGCCCGCGTCTTGTACGAAACTGCTTTGTAAGAACTCTTAGCCGCTAAGAGCGAAGAGCTACGTTATGATTCTATTATTCTTATGGTATATTTGATTGATATCATTAACTATCCCCATAGGTGGCTCAAGTGTACTTCGGCTATCTTCATCGCCTTATGACCTAACAAATGCAAGAAAGCAACGTGACCTGTAAGTGCGCGATCGGGAATATTATGGCCACGTCTCTTTACCATCTTTATAGACATCACGATTGTAACATTCGAATTTGCTGAATCTACACGCTTCATTGAGATACTTTAGTGACATCCCGCGGCTTTTTTCAACGCCTTCACCTCTGTGATACATCAAGGCAATCATGGAGAATGCATCGGCTTTAACTGACGCTAACTTATCTTGGGAGGCGGCCTGAAAAAGGCTCATGGCTTTATCGTAGTGTCGAAGATGGGATTCTTCATGTGCTTCCCACATAACTGCGTAGGGATTGCCGCTAGTCGCCAGTTTTCTGATATTTTCTTCATAGATAGGATCGAATGTATTCAGATATTTATCCTCGTTGATTTTTACTAAACCTTCATTCGCTTCCCGCAAGCCAAGATTTACAGCTTTTTCGTAATACTGATAAGCTTTATCTGGTTCGCTTTTTGCGAGTATGGATCCTAGTGAGGCTAATGCTAACGGATAGTTCTGTTTTGCAGACTCTTCTATCAACGCCAACGATTTTTCTTCACTTTTTTCAATTCCCATCCCCCCTTTATATGCATATCCAAGATATAGCTGAGCTGAGGGATCTCCTGCGGCTGCGGCTTCCTGTAGTGACGGAATCGCCTTTTTAAGAAGTTCTTTTGCGAGCGCTTTATTCTCTCTTAGCGAATATTTAGCTAGGTCTTCATCAGAGTACATATACATATTGGCAAGATAATAATTGGCTATGCCATTACCTGATTTTTTAAAATACTCAGCGGCTTTAATCTCATTAACGTCAACATTATCACCGGTATAAAATTTATAACCTTCCTTGAAATTTTCTTCATCTGCCATCATGGCAGCATGACTCACGCAGGACACTATCAGCAATGTGGTGAGAGCTATAGTAAGGCTGTGGCGCATATCACTTTCCACTATATAAAATTTGTCTCTGGATAATAGGGCATCAGTAATGTTTGTTCCATATCAAGTCAACAAAGGGGCAAGATTCGAAAGATTGTCGCCATTTTGTCTGGCCGTCCAATGAGGTTCCTTAGATAGCCCACATACCTTGAGAATAACATCGTCACTGATTAAAAAGAGAGGATGGGGGAAGCCCTTGAGAATGGCGCGAGGAGTTGTTTTATAAGAGTATATAAAAAAAGACCTGATACGACTCCTGTATCAGGTCTAGGGAAATGGCTCTTGGGAGAGAGCCGTGCGCTAAAAGTTGGCATTAATG
The DNA here is from genome assembly GCF_001655005.1 of Hafnia paralvei ATCC 29927. Taxonomy (GTDB): domain Bacteria; phylum Pseudomonadota; class Gammaproteobacteria; order Enterobacterales; family Enterobacteriaceae; genus Hafnia; species Hafnia paralvei. Next base: position 67,039 of record NZ_LXET01000038.1, read on the forward strand.
CAGGCTTGGATTGCCTTGCTATTTAATAGTAGTCGACGATGCTTTTTTTTCCAGTTTTTAGCAAATCGTGCGATTAAGCGCGGTAACAGAAAATGTTAATGCCTTAATTGCTATCAATATATTGCTGAAATGCTCTTAGGCTCAGGTTCTGCGCGGCGTTTCGCTTAGGGGGCTCTTGTGCCAAATATGGCGGCGCAGAGGGGGCTTGATAACCCTCTGATGGCCTGAATAGTCAGTTTTTGGCAAGTATTTGGAATTTATAGAGCGTTAGATAAGCATATTCATTTTAACCCGCCACGAGGTGCATCGCGTGGTTTCAGTCGGGATATGGACTATGACTCGAAAGCGTAGAAGCTTCCCGCGGTTTTGAGCGCGTTAGAGAGCTCGGGGAAGAAACGGCCTAATCGAATTAGGCCGTTTGAGATATTAGCGTAGAGGGATCGCGGTACCCCAGCTCTGCCATTTATCTGGTGCATTATCGTTAAGTAGATAGTGCGTATTTGGCTGAGCCTGTGGCGCGAGCGGTGTGGTTGGTGGTGTCGCAAACGCAATACCGCCGCGGATAAACTGCTGGAATGTTCCGGTTTTAACCATGCCGCCGGTAAGGCCGAACTCTACGTTATAACCTGATGCCAGCCAGAACACCGAGTTCTCACGTACCAGCCTCTGATATTTCTTGCTGATGCGTAATGCTACATGCACTCGATCAGACATCGATCCCAGATACAAACCGGTAACCGTTCCCACTTCGATTCCGCGGAATAGAACCGGAGTGCCAATTTGCAGCGAGCCGGTTTCCGGTGCATCCACGATCACGCTTAAGCCATCGAGATAGCGGGAGTCTGCGATTGATGCTTGTTGTAACTCAAAGGTTCGCATGGTGCGTCCATGACCCGGCTCCAGATTGATATATGGCTGAAGTAGGGTTTCTAAATTGCTGACGCCGGTGGCAGAAATCTCAGGTGTTACGATGGAGAAGCGGGTGCCTTGGCGAGCAAAAGAGTCCACATATTCAGGATAAAGCACCGCCTTCGCCAACACTTCGTTGCGTTCATTGGAGAGCTTGAGCGACTCCACTTGACCGATATCGATACCTAAATAGCGAATTGGCATCCCGGCTGAAAGCTTAGATGCGTCATAGGTACGCAGAGTAATTTGGCTACCAATTGCTCTGGCCGCAGTTTCAGAGGCGTACAGCTCTCGTTTCTGTCCCTTGGTGACGTTAACACCTTCAATGTTATCGAAGCTAATTGCGCCTTTGATCGCACGGTCGAGAGGAGAAGCTTGAATCGTTAATCCACTGCCATTCAACTGAACCTTGGCGCCGCCTTCAGCCCAGAAAATAGTCTGTGGCGTTAGCAGTTTACGATAAGCGGGTTGGATATAGATATCGACCTCAAACGTGTTCACTTTAGGACGAACGTCGACAATCTCACCGACTTGGAACTTACGATACAGCACCACAGAACCGGTCTGAATGTCCGGTAGCGTATCCGCCAGTAGCGTTAGCGTGGCCGGAGGCAGATCGCCAACAAACCCTTGTTCTGCATGCTCACTGTTTTGATACAGCGGATATTTATCTTTCGGCTCGCCTTTACTGCTCGCCACGACTCGAATACCGCCATCCAACCATTCTTGCGCGCTCGCGCCAAGTACCTGTACGCCGTCAACGCCGAATTTAACATCAAGGCGGCTGTTTACGATGAACTTGCTGTCTGCATGAATGCGGTTGCGATATTGCGCATCAATAGCAACATCGAAAACAACGTTATTGTCTTTTAAAACGCGATTAAGCACCTGACCAATTTTGATGCCATTCATACTCAATGGCTGACCGACATCTACGCCGTAGCTTTGAGGGGCGCTTAGCGTGACTTTCAGCACGTTGGGTTGCTGTAAGAGCGCTTCTGCACTGGGAAGCACGGTGAAATGGTTTTGTGGCTCGCCTTCACCTGGAATCAGTTCAAATACGTTACCGGTGAGCAACTGGCTGAGTTTAGCGTTATCCAAGCTCAATTTAGGGCTGGTCATTTTGATGCGCGTTCCGCTACGCATCAGATCAACGATGCTAGGATCGATGGTCAGTTCACCATTGACCTTGCCATCTTTTTCTAACGTCATTTTGGTGAGCGTGCCGACCTGCAGGCCTTGATAGATGAGCGGGGTACGATCGGCTGCCAAGCCATCACCGTTTGGCAGGTCTAAGCCAATTGCGACCCCGCGTTGACTATGCGCTAAATCAGGATAAAGCGTGTAATTATGGTTTGCTTTAGCCTGCTTGCCGTCTTGTGGGGAGTCGAATGCAATAGCGCCATTGACCAAGGCCGCCATGCTTTCCATCTGCACCGAAACGCCGTCTAAACCAAAGTCGCCTTTGAAGCCTGAGACGTTCCAGAAACGGCTGTTATCTTTCACTAAATTGGCAAAACGCTTGTCGATAAGCACGTCAATGCTTACCCCTTGCTGATTCTCAGCTATCGTAAAGTCATACACTTTGCCCACTGGGATTTTGCGGTAGTAGACCAACGAGCCCGCGCTAAGAGAGCCCAAATCGGGAGCAAATAAATGAATCAACAATTCGCCGGTATTGAGTCGGAACTTAGGCTGAGTATCTAGCGCGACAAAATGCTTACTTGGTTTTCCGGTTCCCGGCATCATGCCGATGTAGTTACCGCCAACCAACGCATCTAGCCCAGAAATGCCGGCTAGAGACGCTTTTGGCGTTACCAGCCAGAACTGGGTTCCATCGCGCAGCGCATCTTTCATATCGCTTTTGATACTCACGCTGACTTCAATTTTATTGAGGTCTTCACTGAGCGCAATTTTTTGCACGGTGCCGACTTCAACCCCCTGATAGCGCACCGGCGTACGTCCGGCAACCAGACCCGCCGCCGATTGGAAATCGATGATGACGGTGTCACCGCGCTCTTGCAGGGTGGAATAGATCAACCAGCCTGCAATTAGCAGCGCAATAAAAGGTAATAACCAAAACGGTGAGATACGACGTTTGCGTCGTAGCGTCGCGTTAGTCGGTGTATTCGGCGTTTCCTGTTGCATGAGCATCCCAAATCAGTCGGCTGTCTAACCACTCCACGGCGAGGATGGTTAGGAATACGGCGGCGCCAAAGTAAAAGGCAGCCGGTCCCATAGTGAAAGAGAGTAGTTGGTCACGATTAACCAACGACATCATTAATGCGATGACGAAGAGATCGAGCATCGACCAGCGCCCAATCCACGTCACCATGCGCAGTAAGCGCATGCGAGTCTTTAGGCTGTGCTGGGTTTTAAACTGAATGCTGATAAGCAAAAATAGCATCACGATGACTTTAGTAAAGGGCACTAAAATACTCGCTATAAATACGATAGCAGCAATTGGCATATTTCCGGATGTCGCGAGCGATACTACACCGGAAAAAATGGTGTCTTCCATGCGCACACCATTCACATACAGAATAGAAATAGGCAGTAAGTTTGCAGGAAACAGCATCATAATCGCGGCAATCAACGCTGCCCAAGTTTTTTGTAAACTGTATGGCTGGCGAGTATGTAGGGTGGTATGGCAGCGAGGGCACCGACCCCGTTCATCGGGTAGCCCTGTGTAGTGACACGCGCAGCAGAGTATCATCGAATAAGGCGATACTTTAGGCTGAATGCGTGGGTAAAATCGCTCCCAAAGCTGATTCAAATTCAGATGGATCTGCGTCACTAGCGTTAACAATGTCACCATGACATAAGCGAAAAAAGCATTACCGACATCAATATCGGCATACTCCTGCACTTTGATACAGGCGACCCCCATGCCAATGAGGTAAATATCCAGCATGATCCACTCTTTGAGCCTATCTAGCATTAACAGGACCGGCCGAAGATTCATTCCCAATTTGTCGCCAATACGTAAATACAGAATCGACAGTGGCAATATGAGCGGCGCGCCGACGGTACAAAATGCCACCATGCTGGCTGTCACAGGATCGCCTTGGATGGCCATTTGCCATATGCCTTCAAGCAGGCTGGCATAAATGGTAGTCCCTAGCAGCCGGATCTGGATGAGCGGCTCGCTCAATGCAAAGGGCATCAGCAGCAAAATAGCGACAGACAACGCAGTTAGGCGAGTCATCGACCAATCACGGCCCGAACAGATCTTTGCACAGCAACGTGGGCAGTAGGCGGTATGGTTTTTATCCAGCGGAGGTATGCTGAATACATAGTCGCATTCATGGCAACGCTTGATGTGCTGTTCTGGGAGCGCTGTTATTCGTGTGATATTCATTTAGAAACGCAGAATGGGTGTCGCAAGGAGATGAAGTATCGCATTGATAGCCTTAAAACAGAATGATTGTTATAAAAATGTAGGTTGAATTAGCCTAAAGATACAATGTGTAACGAGTTAATGTGTAGTGATGTTGGATAGGTCTTGTGTGATAACGCATTTAATGCTTATTTTATACTCGTCATTATTCAGGCTCAGAAACTTAAGGACACCGCTTGGTATTGCTTAAAAAAGGCTTAAGTGTTTTTGTCTTAGATCTGGCGCCACAAGTGTTAATGTGACCTATTATTCAAGCCTTATGGCGATGTCCAAGTAACAAGGTAACGAGATTTAAATGAGTAAAAAAGAGTTTTATGCCGATCTGACCCGCGATCTGGCTGCGTTAAGCCGTGGTGAATATAACTTTATTGCAACATTGTCTAACGCTAGCGCTCTGATTTATGAGCGTTTAGAGAACGTGAACTGGGCAGGCTTTTACCTCATTGACGGTAATACGCTGGTTCTTGCGCCATTTCAGGGGAAATTGGCCTGTGTACGTATTCCAGTGGGTAAGGGCGTTTGCGGAACGGCGTATGCGAAAAATGAGGTTCAGCGCGTGGCCGATGTGCATGCTTTTGCAGGACATATTGCCTGTGATGCCGCCAGCAATGCTGAAATTGTGCTGCCTCTCGAGGTAAATGGACAGGTTATTGGTGTTTTAGATATCGATAGCACAGTTTATGACCGATTCGACGAAGATGATGAAACTGGATTGAAATCAGTTGTTTACGCACTTTGTGAGCACTTGGCAGAGTGTGACAGCGCAAAATTTGTGACATTTGCATAAGGTTGTCGTGCGTATGGCGTGGCTTTTGGCGATAGCGCCATTATAATGTCGCCTGTTCATGCCATCGCTGGTTGGCAAACCCGTTGTAATCAGGAAATTTCATGGAAAATCAACCCAAGTTGAATAGTAGTAAAGAAGTCATTGCATTTTTAGCCCAGCGTTTCCCGCAGTGCTTTAGCGCAGAGGGCGAAGCACGTCCGTTGAAAATCGGTATCTTCCAAGATCTGGTTGAGCGGATGCAGGGAGATGAAAACGGACTGAGCAAGACTCAGCTACGTTCAGCGCTCCGTCTGTACACTTCAAGCTGGCGTTATCTGCACGGCGTGAAAGTGGGTGCAGAACGAGTCGATCTTGACGGTAATTCGTGTGGGGTGCTGGAAGAGCAGCACGTAGAACACGCTCGTCAACAATTAGAAGAAGCCAAAGCGCGAGTTCAAGCACAACGTGCAGAACAGCAGGCGAAAAAACGTGAGGCCGGTGAAGCGACAGAAAACCGTCGTCCTCGTCCAGCGGGCAAAAAACCTGCTGCACGTCGCACCGATGCTGCTAACGGAGACAAAGAAGCGCGTAAACCACGCACTCCGCGTCCACAGCAGGATCGCACGCCTCGCGCTAACACTGAATCAGCTAAGCCGCGTACTGTGCCAGTGACTGACATTACCAAACTGACCGTAGGTCAGGATGTAAAAGTCAGCGCAGGTAAAAGTGCAATGGACGCTTCCGTATTGGAAATCACCAAAGATGGTGTACGCGTTCAGCTTTCTAACGGTCTGGCGATGATTGTGCGCGCAGAACACTTGCAGTTCTGATACGGAGGCCAACCAAGGCATGAACAAAATTTTCAGGGTATCAGCGATGGCCCTGGCGTTATTCGCTGGTGCCAGCTTTGCGGCTGATAATGTTGCTTACAACATTAATCAGTTACCGCAGCTGCGCCAAGAGCCGCAACATGCGACCGTCAGTGAACGGGTGACGTCGCGTTTTACACGCTCTCATTATCGTCAATTCGATTTGAATGACGATTTCTCCAAAAAGATCTTTGCTCGCTACCTCAATATGTTGGACTACAACCATAACGTGTTGTTGGCCTCTGATGTGGCGCAGTTTAAAGACCGTGAAACGACGCTGGATGATGAACTGAAATCCGGTCAGCTAGATACCGCTTATGCGTTGTTCAATTTGGCTCAGAAACGTCGCTTTGAACGATATCAATATGCACTTTCTTTGCTTAAGTCACCGATGACCTTCGATGGCAACGACACTATTGATGTCGACCGTAGTAAGTCGCCGTGGCCAACTAGCACGGAAGAATTGAATAAGCTTTGGACAGCCAAAGTTAAATATGACGAATTAAATCTGAAACTCGCCGGCAAAGATTGGCCCGAGATCCAGAAAATCCTGACCAAACGCTATCAGTTTGCGATTAAACGCCTCACGCAAAGTAAGAGTGAAGACGTTTTCCAGCTGTTCATGAACGCGTTTGCGCATGAAATTGATCCGCATACCAACTATCTGTCACCGCGTAATACTGAACAGTTCAATACCGAGATGAGCCTCTCTCTGGAAGGTATTGGTGCGGTATTGCAGCAGACGGAAGATGATTACACCCAGATTAACTCAATGGTTGCTGGTGGCCCTGCGGCTAAGAGTAAAGCGCTGAAAGTGGGCGATCGCATTGTTGGTGTGGGACAGCCGGGCAAACCGATGGTGGATGTGATCGGCTGGCGTCTCGACGACGTGGTTGAGCTGATCAAAGGGCCGAAGGGCAGCAAAGTTCGTCTGGAAATTCTGCCAGCGGGCAAAGGCACCAAAACGCGCACCATTACGCTGACCCGTGAACGCATTCGTTTAGAAGATCGTGCGGTCAAGATGAGTGTGAAAACCGTCGACGGTAAGAAAGTTGGCGTGTTGGATATTCCGGGCTTCTACGTTGGTTTGACCGATGACGTCAAAGTACAGCTACAGAAACTGGAAAAACAGAACGTCAGCAGCGTGATTATCGATCTGCGCAGCAACGGCGGCGGGGCATTGACTGAGGCCGTATCGCTTTCCGGCCTGTTTATCCCGAGTGGCCCAGTGGTGCAGGTGCGCGATAATAATGGCAAAATCCGTGAAGATGCCGATAGCGACGGGGTTGTTTACTACAAAGGCCCTCTGGTTGTTCTCGTCGATCGCTTTAGTGCGTCAGCGTCAGAAATTTTTGCCGCTGCGATGCAGGATTATGACCGTGCGCTGATTGTTGGTGAGCCGACCTTCGGTAAAGGCACCGTTCAACAGTACCGTTCGGTTAACCGTATCTACGATCAAATGCTGCGTCCTGAGTGGCCTGAATTAGGCTCCGTGCAGTACACCATCCAGAAGTTCTACCGCATCAACGGTGGTAGTACTCAACGTAAGGGTGTTACGCCTGATATCATCATGCCAACCGGTTTAGAGTCCATCGACACTGGCGAAAGCTTTGAAGATAACGCTCTGCCATGGGACAGCATTAAAGCAGCGACCTATGAGAGTGCGGGCAACGTGCAGAAGTTTGATCCGGTACTGCTTGCTGATCACAACAAGCGCATCGCTTCAAACCCAGAGTTCCAATATATCGAGCAGGATATCGCTCACTATAAGGCACTCAAAGATCGCAAAAACATCGTGTCTCTTAACTACGCCCAGCGTGAAAAAGAGAACAAAGATGATGATGCAACGCGTCTGATGCGTATTAATGAACGACTGAAAGCTAGCGGCAAAAAACCAATCAAGTCACTTGATGATGTGCCGAAGGATTATCAGGAGCCAGATCCTTATCTGGACGAAACGGTGAAAATTGCGCTCGATCTTGCTCAGCAACTGCAAGGCAGCTCAAAATAATCGATTCGAGTTAGAGTAAAAAAGAGCGAGAGATCGCTCTTTTTTTATGCCTGCGGCTCAGTTGTATTGGTGTATAAATCGTCAGTTATGTGATTTTTAGTACGTCAAATTGTAAAGTTATGTTTCTTTAGTGTGTTATTGCTTAACACCTCTTGAATCCCGCGCAGATGCCCTTACGATCTAGTCATCGCATAGTGCGTACTCCATGAATGAGGATTAATAAATAATATGATGCGTATCGCTTTGTTCCTGCTAACCAACCTAGCCGTTATGCTGGTGTTTGGTGTGGTGTTGAGCCTAACAGGGATCCAGTCCAGCAGCGTGCAAGGGCTGATGGTGATGGCACTGCTGTTCGGCTTTGGTGGTTCTATTGTTTCTCTGTTGATGTCTAAGTGGATGGCATTGCGTTCGGTTGGGGGCGAGGTGATTGAGCAACCTCGCAATGAAACCGAGCGTTGGTTAGTCGAAACGGTGCGTCGTCAGTCGCAGCAGGCAGGCATTGATATGCCACAGGTGGCTATTTATCATGCACCGGATATGAATGCGTTTGCTACAGGCGCACGTCGTAATGCTTCATTAGTGGCGGTGAGCACCGGTCTGCTACAAAACATGAGCCGTGATGAGGCTGAAGCCGTTTTGGCGCATGAGATTAGCCACGTTGCCAATGGCGACATGGTGACTATGACGCTGGTTCAGGGCGTGGTGAACACCTTTGTTATCTTCATCTCGCGCCTGATTGCGCAGGTGGCGGCAGGGTTCTTGTCTGGCAATCGCGATGAAGGTGAAAGCAGCAGTGGTAACCCGATGATTTATTTCGCGGTGTCTATGGTGCTGGAGATTGTGTTCGGTATTCTGGCGAGCATCATCACCATGTGGTTCTCGCGTTACCGTGAATTCCGTGCCGATGCGGGTTCTGCAAACTTAGTGGGGCGCGAGAAAATGATTGCTGCATTGCAGCGTCTAAAAACCAGCTATGAGCCGCAGGAAGAAGGGAGCATGATGGCATTTTGCATTAACGGCCGTAACAAGTCTTTTAGTGAACTGTTTCTGTCTCACCCTCCGTTGGACAAGCGTATTGAAGCACTGCGTACGGGGCAATATCTGAAGTAATTCAGAGTGATAAAAAACAAAGGAGCCGAAAGGCTCCTTTTGACGTATAGGGCGCTATTTAACGCGCGACACGCAAACCGCCTTCGGCACCGCGTGGTGAGAATACGACCTGCCACAGCTGAATATCGCGTGCGCGGAACGCGCCAGCGCAGGCATTCAGATAGTAGCTGAACATACGGAAGAAACGCTGAGAGTAGTTATGTTCCAGCTTTGGCCAATTTTGTACAAAACGTTCGTACCAAGCCATTAAGGTGCGGTCATAATCAGCGCCAATATTGTGCCAATCTTCCATGACGAATTTACCTTCACTTGTGGTAGCAATGTGCTTAATAGAAGGCAGGCAGCCATTAGGGAAAATATATTTATTGATCCAAGGATCAACGTTCATATTCGTTTCATTAGCACCAATGGTGTGCAAAAGGAAAAGACCATCAGGCTTTAAATTTCGTGCAACGACGTTGAAGTAGGTCTGGTAGTTTTTCGGTCCGACGTGCTCAAACATTCCCACTGAAACGATGCGATCATACTGCGAATCAAGATCGCGATAGTCCTGCAGCAGGATTTTTACATCTAAATCCTTGCAACGTTCCTGCGCTAATTTTTGCTGCTCCGCAGAAATAGTGACACCTTCAACCGACACGCCGTAGTGCTTAGCGGCATAAGCGGCAAGTCCTCCCCAGCCACAGCCAATATCTAACAGCGTCATACCCGGTTTCAACTGAAGTTTTTCACAGATAAGTTTTAGCTTGGCTTCTTGCGCCTGCTTAAGCGTGGTGGCGTCTTTCCAGTATCCACAGGAGTACTGCATGTAGGGATCGAGCATCAGGCTAAAAAGGTCATTGCCCAAATCGTAATGCTCTTTACCCACGATCCATGCACGCTTTTTAGATTGTAGATTTGTCAATCGAGCTGCCGCAACGCGCAACGTATCTTTAATATGATGGGGAAGCTGGTTTTCCAGTCCGGCACGTAGCACTTTCTGGAAGAAAATGTCTAATCGGTCGCATTCCCACCAACCATCCATATAGCTCTCACCAAGACCCAGTGAACCCTCTTGCAATACACGTTTAAAGAAATGAGGATTCTTGACGCGAATATCAAAAGGGCGTGAACCATTTACCTCTATATCTGCCGATTGCAACATCTCACTGGCAATTCTGTACCACTGACTGTTTTGTACGCTCAGATCTTCTATACACGATGAACTCATAGTTTCTCCATGACCCATATTCTTCATATAACTCGACCTGCCAGAACGCATGGGCAATCTGTAGGCGCACGAGTACCAACGGCCAACCCGCGGTGTTTAAACCCGACTTAGAAAAATGGAAAACTGAGGAAACCCATGCGTTTAGCAGGGACTCATCCTTTAGAAAACGTGACGTGCTCCGCACGCCAGAAAAGTAAAAGTTACTCACTAGCAAAATAATTGTGAATGCAACTGTTGCAGTATAGGACGCAGCGGTGACAGACTCAAGTATGAATCTATACCGCTGGTCAATGGGTTAGCGTAAAGGAGACAAAAAATACTAGTGTTGAGAAACGTGCTTTTTGCTTGATTCTGTTGTAGTTAACTTATCTGTGCTGAGTTTTTTAGTGACGCTGTCACTTTTGAGCCAATAGCCGATCATGACCAAAATAACGGTTCCCGCCATAATAGCCGTAGTTGCTAATAGCGCAGATTCAACAAAGACCGATACTAGCAGGCTGGCAAGGAAACAGACGCCAAGCTGTAAGGTATTTTGCAGCGCGGCGGCTTTACCACTGTTTTCAGGAAATGGCGTTAGCGCATTCGCGACCACGATAGGATAAATAGCCCCGTTCGCCATCGCCATGATGCAGAAAGGGACAAGAATGGCGAACAGTCCTGGTGTACTAAACATCGCCATCACAAACATCGCAATCATGCACAGGCTATAAACAATCAGCAGTACAGGCAGCATCAGATTTCCACCGATGCGGCTAAGCAGCGCACGGCAGCCATAGCCACCGATTAAGAAAGCAATCGTCTGTGGCACATAGCTCAAACCAATATCGTTAGGACCATAGCCCATATCACCGAGAATGAACGGTGAACCGGTTAGCCAAGCAAAGAAACCCGCAGAGCAGGCAGCAAAAATCATTACGTTGCCAGAGAAGATATTTGAGCGCATCAACTGGAAGAAACTAATTTTTTTCTGCGTTTTATCTTCTGTTGGTTTACGGCGCGTATCTTTCAGCATCAACGTAGGGATCAGTAGGAGCAGTGAAATCCCGAACAATACGGCGAAAATGGCCTGCCACTCTAAATGATTTAGTAGCCATGCACCGAGTAATGGCGCTAAGGCTGGCGACAGTGCGACCAGCGGCATGATGGTGGCAAATACGCGGTTGGCGATGCCTTTGCTGTAACGGTCGATTACCAGCGCTTGCCAGGTCACCGCGGCAGAACATACACCGATAGCCTGTACGAAACGCAGAATCAGAAGCTCGACAGTTGTGTCTACCCAGATCATTCCCAAGCAGCCAAGGCTGAACAATGTCAGCCCCATCAGCAGGACGGGCTTACGACCAATACGGTCAGACAGAGGGCCCCAAACGAGCTGGGCAAAGGCAAAACCGGCTAAGAAAATACTTAAACTAGCGCTAATTGCGCCCGCAGACGCACCCAGATCCTGCTGCATGGCACCAAAAGCAGGAAGATACATATCGGTGGCCAGATATCCCAACATGCTCAAGCCGGCCAGATAGAACATAAAAAATGAGGAAGTTCGCATTATTTTGACTCGTTATATATTTGTTGCAGAGTGAAAGTGTGACGTGGGGAGTTTAGCGATCTCACTAATTACTTGTGAAACGCTAATATTTGCTATCATGAGTGAAAATTTTTGAAAGCAAGAAAGGTGAGGTAGCGCACATGTGGTCTGAATACTCATTAGAGGTTGTAGACGCGGTTGCTAGAACGGGGAGTTTCAGCGCCGCAGCACAAGAGCTGCACCGTGTGCCGTCTGCCGTGAGTTACACAGTACGTCAGTTGGAAACATGGTTAGCCGTTTCGCTGTTTGAACGACGCCATCGTGATGTGGAGTTAACCGAAGCAGGCGCATTTTTTGTAGAAGAAGCGCGTACTATTATCAAAAAAATGAATTCCACCCGTCGCCAGTGTCAGCAAGTCGCAAACGGCTGGCGTGGACAGCTAAATATCGCCGTCGATCGCATCGTTAACCCGCGTAGGAGTCGGCAGTTGGTCGTGGATTTTTATCGTCACTTTCCTGATATGGAATTAATGATCCATCCAGAAGTGTTTAACGGTGTGTGGGATGCCTTAGTTGCCGGACGGGTTGATGTGGCTATTGGCGCAACGCGTGCGGTGCCGGCCGGAGGACGTTTTTCATTTCGCGATATGGGTTTTTTGCATTGGCATTGCCTAGTCAGCCCAGAGCATCCGTTGGCGATGCTCGAAGGCGAACTGACGGATGATAAAATTCGTCCATTCCCTGCGCTGTGCATTGAGGATACGTCAATCAATCTGCCTAAGCGCGACACATGGCTACTTGATAACCAGCGCCGTTTAGTGGTGCCAGACTGGCAGTCTGCCTGCGATTGTCTGGAAAGCGGTCTTTGCGTGGGGCTGATGCCGGCTCATATGGCAGAGCCATTGGTCAGTGCGGGGAAATTACATATTTTGCAGTTGGCGCAGCCGTTTCCTGATAGCGCCTGCTGCGTCACCTGGGAGGATCATACTCGCTCACCGGCAATTGACTGGTTACTGGATTATCTGGGAGATACCGAAACCATGAATCAGGAATGGCTGAGCCCAGAGTAAACTACAGGCAAATCATTTGCCCATTTTCTGGCACATCGTCTTCATCGTGTGTGACTAAAAGGGCGGGGATATTGGCCTGTTTTAACTCATCAAAGACCCAGCGACGAAAATGTTGGCGCAGTGTTTTATCGAGCTTAGAAAAAGGCTCGTCTAGCGCAACGACCGCAGGGCTAGATAATAGGGTGCGAAGCAGGCTGATTCTGGCGCGTTGCCCGCCGGAGAGTTCATTTGGAAAGCGGCGGGAAAACTCACTCATCTCAATCTTTGCTAAGGCTTGAGTCACCTGTGAGTGGCGTTCTGTCCGAGCAACATCATCAGGCAACGCGAATAACAGATTTTGCTCTACGTTGAGATGAGGAAATAATAAGTCATCTTGAAATAGCAGACCGACTTTGCGTTGATGGGCTGGAAGGTGTGTCACATCTTGCCCATTAATTTTCACTTTTCCTCGTCGTGAAATCGGAGCATGTGCATGCCCTGCAAGCGCTAACAGCAAGCTTGATTTTCCACACCCGCTCGGCCCCATTAGCGTAAGCGTTTCTCCGCCGGCCACACTCACGTTGAGTTCAGGCGTTAGCGGCACATCATGTAAATAGACTTGAAACTGTTCGAGAGTCAACGTGCTCATTGCTGCTTACTCCTTGAGAAGGTGACGGGGATAAACAGTGCTAACCCGTAGCCGAGCAGTGGCAGAAAGGTTTGCCACAGCGCTGCAACGGCGGCCATGCGGCGATCGATTCCGCTGGCGTAGGCCACCGTTTCGGTCGCTAAAGTAGGGAAACGACCAGCCCCGAACCCCAGAGTCGGCAGATAAAGGCCGATACTGACAGCAAAGCCTAGGGCGACGGATATCGCCAGCGGTTTACTCAATAGTGGAATTTTAATATGCCAGAAGCACGACCACGGGGTTTTCCCTAGTGATTGGGCCGTATAAAGGAGTCTACGATCAAAAGCCTGCCATGTGCCGCTCAGACTGAGGAAGTAGTAAGGCGTAATAAACAGCATATGGGCGAAAATCACGCTGGGCAGCAGGCCAATCACGTCGAACCAAGCCGCTAAATGTTGTAAACCAAAAATCAGACTGATTTGCGGTAGCAAAAGAGGTGTGAGTAGCAGCCATAATCCCGTGATTTTATGGCGTAAGAATTGCCATTCAAGAAAGCCTACACAGAGAATCAGACTACAGAAATTGGCGATGCCAGCGATGAGCAGGCTATTGATGATGGGGGTACCGAGTTGGCTTAGGCTGCTGAGCCAATAATCGAATGTCCATTGCAGTGGCAAGGCAGCAGGGAACGGCCATCGCCAAGCAATCGACCAGATAAACAAAACGCTATACGAACCCAGCGTCAGCAGTATGCCAACGATCCATAGAGGCCGTAGCGGCATATGACGTTTATAGCGTCTTTGACCGTGCGCGTTGCGGCAATAGCGCAGCCAGGCCCTTTCAATCATCAGCCAGAGGACAAAACTAAAAAGCGTGATCCCAAGCAGGAGCAACGTTCCGCTGGTCGCCAATACCTGATGCGCCAGTGCCGGATCGGTCATCCATTGCCAAATCTGTAGGGATAGCGTTGTGGGCTGCTGTGGTCCAAGCAAAATAGCGATATCCACCACGGATATGCCAAATGCCAACACGCAGAAGACGGGCAACCGCAGGCCGCGCAGAATCTGTGGCACTAACAACAGCCACCAGACGCGAGTTGAAGGATAGCCTAGCGCCACACCTGACTGTATTTGTCGTCGAACATCAATACGTCCGGCGATATTCAGCGCCATTAAAAACAGGAAAGGTGTTTCTTTCACCGCTAATAGCAACGTCAATGAAAGTGCATAAGGATCGTTGATTATCAGCCAATCAGGTGGGCGAGAGTATCCGGTAAGCGTAGGGGAAATGACCCTTAGCAACCAGCCAGATGGGGACAACAGCAGGATCAATCCGGTCGCTAAAGCAATGTGGGGTATAGCGAGAATAGCAGTGGAGACAACCCGCGCGATATGACTATTCTGTCTTAGAATGACCTGCCCACATAACGCCAGAGCTAGCCATAATGATATTAGCGTGGCGGCAAAACCACTGAATATGCTCAGCGTGATGGATTGCAATATACCTGGCCATTGTAGCAACAGGTGCCACGACGCAAGAAAATGGCTAATGGAAAAAGTATCTGAAAGGGGCTGAAGCATAACCAGTAGCGCCGCCGCAATCGGCAGCGCACCAGCAAGTATCAGCACAAGAGGGAACAGCGCGAGACAGGAGCAGCCGTTCTTCATCGCTTAGCGGCGATAGTCCAGATAAGGGCCATCGGCTACTGAACGACGCTCTACCAATTTAGGGTGCACTTCGATAGTCTGAGAATCTTCGCGTTTGCTCACGATACGATCAAGCAGCATATCAAAGGCCATCGCACCTAGACGCTCTTTCGGCTGATGAATAGTGGTTAATGCCGGAGTGAAGTAACGTGCGTTACGTACGTTATCATACCCGATCACCGAAATATCTTGTGGGACGCGCAACCCCATTTCATCTGCGGCGCAGATGGCGCCCATGGCCATGATGTCTCCACCCACAAAAACGGCTGTCGGGCGATGCTTTTGCGAGAGAATTTGGTGCATAGCTTTGTATCCAGACTCGGGTTCAAAGTCACCTTCAACCATCCACTCATCGCGCGTTGGGATATTGGCCTCTTGTAGCGCTTTCAGGAAGCCCCGCAGGCGTCCACCGCCGGTATTGCGCGACAGCTGTCCGGTAATGGCACCAATGTCACGATGGCCGCGTTCAATCAAATAACGGCCCGCTAAATAGCCCCCTTCGAAGGCGTTATCTTGAATCGCATCGGTAAAGTCGCTGCGCTGCGTTCCCCAGTCCATAACGACCATCGGAATATTACGGTAGTCTTCTAGCGTCTGTAGTAGGTTCTCTGGATACTCAGAGCACATCACCAGCAGGCCATCAACACGCTTTTGTGCCAACATGGCGAGATAGGCTTTTTGCTTTTCTGGATTGTTATGCGAATTGCACAGAATTAGGGTATAGCCTTGGCTGTAGCAGGCGTTCTCTACGGCTTCGATGACCTCAGCAAAATAGGGCGCTTCACTGGAGGTGGCCAGTAAACCGATCGATTTAGTGTGGTTAACTTTCAGGCTACGGGCGACGGCACTGGGAGAATAGTGCAGCTCTTTAATTGCTTCCCATACCGCGGCTTTGGTCTCTTCGGCGACAAAGCGCGTTTTATTAATGACATGAGACACAGTCGTGGTGGAAACGCCCGCGCGTTTTGCCACATCTTTAATCGTTGCCATGAAACAGATGACTCCTAAGCTTATGTAATCAAAACATAGCTATTGTGTTAATCGTTTGCTTACGTACATCTAAAATTACACCGAATGAAAGCACATAAAATAAATGAATATGCAGAGACTTCGAGTGCCAGCCTATTCTTTTTCGTTATGAAAGCTGATACGTAGCAGTAAACCGTAAATTTTGGCCTATAAAATGCAAAAGGGGAAGTCAAAATTAGGGGATAAGAGAAAGAATAATAGAATGATTTTCTGCGTGTGATCTCATTTGATGTATGTAAAAATGATTTCACACACTTTCTGCAAGTGTTTATGTATAATAAAAATTGATCTGATAACGAAATGCGGGAGATGAGCACATGGAAACCGATCTGAAATATTCCCTAATGACGACGGTTGCTGCTTTGGCAGTTATTGTTATCTTTAGCTTTGTAGCAGCGCTGCACTGATTTAAAGACGTGTTGGAATCTTTAGTTATTAACATGACTAAAACAAAAGGCGGTCAATCGACCGCCTTTCTTATATACGTACGTTAAAAACTTATGCCAAGTTTTTAGCGACGAATTCCCAGTTTACCAGAGCCCAGAAGTTCTCTAGATATTTAGGACGCGCATTGCGGTAATCGATGTAGTAAGCGTGTTCCCAAACGTCCACGGTCAGCAGTGGTTTGTCGCCGCTGGTCAATGGGGTTGCTGCGTTTGAGGTATTAACGATAGCTAAAGAACCGTCCGCTTTTTTAACCAGCCACGTCCAGCCAGAACCAAAGTTGCCCACGGCAGATTTAGTCAGTTCTTCTTTGAAGGCTTCGAAAGAACCAAAGGCTTTGTTAATGGCGTCTGCTACTGCGCCAGTAGGTGCGTTGCCGCCTTTTGGAGACAGGCAGTGCCAGTAGAAGGTATGGTTCCAAACCTGAGCGGCGTTGTTAAAGATACCGCCAGTAGAGGTCTTGATGATCTCTTCCAGTGATTTACCTTCAAACTCGGTGCCTTTGATCAGGTTGTTTAGGTTTACCACGTAGGTGTTGTGATGCTTACCGTAATGGTATTCCAGAGTTTCTGCGGAGATGTGCGGCTCGAGTGCGTTTTTTTCGTATGGTAATGCAGGTAATTCAAAAGACATTGCTCTCTCCTATTATTGATCTATTTTGCGATGAAACAGTTACACGCAAGTGTTTTATGTTTCATGCATCACACTAACGTTAACGTCAGTGTGCGGGTTTTTAAATTTGAAACGATCTTGTTGTGCTCTTGTTATGGGGATCGATTTTAGCAAGTTTTGAGTCTAATAACAGGCTAAATTTTGCTTTTTGGTTATCAATTGATGAATTGTCCATCAGTAACACTGCGAGACATCAAGGTACGAAGGAAGGATATTGAGAAAGGAGAGGGGAAATTACAGGGATTATCCGTTATATGAATAAATCCCTGTTGCTTGGCATATCTAACGAATTGTTTTTGGCGTCATGACACGGCGAGCACCCACATAGTGACCCTGCCAATAATCGTTATCCAGATAACTGATACGAATTTGTTCACCAGTGCGCGGTGACTGGATGAATTTACCTTCACCCATATAGACACCCACATGATCGGCAGCGCCACGGTTGTTAATGCGGAAGAAGACTAAATCGCCTTTTTGTAACTCAGTTTTCTTCACCGGAGCTGCATCGCGCAGATGATACATCTCGTTAGCTGTGCGTGGGATTTTGATACTCAGCAAATCTTGATAGGCATAGTAGACTAAACCGCTGCAATCGAACCCGGTGCTAGGTGATGAGCCTCCCCAGCGGTAGGGTTTGCCAACCTGATTCATCAGCTTGTTCATCGCGGTCTGTTTAGCATTCTGGTAGCGCTTTTTATGCTGTGGACTCAAACGGATTGGCTTGCCATCAACGATCTCAACATTATTCTGATTTAGCGCGAGCTTAGCCAATTCATTTTTGCTGTTTAGTTTGCCGCGTTGACGACCATAGCTCTTTTTATTGCCGACATGCGCAAGCGTTGCGGTTCTGGCGCTTGCCTTTTTTTCAGCAGATTTTTTATTTGGTTTAGATAGAGAGGCTAATACCGCTTTATCAATTTTCTTGCTGTTGGCTTTATTACGAGCAACTTCACGATTGCGGGCAAATTTGCTGGCTAAAGCGCTATTCTGCGAGGCCGACTCTTTTTTAGCGTTTTGTTTTTTACTCGCGACTGTTTTATCGCTGCTCTTTTTGTTTTTAGCGGTAGAAGTCGTTGGCGTTTTTTCTTTTTTGCTAGCCGCAGGCTTTCGCTTTTTACGATCGGCGGCTTCGCTACTGGTCGTGTGCGACTTTCGCTGATCGGCAACGACTTTATGCCCCGGAGAGGCATTGGCGGCATTAGCAAATAGCTGAGTAAACAGCAGAACAAAGAGTGCGATATATAGACGCATTGGTAGGTTCCAGGCTTTGTCCCAAGAAAAAAACATGGCAAACAGTATTAAATAAACAACAGGAACAGAACAGCATTCATTTCCGCTATTTATATTCTCTTTGTGACTAAATGTTACAAGAGTTAAATCGGATGCTGTTTTGAACAAATTCTGCTGTAAATCTAAACACGAACCAAACGGATATAGCATAGCATGTTTTTAGATTAAACTGAGCTTAAGCGATAAGGGATCGAAACACCTCAGAAATACCCCTATAAAAGATGGCGTTTTTTTCTAAGAGCGTCGCTGCGTACAATCCAGTACAATAATTTGATATGCACTTGCATGCTGTCTGCATAACACTGGTTAGAGGAAGTAAAACAAAATGACAATGACCACTATTGAAAAAATTCAGCGCCAACTTGCTGAAAACCCAATTATTTTATACATGAAAGGTTCGCCAAAATTGCCGAGCTGTGGTTTTTCTGCTCAGGCCGTTCAGGCATTGTCTGCGTGTGGCGAGCGTTTTGCCTATGTCGATATTTTGCAAAATCCTGATATTCGCGCCGAATTGCCAAAATATGCTAACTGGCCAACCTTCCCACAATTGTGGGTCGAAGGTGAGCTGGTGGGCGGCTGTGACATCATTATCGAAATGTACCGCGCCGGTGAATTGCAGCAGTTGATTAAAGAAACTGCGGCGAAGCATCCCGCTCAGGAAGAACAGCAATAGTGATATTGTTGTCGCATAAAACAAAGGCGCCTTAGGGCGCCTTTGTTATTTTGGGTGCAGCTTACAGCGTCATTGCAGCGATCCAGCCGAAGGCTAACAAGGGTAGGTTATAGTGCAAGAATGTAGGAACAACCGAATCCCAAATGTGATCGTGCTGACCATCCATATTTAAGCCCGAAGTGGGGCCGAGCGTTGAGTCTGAGGCGGGGGAACCTGCATCGCCAAGTGCACCGGCTACGCCGACAATGGCAATTGTCGCCATCGGTGAAAAACCAAAAGCGATACACAATGGAACATAAATTGCGGCGATAATTGGCACCGTCGAGAATGAAGAGCCAATCCCCATGGTGATGATCAGTCCGACGAATAGCATTAAAAAGGCCGCTAAACCGCGATTATTACCGATCACGCTCTCAATCGAAACAACCAGCGTTTCAACGCTGCCGGTGGCTTTAATCACTGCGGCGAATCCTGATGCGGTGATCATAATAAAGCCAATCATCGCCATCATATGTACACCGCGGGTGAAAACATCCTGAGTTTCTTTCCAATGAATGACGCCACCCGCGATAAAGACCATGAACCCCACCAGTGCGCCGAGCACGATGGAGTTGGTCGCCAACTGAACACCTAATGCTGCGAGTATCGCTAGACCGGCCACCCACAAGTGACGTGTTTTTACGCTTTTGTGCTCTGGTTCTGCAGCAAGAATTTTGCGCTCGCTGTAGCGGCGTGGTTTACGATAACTGAAAAATACGGCTATCAGCAGCCCAACAACCATGCCTAATCCCGGTAGCAGCATCGCGTGAGGAACTTGTGACGCTGTCACGTTTAGGCCGTTGCCGTTCAAATTCTTTAACAGAATATTGTTCAGGAAGATGCCGCCAAAGCCGATGGGCAATACCATATAAGGCGTTATTAAACCAAAGGTCAGCACGCAGGCCACCGCACGGCGATCGAGATTCATGCGTGAAAACACGTGGAGCAAAGGGGGGATCAAGATCGGGATAAATGCGATGTGAATGGGGATCAGGTTTTGCGACGAAATAGCGATGAGAGAAATAATCAGCAGCAAACCGTACTTAAACCAAAATAGTTTACTGGCGCTTGGCTGATGCCCCATTCGGGCAATGACTTTCTGAGCCAATATATCGGTGATACCCGAACGGGAGATAGCAACGGCGAAAGTCCCTAGCATCGCGTAACTTAGTGCAATTTCAGCGCCACCACCGAGACCACCGCTAAAAGTAGTTAGGGTCGTTTCAAGAGTGAGTCCGCCAACCAGACCACCGGTAATAGCCGCAAAGATTAACGCGATAACCACGTTCACCCGCATTAAACTCAGTAAAAGCATCACCGTGACGGCGACAACAACAGCGTTCATAGACGTCAATGTCCCAGAGTTCAAAAATTATAAAACACGTTTAATAACATTTTTTTCGCATTAACACGACAAAAACAAGAATTAGCCGGAGTGGGAGGGCATAGCTCAAGGGTTGTATAGACAACTAAATTAGAGGAAAAGCCCGCTAGATAGCGAGCTATTAATCTTTATTCAGCGCTTTCTTCCGCATTGGCGGGCAGAGGCCATCCACCCATACGTTTCCAGCGGTTTACCAATTCACAAAACAGCGTTGCCGTCTGTTCTGTATCGTAGAGCGCGGAGTGTGCTTGGGTGCTGTCAAATGGGATATTGGCGGCAATGCAGGCCTTAGCCAGCACGGTTTGACCTAATACTAGCCCGCTCAGCGCGGCAGTATCGAAAGTGGCGAACGGATGGAAAGGGTTGCGTTTTAAGCCAACGCGCTCAGCCGCGGCCATCACAAACGAGTGATCAAAGTGGGCATTGTGCGCCACAATGACGGCACGATTACAGTCGTGTTCTTTAATGCCTTTACGTACGGCTTTGAAGATGGCGTGTAAGGCTTCGTATTCGCTGACCGCACCGCGCAATGGGTTTTCCGGATCAATACCGTTGAATGCCAAAGCTTCAGGAACCAGTACGGAGCCAACAAAAGGCTCAACGTGAAAATGAAGTGTTTCGTCGGGCTCTAACCATCCATCGTCAGTCATACGTAATGTGACTGCCGCAATTTCAAGTAGCGCGTTGGTGTTGGCATCAAAACCTGCGGTTTCGACATCAATGACAACAGGATAGAACCCGCGAAAGCGCGCGCTCAGCGTATTTAGATTGGTGGTTTCAGCCATGTTCAACTTCTGGTCTATGGAATGCAGCGCGCATTATGGCAAATTTTTACGTAGTTTGCAGTCCGCAAACGCGGTACGAGCCTCATTCATGCATCAGATAAAAAAGCGGACGCTAAGGCGCCCGCTCGGTTTTTGCTCAAACCACATGGGTTTGATACGTTCTGGTACTTAGGATTAGTTGCCTAAACCCGCGCCAGCTTGTTTGTTTTCGATCAGCTCGATTTTGTAACCATCTGGATCTTCAACAAAGGCGATAATGGTGTTGCCGCCTTTTACCGGACCCGCTTCACGAGTGACTTTGCCGCCAGCCTGACGAATGCTTTCGCAGGTTGCTGCAACATCATCGACGCCCAGCGCAATGTGACCAAATGCTGTGCCCATCTCGTAGCTTTCAACGCCCCAGTTATAGGTCAGCTCAATCACAGAACCGGTACTTTCATCGCTATAACCGACGAAGGCCAGAGAGTATTTATACTCTTCGTTTTCACTGGTACGCAGCAGGCGCATGCCTAAAACTTTGGTGTAGAAGTCGATGGAGCGTTGCAGATGACCGACGCGCAGCATGGTGTGTAGTAAACGCATAATTTCCCTCTGAAAATCGAAACGGCTTGCTTTACAAGGTATAGAACATTGTAACAGCGTACATTCAGCGATCAATAAAAGGTCGGCATTAATCGCGAGCGATGTGGTGACAAGAAATGGGAAAACCCTCTGACTGAGTGGAGGCGGCCAGAGGGTTGGCATATATTCCCGTCATTGGGATATATGCCGAAGTATTACAGCGTTGGGTAATCTGTATAGCCTTCAGCGCCACCACCGTAGAAGGTCTCAGGCTGTGGCGTATTCAATGATGCTTTTTTCTCTAAACGTTCAACTAAATCTGGGTTGGCAATAAAGTTACGTCCAAAGGCAACTGCGTCGATCAGACCTTGATTAATCAGCGTTTCCGCTTTTTCTGCGTTGTATCCACCGGAACCAATAATGATGCCGCTGAAGTTTTCACGTACCGCCTGACGGAACGCCTCTGAATAAGGCTTGCCACCGGCCCAATCTGGCTCAGAGATATGCAAATAAGCAATTTTTCTCTGGTTAAGCTGACCGATGAGATAAAGCGCAGCTTCTTCCTGGTCTTCACCGTTATCCAGCCCGTTAAATGGCCCCAATGGTGAAATGCGAATACCTACGCGGCCAGCGCCAGATTCGGCAATAGCAGCATCAACCACCTCGAGCGTTAAACGCGCACGGTTTTCAATAGAACCGCCATATTGGTCGGTACGTTGGTTAGATGCAGGAGACATAAACTGATGCAGGAGGTAGCCATGTGCCGCGTGCAGTTCGACCAGATCAAAACCGGCCTTGCTCGCCAGCGCAACGGCGTGGCGGAAATCGTTAACGATGCCAGGGATTTCGCTGGTTTCTAAGGCGCGAGGTTCCGAGCAAGGAACACGTACCCAATGGCCGTTTTCATCTCGAACCGTGGTGCGAGTGTCAGCGGCGATAGCTGATGGTGCAACCGGAGGCTGATTGTTCGGCTGGAGACTGTTATGAGAGATACGGCCTACGTGCCATAGCTGTACCGCGATATGACCGCCATGTTGATGGACTCCCGCAACGATTTTTTTCCACGCATCCAATTGCTCTGGTGTATGTAAACCGGGCGCGCCGGCATAGCCTTTTGCTTGAAACGAAACCTGAGTTGCTTCTGTGATAATTAAACCGGCGCTTGCACGCTGGTTATAGTATTCGCCCATCAATGGGGTTGGAATATCGCCCGGTTCTTTGCTGCGTAGGCGTGTCAGCGGAGCCATGAAAACTCGGTTAGGCAAAGTGACATCACCAACGGTGACAGGCGTGAATAACTTTTCGATTTTCATAGTGAATCCTGTGGCGGTGTAACGCGTCAATGCACGCTACGAAGTTTAAATGAGCTCGTTAGACATGATGCATACGAAACAACGAGGCTTGGGCAAAGACTAATAGACCGGTTGGTCTAAGTCAATACACGCGCAAATACTTTATGATGAAATTATTTAAAGCGAAGGTTTTTTAAGCGGCGATAATACGAAGAAACCCCACAGGCTGGGGAGTTGCAGCCTGTGGGGCGAAGAGTGAAGGGCATTAGCGTTTAGTAAGCGGCAGTAAACTGCTGCTTGATAAATTGTGGTTGCTCAATTTCATTGAGGATCGCGACGGCCAAATCTTGGACTGAAATATTGGCGGGCGCATCTCCATTCATTAGCAATGAAGTCGTACCAAGACGGAAATGTCCGGTACGTTTGCCCGGTTCAAGCATGGCTGCAGGGCATAATACCGTCCAATCCAGTTTGCTACCGGCGCGCAATTTGTTGCGCAGTTCACGAGCGCCTTGTGCACCCGGACGAATTTCTGCTGGGAACTGTGGGGTATCGATGAGTTCGACGCCCGGAGCGACTTCTAGGCTGCCCGCACCACCGACCACCAGAAAGCGTTTCACCCCTGATTTTTCCACGGCGGTCAAAATGGCATCACTGCCTTTCACGAAGTTGGCATACAGATCGGGGTCAGTCCAGCCGGGGTTGAATGCGCTGATAACGGCATCGACACCTTTCAGCGTTTGTGTTAGCCAATCAACGTTAGTCACGTCGCCAAGTGCAATATGCAAACGGTCTACATCTGGCAAATCTTTCTGGCTGCGAGCGATAGCAGTCACTTCGTGACCACGTGCTAATGCTTCATCAACGACAACACGGCCGACAAAACCGGTGGCTCCAATAATGGCAAGTTTCATGGTTATTTTCCTCTGCTTAGGTTGCGATAGGGCTACTTTAGACCTTAACAATTCGGTTGATAAGTGGCATATTCAAGCTTACTTCTTTAAGTAAAACTTCAAGATAACAAGGCTGATTGATGGACAAACTCAACAGGATGGCCGTTTTTGCCGTTGTGGTTGCGGAAGGCTCTTTCAGTGCAGCAGGGCGGCGTCTGGGGATGAGCCCATCGGCGGTGAGTCAGCATATGCGCACTTTAGAGCAAGATCTGAGGGTGACACTCTTGCATCGCTCTACCCGGAAACTTACGCTTACCGATGCAGGAGCCGCTTTTTATCCAGGCTGCAAAGCGATGCTGCATGAAGCTAGTCAGGCAGAGCAACGATTGGCCGAAATGCGCGATACGCTAGTAGGCGAGTTGCGTATTGCGACCACGATCGGCCTCGGCGGCGCCCCATTAGCGCAGGCATTAGCCCCTTTGTTACAGGCTCATCCTAAGCTTAGTCTGAGAATCTTAGCCAACGACGAAATTATCAATTTAATTGAGGTTCGCGCGGACATAGCTCTGCGGGTTAATCGCCAACTGGATGATGCTTCTTATATCGCCCACCCGTTAGCTGTTTGGCCTATGGTGCTGTGCGCTTCTCCCCGTTATTTAAATCGCTGCGGGATACCTGAAACGCCCGATGAACTTAGCCAACACCAGTGGCTGGTGAATACCAATGAGGCTGTTCCTGCTTCGATTGAACTACATAGGAACAACGGAGAAACGCGTAAAATTTCTCTGCCTGATATTGCTACAGGCAGTAGCAGTATGAACGTATTACGCGCATTTACGTTGGAGGGGATAGGCGTTTCTATACAGCCGCTTTATGAGATTGAGTATGAGTTAAAGCGCGGTGATTTGGTGTTGTTGTTACCTGAGTGGCGCCCCGCGCCTCTGAAGCTGCATGCGTTGACGTTAGAGAGAGTTCATACGGAAAAAAGCCGTCAAGCAATGCAATGCTTACGCGATTATTTCCAAAATTATCAGCAACGTTGAATAACAAATGATAATAAATTTGCCCTGAGCTGGGTTTACGTCTTCACTTATATCTGTAAGCAGGAGGTTTGCAGTGGCCCAGCAACTTGAGTTCTTTGAGATCCCTAGCCCCTGTCGGGGTATTTGTCAGTCCGACGAGCGCGGCTATTGTCGCGGCTGCATGCGCAGCCGAGACGAGCGTTTTAACTGGATAAAACTGAGCGATCCGCAAAAGCGTGATGTCCTGCGCTTGTGCCGACAGCGATGGTTGCGCCAACAGCGCAATGATAAATCCGATCCATCCCATCAGCCTGAGCAACCATCGCTCTTTTAACTCTTTATTGACTTGTTAGACGCTGACGTCACCACTTTCTGCTGCAGCTGTGAAAGAGAACAGTACAGACGCCATACGAGTCCGGCCAAATCTCGGCCACTCTGATCCGGATGGTGAGACAAAACGTCGCTGATACGTAATAGTTCATTCAAGGTTTTATCCAGAGAGTCATGCTGAATACCTTTTTCTGTCATGATGCCTTTGAGACAGTGAATACAGACGTCACGGACCGCGGAAAGGGGGTCGGAACGGGTTTGCCAATCACGCAGTTGCCAAACGATGTGGCTACAATTCAGCAGTACCACCCCCCAGCGCAGCACCCAGATACGCGATAGCTCATCTTTACTCTGATTTAATTGACTGATGCGATGGTAAATACGTGATTCGAACTGGCTTTCGCTTTGCTGAGGTCTACGGCTGATCTGATCGATAAAATCACGACGCAGTGCTTGAATAATCCTGCGGCTTTTCCGTTTATCAGAACTGGGGCGCAGAATTTGAAACGCTACTGCAGCTAGCAGCACACCGCAAATCTTGGCGATGTTTTCGTTGACAAAACTTCCATAGTCATATTCCGGCGGGTTAGTGACCAGCAAAAAAGATCCCATAAAGACGATGAGCTGCCCCCAGAGCGCGGCTGTTTTTGGGTTTTGTAATTTCAGTAGCTGCATCGTAAGCAAAACAGGTAACAAGAAGGCACAGAAGACCCAGAAATCATCGATTTGAATCATTAGGCCGAATTTAGCCAGATAGCAGCCAATAGACAGCAACACCATCGCTTTAAACAGCGTCGTTAGGCTGGTCATCGGTGACGCCGATGTGGAGTACAGCACACAGGTAATGGCGGTAATAGTCAGCGCCGCCGATCCCGCATCCCACTGAGTATTCATCCAAAATGCGCAGCCAACAACCAGCGCGATAAAGGTGCGTAGTGCGTTGTAGGCTGATTCCATACTGTCGGTATGACGCGCGATACTATGCACTTTGGGGGGAGAGAAGGTCTCTTCCGGCGATGATTTTTCAACGTGTCTTATCCAACGACTGCCCTGCAAATAGAGCCAGCAAAAATAACGTAGGCGAAGGTAAAAAGAACGCAGACGATAGTCACTTGGGTCATGTGGATAGATACGACTGAGGATTTTGGCCAAGCGATATTTATTGGTCTCGGGGTTCTGAAGTTCTTTGATGATCGCTTGCAACACATCCTGCAAAAATTCTGGGCGATCGGGCCAATTGACCAGCATTCGCCGAATGCTTGAGATAACACTGGTCAGACGTAGCTGCTGGTGAAGTAAAAAGTTTAGCACATTGTTGCGGCTACGCAGGCGATGGTTACTCCAGAAAGCCTGAATGCGCAAAATGTTCATTGTGAGGATCTGACCAATTAACCCCTCATGCGATGCACGCATTTCTGGCGTTGTTTCTGGGTGCCAAAGCATAGTTGCATGCTCTAACAGACGTTGGTGCATGCGTCGTAACGACGTCAGAAGGTTAGTGCCGTCGGAGGTGCTGGGGAGAATCATCATCATAAAAGCACCACAGAGCAGGCCGGTGATCACTTCGCATACGCGCGCCTGTGCAATATCAAAGATTTGCATGGTGTCGGTTGATTCGGCGGTTGAGAAGGCAATGATCGCGGCGGTGTAGCCCGCTAACGCAAAAGCATAGGCGACGTTATTTTGATAATGATTGGAAACGTAGGTGCAAATTGCTATCCACGCGGCAATAAATAGCGTAAATAGCCACGGATCGTTGAGACATTGGCCCGCAATGAGTACAGAAGCCGCAGCGCCAAGTAAGCTACCGGCAATACGACCAATGCTCTTACTGATCACGCCGCCGACGGTTGGGAAACTCACCACCGCGGCTGAAGTAAAGGCCCAATAAGGTTCATCAAGATCGAGTAAAAACGCCACCCACAGAGCAAGGCACATCGCTATTGCATTGCGTAAGGCATAACGCCATTGTCCCGCATTGGCCTTTGCCCATGGCGTGTTGCGCCAATCTAGCCAGGATATGTTCACAATTCTATCCCGTTAGTTAGCGCGAACGGTAATTGTGCAAGTGGTGCCAGCCACCAGCAAAACGTCTTTAGGAACATTTTCCAGTTTTATTCTGATCGGCACGCGTTGAGCAAGGCGTACCCAAGGAACGTTAGGTTTTACGTTAAGTAGCATATTATCGCTACTGTCTACGCTTTGGTCGTAAATCGCGCGCCCAATACTTTCAACGCTCCCATGGAGTGGGATATTTCCGTTATATAGAGTTATATCAACGTTATTTCCGATGTGTATATGCTTTAGCTTAGTTTCTTCGAAATATCCCATAACATAAAACGAATTAATATCAATAAGAGCCACAAGGGGTGAGCCAATAGAGGCATAATTCCCGACTCGAGTTTGTAAATTAGTTATAAAACCACTGACGGGCGCATAAATATTAGTATGCTGTAAATTCCACTTAGCCTGTTCCAAATTAGATTGCGCGGATTTATAATTAGCTTTCATTGCCTGCGCATTTAAATTTGCTTCGTCGAGATCTTCCGCAGAAATCACGTTGCGGGGCAGATTGCCGCGTCGAGCTGCTTCATGAGTGGCCTTAGCCAGATCGGACTCTGCTTTTGCCATGGCGGCATTGGCGTTGCTAAGTGCAATTTCAAAGGGTGTCGGGTCTAATGAAAATAGTAAATCGCCTTGTTTTACCTGTTGGTTATCATTGATATTTACGTTGATGATTTTTCCAGATACTTCTGGTGTAATATTGACAAGTTCAGCCCGGACTTTTCCGTCGCGAGTCCAAGGTGATTGCATATAATAATTCCAGGCCCACCAGCCTGCGGTGATCGCTATTGCACAAACTATAACCGTTGAGAAGTAGCGTAATGTGTTCAGTTTCATATTATTTTACCAACTGGTTAATAGCCAAAGACTGGCGCTGACACAAATGACAAAAATTGACAAATCCATCAATGTTGGGTGCCAAATATCGCCCGAATAAATAGTATCGCGAAATATACGGTGGATTAGCAGCCAAAAAACAATGCCGAGCAGAACTGCTTTAAAAATAGGCGGAAAATAGAGCGAAGCGCCTAAGATGAGATCCTGTAAGGGCGAGCCCTGAGAGGAGGAGATGATGTCCATGTTTACCACTCCTGATCCATTAAGAGATTTATAGGTAACATAGATGTTAATTCACCATATGCATAGATTATTTTCTGGAGGTTGTAGATATACATTTGAATTTTTTACGATTGGGAACCAAACTAGAAGCTACTCTGGGTGAGTATCTTAGCATGCTAATTATAAGGAGAGTAAATTGGAATCGACACTAGGGTCGGATTTAGCACGATTAGTCCGTGTATGGAGAGCGTTAATCGATCAGCGTTTGAAGCCATTGGAACTAACGCAGACGCATTGGGTAACTCTGTACAACATTAATCGTCTACCGCCAGACCAGTCTCAAATCCAACTGGCCAAAGCTATCGGCATTGAGCAACCTTCACTGGTTCGTACGCTAGACCAGCTTGAGGAAAAGGGGCTAATTACCCGTCATACCTGCGCAAACGATCGACGCGCTAAACGCATTAAGTTAACGGAAGAAGCCGCACCTATTATCAAGGAAGTCAATGACGTCATTACCATAACTCGCGGTGAAATTTTATCTGGGGTTTCCCCAGAAGAAGTGACACTGCTGACCAATTTGATAGAACGTCTGGAACAAAATATTATTCATCTACAAAACAAATAATTATTAGTCTTTTTTATTACTATCAGCAAACCCAAAAAAACCGGAGACATTGTCTCCGGTTTGGTGATCTCTTTTAGCCACACAAGGCTTAGTTCGTTGCGGAAACACTCACGCTGCTACCGCTAGACAACAGCATAACGCGCTGGCCAACAGAGAAAGGTTTGTTGCCGTTCTTCTGTACCACTGCGATGGTTTTGCCGTCATCTTTACGAATGACGAGTTGAACACCGTCGGTACGGTTTACTGCGCCCTCAATGCTGTTGCCAGCTAAGCCACCTGCAACAGCACCCGCTGCTGTGGCTAGGCTACGACCCGTACCACCACCGACAGTATTACCTAAAAATCCACCCAGAACCGCGCCGCCGATAGAACCGATAACGTTGCTATCGTTGCCCGCTTGAATTCGAACTGGCTGAATTGAGACAATGCTACCGTAGGTAACTTGCTGAACTTCTTTAGCCTGACCGGCAGTATAAACGTCACCAGATAACGTACTGGTGTTAGCACAACCAGCCAATGTCGCACCGGCGAGAGCGATAACAATAAGACGCTTAATCATAAAAATATTCCTTCCATTCTGGCCTTTTACGCGCGGGCTGATTTTGCCTGTCGTTGCGGCTGTGTGTTTACTCTAAAGGGTTGGCTATATACCTTTGCCTGTATCGCTGTAGCATACCGTTGAATGACTCAACCAACAATAAACAACCGTTTAAGTTGCGATGGATTAAATTATCGTCAACGAATATCACTATTTTACTGCATTTTGTCAGCATGCAAATCTTTCGCTGTGAAAATATTACGTCAACTAAAGTAAGGAAAGTTTATGATATTGGCACGGAAATTAGATAAATCCGGTTTCGTTTGATGCCTGAAGCGGATAATTTCACTCTACGATAATAAATAAGGACGATGAAATGAGATCGGGACGGTACATTGGCGTTATGTCAGGAACCAGCCTTGACGGGATTGACGTTGTCATTGCCGCTATTGATGAGCGGATGGTTGCACAGCAGAGCCGATATTCACATCCAATACCGATTGCCGTTAAAAAAGCGATCCTAGGGATGTGTCAGGGACAGGCGGTCACGCTCGCTCAGGTTGGGGAATTGGATCGTCAGATGGGGAGCTTATATGCCGAGGCGATCAATCACCTGTTAGCTAAATCATCGCTAAGTGCTCAGGATATCACCGCGATTGGCTGCCACGGACAAACCGTCTGGCATCAACCAGAAGGTGATGAGCCTTTTACCATGCAGATTGGCGACAATAACCGCGTTGCCGCGCTGACGGGAATTACTACCGTTGGCGATTTTCGTCGTCGTGATATGGCCTATGGCGGGCAAGGGGCACCGTTGGTGCCTGCGTTTCATCATGCTTTGCTTACCCACCCGGTTGAGCGGCGCATGGTGCTGAATATTGGCGGTATTGCCAATCTTTCGTTATTGCTCCCCGGATTACCGGTGCGCGGCTTTGATACCGGCCCCGGTAATATGCTGATGGATGCATGGATCTGGCGCAATCATGCCAAGGCTTATGATAAAGATGCAGAGTGGGCGATGCAGGGAACGGTGAATCAGGCGCTGTTACAGCAACTGCTGGCTGAGCCCTATTTCGCACGACCTGCGCCGAAAAGTACGGGGCGAGAGCTTTTTAACCTAGGTTGGCTAGAGCATCAGTTGAGTTTACAACCTGAGATCCCCGCCGTGGATGTGCAGGCGACTCTGGCCGAATTGACCGCAATCAGTATCTGTGATCAGGTTCAGCTCGCGGGAGGCTGTGAGCGTCTGCTGGTGTGTGGTGGTGGCGCGAGAAATCCGCTATTGATGAGCCGTATGGCAGCCCTGTTATCAGGAACTGAAGTATGTAGTACGGATGCCTATGGCGTCAGCGGCGATGATATGGAAGCGTTAGCCTTTGCATGGCTAGCGTATCGCACGTTGTCAGGGCTGCCGGGTAATTTACCGTCGGTTACGGGGGCCTCGCAGGAAACCGTACTTGGCGCGATTTATCCTGCGAACCACATTATCTAATTTATCCGTAAAAATGGGAGAGCACTCATGTTTAAGTATACCTGTGCTGCCGCTGCGATTTTGTTGCTGGCTGGATGTCAGTCGATGCATAAAAAAGAAGTCGCGCCGGAGCAGTTTAGTTATCAATGCGGCACCACACCGTTGACGGTGACGGTGGATAACCAAAAAGATCAGGTGAGCTTTATTATGGATGGTAATCAGCTCACCTTGCCGCATGTGGTCTCTGCGTCGGGTGCGCGCTACAGTGATGGCAAATATACGTTTTGGTCGAAGGGGAATACGGCTTTTGTGGAACGTAATGAGCAAATCATCATCGACAACTGCGTCCTTAAATCCTAGTTCACATGGGGCAGCGATACGCTGCCCCCATTTTTAAGCCTTCTCTTATCCTTTCTGTCACTACTGTCCCTATAACAGACCGTGTACTGTCCCTCTGTATTCCTCATTGAAATAAAATTACATAAAAATCAATAAAATAAAAGACTGTCGCGTTCCTGTTTTGGCTAAAAATAACGCGATTTGTGCTCGGGTTTTAGATGTTATCGCGCATCGAGCTATTTTCCGAACGATCGGTGAATTGAGATTCTTATCCCGCGGGCGCAGAATAAGGCTCTTGACGGGTGAAGGACTGCTGAATATGAGTGAAAACAACGAGTTTGATGTTGCCGATCTGCGTCGCGAGTATGTGCGTGGTGGATTACGCCGGAGCGATCTTACCGACGATCCGTTAGAGATGTTCGAACGTTGGCTCAAACAAGCCTGTGACGCGCGTTTGGCCGACCCAACTGCTATGTGTGTAGCGACGGTGGATAAACATGGCCAGCCATACCAGCGTATTGTGCTGCTGAAACATTTTGATCAGCAGGGGATGGTGTTTTACACCAACCTAGGCAGTCGCAAAGCGCAGCAGTTGGAAGAAAATCCTCATATCAGCCTGCATTTCCCGTGGCATATGCTTGACCGGCAGGTCAGCGTGTTAGGGACAGTTGAAAAGCTTTCTACGCTGGAAGTGATGAAGTACTTCCATAGTCGACCTAAAGATAGCCAGATTGCCGCTTGGGTATCGCGCCAGTCATCGCGGATCTCGACCAGAGGAATTCTGGAGGGAAAATTTCTCGAACTGAAGCAAAAATTCCTACAAGGCGAGATCCCGTTACCCAGTTTCTGGGGTGGATATCGCGTAAAAATCAACTCGATGGAGTTTTGGCAGGGACGAGAAAATCGTTTGCATGACCGTTTTATTTACCAACGTCATGGCGATGCATGGGAAATTGACCGGTTGGCGCCTTAATCAGCGAAAAACACGAGTTAAATCTAGCGCGACGGGCGTGACCACTTTATTCTATAGGGCTAATCACCCGCACGAGCTATCTCCCGTATGGAGCGCGCGGTAGTAAATTAAAATCAAATGGAGTCTTTAATGGCGAGCAGCAACCTGATTAAACAACTGCAAGAGCGGGGCCTCATTGCCCAGGTAACGGATGAAGAAGCGTTGGCAGAGCGACTGGCGCAAGGGCCATTAGCACTGTATTGCGGTTTCGATCCTACCGCTGACAGCTTGCACTTGGGCCATCTGGTTCCGTTGCTGTGTCTGAAACGTTTCCAGTTAGAAGGCCATAAGCCTGTTGCTCTGGTGGGCGGCGCAACCGGTCTGATCGGCGATCCCAGCTTTAAAGCCACCGAACGTAAACTGAATACTCAGGATACCGTGCATGAGTGGGTAGACAAAATCCGTCATCAGGTAGCACCGTTTTTGGACTTCGACTGCGGTGAAAACAGCGCAATCGCAGCCAACAACTACGATTGGTTCGGCAACATGAACGTGCTGACCTTCCTGCGTGACATCGGCAAGCATTTCTCTGTCAATCAGATGATCAACAAAGAAGCGGTTAAACAACGTTTGAACCGTGACGATGTGGGCATTTCGTTCACCGAGTTCTCCTACAATCTGCTGCAAGGCTACGATTTTGCCAGCCTGAATGAGCTGCACGGCGTAGAGCTGCAAATCGGGGGTTCCGATCAGTGGGGCAACATCACTTCTGGTATCGATTTGACTCGTCGTCTGCATCAGAAACAGGTGTGGGGTTTGACCGTTCCGTTGATTACCAAAGCCGATGGTACCAAATTCGGTAAGACCGAAGGCGGCGCAGTATGGCTGGATCCGAAGAAAACCAGTCCGTACAAATTCTACCAATTCTGGATCAACACCGCGGATGCGGACGTGTACCGCTTCCTGAAGTTCTTCACCTTTATGGATCTGAAGGACATTGATGCTCTGGAAGAAGAAGATAAAAACAGTGGAAAAGCGCCGCGTGCACAGTACGTTCTGGCTGAGCTGGTGACCCGTATGGTTCACGGTGAAGAAGGCCTGGCTGCGGCAAAACGTATTACTCAGAGCTTATTCTCTGGCGCACTGAGTGAAATGACTGAAGCTGACTTTGCTCAGCTGGCACAAGACGGTATGCCTATGGTTGAGCTGGAGCGTGATGCAGACTTGCAGCAGGCGCTGGTGGATTCTGAACTACAGCCGTCTCGTGGTCAGGCGCGTAAAACTATCGCGTCTAATGCAATTACCATCAATGGCGAAAAACAGTCTGATCCGGAATATACCTTCAGCGATGCTGATCGTCTGTTCGGACGCTTTACTTTATTGCGTCGCGGTAAAAAGAATTACTGCCTGATTTGCTGGAAGTAAGCCACGGATGCAATTAAAGGGGGACTCAGGTCCTAATGCTGATCGTTTAAGAGATCGAGATACACGGGGCTAGCACACCGCGGGGCGCTCCGGCAGCTAAAGCTGCTACGACCCCATCGGTGTACTTCCCCTAAAATCACGCTTAAGTGACCAATTGGGACTCAGGTCCCCCTTATTTTCCCCTTATTATGAATAAACGGCTGTCGACAGCGACAGCGATGTAGGTCGCATCCATGAAAAATATCCTATCTATTCAATCTCATGTGGTTTTTGGTCACGCAGGAAACAGTGCCGCTGTATTCCCTATGCGTCGTATGGGCGTTAATGTCTGGCCGCTGAACACCGTTCAGTTTTCAAATCATACCCAGTATGGTCACTGGACTGGTTGTGTGATGCCCGCCAACCATTTGACGGAAATTGTGCAGGGAATTGCAGATATCGATCAGCTTAAAAACTGCGATGCCGTATTGAGTGGGTATATTGGTTCGCCGGAACAGGGCGGACATATTTTGGATATTGTACGTAAAGTGAAAGCGGCGAATCCCAATGCATGGTATTTCTGCGACCCCGTGATGGGGCATCCGGAAAAGGGCTGCATCGTTGCTCCGGGCGTCGCCGAGTTTTTCGCTCGCGATGCCGTCGCTAGCAGCGATATCATGGCACCTAATCTGCTTGAATTAGAACAACTGACCGGACATACCATTAACAGCGTAGAAGAAGCCTTAGCCTCAGCCCGTAGCGTGATTGCTCGCGGTCCTAAAGTCGTTTTGGTTAAGCATTTAGCCTATGCTGGCTATCATAAAGATCGCTTTGAAATGATCCTCGTTACCGCGGATGAGGCATGGCACATCAGCCGCCCGCTGGTTGATTTCGGCGAACGCCAGCCGGTTGGCGTTGGCGATTTGACCAGTGGCTTGTTATTGGTCAACATGCTGAAGGGGGAACCGTTGAAGAAAGCCTTGGAGCACGTGACAGCCGCTGTTTATGAGGTGATGTTGACCACGAAAGAAATGGGCGAATATGAGTTACAGGTAGTTGCTGCTCAGGATCGCATTGCGCAGCCCGTGCATCAGTTTGCCGCCGTCGAATTATAAATACCGTAGCATTAAAGAATCCCCCTGAACGCAGGGGGATTTCCTCTTTCATTAAGATCAGAATGGTTTGGTCGGCAAATATTTCCCATCAAAGGTGATTACCGCGCGTGAGCCACCTTCAGGATCTTCCACCTTTTTGATATCCATCTTGAAATTTATTGCACTGATAATCCCATCGCCAAACTGCTCGTGTACCAACGCTTTCAGCGTTGTACCGTATACCTGCAGCATTTCATAGAAACGATAGATCGTTGGATCGGTCGGAATCCCCTGTGGAATTGAACCGCGTAAAGGGATGGCTTGCAGCAACAGAGCCGCTTCTGGTGCAAGCTCCAGCTGTTTTACAATCTTTTGTGCAGCGCATTCCGGCAAAGCATGCTGGCCCAACAATGCAGCCGTGACAAACGCGATATTCATATCGGTACCGTCAGCCAGATCCTGCCATGAAAGATTCTTCGCAATTTTTGCCATCACGATAGTTTCTGTTAAGGCGACGCGTGCTGTCTGGGTGGTTAAGGTCTGAGTCATGGTGTTTTCCTTCTAATGAAAAGAGTTAGGCTGCGTTAGCGGTATGGTGTGAGGCCAAAGCGCAGGCGTAGGGTTTTTCTGTGAGTGAAACGAATTTTTGGCTTTCGCCTTCAAGCGTCAGCATCGCTCCGTTTTCGATGTCATAAACCCAGCCGTGTAGGTTAAGCCGCCCTTGTTCAATGGCTACGGCAACGGAAGGGTGTGTTTTCAAGTTGGAAAGCTGCGCAACGACGTTGGCTTGAACCATGCCATTGAGGCTTTCAGCTTCGGAAGCATAAAAACGCGAAGCATTGACCAGCTTGGCTGCATCGGCATGTTTCAACCACTTTGCCACCATCGGCATATGATCAAGGCAGATACCTTGATTAATGGCTGTCATAGCGCCACAGTCGGAGTGACCACAAATTACAATATCGGTCACGCCAAGCGCGGCGACCGCATATTCAACGCTGGCGGAAACGCCACCGACTTCGGGACTATAAGACGGCACTAAATTGCCGGCGTTACGAATAACAAACAAATTGCCGGGTTCTTGTTGGGTGAGAAACTCCGGCACCACGCGGCTGTCGGAGCAGGTGATGAAGAGAACGCTAGGACTCTGTTTATTGGCTAGATCTTTGAAAAGCTCGGTGCGCTGTGGAAAGCATTCCTGTTGAAATTTTAAGAAGCCTTCAATGATGTTCTGCATGATATTTTCCTGCGTGCTAAAACGTGCAGCAAGAATGCGGTTTTCTAGGTATAATGTCTAAGCGCCATTTTTTATACTTTGTATAATTTTTTTGAATAGTAGGTGTTATGTTCCTTCGTAATCTGCGGGCTTTGCTCTCCGTTGTTAAGCACCGCAATTTCACTCGAGCGTCGGAAGAAGTCTGTTTATCTCAACCGGCACTATCGCAGAAAATCAAACAGCTAGAGGAACAACTGGGCGTCGTTTTGCTCGACCGTTCGAACCGCGTCATTAGGCCCACCGATGTAGGTGAAGTGTATCTTTATCATGCCCGCCGTGCGTTGAATGAGCTTGAAATGGGCTATCGTGCTATTCATGACGTGCAGGATTTAAGCCGAGGAAGCTTGCGGGTGGGTTTTACACCGACTTTCAGTGCTTATTTAATTGGGCCGTTGTTCAAGCGTTTCTATCAACTTTATCCCCATATCAAGCTACATCTGCGTGAGCTTTCGCAGGAACAGATAGAAAAAGATTTGCTGGAAGGTGATATCGATCTTGGCGTGGCTTTTGTTTCGCCGGAGTCTGAGCATATTCGCTATCAGCCGTTGTTTACCGAACGGCTGGCGGTTGCGGTGGGGGAAAACAGTTCTCTCTATCATCAAACGATGATGACGCTGGATGAGATTGCTACCGCGCCCATGGTGTTATTAAGTCAGGACTTTGCTACGCGCTGTTATATTGATCGCTATTTTAATCAACATCAGCTGCAACCCAATTTGGCCATTGAGGCTAATTCCATCAGCACTATTTTGGATTTGGTGAAGAATAGCGAGCTGGTTTCCATATTGCCGCAGGCTATTATCGAAAAGCAGAGTAAAATTCATGCCATCGAGTTAATGCCTATGCTGCCAGAGCGAATAGCCGCACTGCTGCAGCATAAAACACATTATACCAATGCAGCCAGTCAGGCGTTTAAGGCGTTGATAGATGCTGAATTTACGCAGGTGGTTTTTGAACAGCAGGTGATTTTTGAACAAAAATAAAAGGCCCAAAGGGCCTTTTCAGAATGTGGCATCGATTA
The DNA here is from genome assembly GCF_001655005.1 of Hafnia paralvei ATCC 29927. Classification (GTDB taxonomy): domain Bacteria; phylum Pseudomonadota; class Gammaproteobacteria; order Enterobacterales; family Enterobacteriaceae; genus Hafnia; species Hafnia paralvei. The sequence goes on from NZ_LXET01000038.1 coordinate 104,485, forward strand.
CTTCAGACCTTCGGCGGTCAGAGCAGCGTCAACGGCAGGACGAGCAGCGATACGAGCGACATAGTTCACAATGTGTGGATAGGCGGGGAGATCGAAATGCAGCGCTTTAGCCCAACCTAAAACGGTAAACAGATAAGCATCAGCAACGCTGAAACGAGCACCTAGCAGATAGTTTTGGTTGCTCAGCACCCCATTTAGATAGGTAAACTGCTGTTCCAGCTTCTGGCGCGCAATGGCTTTATATTCGTCAGGCGTCTTCGGATTGAACAATGGGCTGAAGCCTTTATGCAACTCGGTGGCAATATAGTTCAACCATTCGATAGCGTGATAGCGAGCCAGAGTCCCTGACGGTGCGATGAGATTACGATCAGGAACTTTGTCGGCCAGATATTGCACAATGGCAACGCCTTCGGTCAGTAAGCTACCGTCGTCTAATAACAGGGCAGGTACTTGGCCTTTCGGATTGATCTTCAGAAAGTCTTCACCGTGCTCGGTCTTTTTAGTGGCAAGATCGACGCGCTCAATCGTAAAGTCCAGCCCAGCCTCACGCAAAACGATGTGCGGAGAGAGAGAACAAGCTCCGGCTTTGTAAAACAGTTTCATCAAATACTCCTCGGACGATCCTGAGACAGTTAGATTGTACCCGCCATACTTCAGGCTGCATGTCTGATAGCTGCATGCCATACGAATGACTTAGGGCGATAACTACCGAAAATTCATATTACGGCGACATCGCTCTCTTGTCAGTCATTGCTTTATGTATTTGCAGTTAATTCACGAATAAAAAAAGCACCCCTAAGGGTGCTTTTTGGACATTACTTTAGCAATTAAGCGGTTGCAGCTTCGCGAGCGGTTTCTTCATCGCTGCTCTGAGTCATGCGATTCAGTTTAGGCGCGGTCAGCATCATCAGTACGGCGATAACGGCAGTAACAATACCAATCTGCATAAATACATGGCTATAGATAGCCAGTGAAGCATGTGCATCAGGTACGTCTGAAGGTACTGCGGTCAGCGCAGCAACTTTACCTGCAATCAGCGCGGCAGCTGCGGTCGTCAGGAACCAAGAGCCCATGATGAAGCCCATCAGGCGTTGTGGAACCAGCTGTGCAACCATAGCCAGACCCAAGCCAGAAATCATCAGTTCACCGATACTCTGCAGCGCGTAGCTCAGAATCAACCAGTTCACAGACATAATGCCTTGCTCGTTGGCGAAGGTTGCGCCCCATGGCAGTACCAAGAAGGCACCAGAACAAAGCACCATACCGATAGCAAATTTGTGCGGCATTGGCAGACGGTCACCCATCTTGTTATAAACCGCAGCCAAAATTGGGCTAGCGACCATGATCCAGAATGGGTTCAGAGCCTGATACTGTTCGGGTTCAAATGCGATACCGAGAATAGAGTGCTCAACGTTATGAATGGCGAAGAAGTTCAGCGACGTTGGCATCTGGCTGTACAGTACGAAGAACACTACGGCTTCCAGCATTAACAGGAATGCCACAATCATTTTGCGACGAGCAGCGCCATGCAGGGCGAATGTCTCTTTAGCGAATACCAAAACGATACCCAGAGAGATAATGGCCAGAGCCCAGCGAGCGACGACTTGGTTGTGTAGAAGCCAGTAAGAAATACCGATCAGAACCACAATACCTACAAGCGTCATCAGCAGTTTTTTAAACGCTAATGGCTCAAAGTCAGGCTTAGAACCGTGGTCTTTAACCCAGCGACGGCACATCATGAAGTTGACCAGCGTGATCAGCATGCCGACAACGCTCAGTGAGAACGCGATATTCCAGCCATACTGTGCGGCTAACCACGGGGTCGCCAGCATAGAGAAGAAGGAGCCAATGTTGATGGACATATAGTACATGGTAAATGCACCGTCCAAACGCGGGTCGTTTTTCTCATAGCAGGTAGACAGCAGGGAGGATGGGTTTGCTTTGAACAAACCGTTACCAACGGCGATAGTCGCCATACCTGCATAAACCCACGTAATATTATGGCCAGAGAATGCGACTAAGGCGTAACCGACCGCTAATACCAATGCACCCAGCACAATGACACGTTTAGCGCCGAGAACCTTATCACCTAACCAGCCACCGATGGCGACAAAGCCATAGACTAATGCGCTGAAGGAAGAGAACAGGGTGATAGAGTCGGCTTCGGTCATGCCAAGCATTTTGACCAAATAAACGGCCATAATGCCTTGAAGGCCGTAGTAACCAAAACGTTCCCATAGTTCGATGGAGAAAATCAGGTAGAAAGCTCTAGGCTGCTTAAAGGCGTTAAGACTAACGCTCTCGTCTGCCTTATTACTGTTGTTGTTTGCAGTTGACACAAGTACCTCTAATTTTTCACACCCTATCGAAGACAGGGAAGCAAAAAGTGATGCCGGGAAGCATCCTTTTGCATTGTTATAGGTTGGAAGATCGGGGGTTAATGTTCACTATATGGGGGGCGCTGACAATACCTGTGAAATATTCTGTTACATAAACATCATGCAGAACATCCGCCAGATGTTACAAATGTTATGCAGAGTGAAGCATTGTGTTTTTGGCGTTTCTTGAATTAATCTTTTGCTTAAATCATAATCAGAAGGTATTTCGTTATATATTCTGCTATTAAGTGAAAATGCAGCGTGATCGACTGCCATTGAGGAAAATGACGTTGTTATAATAATGCATAAGAGTTTATATGCATAACTATCCAAAAAATTCACATTTTGTATGGAAACGTTGCTTTTTTGTGGCTTTACAAATGTGATCTATTTCAAAAAAATGATAACGAAAAGTCTTGAATTTACCAATGAGTTTGCTTTCTGTGCGTTTTAAGAAAAACAGAGAACAATGTCACGGTTACGTAATTGGGCACTGCACTGGGATAGGATATGGAGAGACGGCAATACGAGGTTTTATCGAAGGGGCGGCACGGGATGATTCCCGTGCTTCATAACAACATTATCCGCTAGGATTCAGGGTAAACTTTTTCTTTAAACTCGCATAAATCTTCAATTATGCAGGAGCCACAGCGCGGTTTACGGGCGATACACGTGTAGCGACCGTGCAAAATCAGCCAATGATGGCAGTCCAGCTTGAACTCTTTGGGCACGACTTTCAGCAGCTTCGCTTCGACTTCATCCACGTTTTTGCCCGGCGCAAAGCCTGTACGGTTACAGACGCGGAAGATATGCGTATCAACGGCGATAGTTGGCCAACCAAAAGCAGTATTCAACACCACGTTGGCGGTTTTTCTCCCTACACCGGGCAACGCTTCGAGCGCAGCACGATTTTCAGGCACTTCTCCGTGATGTTCATCAAGCAGAATTCGACAGGTTTTAATGATATTTTCTGCTTTGCTGTTATACAGACCGATAGTTTTGATGTACTGCTTGATGCCGTCGACCCCAAGCTCAAGCATCGCCGCAGGCGTATTGGCAACAGGATAGAGCAACGCCGTCGCCTTATTTACGCTGACGTCGGTTGCCTGTGCGGATAGCAGTACGGCAATGAGTAGCTCAAAATGGGTGCTGTAAGCTAACTCGGTTGTAGGATGAGGATTGTTCTCTTGTAGCCGCTGAAGGATCAGCGTGCGCTTTTCCTGATTCATAGTGCTTGTTCGCTATTTTGTTCTACGCGGGTCGTTGTGGCCGCAGCCATATTTTGACGCAAGGCCTGACGCGCTTTCATTTTCTGATCAATAACATACTTTAGTGCGAGTAAGAACCCCAGCCCCAAAAAAGCCCCCGGCGGCAGCATGGCAAGCAGGAAGGGGGTATCGGTATGGAATACTTCAATGCGTAATGACTTCGCCCAAGATCCCAGTAACAAATCGGCGCCGTTAAACAGCGTACCGTTACCCAGGATTTCGCGCAGAGAACCCAACACAAACAGCGCGCAGGTTGCTCCGAGTCCCATCGCCAATCCATCGATAGCAGAAAGACCTACCGGATTTTTGGCGGCGTAGGCCTCGGCGCGGCCGATAACAATACAGTTAGTCACGATTAACGGGATAAAGATGCCTAAAGACTGATAAAGACCATAGGCATAGGCATTAATCAGCATTTGCACGGTACTCACTACCGACGCGATGATCATGACGTAAATAGGGATACGAATTTCGTGCGGTACCCAACGGCGCAGGGCGGAGACGGCGCTATTGGTGAAAACCAAGACCAAGGTGGTTGCAAGTCCGAGTCCGAGCGCATTCGTTGCGGTAGAGGAAACCGCCAGTAGAGGGCAGAGCCCTAACAACTGAACTAGCGCGGAGTTGTTTTTCCACAGGCCATTGGCCAGTAACGTTTTGGCTTCACTCATTATTACTCTCCCGTGCTTGTGGGGCAGCGTGGCATCGATTCAAGACGGTCGCGATTTTGTTGCAAGAAAACAACCGTATGGCGAACTTCATTCACCACCGCACGTGGCGTGATGGTCGCACCGGTAAACTGATCAAACATACCGCCATCTTTTTTCACAAACCAACGCGGGTCGTTGTCGCCTTTGACGACTTGATTACGAAAACGGTTAATCCAGTCAGAGATACGCGCATCGATTTTATCGCCCAGTCCGGGTGTTTCATGGTGTTCTAGAACACGAACGCCCAATACTTTTCCTGAGAAATCGGCGGCAACCAGCAACTGAATGGCTCCGGAATAGCCATCAGGCGCGGTAGTTTCAACCGCGGCAGCTACCGGTACGCCGTCTTTGCGCGCCAAATATAAATGGTGCGGCGCTGTTGAACCTAAACGTTTATCAGTGACAACGTAACATTCGTGTTGCAACTCGTTGTTATACATCTCTGCTGGCAGCACCTGATCAAACAGCTGCTTCTGCTGTAGTTCGGCCTGATGGGCGATGGTGTCTTTCGTTAACTCATTAACCACGGCGGTGAGGCCAGTGGCTAAAACCGCAAATAGCGCCAGCGTGGTGCCATGACGGCGCATAGTTGAAAGCATGCTAACTCCTCAGCGATGTCCGTAAGCGCGCGGCTTGGTGTAATGGTCAATAAGTGGCACGGTAATGTTAGCCAGCAGCACGGCAAAGGCGACGCCGTCTGGGTAGCCGCCGTAGGTACGGATAATCCAGACCAGTGCACCAATCAGCCCGCCGAAAATCAAACGTCCACGCGGGGTTGTCGAGGCTGTCACTGGATCGGTAGCAATGAAAAAAGCGCCCAGCATGGTGGCACCAGAGAACAGCTCTAGCATCGGAGGCACCGCGTTATGTGGTGTAAAATAGCCTCCGAGAGCCGAACAGGCTGCCAGTGCAACGATGAAGCTGACGGGGATCTGCCAATGGATTACACCCCGCAATAGCAAAATAATGCCACCTAGCAGGAAACCCGCGTTAATCCACTGCCAGCCTAGTCCAGCAAATTCGCCTTGATATATCGGTTGATGCAGGATTTCAACCACGCTATGACCTGAGCGTAACCCTGTTTTAAGGCTATCTAGCGGTGTTGCTTGGCTCACGCCATCGGCTGTTTGAATCAATTGATGAATAACAGCTCCGTCAGCGGTATGACCGCTGAATATCAGCATCAGGGTGTCATTCAGATCCAGCGGTGCGGTCATCAAGCTTTCTGGCGGCAGCCAAGTCGTCATCTGTACGGGGAACGAAATCAGCAATACAACATAGCCGATCATGGCTGGGTTAAACGGATTTTGCCCAAGACCACCATATAACTGTTTAGCAATAATAATCGCAAAGGCAGTGCCAAGAACCACCATCCACCAAGGTGCAAGCGGCGGCAAGCTGATGCCTAGCAGTAATGCAGTGAGCAGGGCAGAATTATCTCCCAGCGTCTTAGCGATATTCTTCTGACGCAGGCGTAACACTAGCCCTTCGGTTAGGAGCGCGGTCACAATGGCTAATGCACACTGGATCAGGTTGCCATAGCCAAAGAAATAGGCCTGTGCGGCAATACCGGGAATACAGGCGAAAATGACCCACAGCATAATACGCTGCGTGGATTGTTGATTATGAGTAAAGGGTGAGCTGGCGATTCTAAAAGCCATTTAATCCTCATTAACCGCAGCGGATGCTTGCGCGGCCTGTTTCGCTTTTACACGGGCAATAGCTGCTGCAACAGCGGCCTTGCGCGGATCTTGTTCGGTGGCAGCATCTTCTGTTGATGGCTCCACGGTGTTTGTGTCTGCTTCCTGAGCCGCTTTCTTGGCTTTCGCGCGCGCAATGGCGGCGGCAACCGCGGCTTTGCGAGGATCGACTTCGGTGGGAGCATCGGCCTTCTCTTCAGGCTGATTTCCCCCATCCTGCAAGCCCGCCTTTTTCGCCTTGGCTCGAGCAATCGCAGCGGCCACGGCAGCCTTTCTCGGATCAGATGATGCTTCAACCGGAACCACGATATTTTTAGCCTCGTCATTTACTGCTGCGATGTTGGATGACTGGCTGTCCTGCGCGGCTTTTTTGGCTTTGACGCGGGCGAGCGCGGCGGCAACGGCCGCTTTGCGCGGATCGACATCGGTGTTAACCGTAACGGCTGTCGTATCCGACGCGATTTCCTGTTTACGCTCGCGGGCCAAGGCCTTGCGAGCCTCACGAGCGGCGCGGATACTGTTATCTTCTTGTTCGTTATTGAACGGATGAATTGAGCTAATGCCGCTCGCCTGTTCTTGACGCTGTTTCACACGAGCTACGGCAGCTTGTACAGCGCTTTGATCGCTTTCGCTCACGTTGACCGCAGACTGTTTATGACGCAGTTCTCTCGCCGCTTTTTCACGCGCCAAGCGAGCTTGACGAGCTTCGAAGCGTTCTTTGGCCTGAGCCGCACGTGCGGCCTCTTGATCGGCGGCCTTAATTTCGGCTTTCTCTTGGCGGTAGTATTGCACCAATGGAATGCTGCTCGGGCAGACATAGGCACAGGCCCCGCATTCGATACAGTCGAACAGATGATGCTGACGCGCCTTTTCATGCTCTTTGCCGCGGCTAAACCAATAGAGCTGCTGTGGCAGAAGACCCGCAGGGCAGGCATCTGCGCACTGGCTACAGCGAATGCAGGCTTGTTCCTCTTCGGCTTCATCAAATTCATTCTTTGACGGCGCCAAAATACAGTTACTAATTTTTACGATGGGTACGCTGAGATGGGCGAGGGTAAAGCCCATTAGTGGGCCGCCCATAATCACCATTGGGGTTCGATTCTGTGCTTCAAACTCACCGGCTTGCAGCAGATGCTTAACTGGCGTACCTAACCGAGCCCATACGTTGCCCGGTTTCTTCATCAATTCACCGGTCAACGTAACAACACGTTCAATCAACGGTTCACCGTTAATGATGGCGCGTTTAATGGCGTACACGGTTCCTACGTTTTGCATCAAGACGCCGATAGATGCCGAGTGTTTACCGAATGGAACTTCCATACCCGTCAGGATCTTAGTCAGCTGTTTTGCACCGCCGGAAGGGTATTTGGTTGGGATGACGCGCAGCTTGATATCGTCATGCCCTTTAAGGGCTTTCTTAAGTGCCGCTATTGCTTCTGGCTTATTGTCTTCGATGCCAATTAACGTGCGTTTGGGCGTCAAAATGTGGCCCAGAATTTCACAGCCGAGAATGATTTCATCGGCGTGCTCACGCATCAGACGATCGTCGGCGGTGATATAGGGTTCGCATTCGGCGGCATTGATGATGAGCGTTTCAACTTTGCCGTAACCTCCCTCGAGCTTATTTCCGGTTGGGAAGCCTGCGCCGCCCAAGCCAGCGATACCGGCTTGGTGGATCAGGTGCGTTAACGTCAGCGGGGATTCAGCCTGAAAATTCGCGACGGGATGCAGCTCTCCCCAGCGATCTTGATTGTCTGGGATCAGGGTCACGCAAGGTTCGCTCAGTCCTGACGGATGCGCGGTTACCTGAGGTGAGATCGCGCTGATAACACCGGACGTTGAGGCGTGCACCGGCAAATTCCGCCCAGCTCCGCGGGTTAATGGTTGGCCCTTCATCACGTGTTGGCCGACTTTCACCAGCAGCTCACCTTCCTGCCCAATATGCTGTTGAAGAGGAATAATCAACATCGGAGGAAGCGAAACATGGCGCAGCGGAACATGGCTAGACGGATGCTTCATTTCAGGTGGATGAATTCCCCCTTTGAAGTCCCACAACTTGTCTTTTTTCAACGCTGCAAACAGATTAAACATGGTGTTCTACTTCACATTCATGGGAAGAAATTGCATTGACAGTAATGGTTCTCACCGGAATGGTGTTCAGATCCCACTTCCAGTTTGCGGTGGTTGTCGGCACGGGCACGAGCGTGATGCAGTCGGTCGGACAAGGAGCAACACATAAATTACAGCCAGTGCAAAGATCGCTAACCACGGTATGCATTGCGCGCGTCGCGCCGACGATAGCGTCAACGGGACAAGCCTGAATGCATTTGGTACAACCGATACAGTTTTCTTCGTCGATTAAAGCCACTTGACGTACTGGCTCAGACTGCGCGGCATCACCTTCTAACGGCTGAGGATCAACCGCCAACAGCTCAGCGATTTTTAACATCACCTGTTCGCCACCCGGCGCACATTTATTGATGTTTTCGCCGCTGCCGGAAATGGCTTCTGCATAAGGACGGCAGCCAGGATACCCGCATTGACCACACTGGCTTTGCGGTAAAATAGCGTCGATTTGCTCAACAACAGGGTCAGCATCGACTTTAAAACGGCGCGCGGCAAAGCCGAGCACGATGCCGGAAACCAGCGCAATAGCACCGACGGCAGCAATAGCAATCCACAACGACGACATTAGAATTTCACCAACCCGGTAAAGCCCATAAACGCAAGCGACATCAATCCGGCGGTAATCAGTGCAATGGAGGAACCACGGAACGGCGCAGGAACGTCGGCCACGGCAAGACGTTCACGAATAGCGGCAAACAGTACCATCACCAACGAGAAACCCGCCGCAGCGCTAAAACCGTAAACGGCCGACTGCATAAAGTTATGCGACTGGTTTACGTTGAGCAGCGCAACGCCAAGCACCGCGCAGTTGGTGGTGATAAGTGGAAGAAAAATGCCCAGCAGACGATATAGCGCAGGGCTAGTTTTTCGTACGACCAATTCGGTGAATTGCACCACAACGGCAATCACCAGAATAAATGTTAGGGTACGCAAATACTCCAGCGCCAACGGCACCAGAATGAATTCATTAACGGCCCATGCACAGACAGAAGCAAGGGTCAGTACAAACGTGGTTGCCAGCCCCATACCTATGGCCGTCTCCAGCTTTTTAGACACACCCATAAATGGGCATAGGCCGAGAAACTTAACTAACACAAAGTTATTGACCAGAACGGTACCGACCAGTAACAGCAAATAATCGGTCATCAGACTCTACCTAGCATCAAACTTATACCTAATTTCAAACAAAAACCTAACCACAAAATCATGTGTGCCAAGAAATGCCGTCGTATTATCGGGGCTCAGCCACATGACGACAACAGATCAAGTACAAGGTTATTCGATTTCCTACGAATTAACTCGAACGAGGGCACTCTCCGTGCTGACTTACCTCTATTTCAGCGGCGATAAAACACGCTATTGCTCAATAAACGTGTCCCGTACGCGACGAGAACGTTTGATATAAGGAACAAATACCGCCGCCGCCAGTAGAGGGATCACCATATTACGAACCGCCGCAGCGTCGGTTACCGGCGAGAATGCAAAGGTTCTGATCGCAAGCAGCACCATGACTAAAAGCCATAACACGAAAAACTTAGGGAAACGGCGCGAGCGCTTACCAAATAGATACAGGTTAAACAGCGTAAATGCCCAGATCGCAATGGTGATCACAAATGATAGTGTCCACTGTGAGGAAAACACTGGGCTATGCGAGAACAGTTGGCTGCGGCTTGTTGGTTGCAATACCATCATCACAAAGATGATCATCATTAAACTGGATGATAGTAAGGAGACAATCATATAAGCCAGTGGAGCAACCAGCCAACCACCGATGCGTTTAGTATTCATAACGATCCCCTTCATGTTTAGCCTTTTTAACCGTGCTATTAACGTCAAATATGACGGGTATGCACTATTTTAGCGTTACGCATCATACAGGCTAATAACAAAACCATCATCGATATCGTGCTGCCGTGGCGTTATTTGGCTACGACATGCACGAAATGATAATATTTCATCCGTTTAGCAATGAAATTAATTCAATCCAGTAATGTTTCCGCTTTCGTCTATATCAATATGACGGTAGGCCGGAAGGGTGCTTAGCCCCGGCATCGTCATAATGTTACCAGCATAAACACGAATGAAACCGGCTCCAGCCGATACTTTCAAATCGGTTACGGGGACGACGAAATCCTGCGGGACATTTTTTAATGCGGGATCGGCGCTGATCGATAGCGGGGTTTTTGCCATACACAGCGGAAGGTGGCCAAATCCAGCCAATTGAAGCTGTTGTAGCTGTGCTTCAGCTTCTGGCGTTAGCTCCGCACGTAGCGCGCCGTAACCCTTTTTCACTAAGGTTTGCAGCTTATCGGCCAGCGACATCTCGTTAGGATAGAGTAGGGTTACCTCACCACTAACTCGGCAGGCTGCGGTCACGCATTCTGCCAGTTGTGCGGTGCCTTTGCCTCCCGCGGAGAATGCGTCACTGATTTCAACGCCGAACGCACCCTGTTCAATGGCAAATTTGCGAATGAAGTCTAGCTCTTCAGCGCTATCTTCTGGGAAGCGATTAATGGCGACCACAACAGGTAATCCATAGCGTGCAGCGTTGCCGATGTGCCAACCCAAATTGCTGGCGCCTTCTGTCAGCAGCGGTAGATTCGGGTGCTTGACCTCTTCAGGTAACGATTGCCCAGGCTTCATGTTGAACTTACCACTATTGGCTTTCAGACTACGCAGTGTCGCCACCAGCACTACGCAGGATGGCTTAATGCCAGACTGGCGACACTTAATATTAAAGAATTTTTCCATTCCCATATCAGAGCCAAATCCGGCCTCGGTAACAACATAATCAGCGAGCTGTAACGCTAAGCGATCGGCAAGCACCGACGAGTTGCCGTGCGCAATATTGGCAAATGGGCCTGCATGGATCAGAACGGGCGTATTTTCGCTGGTTTGCATCAGCGTGGGATGAATCGCCTCTTTCATCAACACCGCCATGGCGCCTGCAACCTCTAAATCTTCAGTGGTAATAGCGTGACCCTGTAACGTATAGCCCAAAATAATCTGCCCGATGCGTTGACGCATATCAGCCAAACTCTCAGACAAAGCCAAGATCGCCATGAGCTCGGACGCGGCGGTAATATCGAATCCATCATGACGAGGAACGCCGTTGTTGCCACCACCGACACCGATATCAATACTACGCAGGGCGCGGTCATTATGATCGATAACGCGTTTCCACAGGATTCGCTCTGGATCAATATCTAAGCGCTGTAGGCCGGTATGCTCGGTGAATTTCTCACCCAGACGCTGTTCGTGAAACAGACGTGCATCCAACGCCGCCGAAGCCAGATTGTGCGCCGCGGTAATGGCGTGGATGTCACCGGTGAGGTGGAGATTGAGCTGCTCCATAGGCAACACCTGAGCCACGCCGCCACCGGCTGCGCCGCCTTTAACGCCAAAAACGGGACCTAAGCTAGGCTGACGGATACATGCGACCGCTTTTTGACCAATATAGTTGAGCCCCTGACTCAAGCCTATAGTGGTGACCGTTTTCCCTTCTCCTAACGGGGTGGGGGTGATACTGGAGACCAACACCAACTTGCCGGTTTCGGCCTCTGGTTTGATGGCTTTGATATCGATTTTTGCCGCATAGTGGCCATAAGGGATCAGCCATGCCGATGCTATTCCCAACTGTTGTGCGATTTGGGCAATAGGTTTTAATTGCGGAACGGAAGAAGCGTGTATCTGTTCGGAGAGGGACGTCATGGGGTCGTGATCCTTGCAAAAACAGGTAAAGGCAAACAAGTTGATGGCGGTGATTATAGGCTATCGGACAGCACACTCAATGGAGAATACCGCCCGAACCCATGTTTAAACGTAGATTGTCTCATGCCACGCAAACGATGACTCTGCGAGAAATCAATTTTGTGGCAGCAGGTATTTGCCCAAGGTAACCAACAGCACGGCAACGATGATCACACACAGCGCCAGCCATTCTGTCGATGACAGCATTTCACCGCCTAACCCCGTACCGAGCAACACGGCCACCACGGGGTTGACATACGCATAGCTGGTGGCAACAGCGGGGCGGACATTGCGAATCAAGTACATATAGGCGCTGATGGCAATCAGGGAACCGAAAATCGCCAGATAGCTTACCGCAAGGATCCCTTGCAGGCTGGGCATTTGAGTCATTCGTTCACCGGCGATCGCGCTGGCAATGAGTAATACAATACCCGCCGTCAGCATTTCGACTGCACCCGCCATGAGTCCAGCAGGGAGTTCAACGCGAGAACCCCATACGGAGCCAAAGGCCCACGTCATGGAACCCGCAAGGATTAGCAATGCCATCCAAGGGTTTCCGCTTAGATGCCCGCCGCTGTTAAGTAAGATGATGCCGCAGAGGCCAATGGCAATACCTAACCACTCAAGCCAGCGCGTAGGCATTCCGTACATGCGGCTAAAGCACAGGGTGAAAAGGGGAACGGTGGCGACCATCACCGCGGCGATGCCGGATGGAACATCCTGATGTTCGGCGACGGTAACAGCACCATTGCCCGCCGCTAACAGCAAAATGCCAATAACAGCGGCGTTAAGCAACGGGCGTCCGCTGGGCATTTTATGCCCGCGCAAACGCAGGAACGTCAGCATCACTAGGCCTGCACAGAGGAAACGAACGCCTGCCATCATGAGGGGCGGCCAGCTTTCAACGCCAAGGCGAATCACAAAATAGGTTGATCCCCAAATAATATATAAAGCAAATAATGAACCGATCAGGGGAAGAAAAGTGGCAGCACGAGAGCGCATATTAAGCAGATTCCTTGGCAAAAATAAGCAGCCAGTAAACGCTAAAATGAGCAACGGAAGAACTCTTTTCTCATGCCGTTTACTTATTAACGAGGTGATTTTAAGTGTATTTGGCTATAAATCAGTAAGGGAGCGGTTAAGGGACCACAGCGTGAAAATCATAGCGGTAATTCAAATGGTTACTAGGGGTTGAGTCATCAGCCCAACCCTGCTAAATATCAGGTCGTTTGTGACTGAATAAGGTTTATTGCACGTAGTGCCAAATCTCTTTTGGGACGCAGCCAACATCATATAAACGCCCACCGCTGGCTAATTCAGCTCGGCGATGATCGGCGGCACGGTACATATTAATAATTTCGACATCATCAGTAAGTGAATAATTAAGATGGTCAAAAAGTTTTTCTAAGCTTTCCAGAGTGCTCACCCGGCGAAATTTTAGCAAATAGTCGGTTACTGTCATTTTTTATGTTTTCATCAACGAGAGGAATTTCAGAAGAGCAGCCAGTATATGTAGGTAAATCCATCTGTCTAGTACAATAATAGTGATATTGGTTACATAAACTAAAAAATGATTATTGCCAATAATAGTCACTCAGCTAATTAATTGTGGCTGTCGTGGTTTAACGTATTGATAAAACGATGAAAACTAGGGGCTGTTATGCGGTGTAGGATATTTGAATATCGCTTTTAGCGTCTATTGTTTAAATATTGGATATTTATATCCTAAATAATTTTAGTGGCATTGAGGCGGCCGTGATTATCATCACTAGACCGCCTTTTGCTACTTGATTTAATTAGTTTGTATGACTCGATTATTTACGATTCAACGTGTAGTACATTTCATTCCAACGGATTTCATTTTTAAATGCTGGCAACGTGGTGGCATGATCAATAAGCAGGAATTCGATATTGTGCATCTCGGCATATAACCGCAGATATTCCACGTCCAGCGCTTGAGTAAATACGGTGTGATGCGCACCACCGGCCAAGATCCATGCTTCCGCAGCGGTGGCCAACGACGGTTGCGCTTTCCAGATCGCCCGAGCAACAGGAAGTTTTGGCAAATCGCGTGGCTGTTCTACGGTATCAACACAGTTCACCAGTAAACGGAATCGATCGCCCATATCTATCAGGCTAGCATTCAGCGCAGATCCGGCGGGTGTTGCAAACAGCAGTCGAGCCGGATCGGCTTTGCCACCGATGCCCAAATGCTGAACATCAAGCAACGGTTTTTCTTCTTTGGCAATGGAGGGGCATACTTCCAGCATGTGTGAGCCAACAACCAGATCGTTGCCAGGCTGGAAGTTATAGGTGTAATCCTCCATGAAAGAGGTACCGCCTTTCAGACCGCTGGCCATCACTTTCATAATGCGCAGCAGCGCGGCGGTTTTCCAATCGCCTTCGGCACCGAAACCATAACCCTTTTGCATTAGGCGCTGGCAAGCTAAACCCGGTAATTGCTTCAGACCGTATAAATTTTCAAAGGTCGTAGTAAAGGCATGGAAGCCTCCTTGCTGTAGGAAACGTTCAATCCCTAATTCTAGGCGTGCGGCATCGAGCAAATTCTCGCGTTTTGCGCCGCCGCTTTTCACCGCATCCGTTAGGATATAGCTCGTTTCATACTCTTCAACCAACGTATTAATGTCGTTGTGGCTGACTTCATTCACGACCTGTTCGAGATCGCCCAGCGCATAGCCGTTGACGCTATAGCCAAATTGAATTTGAGCGCTAACTTTATCACCTTCGGTGACGGCCACTTCGCGCATATTGTCACCGAAGCGGGCGACTTTCAGATGTTGGCTTTCGTGGCGTGCGGCAGAAACACGCATCCAGCGAGCGATACCTTCTAGCGCCTGAGGGTCTTCCCAATGCCCTGCAACCACGCTGTGCTGTTGCCGCATACGTGCGCCAATAAAACCGAACTCGCGGCCGCCGTGCGCGGTTTGATTCAGGTTCATAAAGTCCATATCCATGGTGTCCCATGGGATCTGAGCATTGAACTGAGTGTGGAACTGGAGCAGGGGTTTCTCAAGGCGACGCAAACCGTTGATCCACATTTTGGCCGGAGAGAACGTGTGTAACCACACTAGCAGGCCAAGACAGCTATCTTGATAGTTAGCATCACGGCAGAGAGACGTGATTTCATCCGGCGTAGTTGCCAGCGGTTTTTGCACTAATTTCACCGGCAGACCCGCCTGATTCAAAGAGCTGACGACTTTCTCAGCCTGCTCCTTGACTTGTTGCAGCGTCCGCTGACCATAGAGATGCTGACTGCCAATAACAAACCACACTTCGCTTTGTTTGAACTGTTGCATGATGACTCCGTGAATGCTGAATAAATTAATGTTTTTCTGCCGTGTAGCAGGGCTCTGCGTGCGTACACCACTGTTGATAACGTTCGTAAAGCTGCTGGAAACGCACCACGCGTTCGGGATCGGGCTGGAGAGTGCGCTCGACTTGGCTCGCCATGTTTTGTTGGGCGGAGGCGATGTCTGGATAGGTTCCTGCGGCGACGGCTGCAAAAATTGCGGCACCCAGCGCGCAGCACTGATCGGAGGCGACGATTTGTAGTGGGCGATTCATCACATCGCAGCACACCTGCATAATCACGGGAGATTTACGTGCAATCCCGCCTAGCGCCAACACGTTTTCCACGGGAACACCCTGATGCTCAAAGCACTCCATAATGGCGCGAGCGCCAAAGGCGGTGGCAGCGATAAAACCACCGAACAGGGTTGGGGCATCGGTGCCTAGGTTAAGGTCGGTGATAACGCCTTTCAGACGCTGATTGGCGAAAGGGGTACGGCGGCCGTTGAACCAGTCCAGAACGACAGGGAGGTGGTTGAGCTGGGGATCCTTAGCCCATGCTTCAGTGAGCGCAGGCAGCAAGTTTTTTGCTGATTCTTCGAGCTGTGCAGCTAATTCTGGATGCTGTTTAGCGGTTTGCAACAACGGCCATGTGAGTAGGCGACTGAACCAAGCATACATATCACCAAAGGCTGACTGTCCCGCCTCCAAACCGATATAACCGGGCACGACGCTACCGTCGACTTGTCCGCAGATCCCCGCGATGGTGCGATCACCAATGCGTTCTTGCTCGGCAATCAGAATGTCGCAGGTTGAAGTGCCAATCACTTTCACCAGCGTATAAGGCTGAGCGCCAGCGCCAACGGCACCCATATGGCAATCAAATGCGCCGCCCGATAGCACGACGTCAGTCGTCAGACCTAAACGCTGCGCCCACTCCGCACTGAGTTTTCCTACGGGCAAATCGGCGGTGTAGGTTTCGGTAAACAGCGGTTGCTGCAGTTTTTCACTTAGACAGGTATCGAGTGCTTCGAGAAACACACGTGGTGCAACGCCTCCCCATGAGGGATGCCAAAGTGCTTTATGTCCGGTGCTGCAACGTCCGCGTTTCAGATTCTGCGGCCGCTTTTCACCACACAGTAGCGCGGGAACCCAGTCACAGAGCTCAACCCAAGACACAGCCGATTGGCGTACGGCGCGGTCTTCGCGTGTGACGTGTAGAATTTTTGCCCAAAACCATTCCGATGAGTAAACGCCGCCGATGTAGCGGGTGTAGTCGGGAAAATCTCCGCTACGGCATAAGCGGGTAATTTCTTCGGCTTCTTCAATGGCGGTGTGATCTTTCCACAGCACGAACATCGCGTTGGGGTTGTTGGCAAATTCGGGCAGCAGCGCCAGTACGTCACCCTTTTCATTTATTGGTGCGGGAGTCGAGCCCGTTGAATCAACCCCAATACCGACGACGGCTGCTCGTTGCTCCTCATTCATCCTCGCCACGACCGCCTTAATCGCGATTTCCAGCGATTCAATATAGTCGAGAGGATGATGGCGGAACTGGTTGGCAGGTGCATCGCAAAACAGTCCTTGCTTCCAGCGCGGATAGTAAACCACTTCCGTATCTAACTCTTGACCAGTTACACAATCTACGGCTAGTGAGCGAACGGAGTCGCTACCAAAATCCAGCCCGATTGCTATGGGATTTGCATGCATTCCCTCTCTCCTATCTATATAGATTTCACTGCTAACCAAAATAGGAAATAGCGGCGGAGAACTGTGAGGATGGCTTAGCTACATGTATGTATTTTTCAGCTACAACACCGAAGAATGTGATGGTCATCAAAAGTTATCATTGTTACGGATTTGCTAAATATATGCATAAAATAGCTGTAATTTTTTGGTGTGATTTTGCTCTCTATTTGTTCATCCATTAGCCGCTACAACTTAGCTCGTCTCACATAAGGTCCCTACATTGCAGTGAAATATCGCACCATTTGGTATTTGCTGCTCAATTGCCCCTGAGTTCGTACACACAGAGCTTTTTGTCATCCGATGCGGTATCGCCTCACAGGCATGACAAATCTGCTACATAAAAATGACGAAACTGGAGATTGTAAATATGCATAAATTCACTAAGGTTTTGGCCGCCATTGGACTGGCTGCCGTTATGTCACAATCCGCTATCGCAGAAAGCATGAAACTCGGTTTTCTGGTCAAACAGCCGGAAGAACCATGGTTCCAAACCGAATGGAAATTTGCCGATAAGGCTGGCAAAGATTTGGGCTTTGACGTGATCAAGATTGCTGTTCCAGACGGTGAAAAAACGTTAAACGCTATTGATAGCCTCGCAGCGAGCGGTGCTAAAGGCTTTGTTATCTGTACGCCCGATCCCAAGCTAGGGCCTGCCATTATGGCCAAAGCGCGGAGCTACGATCTTAAAGTTATTGCCGTGGACGATCAGTTTGTAGATGCCAAAGGAAAACCGATGGAAAGCGTTCCATTGGTAATGATGGCGGCCAGTGAAATTGGTGCGCGCCAAGGGCAGGAACTGTGGAAGGAAATGAATAAGCGTGGTTGGAAAGTCGATGAAACGGGAGTTATGGCGATCACTGCGGACGAATTAGATACCGCTCGCCGTCGTACGACCGGGTCGATGGATGCACTGAAGGCGGCGGGTTTCCCAGAGAAACAGATCTACAAAGTACCCACGAAATCCAATGACATTCCTGGCGCCTTCGATGCGGCTAATTCTATGTTGGTTCAATACCCAAAAGTTAAAAACTGGCTGATCGTGGGGATGAATGACAACACGGTATTGGGCGGCGTGCGGGCAACAGAAGGACAGGGCTTTAAAGCTGAAAACGTGATTGGCATCGGTATCAATGGCGTGGATGCGGTGAGCGAATTGTCCAAGGCAAACCCAACCGGATTCTTCGGCTCGCTGCTGCCGAGCCCGGATATTCATGGCTATAAAAGCATCCAAATGCTGAACGACTGGGTGACCAAAGGGGCGGAGCCAGCCAAGTTTACCGCAGTGACCGACGTCGTCTTGATTACGCGCGACAATTTCAAAGAAGAGCTACAGAAGAAAGGGTTGTAAGCCACGCACAGAGCGGCCATTGCCGCTCTAACCACCTTTTGTTGACTACTGACTTTAGCCACCGCGAGGTTAGCTATCGGTGGCAAGGAGAACGTTTATGACCTCCAACGTACCCTATTTGGAATTCCGTCATATCGGGAAAACATTTCCTGGGGTGAAGGCGCTGGATGATATCAGCTTTAGCTGTCAGGCCGGACAGATCCATGCCTTGATGGGCGAGAACGGCGCAGGTAAATCCACACTATTGAAAATACTGAGCGGCAGTTACACGCCTACGCAGGGAGAGATCTACCTCAAGGGCCAGCCAGTTCAATTTAACAACACCACCGATGCGCTTGATGCCGGTGTCGCCATTATTTATCAGGAACTGCACTTAGTGCCTGAAATGACGGTGGCAGAAAACATCTATTTAGGCCAACTGCCTGCGAAAAAGGGCTTCGTGAATAACTCATTGCTTAACTATGAAAGCCGTTTGCAGCTAGAGCATTTAGGTTTAGATATCGATCCACAAACGCCGCTGAAATATCTCTCTATTGGACAGTGGCAGATGGTGGAAATTGCCAAGGCCTTGGCACGTAATGCCAAAGTGATTGCGTTTGATGAGCCAACCAGTTCGCTCTCTTCGCGTGAAATTGAACAGCTGTTTCGTGTGATCCGTGAACTGCGCGCTGAAGGTCGGGTGATTATCTATGTTTCGCATCGTATGGAAGAAATTTTCGCCTTAAGCGATGCGATTACGGTTTTTAAAGACGGCAAATACGTCAAAACCTTCGATGATATGCAGCAGGTCAACCATGACTCATTAGTACAGGCGATGGTGGGGCGTGACTTGGGGGATGTTTATGGTTATCAGCCGCGCGAGCACGGACCTATTCGTTTAGAGGTGAAGGACGTGGTGGCTCCTGGTGTCAAACACCCGGTGTCGTTACAGGTTAAACAGGGTGAAATTGTTGGCCTCTTTGGTCTGGTTGGGGCGGGTCGTAGCGAATTGATGAAAGGGTTGTTTGGCGGCACCAAGATAACGCAGGGACAGGTCATTCTCGACGGACAAGATATGCGAGTGGGAAGCCCTATTGATGCTATCCGTCAGGGCATGATGCTGTGTCCTGAAGATCGCAAGGCTGACGGCATTATTCCGGTTCACTCCGTGCGTGAAAATATCAATATCAGTGCTCGCCGCAACGCGCTGACCGCAGGTTGCCTCATCAATCATCAATGGGAAGTGGAAAACGCCGACAAACGCATTGATGCTCTCAATATCAAAACGCCCAGTCCTGAGCAGCTAATGATGAATCTTTCCGGCGGTAATCAGCAAAAGGCGATTTTAGGGCGCTGGCTTTCAGAAGACATGAAGGTCATTTTGCTCGATGAACCGACGCGCGGCATCGACGTCGGTGCGAAGCATGAAATCTATCATGTTATCTACCAGTTGGCGCAGCAGGGAATTGCCGTTCTGTTTGCCTCAAGTGATTTGCCCGAAGTGTTAGGTTTATCTGACCGCGTTATCGTGATGCGCGAAGGCGAAGTGTCGGGTGAACTATTACGCAGCGAAGCGAGCGAGGCCAAAGCCTTAGCGCTTGCAATGCCTCGCACATCAACCTCATCTCATGCGGCCTGAAAATACGTCTAGGAGCAGAATTATGTCGAGTGTTACTTCTACGCCGGCGACGGCAAAATCAGGAAACAAAGGGCTAAACCTCAGTCGTATTTGGGATAGTTATGGCATGTTGGTGGTATTTGCCGCGCTATTTATTGCCTGTTTGATTTTTGTGCCTAACTTTGGCTCATTTATCAACATGAAGGGGCTTGGCCTAGCCATTTCCATGTCGGGAATGGTGGCCTGCGGGATGCTATTTTGTCTGGCCTCTGGCGACTTTGACCTTTCCGTCGCCTCGGTTATTGCCTGTGCGGGTGTGACTGCTGCGGTAGTGATTAATATGACCGAAAGCCTGTGGATCGGCATATTTGCAGGCTTGTTGCTAGGGGCATTATGCGGCCTCGTTAACGGCTTTGTGATTGCGCGTCTGAAAATAAATGCGCTGATTACCACGCTTGCCACCATGCAAATTGTGCGCGGTTTGGCATACATCATTTCTGATGGTAAAGCGGTCGGTATTGAAGACGAGCGTTTCTTTGAGCTGGGATACGCGAACTGGTTGGGGCTGCCTGCGCCTATTTGGATCACCGTAGCCTGTTTTATCCTGTTCGGCTTTTTACTGAACAAAACCACGTTTGGCCGCAATACGTTAGCGATTGGAGGAAACGAAGAGGCTGCGCGTCTGGCCGGTGTTCCTGTGGTTCGCACTAAAATCATTATCTTTGTGCTGTCAGGGCTAGTTTCAGCCGCCGCGGGGATCATTTTGGCCTCGCGCATGACCAGTGGTCAGCCAATGACGTCTATCGGCTATGAGCTGATCGTGATCTCTGCCTGTGTGCTGGGCGGCGTATCGCTCAAAGGCGGAATCGGTAAAATTTCTTATGTTATCGCAGGCGTGTTGATTTTGGGGACGGTCGAGAATGCGATGAATTTGCTAAATATTTCACCGTTCTCTCAATACGTGGTACGTGGCGTGATTTTGCTTGCCGCGGTTATTTTTGACCGTTACAAGCAGCTTGCTAAAAAGACCCGTGCTTAATAGCGACAGACAGAAAATTCCTGTTATTCCTCGGGATGAAAGCGGTATAGATGATGATTATTCGATATTAATTACAAGTAATTATTAATCTGCTTCACAGTTTTAGAGCAATGTTGAGCAGCGTTCGCGCTGCTCTGTAAACTGGCAGCAGAGATAGACATTGTATGGGAGGGACGATGTACCAACGTTTAACGCAGGAGCCACAGCCAAATCCGCTTTTGCCGGGGTATAGCTTTAATGCTTATCTGGTCGCAGGATTAACCCCAATTATCGCCGGTGGTCCATTAGACTTCTTTATTGATCGTCCTGAAGGAATGAAAGGGTACATCCTGAATTTAACGATCAAAGGTCAAGGGCGCATTTTCAGCGGCAAAGACGGTGAAGAGACGCTAGACAGCAAGCCGGGAGAGCTACTGCTGTTTCCTCCGAAGGCGAGTCATTATTATGGCCGTTCTTCAGAAAGTGACTGCTGGTATCACCGTTGGGTCTATTTCCGTCCTCGCGCGTACTGGGCCGATTGGCTAGAGTGGCACAGTCAGGTTAATGGCGTAGGCCATATGGTTCTCCCCGAAAATACGCTGCTGGAGTTTGACCGTCTCTTTGCCAATATTGAGCAGACGCATAAATCAGGTCGACGCTTTGCGGAAGAGTTAGCGATGAATTTGCTCGAACGCCTTCTGCTACGCGCGATGGAAGAAGATCCGCAGGCGCCGCAGCGCATCATGGATGCCAGAGTGATCGAGGCCTGCCAGTTCATCACCGGTAATTTAGCCGATGAACTTCGCATTGAGGACGTTGCCAAACACGTTTGCTTATCGCCGTCGCGTTTGGCGCATCTGTTTCGTGAGCAGGTTGGGGTGAATATTCTACGTTGGCGTGAGGATCAGCGGGTTATTCGTGCCAAACTGTTGTTGCAGACCACGCAGGAACCGATTGCCACCATTGGGCGTGTTGTTGGTTATGACGATCAGCTCTATTTTTCACGCGTGTTCCGCAAACGCGTCGGTGTGAGCCCAAGTGATTATCGTCGTCGAAATCATGAAGTAAATGACTCTTCTTCAATGAGTGCGGGAGAGCGTCGCCAGAGTGAGCGACAAAGTACATTACTACGAGTGTGACACTGTCACTTTTAAAATCATGAATGAGATATCAAATGGAATTGACTAACAGGCTATTGCCCATTTTGCTGGCTGGATTTCTATTACCGAACACGGTATTGGCGGCGAAAACCTTAAAATATAGCGATCATGAAGCATTAGGCGGTGCTCGTACCCAATTCATCAATGACGTATTCTTCTCGTCTATTGAAAATGAATCTCATGGACGCCTGAAGATCGAGCCCCACTGGGGCGGAGAGCTCGGTGCTGGCTATGATGCGTTGGCACTGGTTGGGCAGGGAACGAAAGCGGATATGGCGATTGTCGTGCCTGAGTACACGGCAAAACAGCTGCCGTTGCATCAGATTTTCAAAAGCTTTCCGGTGGGGCCAGCCGCTGATCGGCAGGTGGATTTTTTTCGCCGTGTTTATACCCAGCTCCCCGTTTTTCCGTTAGAGCTTGAGAAGAACAACGTTGTGAACCTGTATTTTGCCACCGGTTACCCTGTGGCTTTCTTTAGTACCAAACCGATGACGTCTTTGGCTGATGTCAAAGGCGGCACATGGCGCTCGGCCAGTTTTTGGCATCAGGATTTTCTTACCAACGCGGGCGCTAAGGCCGTGACGATGCCTTGGGGTGACCGAACTCGTAAAGCGCTTCAGTCTGGTGCATTGGATGGCATTATGGTGAATCTGGACAGCGGATACGACGTTGAAGCGCATAAAACATCGCCTCATATTCTGATATCTAAAAATTTATGGTTAGGACACATCTATCTATTAGTGATGAATAAAAACACCTGGGATGGACTTGAAAAGCAAGATCAGGAGGCCATCCAGCGGGCTGCCGAAATTGCTTACAAAAAGCAGGGAGCGGTCATGGACAGTAGCCTGACGGCTCAGATTGCTGATATGCGTCAAGAGGGCGCAAAAGTACAATTTCTATCCGCGGATAAGCTGCAGCAGTGGAAAACGCTCTCTCGATATCAGGAAGTGCAGGAAAATTGGCTAAAAGAGCAAGAAAATGCCGGTGTTAAAGATGCAAGCGCAACCATGATGAAAGTGTCCCAGATGATAAATGACGCTATGAAAGAATAGGCGATCTCTATTTTTCGCGTGGCGTCTTGAAGGCTAATGCAGCACTCTCATTGCTGTATTAGTCACTCTGTATACCTGCCTAATAATTGCTCTTCCAATCAGAACAGAACTCAGTCTTCTTGCTCATCTCACCAAAACACGTTATCAAATAGCAGCATCATAATATTTCGATAACAATATATATGTTGAAGAGATGGTTTTACTTCATCGTTTATCCTTTCTAATTGCTTAGGGCAGCGAGGTTTTGTATGGCGGATTCAATTCGTGTAGGACTGGTCGGCTATGGTTTTGCCGGTAAAACGTTCCACGCGCCGCTGATTGCCGGTACGCCCGGACTGGAATTGGCGGCGATTTCAAGCAGTGATGCGCATAAAGTTCTTGCTGACTGGCCTGGGATGACGGTCGTTGGTGAACCAGGGCAGTTGTTTAGCGATCCTTCTATTGATTTGGTGGTGATCCCAACGCCGAATATCACCCATTACCCGTTGGCTAAGCAGGCGCTGTTAGCGGGTAAACATGTGGTCGTGGATAAGCCATTTACGGTGAATCTGCAAGAGGCACGCGAGCTGGAAATGTTAGCCAAACAGCAGAAGCGATTGCTGTCAGTTTTTCATAACCGCCGCTGGGACAGTGATTTCCTGACGGTGAAAACCTTGCTGTCTGAAGGCGCTTTGGGCGATGTGGTTCAGTTTGAATCTCACTACGATCGTTTTCGTCTGGAAGTGCGCGACCGCTGGCGTGAAAAAGTCGGCGCGGGGAGTGGGATCTGGTTCGATCTTGGCTCGCATCTGCTCGATCAAGCTCTACAGCTTTTCGGTAAGCCGCAAAGTCTGCTCGCTGACCTGTGCGCAATGCGTCCAAATTCTCAAACCACCGACTATTTCCATGCGATTTTATACTATTCAGACAAGCGCATTATTTTGCATGGCAGCATGGTGACTGCGGCAGAAACACCGCGCTATGTGATTCATGGCACGAAAGGAAGCTACATCAAACATGGATTAGATCCTCAGGAGGATCGTCTCAAGGCGGGCGAGCGTCCACCGCAGGCGGATTGGGGCTACGACATGCGCGATGGCGTATTAACCTTGGTTCAAGATGACATGATGGCAGAGCAGTCGTTGCTGACCATCCCTGGCAATTATCCGGCGTATTACGCGGGTATTCGCGATGCAATCAACGGTGACGGTGAGAATCCGGTACCGGCTTCGGAGGCGATTACCGTCATGGAACTGCTCGAGCTTGGACAAGAATCCTCATTGCAGCAAAGGGCACTGCCGCTTCCTGCTTGAGATGATGCTGATACTTGTTGCTGATATTGCCTAGCGCATTTTCGTATTGGCCTTCTTCTCTGGGTTGTTAATACACGGGAAGAAGGCTTTATTTTTTATAAAACTATATGTATTCGCACATTTTTCGGTAAGGGAAGTTGAGTTATGTCTTGGCTGCAACGTTTGCGTATTGATAAGTTTTTGCTGGTTTTGATTACGGTGGTGATTTTGGCATCGCTGTTCCCGTGCGAGGGGATCTATAAAACGATCTTCGAGCATCTCACCACGGCGGCTATTGCGTTGCTGTTCTTTATGCATGGCGCCAAGCTATCGCGTGAGGCAATCGTTTCTGGAATGGGACATTGGAAACTGCATCTGGTGGTGTTTCTCAGCACCTTTGCATTATTCCCGCTGCTGGGGCTGGCTTTGAATGTGGTAGTGCCAAATCTGTTAAGCCCTGCGTTGTATCTTGGTTTCCTCTACCTATGTGCTTTGCCTGCGACAGTTCAATCAGCGATTGCCTATACGTCGATGGCGGGCGGTAATGTGGCCGCGGCTATTTGCAGTGCTTCCGCGTCAAGTATTTTAGGCGTATTCCTTTCGCCGTTACTGGTGGGGCTGTTGATGCATACCCAAGGTGGGGAAACTGACACCCTGCATGCCATTGGCGCGATTATTTTGCAGCTGATGGTGCCGTTTATTATTGGTCATCTGTCGCGCCCGCTGATTGCTAAGTGGGTCGAACGCCACCGTAAGCTGATTAACATTACCGATCGATCTTCCATTCTGCTGGTGGTCTATACCGCGTTTAGCGAGGCTGTGATCGAAGGGATTTGGCACCAGATTGACGGTTGGTCGCTGCTGTCGATTGTGGTGTTCTCAACCATTCTGTTGGCTATTGTACTGGTGATAAATACCTTTGCAGCGCGCTGGCTAGGCTTTAACACCGCTGACGAAATCACCATTGTTTTCTGCGGCTCCAAGAAAAGCTTGGCGAACGGCATCCCGATGGCGAATGTGCTGTTTCCTGCGTCAGCCGTAGGCATGATGGTGCTGCCGTTGATGATCTTCCACCAGATCCAACTGATGGTGTGCGCAGTGTTAGCACAGAGATATGTCAATCGGGCGAAGGCGAAGAAGGTGTTAGAGGAAAGTGAAGGGTGAAAAAGAGGTTTTGTTTCGTGCGTTGGTTAGCAATATCTTAATCCTATGGGATTGCGGTGTAATATTTCGTTCGCCGGTCAGCAGATGCGTTTCCATGAGCCCATTGGCGAAGGCGACCGATGAGAGCCCCGTTGCGCGGGGGCTCTCAACTCGCGCGCTTTTTATCT
>NZ_LXET01000039.1 GCF_001655005.1 Hafnia paralvei ATCC 29927
GACTCGGACGCCAGCACAAGGCTTATGTGATATTCGATGCTTTAGGCGTACGAAACCTTACACACAGTTCTCACCCCAACTTCTTCTCCCGCAATACCTGCTTCTCCGCATCAGAAATAAACGCCATCTCTAAGCCATTTATCTGCGCGGTGCGGATCTCTTCCTGCGTCAGTCCTGCGGCCGGCGCGGCAACATTGTACTCATGCGCCAGCTCGATACCTTCAACCGCTGGATCGTCGGTATTAATTGAGGCCAGAATTCCGTGGCGTAGGAAGGTTTTCAGTGGGTGACTTTCCAGTGAAGCAACGGTGCTGGTTTGGATATTGGAGGTCAAACATGACTCCATGCCAATGCGTTTTTCTGCCAAATAATCTAACAGCTTTGCGTCTTCAACGGCTTTAACACCGTGTCCGATGCGTTCAGCGCCCAGCTCATTGATCGCTTGCCAGATACTTTCCGGACCTGCGGCTTCACCTGCGTGTACCGTGATACGTAAACCCGCATCGCGGGCGCGATTAAAGTGGCTCAGGAAGAGAGAGCCCGGGAAACCGAGTTCGTCACCGGCGAGATCGAGTGCGGTAATGCCTTCGCGACAGGCAAGCAGGGCATCTAATTCTTTTAGGCAGGCGCCTTCACCAAAGGTACGGCTCATGATGCCAATCAGGCGAGTTTCAACACCAAAATCACGCACGCCCGAACGCACGCCATCAATGACGGCTTCAACCACGCCTTGAACGGGTAATTGGTGTTTCATTGCCATGTAGTAAGGGGAAAAACGAAGCTCTGCATAGTCGATACCCGCACGCAGCGCATCTTCAACGTTTTCATAGGCAACGCGGCGACAGGCATCGAGAGAACCTAGCACGGCGACGCCCCAGTCGAGTTTCTGCAAAAAACTGACTAAGTCTGGCGCCGTATCCGTAATCTGTACGTGTGGGCGCAGGGCTTCGAGCTCTTCGGCGGGCAGTTCAAGATTGAACTGGCGGCCCAGTTCCAGAATAGTTTGTGGACGAATGTTACCGTCGAGGTGACGGTGGATGTCAGTCAGAGGAAGGCGTGTATCGATCATGATGTGCACTCTCAGTTATTCTGGATAAAGTGCGTAACAGTATAAAAACAATACACTGCAAAATACTAGTGAGTTGCATAAAAATGTGATGTATATCACAAATAATCGCGGAAAGTCTCCGTTTTACGGGGTGCTGTATATAAACACAGTATTTGGTGTGATGACGAAAGATAGGCGAAATTTATTCGTCTTCAAACAGCTTTTCGATGGATTTTGTTGGGTAGAACAACGAGTTTGCGTTATTGCCTGTAAGCGCAATAAAACCAAGTTGAAGATAGAACCGCTTGGTTTTTTCGTTAAGGGCATCAACAAACATACCATGGATGCCGACCGCCAGTGACGCGTGATAGATGACTTTCATAGCATGAGTTACCAGCGTTGTTCCCCAGTCTTGTCCCTGCAACTCTTTTTGGATAGCCAGTCGCCCCAAGGTGACGCTGGGCACATTAGCGTAAGGTACTTTCCGTTTCTGTGTGTTTGAGGGAAGCGTTTCTTTCTCGAAGCAACTGCCAGATAACGTGTAATATCCTACGATTTTAGGTTTTGGCTCTTTGGTGACCAGCAAATAACCCCGTAAGATTCGAGCGTTGTGCTGGCGGGCAAGATGATTGGTGAGGAATATATTGAGAGATTCTTCACCACAGTCGAAATGAGCAAAATCATATTCGATGTCGTTCGAAAAAATCTCAATAGCGAGATCTGGCATGTTTTACTCCATGCTTGCTAGACGTTTCGCTGCTCGTTTCAGCCGACTGTTCGGGGCTGGCGGATTGCTGATAGCGTCCATCACCAAATTCCACGACTCATCGTTGAGAACGAGACGACGATGCTGCTCAATGACTTCCTCTGCGCGTTCAGCGGCGCTAGCAACCATAAACTGGGTGATAGTTTGGTTGGTCATTGCGGCCGCTTCTTCGATCTTGCTTTTGTCATCATCGGTGAGTCTGAGATCGATACGTTGTTTTTTTAGGGCGGACATAATGTACTCCTCGACAGCGGGCGTTTAGTCACTGTCAGACTTATTGTTTCAGCTCTCTTTTAGTCAAAAAAGGAAACCAAACTTGAATGATACTGTACGGAAATTTTCCGTACGCCAACTATAGGCGCGATCGCATCATCTTTCAACGGGTAAGTCGATTTGTTGAACAAATGGGATGCGAATCGAACAGGGGAATACCCCCACCGATATGCGCGGCGGGGGATTTTCGGCAGGGTTATTTAACTAACTTGTTTAAGGCTGAAATCAACTTTTGTACCCCGAGTTCAACTTTGCTGCGTGGGCAGCCTACGTTAAGTCGCACGAATCCGCGTCCTTCTTCACCGTAGGTAAAACCGGGCATGATAGCGACTTTCTCTTCGTCAATTAATATGCGCTGTAGCGCTTGATCATCGACAGCGAGTGCGCGTAGATCAATCCAGGCCAGATAGGTTGCCTGTGGGATTTTCCAATTCAACTGTGGGAATGCGGCATTGAGCTCATGGGCAACATATTCCAAATTAGCCTGAAGATAACCGCGTAACTCATCCAGCCACGGTTGTCCCTCACGGTAGGCGGCAATATGCGCTGCCACCGCCAGTACAGCGGGAGAGGAAAGGCCGTCTTTACTTTTCAACTGTAGGAAATAAGCATCTCGAGTCGCAGGATCGTTGATGAAGCCATAGGCACCGGTTAAGGCGGGAATGTTGAACGATTTAGAGGCCGAGGTAAGCAATGCCCACGGTGTTTTTCCCACTTCGTTCCAAGGAGTATGACGGTGTTCTCCCCACGTCATATCCATGTGAATTTCATCACTAATCACTTTAACATCATGGCGTTCGCAGAGCTCGGCCATGATGTGCAGTTCGGCCTGCGTCCAAACTTTACCCGTTGGATTTTGCGGACTACACAATAAAAGCACCTTGGTCTGTGGACGAGCCAGCAGCGCTTCCAGATGAGCCATATCGCAGTACCATTCGCCCTCTTTTTGTTTCAATGGACAGGAGAGCAGTTGGCGCTGATTACCTAGTACCACCTTATAAAACGCGTCGTAGGCGGGGGTATGGGTTACCACGAATTCGCCCGGTTGAGACCAAAGTCGAATGAGCTGGGCGACCATATAGATGACCGAAGGGCCATAAACCGCGGTGTCGGTATCAATGGCGCTATTGAAGCGTTTGGCATACCAGTGTCGTAGGGCGCCAAGGAAATCTTCGTGCTGCCAGCGACTATAACCAAGAACACCGTGCGCAATGCGTTTTTCTAATGTTTCGGTAATACAGGGAGCGGTAGCAAAATCCATATCGGAGATGGTGAATGGCAGCAGGTCATTGGCACCAAATCGATCGGCAATATAGTCCCACTGGGTACACCAAGTGCCATGACGGTCAACAGTCTTAGAGAAATCAAACATATTTCATTCGCCTTTTATGATATCTGCTCGAATGAGGGATTAGATAAATAAAGCGGGGCGCTTAGCGCCCCGAATCAATGATAAAAATTAAGCACTCGGCTGAGCTATCAGATAGTCTAATTCATCTTTGACTGACTGTACCTGTGGTCCGATAACAACTTGTAAATTGTGCTCGTTCAAGTGTACGACGCCAATTGCACGGAGATTTTTTAGCGTTGCATCATCAACCAACGACATATCTTTAACTGACAGGCGTAGGCGGGTAATACAGTTGTCGAGCGAGACAATATTCTCTGCACCGCCTAAGGCGGTCAAAATTCCCGGCACATCGTAGCCAGACTTGCTGGAAGAGGCATTTTTAGCCGATTTCTCGCTAGTCGCGCTGTTATCGACATCGCGTCCCGGCGTTTTGATATTGAAACGAGTAATCGCAAAACGGAAGATCGCGTAGTAGACCACGAACCAAATCGCTGCAACCACCGGCACCAGATACCATTTGGTTTGTAAGCCATGCAGGATACCAAAGACCACGAAATCAATAATGTTGCCGTCGGTATTACCGATAGTCACACCCAGCATGGACATGATGGTGAAGCCCAAACCGGTCAAAATAGCATGGATCACATACAGGAATGGTGCGACGAAGAGGAACAGGAATTCCAGAGGCTCAGTCGTACCACCAACCACACAGGCAACCACACCGGAAATCAGCAGGCCTTTAATCTTATGACGGTTCTCAGGACGAGCACAGTGGTACATTGCCAGCGCAGCACCTGGCAATCCACCTAAGAATGCAGGCATTTTGCCTTGAGAAAGGAACTGTGTCGCACTCTCGGAGAAGCCGTGTGTCGTTGGGCAAGAGAGCTGTGCTTGGAAAATGGTCAATGCGCCGCTAACGCTGTTACCACAGACGTCCATGGTACCGCCAGCTTCGGTGAAGCGGATCAACGCCACCAGAATATGGTGCAGGCCGAAGGGCAGCAGTAGACGCTCGCCGGAGCCGAAAATCATGGGGCCGAAGACGCCAGCGTTATGAATAAGCTTGCCGAGTCCGTTGATCCCCATCGCGAACCAAGGCCAAATCAATGGAACCAGCAGGCCTAATAGGCCAAGCACCAGCGTGGTGATGATAGGCACAAAGCGTGTACCGCCGAAGAAGGCTAGCGCATCGGGGAGACGAATAGTGTTAAAACGTTCGTGCAGCAGATAAACCACGATCCCGACAATCACAGCACCCAAAATACCGGTGTCGATAGACTGGATACCGATGATGTTTTGGATGTTGTTTGCCTTCAGCACCAAAGGATCAACGGTGGGTAAAATACCTTTGGTGGTCAGATAAAAGTTGGTAGCTAGATTAAACACGGCAAAACCGACAAAACCGGCAAATGCCGCTACGCCTTTATTTTCCCGCGCCATACCTAGCGGAATAGCAATTGCAAACATCACTGGCAGGAAGCTGAATGCGAAAGAGCCGACTTTGCTCATCCAAGTAAACAGCAACTGGAGTGGGACATTATCCAGCATGGGTAATAACGTTAACACATCACGGCTGCTCAGCGAGCTACCAATTCCCAGCATAATGCCGCAGAAAGACAGCAGTGCCACGGGTAGCATAAAGGTTTTTCCTAGACTCTGGAAAAACTCCCACAGCGTGATTTTTTGTTTGGTCTGAGTGGGCATGACGACTCCTGATGAAAGATCCTTGACTGCTCTTAATTTAATGAAATTTTAAAATGACGTATAAAACTAAAATGACTTACAAATCTATCGACGGGTATTCAGCGATTCTGGTAAAAGAAGATAAAACGTTTTACCAAACAAAACCATTTGCCGGATCACAGTTCTCAGAATCGGTGTTAATGTGAATTATGCGATATCGGATTAAATGTTTTACTAAAAAATAAGGTAAAATAACCATGCAATTGAGCGCGATAAGCTACCCATAAGTGAATAAAAACGGCATGAACTCGAAAAAAATCACTATCACCGATGTTGCACAACACGCTGGCGTGTCTGTGACCACGGTATCTTTGGTTCTCAGTGGGAAAGGGCGTATCTCTGATAAAACCAGCAGCCGTGTCAATCACGCCATTGAGACATTGGGTTATGTGCGCAACCAGCAGGCAGCCATGCTGCGCGGAAGTGTGTCGAATGTGATTGGTCTTATCGTAAGTGATATCAGCGAGCCGTTTTATGCCGAAGTCGCCGCTGGCATCAGTGAAGTACTTGAAGCACAGGGAAAAGTGCTGTTTCTTACTCAGTGCGGTAAAAACGGACGCAATTTAGCGCGTTGCTTAGATAGCCTCAGCGGCTATGGCGTTGATGGCATTATCGTAGGCAGTGGGCGTTTTCTCAGTGATGAGATGAAACAAAAAGCGCGAGAAATGCATTTACCGCTAGTATGTGCTGCACGGGCCAGCGAATTTGATGATATCGACGTCATTCGCCCTGATAACTCGCAGGCGGCAAAGATAGCGACAGAATATCTGATCAAACATGGTCATCGTCAGATCGCTTATTTGGGGGGCGAAAGCAGCTCATTGACGCGCGCAGAACGGCTGGGCGGATTCTGCGGCACGCTTATCCAGTACGGCTTACCGTTCAAATCGGAATGGATTATCGAGTGTGAATGCAAGCAACAGGCCGCAGCTCAGGCCACCCAAACGCTGCTTAATCATTATCCCAAGGTGACAGCCATCTTGTGTCATAAAGCCTCTATTGCCATGGGCGCTTATTTTGGCGTAATCGGGATGGGAAACAGCGTCGGTAAGGATGAAAATGAAAGCTACTATAACCGTCAGGTGGCACTGATAGGCTTTGGCGATGTGCCAGAAGCTGAGCTTACCGATCCGCCTCTGACGTTCATCAGTAGCTCTGCGCGTGAAATTGGCTATAGCGCGGCAAATCGTATGCTACAGCGCATTGATGCGCCGGATGAACAGGCCCAACATATTATTTTGCCACCAAAACTTATTGCCAGAGGTTCTGCGTAAGATATCCGTTAAAAAAACGGCCCCAATAGGGGCCGTTTACGTTGGAGGTGTTGTTCAGTGACGGAAATTAATTCCCGGCAGGGGCTTCGCCCTGATCCTGCATGCCACCTAAAATGCCAAACAGGCCAACAAACTGAGCGAGAGGCATTTTGGTGCCGTTCAAATCAACCTGACCATTCGCATAGCTGAAGCTGCTAGAAATCATGTTGTCTTTCTGCGTTGTCAGTTTAAACATTTGGCCCATAGCTGAAATGCCTTGAACTTGCTGTCCCGCTAAGCGTTTTGCATCTTCAGCGTTATAACCTTCTAGTTCTGCTGCTTGAGACGCTAACTGAGTCGCCATTGGCATGGAGATAGCCAGTTTTGCATCCAGTTTTTTGATTGACTGCAACATCAGTGGTTCGTCGGCGGTTTCTGCTTGAGGTTGAGGATTCACTAAGTTGAGATCCAAGCTAAACTGGCTTTCACCCTGAGAGGTCTTCCAGCTTAGTGGTTGTATATTCAGCGTTGGATTACCGGCGAGTAGGGCTGGCATGTTCTTTTCAACCAATGCCGCTAATTCTTGTTGATATACATCAGGATCGAGGTCATCGCCTTGGGCCAGTTGGCGATTGATAAAATCATTGTACTGTGAGGCAAAGGTTTTCAATCCCTTACCATCAACACCGTTAAATTTCAGCGTTAATGCGCCCTGACCAAAATCTTTGCCGCTGATTTTTAGTGCATCGAGTGTGTAGTTCAAAACGCCATTGAGGTTTTTATCATCCTCGCCCATGTTAGCGTCTAGCTTGAAGCCATCTAACACTGCCGACTCTTTACCATCGACAGACACCGACAGATGCTTGGCATTCATTTTCTGTGAGCCAATATTCAGATCGAACTTGCCGCGATGGCTATCACTTTCCATCGTGAAACCTTGCAGAGTGATTTGCTCTTGCTGGCTCATCTCATTTGGCGCAGAGATCACGACGTTATCGCTGTTCATATCGAATTTCAGCGTGGAAAGATCTTTAGCTACATCTGCGTTAATTACTGCACCGTCAAATTTCACCGAAATTTTATCTTTTGCGTAGTCGACAGGAATGAGCGTAATTTTCGATTGCGTATCGCCGTTGTAGGCGATGCGGGTATCAGCATCGACCAGCGATTTACCCTTAGTGGCATCAAACAGCACTTTTACCGCAGGCGTGTTTTCTAATTCGGTATGTACAGACGCCATGCTCGGCACAAAGTTGAAGTTCTTGAGCTGTGCTAGCGGGAAGGGGCCGTGAGTAATGGTTTCTTTCAGGACAATCTGCTCACCGGCTTTGAGGCTTGGCTCGCCTTTGAAGCTCGGATCGTTTTGCAGAATATAGCGCACATCGGTGGAGAACAGGTGACGGTTATAGTCTTCGTAGCTGAGTTTTAAACCCGCTTTAGGGAAATAGTTGTTGAGCTGGCTATTAACGTTCTCGACCTCAGTCGTCATTCGTTGCTCAATGAGCTTGCCGGTATACCAAGAGGCTCCGGTCCAAGCGGCACCTAAAACCACGATGACCGCGACCGCGACAGCTGATTTTTTCATATTAAGTTCTTCCTTAAGCCTTGAATGTGCTGCCGCAGGGAGATGTCCCATCAACGGCGTATCAAAAAATTTGTGGCGAGCATAAACAAAAAACGCCCGCAGGCGTTTTTATTGTGGCGGTAAACAACGCCAATTAGCAAATACTAATCTGAATTAGCTAAGAAAAGAGAATTTTCTAAAGAGGGTTTTAGCCTCGTTTATCCTCTTATGTGCTCAGAGTTCGTTAAATACACGAGCCAACTGCCCATGACCTTGGGCGATCACCGGTGACTCATTCGCAGGAAGATAGCAAGACTCTCCCGGTGCTAACGTAATACGCTGCTCACCTTTGCTTAATGTTGCTTCGCCCTCGATGCAGAACAGCACAGCGGCACTCTCTTGCGCTAAGGACTGTGGTGCGTCGGTTAGCGTGTGTACGGCAAAGGCAAAGTCTTCCACGGGAATAGGGAAGCGCGTTTCGTTACCAGTGATAATAGGCGTCGTCAGCAGTGAATTCGCTGGTTTAGGTACAAATTTCACGTTGGCCAGCAGTTCTGGGACATCGATATATTTTGGCGTTAGGCCTGCGCGCAACACGTTATCGGAGTTAGCCATAATCTCTAACCCTACGCCGTTTAAGTAGGCATGCGGCGTCTCGGCATACAGAAACATACTTTGCCCAGGGGTTAACTCGATGGTGTTGAGCAGCAATGGCGAGAACAGTCCGCTATCGTCCGGATACACCTGAGCGATACTGCGGATAGCGTCCCACGCTGAACCTTGTTGATGGTTCAGCGCCTCGGCAAGTACGCTAAGTGCATGGGCTTTTTGTTCGCCCGTCATACTCAACAAATTCCCGAACAACGCGGCGAGATGCTGTTCATCGGGATGCTGGATAAATTGCGCGATATCTGGGTGAGCGTCAGCGACGGGTTGTAGCAATTGCGCGATTTCAGTCAGTTCGCGGAACCCGTTCATTGCTTTGAATGGTGTTAAGGCATAGACCAATTCAGGCTTATGGTTAGGATCTTTGTAATTACGATTTGCGGCGTTAATTGCAATTCCAGCTGACTCTTCACGCGCAAAGCCTTCTTCGGCTGCATGTTTGCTTGGATGTACTTGAATCGAGAGAGGTTGTGCTGCGCAGAGTACTTTGAACAAAAATGGCAGCTCTCCAAAGCGTTTTGCCACCGCATTCCCTAAATTTCCATTCAGATCCTTGGCGATTTCGTCACGTAGCGACACTTTATGGCCATTTTTATCTAAAACCATGGAGCTACTTAGCGGGTGCGCGCCCATCCATAGCTCTGCCATGGGTTTATTGTCTGGATTTGGGAAACCATAAAGATTGCTGAGTGCGTCGTGACTACCCCAAGCATAGTTTTGTACGGCATTGATCATCTTTTGCATTGGTATCAACCTAAAGTGAAGTTAAAGCGATATAAAGTGATTGTGGTAAGTAAACAGGAGATAGCGCACCTGACGCAAGGATATTGATGTAAGAAATTAGACGAGCTCTCACATTCTAACCAGTTGATATAACGCTATACTCATTAAATAAGCTAACCATTCACCGGAGTTTGGTATTTATAACCAAGGAGAAAATATGACAGCTATGCGCGTTGAACGAGACTCTATGGGCGATATTGATGTTCCTCAGGCGCGGTTGTGGGGAGCTCAAACGCAGCGCTCATTGGAACATTTCCGTATTTCGGTGGAGAAAATGCCGCAGGCGTTAATTGATGCGTTGGCGGTGGTAAAAAAAGCGGCTGCGCAGGTGAATCTAGATCTTGGCTTATTAAGCGAGGAGAAAGCCGAAGCGATCATGCAGGCTGCGCAGGAAGTTATTGATGGTTTTCGTTATCAGGAATTTCCGCTCGCGGTATGGCAAACCGGTTCGGGTACGCAAAGCAATATGAACATGAACGAAGTTCTGGCGAATCGCGCCAGTGAATTATTGGGTGGAGAACGTGGCAATGAGCGTAAAGTTCATCCCAATGATGACGTGAATAAAAGTCAGAGCTCGAATGATGTATTTCCAACCGCGATGCACGTGGCGGCGGTGGTGGCAATCCGTCAGCAGCTTTTGCCGCAGATGGATGTATTGATACAAACCTTGCAGGAAAAATCAGACCAATTTCGCCACATCGTGAAAATCGGTCGCACGCATTTACAGGACGCAACGCCATTAACGCTCGGGCAAGAGATCTCAGGCTGGGTTGCGATGCTTGTACACAGCAAAAAGCATATTGAATACGGACTTGAACACCTTTATGAGCTGGCTTTGGGAGGGACTGCGGTTGGAACTGGACTTAATACGCATCCTGAATATGCGGTGCGGGTGGCAAAAGCGATCGCACAACTGAGTGGCTGTGATTTTGTGACTGCACCGAATAAGTTTGAGGCTTTGGCCAGCTGTGACGGTTTGGTACAGGCTCACGGCGCGCTAAAAGGCCTAGCCGCATCGATGATGAAAATAGCCAATGATGTTCGCTGGCTTGCCTCTGGGCCACGTTGTGGCATCGGCGAAATTAGCATTCCTGAAAACGAACCAGGCAGTTCCATCATGCCGGGCAAGGTGAATCCGACTCAGT
Organism: Hafnia paralvei ATCC 29927; assembly: GCF_001655005.1. Lineage (GTDB taxonomy): Bacteria > Pseudomonadota > Gammaproteobacteria > Enterobacterales > Enterobacteriaceae > Hafnia > Hafnia paralvei. The sequence continues at coordinate 10,593 of NZ_LXET01000039.1, forward strand.
GTGAAGCCGTTACTATGCTTTGTGCTCAGGTGATGGGGAATGATGTCGCGGTGAATATCGGAGGTGCTTCGGGGAACTTTGAACTCAACGTTTTTCGACCTCTGGTTATTCATAACTTTTTACAATCCGTGCGCCTGCTCGCCGATGGAATAGAAAGCTTTAACGAACACTGCGCCCGCGGAATTGAACCTAATCGGCCTCGAATCAATCAGTTATTAAATGAGTCTCTCATGTTAGTCACCGCGCTTAACACCCATATTGGCTATGATAAAGCGGCTGAAATTGCTAAAAAGGCTCACCACGAGGGATTAACCCTCAAAGAGTCAGCCTTGATGCTGGGCTATGTTACGGCGGCTCAGTTTGACGAATGGGTTAGACCACAAGACATGGTGGGGAGCACCATTAGATCATGATACCTCCGTGACGTTGTCACTTTAATCCAGCTCTCGATAAAGATGCAAGCGAGGTATCAAGAGCTCAAGCTTCTTCGCACGCGGACGATGTTTTACCTGAATATTGTCCGCGTCGTAGTCACTTAAATCGCCCAGCAAGGGAACCGGTGTCTCGCTAAACTCATCTGTTAGGGAAATCAACGGCATACTACAAGGATGCTGTACCTGTTTTTGTTCTTCCTGATACCAAACGCGTGCAATGGGCTGAACTTTTACCGGCCGCTTTATCTTCAGCTTAGCCCCTTCAGGCAAACGCATGACATCTTCTAATTCTTGACTCACCAGCTCAGCCCATTGTTCGCGAGAATAGGGGGGAACAGAACGGTTGGCGGTTAAACTTTTCTCTAAGCGAGCGATGACCTCATCGCGCTGCATATTTTTGATGACGCTCTTATTTGCCCAACCAAAACGTACGGTGGTTGGGTTATGTAATACCGTTAGCGAACGATAGGCGCTCAGTGTAATTAAGCCTTTAAGGTGCGCGTGAACGAACTCAAAGCGTTGCTCGGGGGGGAGACCGGACTCTACGGCAATGATCTTCTCCAACTGTTTTTTTAGCTGGTTAACCTCACTAATAAGGGCGCTGGTGGATTTCATCTGCGAATAGGTGGCAGAGTAGCAGAGCACGCCGGGAAGGCGAACAGCGGCTTTGCTGCTGATATGCTGTGCATGATGGTGAATGAATAGACGGCGAAAATGCTGTAATCCTGCATCAAATGCGGCTTCACCGGAGCAAGGGATTACGCTAATGTGGGTGACTTCATCATGCTCTTTTCCTTTTTCGATATCGGGCAATTGAAAGACGTTCGCTTGCAACGGCGTGAGCGATTTAAGAACGGCATCGATTTCAATTAGGCCTTGCTCAAGCTGGTGGAAGCAAACGTTCATTCGATCAATGACATGGTTAGCAGACATAGTGCACCTTTTTCTATCGTCATTTAGTTACAACATACATTGTAAGCTATAAAAAAGAGATCGTCTTTAACTTCGCAGAAAATAGTTAACTAACGCGATATATGGTATCTCAAAGAATCAACTGCGCTGAACAGCGTAGGGAAGGCAAGCGTAGGTAATCAAAAACCCCCGTAAAACGGAGGTTTTGATAGAGTTCTATCTGTACTCATTCATCATCATGTTCATCGTCGTCGTCCAGTTCTACGGGCGACTGGAAACCATCCGGTTTAATAGCTAACAAGTCGCATTTCAGATGGTCGATAACATGTTCAGCGGTATTACCAATAAATGCCGCGGAAATGCCTGTGCGGCCTAAAGTACCTAAAACAACAACGCCAGCGTTCAGATGCTCTGCCACATCAGGGATCACTTCCTCAGGTAAGCCTTTCTCTACGTGAGTGCATTCTTCCTTCATACCAAACTTCTGACGCAGCGCTTTCATCGCGAGCAGATGCTGCCCACGGATGGCATCATTATAAATGCTCGGATCAAAGTCAGGTAGTTCGATAGCAATGTTAATTGGCGTTACAGGATAGGCACCGACCAAATGCAAAGAGGTATGGTCAACATGCTCTGCCAGTTCGAGTGATTCTTTCACTAATTTAATATTAAGCGGATCGTGGTAGGGTTCTTCGCTTGATAGATTCACCGCCACCAGAGCAGTGCCGTTCTGTGGCCAAGGCTGATCTTTTACCATCCAAACAGGGCAAGGACATTTACGTAGCAAATGCCAGTCGGTGGGGGTGAAAATCACGGATTCTAAGCGATCGTGCTGATGTGCCATTTTCAGCAGTAAATCGTATTTGCCGCTAATCACTTCTTGAATAATGGCTTCGAATGGACGGTTATGCCAGACCACCTTGATTTCGATAGGCACACCCGCTTCCAGATAGTAACGACACTGCTCTTTGATCCAAGCAGAGCGTTGACTGATAACACCTTGTCGCATCGACATTCTCTCATCGGGCGAGAGCAAGGTCGTCATTTCGTAGGAAAAATCGTAGATAGACAGAAATGCCGTAATGCGTCCGCCATTTCGCTGGACCAGATAAACAGCGCGGCGCAACGCCGGTTGATCATCCTGATTGGGATCAATAGCCACCAGAAGATTCTGATACTTCGCCATACCGCCTCCTCGCTAACCCAAATAATGTGTGCATTGCACTGTTTTATCGTCCAAGGGACAAATACAACAATAGGCCTTACAGATTAAGAGTAAACCATCATGGGAAAACAAAGTAGGGAATAGAAGAGAACCGGATCAACTAATCGGAAAAAATCCGTTAGAAATTAGTGACCCGGGTTAATATCATTCAGAAAAATATCTGAACCATTACTCGTTGGTTGAGCGGGGATTGCCAGCCAACAGCGAAAGCGCATCAACATCTTGGATGGTGATGTATTTACCTTTCACACTTAAAATTTCACTTTTTTGGAAACGTCCCAGCAGACGGCTGATGGTTTCAACAGTCAGTCCCAGATAGTTACCGATATCACCACGTGTCATGGTCAAACGGAACTCACGTGGAGAGAAACCACGTTGAGCAAAACGGCGGGAGAGATTGTAGATAAAAGCCGCCAAGCGTTCTTCGGCGTTTTTCTTGGATAACAGCAGGATCATGTCCTGGTCACCTTTAATCTCACCGCTCATCAGACGCATCATCTGCTGACGCAGGCTTGGCATTTTGCCCGACAGATCGTCCAGAGTCTCAAACGGGATCTCGCAAACCATTGAGGTTTCGAGTGCCTGAGCAAAACTTGGATGCTGCTGATTACCGATAGCATCAAATCCCACCAGATCGCCTGCAAGGTGGAAAGCCGTAATTTGTTCATCACCTTGCTCGGTGATGGTGTAGCTCTTAATGGTTCCGGAGCGAATGGCATACAGCGATTTCAGCTCATCACCGGCTTTAAATAACGCCTGACCTTTCTGAATCGGCTTTTTACGCTCAATGATGTTGTCAAGCTGATCCAGCTCGTGCTCATTGAGAGTAAAAGGAATGCACAGCTGGCTAATGCTGCAATCCTGACAATGGATCGCACAACCGCCAGACTGGATACGACGAATGACGCGCTTTTCCGGAATCATAGGTAATGCCCAAGCAATATTGATATTGGTCAATTTTAACATCTTTTAGGGGAGAGAATAAACCCTGTTGTTGATCCAAACGATAATTTGACGTTTAAGTAGACATAACTTTAGGAAATGTGACCGAAATTGAGTTTGTTTTATGTGACAACGTCACAACAAAGAGATGTGTATGTTGTATTTATTTGTGTTACTTGTTTTTCATGTTAATGAATAGCAAATAAAATGGAGGTCGTTTTTTGGGATTCCCCTTTACGGGCTGGTGTGAAACTCATAGCTGGAGCGGCCTAGCGGCAGTCTTAAAAAAAATACGTTAATAAATTGTCGCAAATGAATAAATATCTTCACCACTCACTAAATGCAATATTAATAATTGGTTTAAAAATTTATTTTTGTTCAACGGCACGCTGCAATACGTTAAAAAAGCCAAAAGTAAAATGTAAGCAAACGTGGTCGCTCGATTTTAGCCCCTATGAGATATATCTGGCTGTTTTTTGATTATTGAGCTGAATTGGAAAATATCTGAAAAGAATCACTCAATGTGGGTGAGGTTTCCTTGTGAAGTGAAAATTCCAGACTACAATAGCCACGTTTTCGCCTTTTCACCAAGACGGTTAATCCATGCTACGAAGCGACGTATCCCACAAGAATAAAATTGAACTCCTCAGCCCTGCGCGCGATGTTGCTATTGCGCGTGAGGCTATTTTGCACGGCGCAGACGCCGTTTATATTGGCGGGCCGGATTTCGGCGCACGTCATAATGCAGGCAACTCGCTGAGTGATATTGCTGAGTTAGTCACTTTTGCCCATCGGTATGGCGTAAAAATTTTTGTGACGCTCAACACCATTTTGCATGATGCAGAATTAGAGCCCGCACGCCGGTTAATTCATCAACTGTATGACGCCGGCGTCGACGCACTGATCGTGCAAGATCTCGGCATCCTCGAGTTGGATATCCCGCCAATTGAACTGCATGCCAGTACGCAAACCGATATTCGCAGCGTAGAAAAGGCCAAATTTTTATCCGATGTGGGCTTCTCGCAAATCGTTTTAGCGCGTGAGCTTAACCTAAGTCAGATTAAAAATATCAGTGATAGCATCGATGCGACCGTGGAATTTTTCATCCATGGTGCGCTGTGCGTTGCCTACTCAGGGCAATGCTACATTTCTCATGCCCAGACAGGGCGCAGCGCAAACCGAGGCGACTGCTCTCAGGCATGCCGTTTACCCTATACGTTGAAAGACGATCAGGGGCGCGTGGTCGCCTATGAAAAACATCTGCTGTCGATGAAAGACAACGATCAGAGCCAAAATCTCATCGCATTGATTGATGCTGGCGTTCGCTCTTTCAAGATTGAAGGGCGTTACAAAGATATGAGCTATGTGAAAAATATCACAGCTTATTATCGCCAGCACCTCGACGCGATTATGAACGAACGTCCAGAGTTGGCGCCGGCATCCATGGGGCGCACCGAGCATTTCTTCGCGCCGTCCCCAGATAAAACCTTTCACCGTGGCAGCACTGATTACTTTGTCAATCAGCGCAAAATGGATATCGGCGCGTTTGATTCGCCAAAATTCGTGGGTTTGCCGATGGGTGAAATCCTGAAGGTTGGTAAAGATCATATCGATGTCAGCGTGACCGAACCACTGACTAATGGCGATGGTTTGAACGTATTGATTAAGCGCGATATCGTCGGTTTTCGTGCGAGTAAAGTGGAAAAAATCACGGCCAATAGCTTCCGCGTATGGCCTAACGAAATGCTGGATGCGTTGAAAAATATTCGTCCTCATCATCCGCTGAACCGCAATCTAGACCACAATTGGCAACAAGCGTTGCTGAAAACGTCGAGTGAGCGACGCATCGGCGTCAAACTGCGTCTAGAAGGTAATGAAAACCAACTAATGTTAACCGCAACCGCTGCAGACGGCGTTAGCGTGACCCAAACATTAGCAGGTGACTTCGACGTGGCCAAACAGCCAGAAAAAGCCTTTAGCAATTTGCATGACGGTTTGGCAAAACTCGGGCAGAGCATCTATTTTTCTCAGGGGATCGAAATCAATCTGCCTACGGCATATTTTGTGCCTAACGGTTTGCTCAATCAGTTGCGGCGCGAAACTATCGATATGCTGACAGAGGCGCGTTTACATGCGTATCAGCGCGGTCATCGTAAAGCCGTTTCGAAACCAGCACCGGTTTATCCCGAAACGCACCTGACGTTTTTAGCTAACGTTTACAATCATAAAGCCCATGAATTTTACCAGCGCTACGGCGTCCAACTGATTGATGCGGCCTATGAGGCACATCAAGAGAAAGGTGACGTTCCGGTGATGATTACCAAACACTGTCTGCGTTTCGCGTTTAATTTGTGTCCTAAACAGGCCAAAGGTGTGCAAGGGGTAAAAGGGCGCGCATCACCAATGCAGTTAATCCATCAGGATGAAGTGCTAACGCTCAAATTTGATTGTAAACCGTGTGAAATGCATGTGATTGGCAAAATTAAAAATCACATTTTGAAGATGCCGCTTCCAGGCAGCGTTGTTGCATCAGTTTCACCTGAAGAATTGATGAAAACGTTGCCAAGCAAATCAGCCAGCGCCACAAAAGCTAAAGTTCGTCGCTAGACACTTGCCAATCTGTGCTCGGCTCAAACCTCTCCACAAACGGGAGAGGCTTGAGTAATACGCATGCCTATTTTCTCTGACGCGTGATATTGTCAATATCCGCACAGGATAGACCAATATCTTTCAGCTGCTGCTCACTCATCCGATGTAAATCGTAATGTGCCTTTCTCCGCATACGCCACGTTTGCCAATGCTGATACAGTCCCATGAAAAATAGATAAAACGGCGACTGTAAAAAGGGTTTCTTGGCTTGGTTTTCATCATATCCCATCATGTTGCTCCTCGCTGTTTCGATAGGTCTATCATTGCGCGAAGCGAATACAGGTCACAGATACAAAAATAACTATTATTTAACATACAGATTGCGCATTATGCGATCTGAATGGTCAAATTCACGGGCAACTGTACTGGTTTTAGACGGTTTGAATCTCATACCACGAATCAAGGGGGCACAATGACGCGCTATCAACACCTCGCCGACTTATTAGCACAACGAATTGAAGCGGGGCTATATCAAAGCGGTGAGCGTTTGCCATCGGTTCGCACGTTGAGTGAGGAACATTCGGTCAGCATTAGCACTGTGCAACAGGCGTATCATTTGCTTGAAGATAGGCAGCTCATCAGACCGCAGCCAAGGTCAGGATATTATGTTACGCCACGCAAACATACTCCGCCTGCACCGGCGATCAGTCGGCCAGCGCAGCGTCCTGTTGAAATAACTCAATGGGAATGTGTTCTCGATCGCCTGAATGAAGAACCCGATAGCGATGCCATTCCTTTCGGCAGTGGATCGCCGGATATGAGTCAGTCCACGTTGGCTCCGTTATGGAAAGCGATGACTCGGCTGATGCAGTCACAAGACCGCCGAGTATTGAACTACGATCCCGTATATGGTTCTTACGCCCTGCGCGAACAGGTTGCGCGTTTGGCCATCGATTCAGGATGTCATTTAAATCCTGCCGATATCATTATCACTCATGGCTGTCATGAAGCGCTGATTGTAGCGATTCGCGCGGTTTGTTCGGCAGGCGATATCGTGGCGGTGGAATCACCTGCGTTTCATGGGATCATGCAAAAACTACGTGGTTCCGAAATAAAAGTGATTGAGATACCAACCGATTCAAGCACGGGGATCAGCGTAGAAGCGCTCAAACTGGCGCTTGAGCAGTGGCCAATTAAAGCGGTGATGCTCGTACCTAATTGCAATAACCCCTTAGGTTTCATCATGCCAGAGCCACGAAAGCGCGAATTGCTGTGTTTGGCTCAAGAATATGACATCGCCATTATTGAAGATGACGTCTATGGTGATTTAGCCTTTGAGTATCCTCGACCTATCACGATTAAATCTCTGGATATGGATGGCCGAGTATTGCTGTGCAGTTCTTTCTCGAAGACGGTTGCACCGGGACTGCGCGTGGGTTGGATTGCGCCAGGCCGCTATTTCGATCGCGTGGTTTACATGAAATATACTGGGACAGGCGCCTCGGTTTCGCATCCTCAGTTAGCCATTGCCGAGTTTATCAAGTCAGGGGGATATCAAATCCACCTACGCCGCATGCGCAAATATTATCAGCAGAATCTAGAGAAATTCACCTGTCGGGTGAGGGAGTATTTCCCTTGCGGAATCTGCGTCAGTCGCCCTCAAGGAGGATTCGTGATGTGGATTGAACTGCCAGAACATTTTGACTCAGTGCGCTTAAGTCTTGAGCTCAGCGAAGCGAAAGTACAATTTGTTATCGGTTCGCTGTTCTCTGCATCGGGTAAATATCGAAATTGTTTGCGATTAAATTACGGTCTGCCTTATAGCGATAAAGTCGACCAAGGTTTGCAAAAACTGGCTAAGGCGGTTGAGTGCGCCATGTTGGAATGCCAGCTGCAAACGGCGGGAGAAGCCCGTCAAAACGGCACTAATCGCTGATAAAGTCCAAATCTTGTGCGTAAAAATCGATCGCTTTGCGATAAGCTAGAATCGTGTCGTCCTGTGTGGTGCTAGTGAGTAGCAACAGGGTGTCACGCAGCGCACTTTTTGCATCGCCCATGCTGTATTTCGCCAGCGCATAAAACACCTGTAGCGCACGGTCGTTTGGGAAATGCGCCACGGCCTGAGTGAGAAGTTCATAGGCTTGCTGATAATTGCCGGTCACGCGATAGGTACTGCCAAGCCCTAAATAAGCCTCTTTTAAATCAGCGTCGGGCAATCCCAGGGCAATAGCCTTTTCATAATGAGGAATTGCCCGGTTCTCTTGCCCCAAACCATCACACGCCCATGCCGCATAATAGTGGTTCAACGCTGAGTTGGGGATAATGGCTAACTCTGCTTCTGCCGTATCCAGTGCTAACGCATAGTTCTGCGCCTTCAAAGCCGATAAAATCATACGCTCCCCATCCAGTCAGTATTAATAGCCTTTAGCCATTACTTCGGCATAGCGGCGGAAAATAAACACGCACCACAGCAAGGAAACCACCGCCAGCGCTGCACCAATATAGCCAATGTTTGCCATGCTGAAATGAATACTGATCTGATTTCCCAGCAAAGCGCCTGCGCCAATGCCGATATTAAAGATGCCCGAGTAAAGCGACATGGCAACATCGGTCGCATCCGGCGCCATCGCGAGAACTTTTACCTGCATTCCCAAACCGATGGTCATAATGGCCACGCCCCAAACGACGCAAAGCAGGGCAATCCACAGAGGGCTCGCGGCGGCAGGCAACAACAGCAACAGGCTTAAGGCCAGCAGCACAATGGCGCCAATGATGAGTGCAGTAGGGTGTTTATTACCCAACATGCTAAACAGCACGCTGCCGATAATCCCTGCCGCGCCGAGTATCAATAGCAACATGGTGGCAAAACCTTGGCTCATGGATGCCACGGTTTGGATGAAGGGTTCGATGTAGCTGTAGGCCGTGTAGTGTGCCGTCACCACAATCACGGTTAAAGCATATAAGCACAGCAGCGCTGGGCGACGAGCGAGAATCGGGATGCTTTTCAACGAGCCTGAATGTTCGCTTGGTAGCTTAGGCAGCAGTTTGAGGACGCAGATTAGCGTTATCGTGGCCAAGATACCGATGACCAAAAACGTGGTTCTCCAGCCTAAATATTGCCCGATAATTCGCCCGAGCGGCAGCCCTAAAACCATCGCTAATGCAGTACCCGTCGCCAACAAGCTCAGCGCCTGCGCCTTTTTCCCCGCAGGGGCCAAGCGAATCGCCAGAGAGGCGGTGATAGACCAGAATACCGCATGAGCAAGCGCAATGCCGATACGTGAGATCACTAAAATCCAGAAATTCCAAGCCACCACCGAAAGCACATGGCTGACAATAAACAGCACGAATATTTTCACTAGCAGCCCACGCCGTTCCATCTGGCTGGTCATCAGCATGAACGGGAGAGACATCAGCGCAACCACCCATGCGTAAATAGTCAGCATCAGACCCACTTGCGCGGTGCTCATCGAGAAACTGGCCGCGATATCCGACAGTAAACCAACGGGGACAAATTCGGTGGTATTGAAAATAAAGGCAGCCACCGCAAGGGTAATCACCCTTAACCATGCGGTTTTACGGGAAACAGGAGTTTTATTCATTGCGCTTACTAAGTTAGGAGAATGGAGAAAATAGAGCAGTAGTGAGCATCATACTGCTAAATGTTCAGGATTTATAGGTGATAGGACGACGGGAAAGCAGCAATGAGTGAGATCGGTTACTCTGCTGATTAATATGGTTTAATTTATTTATAGTGTAAATAACTCAAGTTTTAATTTTTGAGGCCGTTATTTAGTGAGCTGTTTTAATAAAAAACATAAGTCTGGCATATCTCTCTTCTAATCAGGGCAAGCAATCATGTTCGACTCTATCCGTTCACGTATTCTGGCAGCCTCCACCGCCATTGTTATTTGCTCTCTCAGTATTAACACCTATCTCAACTATTCCATCGCGAATAAATACAATAACAGCGCGATAGACAGTACCCTTGAAGCCGTTTCATCCAGTCACAACCGTGCTATCGCTGATTGGGTGGCTAGCAAAAGCCATCTGGTAGTATCGTTGACGCCGCACGTTACTTCTCCAGATCCGATGCCTTTGATGGTGCAGGTTGCCAACGGCGGTAACTTTATGGGAATCGATATTGGTTATCCGAATAAAATTGATATTTCATCGGTACCTAACAGCGTCCCCGAAGGCTATGATCCAACAACTCGGCCTTGGTATGTACAAGCAGTAAAAGCAGGTAAACCAATTATTACCGCGCCATATATTGACGTTAACACCAAGAAAATGGTGGTTACCTTTGCGGCACCTAGTATTGAAAATGGGGTGCTTAAAGGGGTCGTCGAGGGGGATGTGACGATGGACAGCGTAATCGAAAACGTTCGTTCAATTCATCTAACCGACAGCAGTTTCGGCATGTTGATTGATTCCGAAGGCAACATTATGGCGCATCCGGATGAATCTCTGACTCAAAAGTCGCTTCGGAGTATTGCGCCGACCTTGGATTTATCACGCTTGCTGAATGCCCGCACGCCGATTGAATCAGAAATTAGCGGTAGCGTAAAACTTCTACTGGCTCAGCCTGTAGCGGGAACGTCATGGTTTACCGTGGTAGCAATGGATAAAACTGAGGCTACGGCGGGTATGCGCTCTCTGCTGACAACCTCGTTAGTCACGCTGTTAGTGCTTATCGTGATTGCTGCCGTCATCATTGGCGTGATTGCCCAGCGCGCGCTAAAACCGCTTATTCGCATTCGAGATGCCATGGATGCGATCAGCTCCGGTACAGAAGATCTGACCCAGCGCTTACCTACGGACGGCAAAGATGAGGTATCGCAAATCGCCGGTGCCTTTAACCGCTTTGTCGATAAGCTCAGTGCGGTGATGAAAACAATCCGCAACAGCAGCGAATCTGTACGTGTAGCGGCCAATGAGATTGCTTCAGGGAACCAAGATCTCTCAAGCAGAACCGAATCCGCTGCGGCAAATCTGCAGCAGACGTCCGCCGCGCTGGAACAAATTTCCTCTACGGTGGCTCAATCCGCTGGCGCAGCTAAGCAGGCTAACAGCGCAGTACAATCGGCATCAGCCGATGCCTCGCGCGGTGGAGAAGCGATCGCTAAGGTGATCAACACCATGCAGTCCATTGAAACGGCCTCCGGTAAAATTGGTGATATCACCGGTGTGATTGACGGCATCGCTTTCCAAACCAATATTCTGGCGTTAAACGCGGCGGTGGAAGCGGCTAGAGCCGGTGAGCAAGGTCGTGGTTTCGCTGTGGTTGCAGGCGAGGTTCGTACCTTGGCGCAGCGTAGTGCTCAGGCGGCGAAAGAGATTAAAACGCTGATCGAATCAACGGTGCGCAGTGTGTCATCGGGGTCAACGCAGGTGCGCCAAACCAGCGATACCATGACCGATATTGTCACCAGTGTTTCGGCAGTGACGGCAATTATGTCTGAAATCACCAACGCGGCCGATGAGCAAATGCGTGGCATCAATGAGATCAACAAAGCCGTCACTCACCTTGATACCATGGTGCAGCAGAACGCGGCGCTGGTCGAAGAGTCAACCGCAGCCTCGGGGGCGTTATTGTCTCAGGCGAATGATTTGGTGGGGGCGGTAGGCCAGTTCAACGTCTAGAGAAATGGTAGGGGCCTGACTATTGGTGTGCTAGATATAAATATCATGCCGAGAGTCAGGCCTAGTGTTTACTGCGGCTACGGGGTTAATAATTTTTTTTCCGTGAGGTTGTCATGGAATGGTGAACTTGCCTACGCAGGGAAGCATTTATCGACAGAATGAGGGATAATTACCCGATTAATTCTGGTAATTGATATGGATACCCTAATGAACTCAGATAACAACACTACCGCTCGTGATGGCGATTATTACACTCGCAAATATCAGCTGACAGCCACGCATTCAGAAGTGTTAAACGCCGCTAAAATTGTTCCGGTGGGTAAAGCGTTAGATCTCGGCTGTGGTCGCGGTCGTAATTCGCTGTATTTAAATTCAAAAGGTTTTGACGTCACCGCATGGGATAAAAATCCGATGAGCATCGCGAGCCTGAATGAGGTTATTCAGGCAGAAGGGCTGGTGAATATCTCAGCCCATGAAGTCGATCTCAACACCCAGCGTTTTAGCGGAGAATATGACTTCATCCTCTCCACCGTGGTTTTTATGTTTCTCGATCGGCAACAAATTCCTGCCATTATCGACAACATGCAGGCTAGCACCCGCGTCGGTGGCTACAACCTGATTGTTGCGGCTGTAGACAGCCCAGACTACCCGTGCAGCGTACCATTCTCGTTTACGTTCAAACCAGATGAACTGCGTAATTACTATGCGGGCTGGGAGTTTGCAAAATATAACGAAGATGTGGGGGAATTACATCGCATAGATGCCAATGGTAATCGCATCAAAATGCGCTTTGCGACCATGCTAGCTAAAAAAGTGAATTAACGTGCGGTAATGAGAGGAGCTTTAGCGCGCCATGATAAGAGCTAAAGCTCCACATAAGATTAGTAGTAAACACATTCATGTTCGATTTCTGGGTCACTATGCATCATGGCTAAAATAGCCGTAAGAAGGTGGTCAATATTGTGGTTTGATTCTCGTTGCTGAATTCGACTCACCCATTCTGGCCCATCGATATGTTCTCCAGGCCGCACCAAATAGCTATATTTCTGCACGGCTAGGTGGAAGTTCTCCTCAATATGATCGTACTGCGCACAGCGACAGTTTTCGACAATCAATATTCCTGCATAGGTTCGAGTCAAACCAAAAGTATTCATATAACACCTCAGAGAGGAATGAATGACTACTCTTTATGTATAGCATTTCCATGTGGCATTTGTGTGACGAACCGTAACAATAGAGGGCTATTTTCATTATGGCGCCATGAAAAAGGGCACTAGAGCACAACAGGTTTCGTCTTAATTACCTTCATCAACAGGATGGAGATAAATATTAATGCAATGCCGCTCCATTGTGTGATAGATAGCCTCTCGCTGAGGAAGATAGAACCGAGTAGAACAGCGGTAACCGGATTGAACAGCGAAATCATCGACATGGTGTGTGGACCGAGCAGGCTTACAGATCGAGTCCAGCACCAGTAGGCGAATGCCGTGTTGCAAACGACCAGCCAGATTAAACCTACCCACGTTTTCGGCGTAGGCAGCGCCGGAGCACCCGCAAACATAAACGCGAACGGCAACAAAATAACTCCCCCCAGAAAAAGCTGCCAAGCGGCAAGTCCAAGCTGATCGTGAGTTGGCCAGCGTGCTATCCACAGTGAGGTTTGCGCCATGAGCAGAGTCCCGAGCAACGCGGCTGCTACGCCGATAGGGTCAAGGTTAGCCGATGGATTTAGCAATAGCACCACGCCAAATAACCCTAATAAGGCAAGGCCAAGCTTTGATAATGCAGGTTTTTTTCCCTCTTCCCCCCATTGCAATAACAACACCATCAACGGTAATGTGGCTCCTAGCGTTCCCGCAACCGATCCCGGTAAGCGGTGTGCCGCAATAAACAAAAGAACAAAGAAAAAAGATATATTACATAGGCTTATTGCCAGCATTCGGTTCCACCTCAGCGGTGGCAACGCGCGATGGATAAGCAACAACAAAAGGCCAGCCGGTAGGGCTCTAAAGACGGCTATCCATACCGGTGATATATCTTGTAGAAAGTAACCGACAACGGCGTAGGTACTTCCCCAGAGCAACGGAACCATAAAAGCGATGAGTATATTCATATATATCTTTTTGAAAAGTTACTTTTGTAAAAGATAAGTTAGTGGCAAAAGTACAATAAAACAAGTATCTTTTTAAAAAGACATATAGGAGGGTGGCGATGGAACAAGATCACGTAGATAAAATCATTGCGCAATGGCAGCGTGAACGACCGGACCTCGATTGTTCCCCAATGGGGATCATTGGCCGCATGGCCCGCATGGGACAGCTTTTATCAAGCAAAGTGACCCAGGTTTATGAACAGCATGGTTTGGATACTATCGAGTTTGATATTTTGGCCACGTTGCGAAGAAGTGGTGAACTGATTACTCCTACCGATCTTTATCAGACGGTAATGCTTTCATCAGGCGCGATGTCAGTGCGACTGGAGCGGCTGGAATCACGAGGGCTCGTGTTCAAACAGCCCAATGAACATGACAAACGCAGCTGTAAAATTGGGCTGACCGAAGAAGGGTTAAAGGTGATAGATAGAGCACTTGAGCACCATGTGCAGAATGAAAAGCAGATCCTTGAGCCACTCAGCGCAGATGAAAGACAACAATTAGCAGGCCTAATGCGTCGCTGGTTGCTGCATAATGAGCCTGCAGAATAAACATCAGCCTGAATAAATGGGTGGATGCGCCATACTGTTTTAACCACAGCTTTGCGAGTCATTAAGGGGATATTTTGAATAAATCACAAGAGACAATGCATCTCACGGCATCCGAAGCACTTGATCGACTCGAAGCACTGTATGAGTCAGCGCTGGCGGCCTTGCGTACCGCCATCAGTGATTACATCAGCGATGGTAAGCTGCCGGATGTTGGTGCAAGAGCAAAAGGGTTGTTTGCCTATCCACAGCTGAGCGTAAGTTGGGACGGAAAATTCCGCGATCATCTGCGAACTCGCGCCTATGGGCGCTTTTCTCGCACCGGTCAGTACAGCACTACGATTGCACGTCCAGCTCTGTTTAGAGAGTATCTTTCAGAACAGTTAACGCTGCTAGAAACGGAGTATGGCGCTAGCTTTGAAGTGACACCGTCACAACAAGAGATGCCATATCCATTTGTTATTGATGGTTCCGACCTCATCCTTGACAGAACCATGACCGCAGGGTTGGCGCAGCATTTCCCTACCACCGATTTAGCGCAAATTGGTGATGGGATCACCGATGGTTTGGAGACCGGCGGCGATTTCTTCCCACTTTCACATTTTGATGCGCTGCGGACAGATTTCTCGCTCGCTCGACTCAAACATTATACCGGTACGCCTGCGGAACATATTCAGCCTTATATTTTGTTCACCAACTATAGTCGCTATGTCGATGAGTTTGTCAGCTGGGCATGCGAACAAATTCTTGATCCTAACAGCCCGTATGAAGCACTTTCCTGCGCCGGTGGAAGCTATATTACGGCCGAAACGGCAGATCCAGAAAAGACCACGTCTGACTTAGCGTGGAAGAAACATCAGATGCCAGCGTACCATCTGATTTCGGCTAACGGGCAGGGGATCACACTGGTTAACATCGGTGTAGGTCCATCAAATGCCAAGACAATTTGCGATCACTTAGCGGTGCTAAGACCGCATGTTTGGCTGATGATTGGACATTGTGGTGGGCTACGCGAAAGTCAGTCGATTGGCGATTATGTACTGGCGCATGCCTATCTCCGTGACGATCATGTTTTAGATGCGGTTTTACCCCCAGATATTCCAATCCCAAGCATCGCTGAAGTTCAGCGCGCGCTATATGACGCCACTAAAGCCGTGAGTGGGATGCCGGGTGAAGAGGTGAAACAGCGTTTGCGTACCGGTACCGTTGTCACATCCGACGACCGTAACTGGGAACTGCGTTTTTCCGCATCAGCGCTGCGTTTTAGCTTGAGTCGCGCCGTAGCGGTTGATATGGAAAGCGCTACGATTGCGGCTCAGGGATATCGGTTCCGCGTTCCGTACGGAACATTACTGTGCGTTTCTGATAAACCGCTGCATGGTGAGATCAAACTGCCGGGACAGGCAAATCATTTCTATGAAGGTGCCATTTCTGAACACTTACAAATTGGCATCCGCGCGATTGATTTGCTGCGAGCCGAAGGCGATAAACTTCATTCTCGTAAGCTACGTACGTTCAATGAGCCGCCGTTCCGTTAAGTATTAAGCAGATAGGCCCACGAAAGTGGGCTTTTCTGTGATCGCGCTGTGTAAAATCTCGTGTATCACTACACTGTTAAAACTCCAGATTTCACGTAGCGTTGTCTCTATGCTGAACGGTTTTATAACGTGTCCGAGCTTGATATTATAACAATACTCATTGAAAGCAGGTTTATCCCTATGCATCTTCTATATCAGCCATTGCTGAAACATCCCCGGATCTCTGATAGCAGTAATTATCTGAACGAGTAATTACTGCCACGAAAAATCGTTCCGTGGCTCTTATTAATAGAAGGATGAGTCATGAAAGAAAAGCATTGGTCAAAACTGGAATATCTACACCTGACCGTAAAGAATCCCAACATTTTAGTTAGCGGCACTCACAGTTATTACAGTGACTGCTGGGACAATGGATTTGAGAAGTCGGTTGTTCGATATTTACACGGCGATAGGATTAGCCAAAGCTGGGAGCCGCTAGGCAAGATCGATAAACTCAGAATCGGAGATTATGTTTGCATTGGTGCTGAGTCCGTTATTTTAATGGGCGGTAATCATAATCACTGCATGGATTTTATTAGTCTTTATCCCTTTATGGAGACAATAACGGATACATATCGTCATCGCGGTGACACGGTTCTTAACGATGGTTGTTGGCTGGGAATGCGTTGCATGATTATGCCTGGCGTTACCGTAGGCGAGGGTGCCATCATCGCGGCTGGAAGTATCGTGACGAAAGATGTGCCAGACTATGCGGTTGTCGGGGGTAATCCCGCCAAAATACTTAAATACCGGTTCTCTGAATCCGATATTGGTAGAATTCTAGCGTTAAATATTTACGACAGATCTGAAGACGAGCTTGAAAGCGTCAGAACCTTGCTAAGCTCGAATGATTTAGATGCGCTGGAGTTTGCACTGCGGGCGTCTGCAAACCCATAAGTACAATAAAGCTTGGAAAAGACAATAAGTGAGTGCTTTGAGTCTTTCCGAGCTTTTCTGACAAAATCTGACGGGCAAAATTCTACGTTTTAAATCTCAGACTTCACGTAGCGCAATCACAAAGAGGTGACCGAGCGTTGGTGATAACAGCGCAACGCAAAGAATGCATATCATTACCGATGTCTGCATGTTACCGATACATAATCATTCATCACGCATGATGACTCAGGATCAACTGACAGGGGAAAGGGGCGGAAAGGCACACAGCGTAGGTTTTCGCTCCATTTACTCAATTTAACATAATATACATTATGCGAACCAACGTATCATTAGGTGGAGTTTACAGGTTTTTAGTCATGGTTACGTTACTCACATGCTGACGCGCCTCCTAGCTATCCCGCCAAACTAAGCGATTCAGGCTCCAGTTATCTTTCTCACGTTACAGTCTTACTGCAGCGTTCACTGCTTTCAAATTGTGGTCTCAGATTTTTGCTTGATTGACCCGCGCCGAAAGTTCCTGATGGTTTTCTTTCCTTTCGCTGTAACGGTCGGCAAGATAGCTTGTATGTTCCTTCAGGATCAGGGTTATTTTGAAGAGCTCTTCTGCGACATCAACAATTCGGTCATACCAAGGAGATGGTTTCATGCGTCCTTCGTCATCAAATTCCTGCCACGCTTTAGGCACTGACGACTGATTGGGAATGGTGAACATACGCATCCAGCGGCCAAGTATTCGCAACTGATTTACTGCGTTGAACGATTGCGAGCCACCGCAAACTTGCATAACAGCAAGCGTTTTTCCCTGTGATGGACGAACAGCGCCTTCACTAAGGGGGATCCAGTCAATTTGGGCCTTCATAACCGAACTCATGGCGCCATGTCTTTCCGGAGAACTCCAGATCATTCCATCACACCACCTGACCAGTTCTCGTAGTTCAAGCACTTTCGGATGACTGTCCAAGGCATCATCAGGTAATGGCAGGCCGGAAGGATTAAATGTTTTCACCTCAGCCCCCATTTTTGTCAGTAACCGCCCTGCTTCTTCAGCTGCAAAGCGACTGTAGGAGCGTTCTCGAACTGAACCATAAAGGATGAGAAAACGCGGCATTGTTTCAGTGTTGCTTGCTAGTTTGCTGACGATTGCATCATCAAAGCAATCCAGTTCAACTGCTGGTAACTGTGTCATAAAAACCCTCTGTTTTATAAGCTATACTTTAAAACCTATCATATATGAAATATCATATGTATATGTTTTTTCGTTGAGGTCAGAAATGCTACAGCCTGTTCAGCTTTTTAAACTCCTTGCGGATGAAACTCGTTCGACTATTGTGATGCTTCTCAGGGAGTCTGGTGAGATGTGTGTTTGTGATATTTGTGCATCAACGGCAGAGTCTCAGCCCAAAATATCACGTCACATGGCTCTGTTACGCGAGTCCGGTCTAGTGATAGATCGCCGTCAGGGAAAATGGGTGCATTATCGACTATCACCACATATGCCTGCTTGGGCTGCAAGTATTATTGAAACAGCCTGGGACTGTGAACGTGAAAATATACGCAATAAGCTCAATAGAGCGTTGTTATCCTCCTGCTGAGGATGATGGATACATACGTTTTATCAAATATGAATGAGGTTTGTGATGTTACTAGCAGGCGTGATCTTCTTATTCACCCTAGTTCTGGTTATCTGGCAGCCTAGAGGTCTGGGAATTGGCTGGAGTGCCTCATTGGGCGCAGGTTTGGCATTACTGACCGGTGTTGTTCATCTAGGTGATATTGTTGCTGTCTGGCAGATAGTATGGAATGCGACCGCAACATTTATAGCTGTGATCATCATCAGTCTTCTCCTCGATGAGGCTGGTTTCTTCGAATGGGCTGCACTACATGTCGCCCGTTGGGGTAATGGCCATGGTCGAAGATTGTTTACTTGGATTATCCTGCTCGGTGCTATGGTCGCGGCGTTATTTGCTAATGACGGTGCAGCACTTATCCTGACGCCGATTGTGATTGCGATGCTGCTGGCTTTAGGTTACAGCCAGAGATCAACATTAGCTTTTGTCATGGCCGCTGGATTTATTGCAGACACAGCTAGTCTGCCTCTGATTGTCTCGAATCTGGTGAATATCGTCTCAGCTGACTATTTTAACCTAGGTTTTTCTGAGTATGCCGCAGTCATGGTGCCTGTTAACCTGACGGCTATTGCGACGACGCTGATTCTATTGCACCTTTTCTTTCGTAATGACATTCCTGCCGTTTACGATCTTTCCCTGTTGAAAGAACCTAAAAAAGCAATTCGAGATGCCAGAACCTTTAAAACCGGCTGGCTAGTTCTGACTTTGCTATTAGTGGGATTCTTTGGCCTCGAACCTCTCGGTATACCTGTTAGTCTGGTCGCCGCCGTTGGTGCCCTAATTTTGCTTACCGTCGCGAAGAGAGGACATGTCATAAACACTGGCAAAGTGTTGCGTGAAGCACCTTGGCAGATTGTGATTTTTTCACTGGGCATGTATCTGGTAGTCTACGGTTTACGCAATGCAGGTTTGACTCACTACCTTTCTGCCCTGCTAAATCAACTGGCTGAACAAGGATTGTGGGCATCAACCTTAGGGACAGGATTCCTCGCGGCGTTCCTCTCTTCCGTCATGAACAATATGCCGACCGTTTTGGTTGGTGCCCTGTCGATTGATGGTAGCGTAGCCACAGGCGTTATCAAAGAAGCGATGATTTATGCCAATGTTATCGGTAGCGACCTTGGGCCTAAAATTACGCCGATTGGCAGTCTTGCGACGTTGTTGTGGTTGCACGTTTTGTCGCAGAAAAATATTACGATTACCTGGGGATATTACTTTCGAGTAGGCATCGTCATGACAATCCCTGTACTGTTTGTCACGCTGGCGGCATTGGCTTTGCGCCTGTCAGTAGCGCTATAGCCATTACCTTCAGGAGTATTAACACGAGATCATTATGATGAACAATATCACTATCTATCATAATCCAGCCTGCGGAACGTCGCGCAATACCCTAGAGTTAATCCGCAACTGCGGCGCTGAGCCCACGGTTATTATGTATCTTGAAACACCGCCGACTCGAGAAGAACTGATTAAACTTATCGCGGATATGGGAATCTCCGTTCGGTCGCTATTACGCAAGAATGTCGAACCTTATGAACAATTAGGTCTGACAGACGATGCCTTCAGTGATGAACAACTGATTGATTTTATGTTGCAGTACCCTATCCTCATCAATCGTCCAATTGTTGTTACCCCGCTGGGTACACGCTTATGTCGGCCTTCTGAGAGTGTTCTGGATATTTTAACTGATGAGCAATGCGGCTCGTTCACTAAAGAAGATGGTGAGCGAGTCATTGATGAACAGGGTAAACGGATAAAAAAATAAGTGCTGGGTAAGGGAGCAATTATGCTCCCTTTTTGTCATCAGATTTGAACCTGATTAACATTGCACAATAGCGTCTTTATGTCTTCTCCCTACTCAACCCACGTATCATCAAATCTCCTCTGCTGTTTAGTAAACATAACGCGAGTGTTATGACAGTTTTCACAAAAGTATTATTCAGTTATTTATGTATTCGCTTTCTGCTTGCTTGGAATATATATCCCTTATAGATTGCTGTTTAGGGAATCAGGAACATGGCCAGAAAGAAGTAAATAAGAGGATAGATTTAATGGCAAATATTCGCGATGTTGCTCGGCTAGCCAAAGTATCTATCAGCAGTGTATCTAATGTGCTGAATAATAGAGTTAGTCAAATGAGCACAGAAACATTGTTACGCATAGAACAAGCAATACGCGATCTCAACTATCGTCCAGCAAGGAGCCTGCCATCGGCTGGCGATGAAAAAAATAAGATTTTTGGCTTGCTGGTACCCTCTATTGTTAATCCTAGTTTTTCTGCATTAGCTCATGAAGTGGATTTAGCTGCTAGAGTATTTCGTTATCGAGTATTGTTGGGAAACTCTTACCGCCAAGAGGACGAGGAGCGTGCATTCATTGAGGATATGTTTTCACACGGTGTACGCGGGATCATTGTTGCAGCAAGTGATATCAGGAAGACCCATTTTATTCGCGCCGCTGAAAAAGGAATGGTTATTGTCAGCTATGATAATCATTCTCCTGATGGCATATCTAACCATGCCCATATTTTTGATAGCGTTTCAATGAATAACATTGAAGCAGGTCGTTTAGCCACACGCCATCTCGCTGAGCGCGGCTGCAAAAATATATTTTTTGCCACAGAGACGACGCTGACACTGAGCCGTAGCCATAAGATTGATGGATTTCTGTCTGAGCTACGTCAGCAAAACTTGCCGTTTCAGTCTCGGATTATTGAAGGTAAAGCCAGCAGCGAGTATGGCGATACTGAGATGTTTGAGCTGGGATTAATATTGGCACCTAGGATCATCAAGCTTCCTATACTGCCTGACGGAATTGTAGCAATTAATGATGCTTTGGGAATCGGATTGATGGTCGGTTTGCAAGCTGTGGGTATACGTATTCCAGACGATATATCATTGGTTGGCATCGATAATATTTCGTTATCTAACCTTAGCTCCCCTGCTCTAACGTCCGTTATGCCCCCGCTGGCAGAAATGGCGCAGC
The DNA here is from genome assembly GCF_001655005.1 of Hafnia paralvei ATCC 29927. Taxonomy (GTDB): domain Bacteria; phylum Pseudomonadota; class Gammaproteobacteria; order Enterobacterales; family Enterobacteriaceae; genus Hafnia; species Hafnia paralvei. The sequence continues at coordinate 32,128 of NZ_LXET01000039.1, forward strand.
GAATGGTGGGACGACTGATAAATAGAATTGCCGAGCCTTCATTACCGATCAGAGAATATCTTTTTACTCCAATGCTCATCAATAGAAAATCGGTAAGACCGCTAACTAGCTAAATAACCAAATAACGTAGTCATATATTAAATTAGTTTTCTTTCTTAGCGATGAGTTCATTGCCTAAATATCTTTTAATAAAAATTAGAGGAGCAACACTATGAGTGCAAAAAAAACATCATCAGACTGTCATATAATATCGGAAAAACCACATAAAAATCATCAACTATGGATATTAATGGGCGTGTCTGGTTGTGGAAAATCCGCAGTTGCGCAGAGACTATCATCTGCATTGAATATTCCATCTCTTGATGGTGATTTTCTTCATCCCCGCCATAATGTGGATAAAATGGCGAATGGCCAAGCGCTTGATGATGATGATCGCTTACCTTGGCTACAGGCGTTAAATCAGGCCGCTTATGCCATGTTGCGCACGAACCCGAATTCATTGATGGTCTGCTCTGCCCTTAAGAAAAACTACAGGGATATACTGCGACAAAATAACTCGGGGATACATTTTATTTTCCTCAGCGGTAGTAAGGATGTTGTCAAGGAGCGACTTCAGAAGCGTAAGGGACATTTTTTTAAAGATACAATGCTGGACTCACAATTTAATACCCTAGAAACTCCTGATGTTGATGAGAAAGATATTATTACAGTTGATATTAATCACAGATTAGATTCAGTGGTTTCTGAGTGTATTAGACAAATAAATATAACCAATCGTTAATTGCAGCGAAAATTAAAAAATACATTAGCAACTTGCTAATGCTAGCCCATTGGAAATATCCATTATGAATAAAAGAACTCCGCAGGATATTGAACGTAGTGCAATAAAAAAACTTACACTACACATTGTCCCATTAATGATATTGCTCTATTTTTTAGCTTTTCTTGACCGTAATAATATGGCCTATGCTGCTATGGCATTAGAGGACAGCCTTGGTTTAACAGCATCTGCCTTTGGATTCGCCTCAGGTATTTTCTTTATTGGCTATTTTATGTTTGAAATACCAAGCAATGCAGGAACCATAAAATTTGGTCCACGTATATGGTTTGCGAGGATCTTAATTTCATGGGGGGTGTTTGCAACTTTGCTTGGTTTTGTTAGAACACCAATGGAATTATATATCTGTCGCTTCATGCTTGGCGTCTGTGAGGCCGGTTTTTTCCCTTCAGTAGTCTATTATTTTACAGTATTTTTCCCACAAAAGTATCGCACAAGAATTTTAGGTATGTTTATTATTGTACAACCTCTCTCTAATGCGATCGGCTCTCCTATTTCTGGTTTTATTCTGAATATAGATCAAGGCTGGTTTGGTTTGGAACCATGGCAATTACTGTTTATCATAGAAGGTATTCCGCCAATTATTATTGGATTGCTAATTCCTTTTATTATCAAAAACTATCCAAAGGAAGTAAATTATTTAGATATTGAAGAAAAGGCGTGGTTGATGAGTAGCACCGAGCGCTCCAAATCGGGGTCAAAAATTACGCTGTCTGATTTCTTTAATGGAATTAAAAATCGTAAGTATCTACTGTATGCAATGCTGAATTTCGGCATGGTGTGTGGGATTTATGGTTTTGGCATGTGGCTTCCCTCGATCATCACTGCTATCTCAGGCGACGATATCTTTAAAGTCAGTCTGATGGCCCTAATTCCTTATGGTCTTGCAGCATTATTAGTCTATCCCTGGAGCCTGTTGGCAAGTAAAACTCGAAAAATCGGCGTGTTTGCCGGTATCAGCATGGTTGTTGCGGCGATGGGCTTAGTGGGCGCTGTCATCTTCTTTAAATACAACGTGTTTGTCTCACTATCGTTTCTATGTATTGCCGCTATCGGAATATATACCTCCGTTCCCCCATTTTTATCTATGCCGGCCAATATTTCGTCAGGCGCAGCAGCGGCAGCCGGATTAGCCGTCGTAAGTTGTATCGGTAATATCGGCGGTTTTGTTGCCCCCTATGTGGTTGGCGTACTCAACGATATGACTCATAGCAGCATGCCAGGTCTCATCTTTTTATCTTTATGCCTATTGGTTACCGGTCTCATTTGCATTTTTTACTGCGCCAAACAGCGTGAAGGCGTTATTCAATCCGAATCCTTTTCAGGAAAAAACTAACACACGAGGTATCAATTATGGGAACTCTAGCAGGTAAAAAAGTCTTTATTACAGGTGCAGAACAAGGGATTGGGCGAGCTACAGCTGAACAATTAATTCGATCCGGCTGCGATATTTATCTCCACTACCATAGCGGTGAAGAAGGTCCTAAAGCGTTGGCGGAGTTAGCTCATTCATTGGGGCAAAAAGCTGCCTATGGTTATGCTGACCTGATTAATTCTGAGGAGGCCGAGCATTGTGTTAACACTGCAGCCGAATTTTTGGGAGGAATTGATATATTAATCAATAATGTTGGGGGAATAGTAGGCCGTAAATGGTTAGGTGAAATTGATCATCAATTCTGGCAGACCGTTCTCGATGTGAATATGACAACGATGCTTAATGTGACACAAACTGCGCTACCTTTCTTAAAATCATCGGCTGATGGCGCTAGCATTGTCAATCTGGCTTCCTTAGCTGGTCGTTCTGGCGGACATTCAGGGTCTCTAGTTTATTCCACGACGAAAGGCGCTGTACTGACTTGGACTCGCTCTTTAGCAGCAGAACTCGGCGAACATGGCATTAGAGTAAATGCCGTCGCCCCCGGTTTGATTCTCGGTACGCGTTTTCACAATCGTCATACCACCCAAGAATCAGCAGAACAGACGATTCAGGCCATTCCCCTTGGTAGAGCGGGAACACCTGAAGATGTTGCTCGAGTTATTAGCTTCCTTGCCGCTGAATATGATGGTTTTATTTCTGGCGCGACTATCGATATAAACGGTGGGATTTACCGTATGTAATTCACTTACAGGCAGCCGTCAATTTGCGACTGCCTTTATTCATCCGAGAATAATTATGATTAAATCAGAACTCATTCACCCTGAGCTGCTATGCTCGCTCGCTAAATGTGGCCATAAAACACAGGTGCTGATTGCTGATAGCAACTACTCAGTCATCACGAACGCTCCTCGTCAGGCAACGGTTATTTATTTAAATCTAACACCGGGAGTTATACCTGCAACATTAATTCTAGAAAAGGTCCTTACCAGTATTAATGTTGAAAAAGCAGTTTTAATGGCTTATCCCTCTGACTTTATAAATACGATTGAATCTGAATATCGGCAGATACTTCCAGAAAACTGCCCGATAGAATACTTGCCGCGTCAAGATTTCTATAATCAAGTCAAATCTGATCAAACATTATTAGTGATTGCATCAGGAGAGCAACGTCGATTTGGTAATCTACTTCTTACCATAGCCCCAGTTTTCTAATGTTATTCGCGTTGAAGAAATAATAATACAAAGGGATGTATAAAGCCGAAGTAAGGTAACTCACACATCCCTTTATCACACTACATAATAGACAAAACAACAACATTCTGTACTTTTCGCCAAGAGCGTCGCTACTTGAGATATTTATTGATAAGACTAAACACCGTCCATCACCACAAAACGAAGGTCGTGGCAAAAAGTAGTGTATTGCTCATCTGACAATGCTTGCTTACTGCTAAGTACGATTAATTGATGATCACTCATTTCTGCATGATAGCTCGGATGATGATGTACAAAGTCATTTTGAATAAATCCTAAGCTTTGATAAAAGCGCAGTCGGCGATGAGCAATCTCCGAGGTTAGCGGATCAATTTCCAACACCGTTTGCGGGTGATGAGCTAAGAAATGTTCGAGTATTTGTTTACCAAATCCTCGCGAACGAACGCTAGGATCAATCGCTAGATGTTCAATGTATGCATAGTGCTTAAACATCCAGTAGCCGATAAAGCCGACGAACGTGTTGTCGAATTCCCATGCCTCTAGGTGATATGCAGGATTGGCCAAAGCCGAGTGTTTCGCCCTTTCCTCTCGTTTTTCATGATAAGGAAATGCGTTTGCATAAAGATGATCTGTCAACGTATAGAGTTTTTCATCCATGTTTGTTATACGCGTAATGCTAAACATCTCTATCTCTCAGGTTTATGTAGGATGGATTAACTATAACAGGATGGATAATAATGAAAATACGCGGCAGATGTTTTGCGAGTGTATCGACTATTTATGAGCGACAATTTGATGACTGTAGAAGTAAAAATCCACCGGCAATCTCCGCGTCGTGTTACGCAAAGCTTGCTCGGTGGATCTGTGACATACCAGCGTTCAAATTCCAATCAACTTAAACGCTCGGCGTTATGCCGCTTGATTCTTGTCCTTCATATTACGTAAGAAGCCTTTTACCAAAACAATCGCTGCACCAATCAGTCCGCCAAGTAAAACAGACAAAATCAGAATGAGTGCTCTCTTTGGTGCATCTTTGATCATAGGTAGCGAAGGCTTCTGCGAGTACGCGAATGCCTCAAACTTATCATTGCCCGTATCGCTTAGCTTAATTTTCTGCAATGCCTGCAACGTTTCACGATTAGAGTAATAGCTATCGCTTAAATATAATGGCCAGCTTGACTCGTTATTTATTAAAGTCTTGAGAGCAGATTCTCCGAGCATGAATAGCATATCATCAGACAGTCCGTTCACTTCTTTAACCGCTACATTTTTGGTATCAGTCGCTTCAGCAACTTTTAGTGCTTCTGTTAATGCCGTCAGGCGACGATTTTTCTTCGCTTCGGCAGTTTGAAGTTGGGCATCGAGTGAGGTGTTAATGGCATCCATTCTCACCTGTAGCGCTTTACTTGCATTAGAATAAAAACTGCTAGATGTTTCCTTATTGACCTTGCTCAGCACCGCTAACAGTGATTTTTGAGCTTCTTCTGGCGTCTCTGCGCTGAAGCTTACGGTGAAGGAGTCTTTGCTGCCCGAATTTGTCGGTTTAATATCTAACGGTTTTTCAGGCATAAAGGCTAAAGTTTCCGCCGACATACGTGATACGAAATTAGCAAATACATCATTGCCAATATCCTTACTATTTGAGGGGTCAATAACAGCAACCGCCGTTGGGTAGTCGGCTAACTGACCTAACTGTGGAGGCGTTATTATCGCTGTCGACGTCCATTGCTCTTTTGCGATGACGATGTATCCGATAGCTAAAACAATAGCAATACACACGGCGGCAATGATGGTCTTCTTTCCATTCCATAGCTGTAGCAGCAGATCGAGCAGATCAATCTCATCGCTGTTGTTTTTTTGCTCAAAACTCATAGGATTTCCCATACATATTATTAATTGTTCTAGCTAATATTTGTTCTTTTACCGAATAATATACCGCCATTGCTAATAGCTGGCGGTTGATATATCGCGTACGAATATGACCGCTGATAGTACTAAATACCTTATCGATACTCAATCGGACAAAACTCTGTTGAGCCTTTATTTCATCTAAGATTTTTCCGTATTTGTAAGTATAGGTAGCCATTATTTTTCTACTACCTGCAATGGCAATTTAACGTGCTTCTGGTAGATTGAATGGACTGGATTTTAGGCTAACTTAACGAGGCAATTTGAAATGAATATATTTGTAACCGGTGCTACTGCAGGATTCGGTGAAGCTATCACGCGCAAATTTATCAAAAATGGACATCATGTCATTGCGACCGGTCGCCGTTTGGAACGCCTCGAAAAGCTCAAAGATGAACTGGGTGATGCACTAACAATCCTGCAGTTAGACGTACGGAATCGTGCGGCCATCCAACAAGCGCTGGAAAGCCTCCCTGTCGAGAAACGTCGCATTGATGTCTTGGTCAATAACGCTGGATTAGCGCTGGGGCTAGAGCCTGCGCATAAAGCAAATATTGATGACTGGGATACGATGATTGACACAAATGCTAAAGGTTTAGTCAATATGACCCGGGCAATCCTACCTGATATGGTTGAGCGTAATGTTGGACACATCATCAATATCGGTTCAACGGCAGCGAATTGGCCTTACGCTGGAGGGAATGTTTACGGCGCCACCAAAGCATTTGTAAAACAATTCAGTTTGGGTCTACGCGCTGATTTACACGGAACTCGAGTGCGCGTTAGCGATATTGAACCCGGTCTTGTTGGTGGCACTGAGTTCTCAAACGTGCGTTTCAAAGGTGATAATGAGCGTGTTGGTAAAACCTATGAAAACGCCAATGCCCTGAGCGCTGTAGATATAGCAGAAGCGGTATATTGGGTTGCGACGCTGCCAGCACATGTCAACATCAACACCATTGAAATGATGCCAGTGAGTCAGTCCTTCGCCCCGCTCTCTGTTCACCGCGGTTAAGCATCAGATAACAAGCTAAACTTTTGCATTGAACGCCTTTACCAATCGTTGAAGTTTAGCTTTATCTGCCCTCTCTCTTTTGACTAAACCACACCGCAACCAGCCTTGATACAAACTATCAGCGAAACTGAACGGGTGTTATAGTGGCTCTATATTGCGTGTGATGATCGAGAAAATCGGTCATGGAAAAATGAGGATAACTACGTGAAACTAAAAAAATTACAGGTGGTCGCTCGTTGGATGCCTTTAGCTGCAGCCCTCATTATGGGCGGCTGGCAAGCATCAGCTTTGGCTGACTCTTGTGCATCAGGCAGCACGTGTGTATTCGGCTCAAGCGGCGGTCAAGATAACTCGCTGACGAAGGAAGATGCGCGCCAGCAAAAAGAGCAATGGGATGATACTCGCTCTTTGCGCAATAAGGTGAATACACGCGTTGAGAAACAGTTCGATAAATTCGATAAAGCGGTTGATTTGCAGGATGCATGTGAGAAAAGCCTTAACGTCAACGCATACTGGGAGCCCAACACCCAACGTTGCCTAGATAGAAATACTGGTCGCCCGCTTAATCCATAAGCGTTGAAGTCGAGTCTACCCTTAGGAAACTTGGAGGAATTTCATGAAGAAATCATTGATTGGCATCATGCTGTTAGGCGCGATTCCATTGGCTGCTCAAGCATCCTGTGAAACGGTCAAAGCAGATATTAGCCAAAAGATTATCAATAATGGCGTACCCGAGTCAGGCTTTACGCTGGATATTGTGCCAAACGATCAGGCGGAATCTAGCGGTGGACAGGTTGTCGGCCATTGCGAAAATGACACGCAAAAGATTATTTATCAGCGTATCAATGGCAACGAAGATGAGAGCACGGCTACCCCTGCTGCACACTGATCTCGATGAAGAACTTAATGCTAAAAGGCTGCTTATCGCAGCCTTTTTTACATCTAACACTCACTCTCCAGCTCTACATTTGGCGCACTTTGTGGTTTTAATTTTGCGGGAATAAGCCAGGCGGTAATGAGCGCAAAAAGTGAAAGTATCGCAGCAGCCATGAAAACCCAATGAAGTGATGCGGCTACTTGTTCCGTTAGATGCTGCATTGCGGGGTCAGCAATAAAACCCTCTCTATGTAGGCTCATTAATTTCTGTACTGGATCATGAATATCTGGCAATCGCCAGTCGAGGTTCAAGTTTAACGTTGCACCAAGAACCGCGGTACCTAGCGCTGAACCCAGCATTCGAGTAAACACCGTTGAGGCTGTAGCAATACCCCGCATGGTTGGCGGCGCAATATTTTGCACCGAAACCAAAAATGTAGTGTTAGTCATACCCATACCGCAGCCGATAATAAAGGCGGCAATACGCCCCCACAGTAGACCGCTATCAGGCTGCTGCATCAGTAATACAAGGCTTCCGGTAATTAATAATATGCTGCCAAATAACGCCGTTGTTCGATAAGAGGTGCGTAGCATCATGCGGCCGCTCAGCGCACTGGCAATCGGCCATCCAATTGACATCATGGCCAGAGTCGTTCCCGCTTGCAGTGGTGTGCCGCCCATGACACCTTGCACAAAAGTAGGTAAAAACGCAGCAACCCCCATCATCGAGGCCCCCACAACTAAACCACCGATATTGCCTGCCACAATAACTTTATTACGCCATAACTCGAGTGGGAACAGCGGTTCGATTGCTCTTCTCTCTTGGCGTAACAGAAAAAATGATGCAATAGAGGATATCAACAACAATGGCACCACCCAGTACCCCAGAATATCTGCCTGAAGCAGCGCAACTAAAAGCGATGCCACAGCAATGGTTAGCCACGCCGTACCCGCGATATCCAACGGATGGACTCGCGGCTGGAGTGTTTCCGGAAAGTAACGCCACAACAGGTACATGGCCGTAAGCCCAATGGGAACGTTAACCCAAAAAACCAAAGCCCAGTTAAAATGCTGTACGATAAAAGCGCCCATCAGCGGACCCACAATCGCGGATACCCCCCACACGCTGGAAAGATACCCCTGAATTTTAGGTCGTTCTGCTGGTGAATAAATATCGGCAACGATGGTAAATGCAATTGGCGTGATTGCACCTGCCCCCATGCCCTGTATCGCGCGAAAAATAATCATCCACAGCATGTTGTTGGCAAAACCACATAGCACCGACCCCAGCAAAAACAGCGATGCGCCAATGTAAAACATGCTTTTGCGACCGTAGAGATCGGCCAGACGCCCATAGATCGGAATGGATATCGCCTGAGTCAGCAGATACGCCGCAAACACCCAGCCTAATAGTGAAAAGCCGCCTAAATCACCGATGATGGTTGGCATGGCAGTAGATACAATCGTCACTTCAACCGCAGCCATAAATGTGGCAAGCATGCAGGCTGTTAACACGATACCTCGCTGTCCATGTTGTTGTTCAACCTGTTCCACCATACTGCTGCCTCATCTTAAATAATACGTATAACTAGCCTTTTACAGTAGCATGAATAATGAAAGATGGATGACGAGCGGTGCAAGGATGCGAATGAGATTGCAAAATAAGTCGGGTTTAACTCCACATTGTGACACTGTCACACATCTGTTTTACGGATACCTAAATTCAATTGATTGCTAAATCCTATTCTAACGATAGGCAGCCCCTGCCCATATCATTGATAGTGGTCAATAAAGTGGCAGGTAGCAACCCGCACTATGGGAAGGCCAATTTTGGCCCTCTGAGGATTGCGTCCATCGCAGACGCGCTCCTATTTCATGCTCTGAAATGGAGTTTTAACATGATAAAAATAACCAAAGTTTTAGGGATTGCTGCGACGGTGGGCGTTGTGGGATACCTAGGTCTGGCGGGATACGTTTATTACCATGACAAACAGCGCATCACCATGCCTGAGCAAGCATCGCTCTCAGCGCAGAATGCTGCGGTATTGAAAACGTTGAGTGAGAAAGGCTGCGACTACTGCCATACGCCATCGGCGAAGTTACCGTTTTATTCACAGTTCCCGATTGCGAAGCAATTAATGGAATACGATATAAATCTGGGCTACAAGTCGTTTGATCTCACGCCAATCCGCAACAGCTTGATCCATGATACTCCTCCTCCACAGGGGGATATCGCTAAAGTGGAATGGGTAATGCAACACAATACGATGCCACCCACTCGCTATACCGCTTTGCATTGGGCTGGTTCTCTCAGTGAAGAAGAACGCAAAGGCATTCTAAACTGGGTCAAAGATCAGCGTATTAAATACTACGCTGCCAAAGACATGTCTCCCGCGTTAATGAACGAACCCGTTCAGCCACTGCCACGTACGATCCCTGTTCATGCTGATAAAGTGGCTTTAGGTTTCCGCTTATATCATGATCCGCGTTTGTCTGGTGATAACTCTATCGCCTGCGTGCATTGTCACCAACTAGGCGCTGGCGGTGTTGATGGACGCCAAACCTCGATTGGCGTCGGCGGTGAAGTGGGCCCCATCAACGCACCAACAGTGTTTAACGCAGTCTTCAACGTTGAACAGTTCTGGGACGGTCGAGCACCTGATTTACAGAAACAAGCGGGAGGCCCACCACTGAATCCAATCGAGATGGCATCTAAGTCTTGGGATGAGATTACGGGCAAACTTAATCAAGATGCGGCGCTAAAACAGCAGTTTACAGCGGTTTATCCTGAAGGCTTTACTGGCGATACCATCACCGATGCGATTGCTGAGTTTGAGAAAACGCTAATCACACCGGATAGTCCATTTGACCGCTATCTTCGCGGTGACGATAAGGCGCTAACGGCTCAACAGCTACATGGTTATCAGCTATTTAAAGATAACAAATGTGCTACCTGCCATACGGGTAAAATTTTGGGAGGTCAGGCGTTTGAGCCACTTGGCTTGAAGCAGGATTTCGCTTTCGGTCATGTGACCAGTGCGGATATTGGGCGTCTGAACGTAACCCAAGGTGAGCGCGATCGTTTCCGTCAGAAAGTGCCGACGCTGCGTAACGTTGCATTAACGGCACCGTATTTCCACCGCGGTGACGTTCCGACGCTTGATGAAGCTGTAAAACTGATGCTGAAATATCAGGTAGGTACAACGCTTCCACAGCAAGATGTGAATGATATCGTTGCCTTCCTTGAATCGCTAAATGGGGTTTATACCCCCTATCCCATTCACTAGCCTCTGACTCGCTGTGCTGCATGATTGCAGCACAGTTTCTTCCTGTAGATAAAACCCTTAAACTGGCAACACTTTTCTGAATAGCACAGCCGAAATCGCCTGTGCATACTGCGACGGAAACCCACGGCCAATATGACTTCACCACGCATGAAACGTTTGATTCATATGCAACATTATCAACTCATGCTACGCCGTTTGGTTATCTCAATGATCCTCGGTATCGCTGCCGCCACCGTCGTTTGGTTATTTCATCAGTCGATGCTTCAGCTCGAATGGCTGTTTCTCGGCAGTCGCCGCGGAAGTTTAGTGGCCGCTGCTGCCGATCTGCCATTATGGCGGCGCTTGCTTACGCCAGCACTCGGGGGATTGGTAGCCGGTTGTATTTTGTGGCTATTCCAGAAATATCAGCACCAACGCCCTTCAGCCCCCACCGACTATATGGAAGCTTTTGATGCTGGCGACGGCCGTTTAGATGTATCCGCGAGTCTGGTTAAAAGCCTTGCTTCGCTTATCGTGGTTTCCAGCGGCAGTGCTATTGGTCGTGAAGGTGCGATGATCCTGTTAGCCGCCCTGTTTGCTTCGATATTCGCACGCTATTTCACACCATTTAAAGAGTGGAAATTGTGGGTAGCCTGTGGTGCCGCCGCGGGCATGGCTAGCGCTTATCATGCGCCGTTAGCCGGTAGTCTATTCATCGCCGAGATCCTGTTTGGTTCTCTGATGTTGGCGTCGCTGGGACCCGTGGTGATCTCTGCCGTTAGCGCGTTGTTAATGAGCAATTTGCTTAATGGCGGCCAAGAAACGCTCTATCAGGTACAAATCCTCACTGCGCCGTGGCCTATTCAGTACGTACTTATGGCAATGCTGGGTATTATCGCAGGTTTTACAGGACCTCTCTTTTTAATGCTGATGCAATACAGCAGCAATTTCTTTCATCACTTGCGCCTGCCGCCACCGTTGCAACTGGCGCTTGGTGGGTTAATCGTAGGGGGACTATCGATTCTATTTCCAGAAGTCTGGGGGAATGGCTACAGCGTGGTTCAATCACTGTTAACAGCACCACCCGGTGTATTGCTTATTGCAGCCATATTGATCTGTAAGCTGGTGGCAATTTTAGCCAGTAGCGGATCGGGGGCTCCCGGTGGTGTGTTCACTCCCACGCTGTTTATTGGCGCCGCACTTGGGACGTTGGTGGGACAGGTTTGTGCCATTTGGCCTGAGATGGGCCAGCATATTACGTTATTGATGGCGTTAACCGGCATGGCGACGCTGTTGGCAGCAACCACCCATGCGCCGGTGATGTCTGCATTGATGGTGTTTGAGATGACGGGAGAGTATACCCTGCTTCCAGGATTGCTGCTGTCGTGTGTGCTAGCAACGACCCTATCTCGCTGGCTGCGGGCAGGGTCGGTATATCGAAAATAAAAAGCGTTTGTTATTTCAGCGGTGAGAGATCGATATATTTAGAAAGATCTTTCTCTTCAGGTCGGAACAGATAGGGAATCTCTCCTAACTGTGGCCCTGGCAGCTTTTGACGCAGCGCTTCCAGCGTTTCCGCATAATGAGATAGGCCTGGGTTGATTCGGTTAGCAATCCAGCCGGCAAACGGCAGACCATCGTTGATAATCGCTTGGGCAGTGAGGATCGCATGACTAATACAACCCAGCTTAATCCCCACCACTAAAATGACAGGCAATTGCTCTTGCACCACCCATTCAGACAGCGGACGCAAATCTTGCATTAATACACGCCATCCGCCGGTTCCTTCAACGACCAAATGCTCCGCTTTGCTGCTCAGGTTCTGCAAACCGCGGCTCATCAAGCTGTAGTCCAGTGCCTCCCCTGTATATGCGTTAGCAATTTCTTCCTGCAGCGTTATGGGGTTCACTTCGTCGTAGGTCAATGGGATCGAAGAGGATGCCTGCAATGTTAACGCATCTTTATTACGCAGTCCTTGCGGGGTTTCTTCACTACCAACGGCAATAGGTTTATAGCCTAAAGCAGTAGCGCCAGAAGCATGGATGGATTGCAGTAAAGCACGAGAAACGACGGTTTTACCTACTTCAGTGTCAGTTCCTGTGACGAAAACACGCTTTAACATGAATATTACTCCGGAGAAACTCCGACAAAAACACAAAAAAATGGTGAAGTGATAACTCTCCTCCACCGTCAAGAATAGAGAAAAGTCTAGGCGAAGCAGCAAAGCGGCAGCTTGCGTTAGCTCAATATTTTGTTTATCGAGCGGACAAATTCATGAAATATCGCGATTTATACCCCTATGGGGGTATGAAATAGAAAGGCGTTTAGCTGAAGAAATAGGTGCGGAACATCAACCTTGAAGTAACTGAACCAGCAACGAACCGTTATACAGCGCCTCTTTGACCAAAGCCGCAGCGGGCATAGTGCCATTATTACGGAAATGGGTCGCCTCGACGTTCAAGCCATGTGCATAGTACGGTAGAGATTGCTGTTGGATCGCTGCATTAATCGAAGGAAAAAGGATTGCGCTTGCCTGATTGAGCGGTGAACCAATTAAGATCTTGTCTGGGTTAAACAGGTTAACCATGATAGCCAATATTCGGCCAACGTTATTACCGACGCTACTAATGATATCTTTAGACAGTTGATCGCCCTGCATCGCGGCCTGACAGATAGCGTCAATGGTAATGGGGCCATTATGTAACAGCGACGAGGGAGAAAGAGGTAAGCGTTGCTGAGCGAGATCCAGAATATGATCAAGCCCTGCGACGGTTTCTAGGCAGCCATGATTTCCGCAGTAACATTGTTTGCCGTATGGATCGACCTGCGTATGGCCAATTTCGACAACGCTATGGCGTCCTCCATTGAGCAACCGCCCATCGGTAATCACCCCCGCGCCAACATCATGGTCGATGACGACCTGCAGCATATTGCCGCAACCTTCCCCCGCACCGAATAAGGATTCGGCCATTGTCCATGCACATATATCATGCTGCAGGAATACCGGTAGTCCCGTATGTTGCTCAAGTTCGGGGCCAAGAGGCATATCACAGACATCAGCATAAAATGGCATGCGATGTACCATGCCTTTGGCAGAATTAATTAACCCCGGAAGCGTTATTGCGATAGCGGTCAAGCGTTCTAATTTATTCTGATGGCGAATAAAAAACTGATCGATTTCATTAATGATTCGTTCAAGAAGCGGCTGTTCGGCCTGAGCAGGGAGATCTATATCGTCTTCCGCAACCAATTTACTGCTTAAGTCACGCAGCGCTAGCGTCATGACGCCATGTCCAACGCGTACACAGAGATAGTGCCAAGCGACCGTATCTAGAATTAACCCCACTGCGGGACGCCCACGGCTACCGAGATCCTGAAATTCAGTTTCCTGCACCAGATGGGCTTCAAGCAGTTCGCGCACAATCTTAGTGATACTGGCAGGGGCTAGCTGGGCGCGTTTTGATAACTCAATGCGTGAAATTTGGCCATGTTGATCAATTAGGCGGTATACCGCCCCTGCATTTATCTGCTTTATTTGATCAATATGACCCGGTTGGCTTTCAGCTATCACCCACCTACTCCTGCTTATTTTTCACGCTTCTAAATAAATATTAATGCTATGGTGTCGGTTTTGTGGAAACGCGTCAACTATTTGATTCGTTATGTGATTTAGCGCACAAATAAGCTCAGCTACACAGACTTTGTTTTCGATTATTTTATCTGCTGTTGAGAAAGCATTAATGCTATTAGGGCGGTTGCCTGTGCGGTTAATGCCCTATTCTTGTTGTAAACTAACCAAACTTCAGTGAAAGCATTGTCTTCATCCAAGGGCCGATAGCAGACGCCATCCACTTGGATGCGAGTAAAAGATGCGGGCAAAATCGAAACCCCTAACCCTGCCGACACGAGACCAACAATCGTCATCGCTTCTCCGACTTCTTGCGTGATGTAGGGCGTAATCCCTGCATTGAGCAGTAAGGTTAAAATCTCGTCATACAATGCCGTCCCAACTTCGCGTGAGAAAAAGACAAAAGGCTGCTGGGCTAAATCGCTAAATTTAAGCGGCTTATGCTCCCCCGCCGCAAGTGGATGATTTTTATGCAAAACGGCAACCAATGGCTCACGTAACAACAGTTGATGCGCCAGCATGTCGGGGAGACGAGTGTTACGCATGACGCCGAGATCTAACTTCCCCTCCAGCAACGGTTCGATTTGTTGCTTAGTGTTTACCTCACGCATTTGCATATGCACTAAGGGATAACGTTGCCGGAAAGAAAACAAACTGCTGGCGACCTGACTAATAAACGGGGCCGAAGAGGTAAAACCAATTTTCAGGCTCCCCAACTCACCGCGGTGCGCTCGCGCCGCCGTTTCAGCCGCTTGTGAAAGGTGGTTAACGATTTCATAGCATTCCTTGAGAAACAGCTCCCCAGCCTGAGTCAGACTCACGCTGCGATTGGTGCGCGCTAATAACCGCGCCCCGACTTCTTGTTCAAGGTATTGAATCTGCTGGCTTAGTGGGGGTTGAGAGATATTCAACCGCTCTGCGGCGCGGCCAAAATGGCACTCTTCTGCCACCGCAATAAAGTATTTAAGGTGTCTGATTTCTATACGCATTTTATTGATTGATACTTTTAAAGTCTCATTTGAATTTATTAATATATTAGACAATAAAATGGCAGATACCTATGCTGAATTTACATCAGCCGTTGTGAGCTACCGCACATTAATGAGGTCAGTAGAGCTGGTTAACCGTTACACCCGATATTTTCGGTAAGGATACAGAGTGGATACCCCTTCGGCTGAAAGTATTCAGCCTCAATCAGGCTCGGCCTCAACGCCTTCTGCTGCGCCAACGCGTCGTACATTAAATAAACTCCCCTTTATAGAACGTGGACAGCCGCAGTTTATTCGCGTCACTCTTGCGCTTTTCTCGGCCGGACTCGCTACCTTTGCCCTGCTGTATTGCGTTCAGCCTATTCTGCCTGTGTTATCGCACGATTTTGGCATTTCGCCCGCCAGCAGTAGCCTTTCTCTTTCTGTGTCCACGGGCCTCCTTGCCGTTGGGCTTATGTTTACGGGCCCACTTTCGGACGCCATTGGACGCAAACAGGTGATGGTCACCTCACTGCTGCTAGCAGCGATTTGTACACTGATTTGTTCGATGATGACTAGTTGGCACGGGATTTTGATTATGCGTGCCATGGTTGGGCTTTCGCTCAGTGGCGTTGCCGCAGTGGCGATGACCTATTTGAGTGAGGAAATTGACCCCGCTGTGGTGGCTTTCTCTATGGGGCTTTATATCAGTGGTAATTCAATTGGCGGAATGAGTGGACGATTAGTTAGCGGTGTACTAACCGATTTCTTCTCTTGGCGAATCGCTCTCGCCATCATTGGGCTTTTCGCACTCGCGGCTGCATTTATGTTCTGGAAAATCCTGCCAGCCTCTAAGCACTTCCGCGCAACTTCACTTCGCCCAAGGACGTTGCTTATCAACTTCCGTTTACACTGGCATGACCGTGGACTGCCACTTCTTTTCGCCGAAGGTTTCCTACTGATGGGAAGCTTTGTGACTCTATTTAATTATATTGGCTATCGTCTGCTTGGCACGCCATATTCTCTTAGCCAAGCCTTTGTGGGACTCTTATCGGTCGTATACCTCACCGGCTCCTATAGTTCTCCCAAGGCGGGCGCACTGACCAGTAAATTTGGCCGCGGTCCGGTTCTCACTGTGTCGATATCCATTATGCTGATCGGGTTGCTTATTACCCTATTCGCGCCATTGGTGGCTATTTTTATCGGAATGATGTTATTTACCGCCGGTTTTTTTGCCGCGCACTCCGTAGCAAGTAGCTGGATCGGTCGCCGTGCTCGCCGTGCTAAAGGTCAGGCATCCTCTCTCTATCTATTTTGTTATTACGCAGGCTCTAGCGTAGCGGGAACGCTGGGGGGAGTATTCTGGAATCAGTATGGTTGGAACGGCATTGTGATATTTCTCGGCGTGATGTTATTACTTGCCATTTGGATCAGTCGTTCTCTAAAACGGTTACCCGAAGCAAGCCGTATATAATTAAAAAAGGGCCGCATCTGCGGCCCTTGGTATCTACAATGAGCGGGGATTACAGCGCGCGCAGAATAGCTTCAACGCTCGCTTTGGCATCGCCGAACAACATTTGGGTGTTCTCTTTAAAGAACAGTGGATTTTGAACGCCTGCGTAGCCAGTGTTCATCGAGCGCTTGAATACGATAACATTCTGCGCTTTCCATACTTCCAATACCGGCATACCCGCGATTGGACTACGTGGATCTTCCATAGCCGCTGGGTTAACGGTATCGTTCGCGCCGATCACTAAAACGGTATCGGTGTCTGCAAAGTCATCATTGATTTCATCCATTTCTAGCACGATATCATACGGGACTTTGGCTTCAGCTAATAATACGTTCATGTGACCCGGTAAACGCCCTGCAACGGGGTGAATACCAAAGCGAACTTTTACCCCCATGGCGCGAAGCTTAGCGGTAATTTCAGCTACAGGATACTGAGCCTGAGCCACCGCCATGCCGTAACCTGGGGTGATGATGACCGATGAAGAGCCTTTCAGTTGCTCGGCAACTTCTTCTGCCGTCGTTTCACGGTATTCGCCCATCTCCTGATCTTCACCAGTAGAAGAACCATCAGTACCAAAACCGCCGGCAATAACGCTGAAGAATGAACGGTTCATTGCCTTACACATGATGTAAGACAGAATGGCACCTGAAGAACCGACCAAAGCACCCGTTACGATGAGCAGGTCGTTGCTCAGCATGAAGCCCGCTGCTGCGGCTGCCCAACCGGAGTAGGAGTTCAGCATTGAAACCACAACCGGCATATCCGCCCCGCCGATAGACGCGACAAGGTGCCAGCCGAAGGCTAACGCAATGATCGTCATCAGCAGTACGCACATGACCTGCACGCTGGTGCTTCCGGTATTCACGAACCAAACCATGAGTAGGAAAGAGACAACCAAAGCCGCCAGATTGAGCTTGTGACGATTTGGTAACATCAATGGTTTTGATGAAATCGTGCCGCGCAGTTTACCAAACGCCACGATTGAACCAGTAAAGGTTACCGCACCGATGAAGATGCCAAGGAACACTTCAGTCAGATGGATATTCTCCATCACGTGTTCCATTGAGCCCGGCTGGTGTTCGATAAAGCTGTTAAACCCAACAAGCACCGCGGCTAAACCGACAAAGCTGTGCAGCACGGCAACCAGCTCTGGCATTTCGGTCATTTCGACTTTCTTTGCCAGATAAACACCAATAGCACCGCCGATAACCATGGCGACAATAATCCAGCCTACGTTGCTAGAGTCAGGGCCGAAAATAGTTGCGATCAGCGCGATTGCCATCCCGACAACGCCGAAGATATTACCCTGCTTGGATGTCTCGTGCTTTGACAAGCCCGCCAGACTGAAAATAAACAGGATTGCGGCAACAATATATGCTGCAGTAACTAATCCTCCAGACATGTGTTACCCCTTAGTTCTTCCGGAACATTTTCAGCATGCGCTGAGTCACGGTGAATCCACCAAAAATGTTAATGCTGGCAATCAGCACGGCGATAAACGCGAAGAAAGTGATCCAGCCGCCATGACCGATTTGCAGTACGGCCCCTACGACAATGATCCCTGAAATCGCATTGGTCACCGACATCAACGGTGTATGCAACGCATGGCTGACGTTCCAAACCACGTAATACCCGACCACGCAAGAGAGCGCAAAGACAGTAAAGTGAGAAAGGAATTCTTTTGGTGCTACATTCGCCAGCCAACCAAACAGGATAATAGCAACGGCTAATATGACGTACTTTCTGTATGGAGAGGCCGGTTTCTCAGGTTCTTTAGCTGCAACCGGCTCGGCCGCTTTAGCTTTAGGCTGTGCTGAAACCTGAATCGGCGGCGCTGGCCAGGTAATTTCACCGGTTTTAACCACGGTAACACCGCGAATCACGGTGTCGTCGAAATCAACATTCAAAGTACCGTCTTTTTCTTTACACAGAAGCTTGAGCAAATTCACCAAGTTCGTCGCATAAAGCTGAGAGGACTGCGTGGGTAAACGGCTTGGCAGGTCGGTGTAGCCGATAATTTTCACGCCGTTTGGCGTTTCAGTCACGGTATCCGCAACGGTCAGTTCACAGTTGCCACCGGTTTGCGCTGCCAGATCGACAATCACGCTACCCGGCTTCATTGACTCAACCATTTCTTTGGTGATCAACCGTGGTGCTGGTTTCCCAGGGATAAGCGCCGTCGTCACGATGATATCGACATCTTTAGCCTGTGCGGCAAACAGCTCCATCTCAGCCTTGATAAAGGCAGGAGACATCACTTTGGCATAGCCATCGCCGCTGCCCGCTTCTTCCTCGAAATCTAACTCGAGGAATTCTGCGCCCATACTCTGAACCTGCTCTTTCACTTCTGGACGGGTATCGAATGCACGAACAATTGCACCAAGGCTTCCGGCGGCACCAATCGCAGCCAAACCGGCAACGCCTGCGCCGATCACCATCACCTTCGCCGGTGGAACTTTACCTGCCGCAGTGATTTGCCCAGTAAAGAAACGACCAAACTCATGTGCAGCTTCGACGATCGCGCGATAGCCAGCGATGTTGGCCATTGAGCTCAAAGCATCCAGCGACTGGGCACGCGAAATGCGCGGCACCGAGTCCATGGCCATCACGGTAACCTGACGTTCTGCCAGTTTTTGTAGCAGCTCTTGATTTTGCGCGGGCCAGATGAAGCTGATTAATGTACTGCCCGGATTCATCAGAGCAATTTCTTCATCTTCTGGCGCGTTGACTTTTAAAATGACGTCCGACTGCCAAACATCTTCATAGCCGACAATTTCAGCGCCAGCTTGCTGGAACGCCGTATCGTCGAAACTGGCTAATTTGCCGGCACCATTTTCGATGGCCACGGTAAAACCCAATTTGAGTAGCTGCTCTACCGTTTTCGGCGTAGCTGCTACTCGGGCTTCATTGGCCAACCGCTCTCTGGGTATACCAATACGCATAATCTTCCCTTTTCACCTGTCAATAAGATGAGCGTCATCCTAAAGGAGCGATGACCGTTAGAGCTTTACAGCTCAATGTTTGCTAAACCTTTTTTTACAAGGCGTATTGCCTATAACAAAACGCCTATCATTTGAGGTACTGATAGCTACCTATAACCTACTGAAAATAGAGTTGATGATCCACTATTCCCATGCACTTGACGGATATATTTAATAAAAATTATCGTTCTGTGTATGTTATTAGTAAAACGATTGTAAAAACCGAGCTCATGACATTGATTTTACCGAAAAAAATCTGGGCAGAGATTCATCACATTTGCACTTTCATCTAGTTAAATCAGACGATTGAAGCTTTAAATTAACATAAACTTAACACCTGTGCGGTAATCTGATTGTCCAATGCATTTCTTCGGTTTATATCCGTATGGCATAAAAATGCGATTTAGTTACCATATCACTGACTACGCATAAATTACTGAGGCATGACAACTTATTACATGTAATAATCTGCCCCATTATTTTTACAAACACTGTCACCCTGATTGATTGTGCAGCAAAAACTGTGAAAGACTAAACGGTACTCCCTGCAACACTCGTCAATGCAAAAAAGGCGTAAAGGATTTTTTATGAAGCTGAAAACCACCATTATTGCATCAGCGTTATTGTCTCTTACTGCGCTGTCTGCTCAAGCGGCACAAGAACTAACGCCAGAGAAAGCCTCCGAACTAAAGCCATTTGACCGAGTCACCATCAGCGGACGTTTTAACGCGATTAATGATGCAGCGAGCGCAATCTCTCGTCGCGCTGATAGCATGGGTGCGGATTACTTCTATATCCAAGATATCAACAACAGCAATAACGGCGGTAACTGGCGCGTAACGGCAGACGTTTATAAGAAAGATGCCGAAACGGTTAAGGACACCACCCAATATCGCGTGTTCAATGGCGTTAAGGAGCTGCCTAAGGCAGAGGCTTACGCACTGCAGCCTTACGATACCGTTACCGTGAGTGGTTTCTTCCGTAGCCAACCTGATGCAACCGACGCAATCAGCCGTGCTGCGAAGAAAAAAGGCGCTGACTCTTATTTCATCATTCGTCAAATCGATGCTAACAGCGGTGGTAACCAGTACATCACCGCTTACATCTATAAAGCTGACGCGCCTAAGCGTCAAGTGCAAAGCCCCGACGCCATTCCAGCGGATTCTGAAGCAGGTAAAGCGGCACTTGCAGCCGGCGGTGCGGCAGCCGCAAACGTAGAAATTCCAGGTGTGGCGTCTTCGGGAACGCCAAGCGCGGGTATTGGCCGCTTCTTCGAAACCCAGTCATCCACCGGCAAGCGTTACACCGTAACACTGCCTGATGGAACAGAAATTCAGGAAGTGAATAACACAACCGCTGCGCAGATGGTTCCGTTTGACTCAGTAACCTTTACTGGCCACTTCAATAGCATGACCGACGTTTCAACTGAAGTTGCTAAACGAGCCGCTAAAAAAGGCGCTAAGTATTACCATATTACGCGCCAGTGGCAGAACAAGAGCGGTGGCAACCTTACGGTTAGCGCTGATCTGTTCAAGTAAATTTAAATGATTACGTCACAAGGGCAGCCAATGGCTGCCCTTTTTTATTCAACTTTGCAAAGAACTCCCTCGTCATTAGCCTGCTTGGATTGATCTTCATGCTTTTTGCATATTTTTTTGCAAAAAACGCATAGGCATCCATTGCACCCCTATCCCTCAACTCGTACAATCGGCGCCACTTTTTACGGTTTATTGTTTTGTTTATTTACGGCTACAACCCTATTTAAACCAATCAGATGTTATCAAACAGT
Source organism: Hafnia paralvei ATCC 29927 (assembly GCF_001655005.1). Lineage (GTDB taxonomy): Bacteria > Pseudomonadota > Gammaproteobacteria > Enterobacterales > Enterobacteriaceae > Hafnia > Hafnia paralvei. The sequence goes on from NZ_LXET01000039.1 coordinate 53,500, forward strand.
TAATTAAGCTGCTTTCAGGATTTTGCATTGGAAAAAAAACTCGGACTCACCGCTTTAACAGCTCTTGTCCTCAGCTCTATGTTGGGGGCTGGGGTTTTTAGTCTGCCACAAAATATGGCTGCCGTAGCCAGTCCAGCTGCGCTACTGATCGGTTGGACGATCACCGGTGTTGGTATTTTATTCCTTGCTTTTGCCATGTTGCTACTTACACGCCTTCGTCCAGACTTAGACGGTGGCATATTCACTTATGCGAAAGAAGGCTTTGGGGAGCTGATTGGTTTTTGCTCTGCTTGGGGATACTGGCTGTGTGCCGTCATTGCCAACGTCTCCTATTTGGTGATCGTTTTTGCAGCGCTGAGTTTCTTCACTGATTCAGCCGGACACACCGTGTTTGGCGATGGTAACACTTGGCAGGCCATCGTCGGCGAATCCATTTTATTATGGGTGGTTCACTTCCTGATTCTGCGAGGGGTAAAAACCGCTGCTGGGATTAATTTGGCGGCGACCTTAGCGAAGTTATTGCCGCTGGGTTTATTCGTCATTTTGGCCGCGCTGGCATTTAAGATCGATACCTTTAAGCTAGATTTCACCGGCGTTAAGCTCGGTGTTCCGGTTTGGGAACAGGTTAAAGACACAATGCTATTCACTCTGTGGGTATTTATTGGGGTCGAAGGCGCAGTGGTGGTTTCTGCTCGAGCTAAACATAAAAAAGACGTTGGCTTAGCGACCATGTTGGCAGTCATCTCTGCTCTCGTGGTTTATCTGTTGATTACCCTGCTGTCACTAGGGGTGATGCCACGTGCTGAACTTGCTGAAATCCGCAACCCATCTATGGCTGGTTTGATGGTTAACATGATGGGGCCAATGGGTGAGATCATCATTGCTGCCGGTCTGATTGTCTCTGTTTGTGGTGCCTACTTGAGCTGGACTATCATGGCAGCCGAAGTGCCGTTTCTTGCCTCTCAGCACGGCGCTTTTCCTAAAATTTTCGGTAAGCAAAACAGTAAAGAGGCGCCAGCATCATCACTATGGTTAACCAACGGCGCGGTGCAAATCACGCTGATTATTATTTGGCTGACCGGCGCTAATTACAATAATCTGCTAACCATCGCATCCGAGATGATTCTAGTACCTTACTTTTTAGTGGGCGCATTTCTGCTGAAAGTGGCTCGCCAGAAACAGGATAAACGCATTATCTTCGCCGCCTATGGCGCCTGTGCGTACGGATTATGGCTGATTTATGCCTCCGGTATCACTCATCTTCTGATGTCTGTCATGCTGTACGCGCCAGGGCTGTTAGTCTTCATGTTTGCTCGCCGAGGCCTAGAGGGGAAAAAGGATCTGTGCGGCATGGAACGTATGGGGATCTTCTTACTGTTGCTTGCAACCTTCCCCGCCGCTTGGTTTATGTTTGGGTAACTACCGAGAATGAAATGCAAAAAAGGTGGCTTATCAGCCACCTTTTTTATTTGTCTATTTTGTCTCTGTAAACACAACGCACATGACTTATTTACGCTTAGGTTCTTTCACCGTAATGACGACATGCAAACGCTCGTCGTATTGGGTCATGCTGACAGCATTCCGGCACTCAGCTTGTATGGTCATCAGTTGTTCATCTTCCAATGCATAGGGAAGCTGAATATCTAACTCTTGGAGCCCCTGATTTTTGACCAGTTCTATCAGCCGTACGATGTTGGTCTCATCGCTGACCTGTGTCGATAAAACCTGCATTGCCAATTGGCGAATCTGCGCGTTGAGATTCTCAATCGATTTTGATTGAGAGCGAGTCACCATGCCGAACAGCGGCATAACGCCATATATAGCATCAATAAAACCCCAGTGCTTGTTACAGGAAGCCGATAGAAACCGAGTGTAATCAAAACAGAGTGCTTTTCTATCCTCTACGGTTGAATGATTACCGGACATTTCCTTAGCCTCCCTCACTTGGATTGCGACATAGCGCACAGGTAAAATTGTATCAAAATGATGTTTTGCGCAGGTGTTGCAGATATTTTTTAATTATTCAGCCAATTCATAATGGCACTTTCTTAAATAGAAAACCACACAGAAAATGAAACTTAATATAAGAAATATAAATATCATCATAGACGCAGCATTATTTTATCTTCCCATTAAAAAATTAACTTAATCGTTAATTAGATTTTACAAAATTAACATCAAATATATTACCTTAATAATACCAGCAATATTCACTTCTCTCTTTCGCATCGGCCCGCCTGACCTGACATACCTCGTGATGTAACCAGAGCAGCATGTTAGCGACTCAAAGTAAAACTCATACGTTCGAGCATAAAATCATTTTTAAACCAAGGGATTTATAAAAGCAGATAAAATTAATTTTTTAATTAATTAAACTCATATTTATAAAACTTTATACTCTGCGGTAGAGCCTTTATTTTAGCGTAGATATTACTACTGCTAATGTATTTCAATCGCACGTAACACTATAAAAACAGTGATTATGGCCTCAATCTCGTGTCTGAGAACCTGAAACGTTTCTCTATGTTAACCCTAGCGACAGATGGCATAATCAGCGGCAACATTCGACTTGAGCGCAATGCTAACGATCATAGGAAACCGACAGATGACAAACGCCTATAACGCCCCCATCCTGATTACCGGAGGTGCCCGCAGAATTGGGCTGGCGTTAGCTCATGCATTGCTAGCACAAGGAACACCTGTCATCGTCGCCTATCGTAGCGAATACCCCGCATTAGATGGACTACGTCAAGCGGGGGCAATATGTATTCAGGGAGACTTTACTCAAACCCAAGAGATCTATCAGTTTGCTGAGCAGATCAAATCCTGTACACCGAAGCTGCGAGCGGTCATCCATAACGCTAGCGCATGGCTTGCTGAGACTGCAGAAATCGCGCCCGAAGATACGTTGGCGAAAATGTTGCAGATTCACGTCTACACCCCCTATTTGCTCAATCAGTTACTTGAACCGTTACTGGTTGGTCAAGGTGAGGCTGGCTCAGATATTATTCATATTACGGATTACGTCGTGGAACGCGGTAGTGCCAAGCATATTGCCTACGCAGCCAGCAAAGCGGCACTAGATAATATGACTCGCTCCTTTGCCGCTAAATTGGCGCCAGAAGTGAAAGTTAACGCCATTGCGCCCGCCCTCATTATGTTTAATAGCCTAGATGGTGAGGACTATCGTCAGAAGGCTTTGGACAAATCACTGATGAAAATTGCTCCCGGTGAACAAGAAATTGTGAACACCATTGAGTTTCTGTTGAACAGTCGCTTTGTTACAGGACGTACTATTAGCGTTGATGGTGGCCGACCATTACGGTAAATCGCTGCATCAATATTTATTTCGAATGGTCACTCGCTTAGATTGCACCGTTCTTATGAGTTTTCTTCACGCTAAGGCTTAAGAATCGTTATGAACAACATTGTTTTCGTTGAAGATGATCCAGAGGTTGGCCAGCTAATAGCCGCTTATCTCGGCAAGCACGATCTTGATGTCACCATCGAACCACGCGGTGATACCGCGATGGAGACGATTGTTCGCCTTAATCCTGATTTAGTTTTGCTCGACATCATGTTGCCAGGCAAAGACGGGATGACACTGTGCCGCGATTTACGGCCAGTCTATAAAGGTCCAATCGTACTACTGACCTCCTTAGATAGTGATATGAACCATATTCTGTCTTTGGAAATGGGCGCCAACGATTACATTTTGAAAACTACACCGCCAGCGGTGCTATTGGCGCGCCTACGCTTGCATCTTCGTCAACATCAGACTTTGACCTCTGAGACGGAAACGTTGCCAACTAACACTCGCAATGGCATCCATTTTGGCCAGTTACGTATCGACCCCGTTAACCGTCAAGTTACGTTGAAAGATAAAAATATCAGCCTATCAACGTCAGATTTTGATCTGTTGTGGGAGCTGGCGACACACGCAGGCACCATCATGGATCGCGATGCTCTGTTACTCACGCTACGTGGTGTCAGCTACGACGGTATGGACCGCAGTATCGATGTGGCGATCTCACGCCTACGGCGTAAATTAGACGATAGCGCAACTGAGCCGTTCCGGATCAAAACCGTACGCAATAAGGGCTATCTGTTTGCACCGAACGCGTGGGAATAACTCTCGATGAGAAAGCTTTTTGTCCAATTTTATCTTCTGTTGTTCGTCTGTTTCTTGGTTATGGCGATGCTGGTAGGGCTCGTTTATAAAGTGACCGCCGAGCGCGCTGGGCGCCAGTCGATGGATGACCTGATGAAGAGCTCGCTCTATCTGATCCGCAGCGAACTGCGCGAAATCCCTCCGCGAGATTGGAATAAGACCATCAACAAACTTGATTGGAATTTGTCCTTCAAATTTCATATCGAACCGCTAGGCAAGCGGCAGTTAGCCCCTGAGCTTGAAAAGAAGCTGCGTAACGGCGAAATTGTGGCGTTAGACAGTGAATATTCCTTTATTCAGCGCATACCGCGTAGCCACTATGTATTAGCGGTTGGCCCTATTCCCTATCTTTTCTATCTGCACGAAATGCGCCTGCTAGATTTAGCGCTACTATTGTTTATCGGTTTATCACTTGCGCTGCCCGTGTTTCTTTGGATGCGACCACATTGGCAGGATTTATTGCAGCTTGAGAACGCCGCTCAGCGTTTGGGTGAAGGTCATCTGGAGGAAAGAACGCATTTCGACGCTACCTCTAGCCTCCATCGTTTAGGTGTGGCCTTCAATCAAATGGCCGACAATATCAATACGCTGATCGTCAGTAAAAAGCAGTTGATTGACGGTATTGCTCACGAGCTGCGTACGCCGCTGGTGCGCCTACGCTATCGCCTTGCAATGAGTGACAATCTGTCTGAGTCAGAACAAACGGCGTTAAATCGCGATATTGGACAGCTCGAAGGCCTCATTGATGAACTCTTAACCTATGCGCGACTCGACCGCCCACAGGTGGAAACCCATCTTGAAGCCATCGATTTGCCCAAATGGCTGGCCGAACGGATTGCGGATATTCAGATGATTCATCCAGAACATGAAATCACGCTGGATGTTCCCCATGAAGGCGATTTTGGTGCCGTCGATCTGCGCTTGATGGAGCGTGTGCTAGATAATTTAGTCAATAATGCCCTGCGCTACAGCGAGAAAAAACTGCGCGTTGGGTTATGGTTTGACGGTAATAACGCATGTTTACAGGTGGAGGATGACGGCCCTGGTATTCCTCCTGAAGAACGCGAGCGAATATTTGAGCCTTTTGTCCGACTTGACCCAAGCCGCGATCGGGCAACCGGTGGATGTGGACTCGGTTTAGCCATTGTCTGCAGCATTGCGCAAGCTTATCAAGGCACCATCTCGGCTAGCGGCAGTTCGTTGGGGGGAGCATCGTTGCTATTCAGTTGGCCACGCCGTCAGACCAATACGCCACCGACGATCGGTGCGCAAGCCGAACAATCGCATACCCACTGATCTTCTCATTTTTAATTTGTTTAATTGCCGCAAGGCATAGGGAGTCTACGATGACAACAGCCTACGATCAGCTACGCGATACGTTTACACGCCTGTCTCGCTTGTCACACCTTTCCGCTATAACGGGCTGGGATATGCAGACTCAAATGCCTTCCGGCGGGAGTCAAGCTCGCGCCGAAGCCTTATCTGAACTCAGTGTTCTCATGCACCAAACGTTAACTGCTCCACAGATAGCGGATTGGATTGAACAGGCAAAAAATGAGTCTCTTGATACCGATCAGCAAGCTAACTTGCACGAGATTGCACGCCGATATCAGCAGGCAGTGATCTTGCCTGACCAGTTTGTTTCCGCCAAGTCCTTAGCGGGAATGAAATGTGAGCATGCATGGCGAACTCAGCGCCCCGAGAATGACTGGTCTGGGTTTGTGAAAAATTTCGCTCCGGTGGTTGAGTTAAGCCGTGAAGAAGCGCAAATCCGCGCTGAGGCAACCAACGTTAGCCGCTATGACGCCCTTCTTGATTTATATGAGCCAGGAATGACCAGCGCGCGCTTAGACGCCATCTTTGCGGATGTAAAAAGCTGGCTGCCAGAATTACTGAAAAACATTATTGAGAAGCAAAGTGCAGAACAAACACTTTCAGCGCAGGGGCCATTCGCCATTGAGAAACAGCGCGCTCTGGGTCTAGACATTATGCAAGTGCTTGGCTTTGATTTTAATCATGGCCGTCTGGATGTAAGCGCACATCCTTTCTGCGGCGGTGTTCCTGAAGATGTCCGCATTACGACCCGCTATACTGAAAATGATTTTCTCAGCGCATTGCTGGGCATTGTGCATGAAACCGGACATGCACGATATGAACAGAACTTGCCAAAACAATGGGCTGGACAGCCGATTGGCGAGGCGCGTTCGACGGCAATTCATGAATCTCAAAGTTTGCTATTTGAAATGCAGCTCGCTCGTAGCGAGCCTTTCCTCACGTTTTTGCGTCCTTACGTACAAAAAGCGTTTGGCGATCAGCCTGCTTTTGATCCTGCTAATTTCAAACGCATCAATCAGCACGTGGAAGCTGGCTGTATCCGTATTGATGCCGACGAAGTGAGCTACCCTGCTCATGTCATTCTGCGTTATGAAATCGAGCGAGCGTTAATTGAGGGGGATATTGATGTGCAGCACATTCCAGAGCTTTGGGATGAGAAAATGCAGGCTTACCTCGGACTCAGCACCAAAGATAATTTCCGCGATGGCTGCATGCAAGATATTCACTGGACCGATGGTGCATTTGGCTATTTCCCGACTTATACGCTAGGTGCGATGTATGCCGCTCAGCTATTTGCCTCTGCTAAAGTGGCGTTGCCAGATTTAAACAGCCAGATTTTGCGCGGAGACTTGTCACCGCTATCTGATTGGTTGCGTCAGAATATCTGGCAACAGGGTTCTCGTTTCGACACTGACACATTGATAAAAAATGCCAGCGGCGAAACACTCAATCCAAGCTTCTTCCGCCGTCATTTGGAACAGCGTTATTTAGACAGGTAGAAAGAAGGTTGAAGCCAGCGCTGATAGATGAGTAATGGATATCTCGATAAAATGGCGCGTATTTGTTTATCTAATTTTTCAAGGAAGAAAAACGACCATGGCAATAGCTAAAGTTTCACTGAACAACCTACTGCTGATTGCAATACTGGCCTCATCCTCAGTAAATGCAGCCTCTCAAGATATTAAAGCGCTACAAATTAAGGCTAGCCAAGGTGATATCCAGGCCAGCCTTGAGCTTGGCAAACATTTTGAGAACGCTGAAGGCGTTGAGCAAAATTTGGGTGAAGCGTTAACTTACTATCGCAGAGCCGTGCTACTCGGTCATTCAGAAGAAGGAAGCCAACGCCTTACCGCACTCCGTCATCGATACGGTGAAATAGAAAAAAAAGCAAAAAGCGGTGACCCTAAATCAGAATACGATTTCGGCACGATCCTTAGCGCCGATCCAGACTATGAAAATTATTATCCACGACGCAGCGAGCCAAAAGCCAAAGATTGGTTTGAACGCGCTGCTGAGCAAGGATACCGCCCCGCACAGAGAAGCCTCGCGAGTATTTATGCGCAGATGCCACTGAAAAACTTAGAAAAATCGCTGTACTGGTTCTCTATATGGGCGAAATCTGGCGATGCTAGCAGCCAGCTAGAAGTTGCCGACATTCTCAAAGAATACCCTTTCATGTTAATGAAGAATCAGCTTGAGTTAAGAAAAGAGTGGCTAACGTTGGCCGCTAACAATGGTTCCGCTGAGGCCATGCTTGAGCTTGGATATTTTATTCGCGACAACGAAGGCAATGATGACGCTGCGCTTAGCTGGTATATGAAGTCTGCCAATAAAGGTTACGCCCGAGGACAATTGGCTGTTGGTCTTTCGCTGATTCATAAGCATGACATTCAGCAAGCGGTTAAATGGCTCGAGCTAGCCGCTTCAAATGGCAATATGTCCTCCCAGACGGCACTCGGGCAAATTTATGAGGAAATGGAACCTCTGAATCAGAAACGCGCTTTATTTTGGTACCAAAAAGCCGCAGCACAAGGGGATACCTATGCGGCATATCGCACCGGTTACTATCTTCATAATGGGATCACCGTTGCCAAAGATAATATCACCGCTTGGTCTTGGTGCTCGCTCGGTATAGACGCGACTCCCGACTCGCGAGATGAAAGAGATGCTATTGAAAAAGAACTGTCGGCTTCTGACTTACAAAAAGCCAAAGAAATATATGCCAAAGAAAAAGCGTTTTATATTGCAGTAAACGGGAGTTAACGACTGAAGGACGTATACCGATCTATTGCCACACCTGAGGTCACTAGCAATAGATCGAAAATATGTAATATAAAAAATGCTTCACCTTCAATTAATGCTCGAACAGCGGACTCTTAAATGAATAAACCAAAGAGTCCCCTAGCATAAATCAAGTGTTTTTAAACTGCTTATTGCACCACTGACAAAATGGGTCCTTAGCTATTTTGCTGCCTATTTCAGCTGGTCTCTTCACTATCAACGAGGCATTACGAGGCCGAGTAATGTAAAATTCCCGTTTTAACCAATCTAGAAATAAAGTATTTAGTTTAGGTTTGTCACCTAATTCTTCCGGCGGTAAAGAAAAATCATACACATCGCCTACTTCCGCATAGCCTATCGCGAGTAAAGAAAGAAAATCGCGTGCGTTATCGGCGATGATACAGCAAAGCATGGATCCAGATCCGGACCCAAGATGCACAAACCTTACCTGTTTGTCATCATCAAGCCACAGTCCCAGCATGGAGCCATCCATGCCGCTGCTTGCAAAAATCACGAGTCTGGATGCGATTTCCTCTGTGACTGTTGGCAAATCAAACCAATGATGAATACTCTCTTGATAGGATGCAGTAAAGGTAATATCTGGCGTATATTCCCAATCATGGCTAATTCTGCCATATAGGAAACCATCATTATACTCTTCTATAAATCCATTTTCTTCTATCCAGTTATATAATGCCAATAATTCATCTGGAGGCTGTACCTTATTTATTGACATAGCGTGAAGCTGTTTTAGCAAGGCTGACATGGAGTGTTTATCCTTAGTTGTTACTCTAAGTGATCTTATCAGGCCAGAACTCGAAGCGATAGTGACGAATATATTACGAATAACAGTAGGCAGTCTTGTCCAAAATTAACCCATCAGAAGTTAAAGTAACTGATTGATTATGATGAAATTCACAGCGATAACAATTTTAAATTGAAGCAACAGTAAAAGTAAATTGTACGCTGGTGATATCTAGCAATATATTATTCTGAGAAAGATGGCTATTTCGCAGGTGTTATAAATACGGTGTTTGTCGCCCTTCTGTTGCCTAATAAGCTTTTTTAGCAGTATGACATATTCCTGTTACTTACAAGAAATGCAGGAGTTTCAGATTGCTGTTATAGCTTAACTTACAATGTATGTTGTAACTAAAAAGAGAGATAAAACCACCGGAAACCTGCTCCGGCGATCGTTTTAACTCTTAACAACCTCAAACATCATGATATCACTGGTAAACGAACCATCAGGCTGAAGTTCAAAGTGCAGCTTCACTTCTTCGGATGCACTCTCTTGGACGACGCGGATGGCGGTAACTAGCGACTCTGGCGTGCGCATGCGTGCAATCCAGCTACTAAATTCTAAATGGAGACGGTCTGAGGTTACCGTTTGGACACGTAATCCGGCCTCAGTAAAAAATGACAGCCACTCGCCTGGCGTATAATCACGGACGTGCGATGTATCTCGCAAAATTTCAATCGTTTGCAGATGGACATCTAAAACAGGAAGCCCCGGAGAAACAACATCCATAAAAATAGCCCTGCCCCCCTGCTTTAACACCCGCTTTACCTCGCGTAGTGCCTTTCCAACATCATACCAATGATGAGCGGAATAACGGCTGATCACGACGTCAAATGATTCGTCGTCAAATGGCAGAGATTCTGCAACGCCCTGCTGGACGACAAGATTGTCTATATCTCTGTCGCGCGCGGCATGTTGCACCACATCAAGCATTTTATCAGAGAGATCATAAGCAACAACCTCGCGAACCTGAGCCGCGACGGCAAAACTAGCATGCCCAGCACCACAGCCGAGATCGAGAACGCTGTCAAAGTCGTCACCTTCAAGTAATCGTGCTAAACGTTGTAAATCGTTGCCCTGTGCGTGCACGGCGCTACCAAGATAGGCGTTTGCCTGATCGGCAAACTGACGATCGACCGCGCGATGGTGGCTCTGCTTATTGGTCATGCATACTCCTGATGTCTGCTTACTTAAAAAGCGATTTTCTCACTATAGTCAGGCGTCTAGCGGGGTTCAATAGCACACTATTGAATTATTTTCATACGAAGTACAAAGCGTTACATGCCGAAACCAATCACTCACAGTCGTTGAAGTGGCGATAATCTAAGATTAATCATCTCCTGAAGTTGAGAATAATTCAGCCGTGCGCGCCAGTGTTAACGATAAAGATCGGTTAGCCATGGAAATCAGTGACTGCGAAGGGTTCGAGGATGGCATATGTTTCGACGCTATGGGTTTGAACTGCTTCTTATATCGCTGATTGTGTGCGGGATCATTACTGCGTGCTTTTATCTGTAGTTGGATGTGAAAGCAGCAAACGAGAAAACATCGCTGAAACGCACCTATTCAACGCAAATATTCCTCGCAGTAATCAATCATTTGGTTAAACTACTGAGTAAATGGATGACTGCAATTGGGTTCCGCTCTATGCAATTACTGCGTTCTATTACGTTGTGCGTTCCAGTTTTTTATTGTGCCATCAACACACTTCCTGCCAAGGCCGATGATGAAATACTCACTCCGACGCAACAGTTACAGCTGTTCTATGGCAAAGACGATCGCATAAAAATAACCAACGTCACGCAATCGCCGTGGAATGCGATTGGCCAAATAGAAACAGAAAGCGGAAATTTGTGCACTGCAACGCTGATTACCTCGCGTTTAGTGCTAACCGCAGGTCACTGTTTACTGACGCCTCCCGGCAAGATTGACCCTGCGATTGCCCTACGTTTCTCTTCGCATAATCAAAAATGGCGCTATGAAATAACTCAGTTGCGTACTTTGGTTGATCCTAAGCTCGGCAAACGCCTTAAAGCCGACGGAGATGGATGGATCGTGCCCTCTTCCGCCGCTCCCCAAGATTATGGCTTAGTGGAAATAGAGAGCGATCGGCTGCCGCCCATCGAACCTCTGCCGTTATGGCAAGGCAACAGTAAACAGCTTACCGCAGAGTTAAAAGCCAACAAGCGTTTAGTCACACAGGCGGGTTATCCGCAAGACCATCTGGATGATTTATACAGCCATGAGAATTGTCTGGTAATGGGATGGGCACAAACGGGAGTTCTGAGTCATCAGTGCGATACGTTGCCCGGAGACAGTGGTTCGCCGCTGCTGATGACAACGGATAACGGCTGGCGGCTTATTGCTATTCAAAGCTCTGCACCCGCCGCCGAAAACCGCGCGCTAGCGGATAATAGAGCGGTGGCCGTCACCGCATTCAGTGACGGCCTAAAACGCCTAGTTCAACAAAATGCTAAGCCAAAATCTGATCAATAGCCTGCATGATACGTTTTTCTGAAATTGGGTACGGTGTACCCAGTTGCTGAGCGAAATAACTCACGCGCAGCTCTTCGATCATCCAACGAATTTCTTTGATTTCGGGCTCTCCGGCACGCTGTGCCGGTAGCTTATTGAGCATTTGCTTCCATGCCTGCTGTACCTGTTCGACCTTTAGCATTTGCGCACGATCACGATGAGGATCGGTCGCCACCTTCTCCAACCGCCGTTCGATGGCGTGCAGATAACGCTCCACATCAGGCAAACGCGATGCACCGGTAGCGGTGACAAAACCACGGTAGATAAGATTACCTACCTGATTTTTGATATCTGACAGCGCCAGCGCTAATGACATATCAACGCGGCCTTTGAGCCGTTTATTAATGCCATTGGCCGTTGTGAGTATTTGTTCCACCTGACGCGCAATCGACACGACTTCGTCATTAAGTTCTGCACGCACCTGTTCATGAAGTTGAGTAAAACCTTCTTCACTCCAAGCGGGGCCACCGTGTTTGGCAATCAATGAGTCGATACCGCAGGCGATACAATCATCAATCAAATCCAACACTTTGCCATAAGGATTGAAGTACAAGCCTAGCTTGGCTTTATTCGGCAACTTTTCGTGCAAATATTTTATCGGCGAAGGAATGTTGAGCAGCAATAAGCGACGCGAACCCTGCCACATTGCCTGCTGCTGTTCCTGCTCGGTTTCAAACAGCCGAATCGCGACGCTATCTTTTTCATCCACCAAAGCAGGAAATGCCTTCATCGAATAACCGCCGCGCTTCTGCTCGTAGCTCTGCGGGAGAGAGCCGAAGCTCCATACGTGTAAGCCCTGCTGTTCTATGCCATCGTCGGCCACTTCTGACAGCGTTTGCTGCACCTGACCTTTTAGCTGAGTTTTCAGCGCTTCAAGCGACTTACCTTCAGCCAGCGTTTTCTTTTTGTCGTCAATGACGCGGAACGTCATGCGCAGATGATCGGGAACCTGATCTAGCTGCCACTCTTCACGTGACACTGTCACGCCAGTCATGCGACGTAGTTCGCGTTCCATCGACTCTAACAACGGCATTTCCAGCGGCGTTGCGCGGCCTAAAAAGGCTTCAGCATAGTTAGGTGCAGGAACAAAATTGCGTCGAATAGGTTTTGGCAGCGATTTAATCAGCGCAATCACCAATTCTCGGCGAATCCCCGGGATCTGCCAGTCAAAACCTGATTCTTCAATCTGGTTGAGTATCGCCAGCGGGATATGTACGGTGACACCGTCAGCGTCGGTACCTGGTTCGAACTGATAGGACAGACGAAGTTTAAACGCCCCTTGATGCCAAAAATTAGGATAATCAAGAGCGCTCACCCCCTGTGCTCCATCTTTAATCAGCATCGATTTTTCGAAATTGAGCAGTTCGGGATCGTTGCGGCTGGCTTTTTTCCACCAACTATCAAAATGGCGAGCGGAAACCACGTCATGACCGATGCGCTGATCGTAGAAACTGAACAACGCCTCATCATCAACTAAAATATCTCGACGACGAGATTTGTGCTCCAGCTCTTCCACTTCGGAACGCAAGCGCTGATTAGCACGGAAGAACGCATGACGCGTCTGCCAGTCACCCTCCACCAGCGCATGACGGATAAACAGTTCGCGGCTCACCTGTGGATCGATACTGCCGTAGTTAACTTTACGAGCAGCCACAATGGGTAAGCCATACAGCGTGACTTTTTCCGTCGCCATCACTGCGCCCTGCGCCTTTTCCCAATGCGGTTCGCTGTAGCTTTTCTTAATCAGATGCTGCGCTAAAGGTTCGATCCATTCAGGATCGATACGCGCCGCGATGCGCCCCCACAGTCGAGACGTCTCCACCAGCTCGGCAACCATCGTCCATTTAGGCGGTTTTTTAAATAGCGCGGAACCAGGGAAAATGGCAAATCGCGCATTTCGAGCACCGGTATACTCCTGCTTTTCAGTGTCCTTTTGGCCAACATGCGATAGCAGACCACTCAGCAAAGAACAGTGAATCCCACGGAAATCACCTGGCACAGAGTTAATAGGAATACGTAACTCTTTAACCACCTGACGCAGTTGAGTGTAGATATCCTGCCATTCACGTACGCGTAAGTAGTTGAGATAATCAGTTTTGCATTGACGACGGAATTGATTCGACGAAAGCTCTTTTTGCTGCTCTTTGAGGTAATCCCACAAATTCACCAGCGATAGAAAATCGCTCTCTTTGTCAGCGAAGCGGCGATGTTTTTCATCCGAGGCTTGTTTCTTCTCACTCGGACGCTCACGAGGATCCTGAATAGACAACCCCGACGTAATGATCATCACTTCGCGTACTGCGCCGTGCTTCTGCGCCTCCAGCACCATACGCGCCAAGCGAGGATCAATAGGCAACTGTGCCAACTGGCGTCCGAGCGGTGTAAGCTGTTGGTGCCCTTGTTCTGAAGTACTGACGGCACCCAGTTCCTCAAGAAGCCGCACACCGTCAAGAATATTGCGCTTATCGGGCGCTTCGACGAACGGAAATGCGGCAATATCGCCCAGTCCAAGCGACGTCATTTGTAGAATAACCGACGCTAAGTTAGTTCGCAGAATCTCAGGATCGGTAAACTCTGGGCGTGACAGGAAATCCTGTTCGCTGTAGAGACGGATACAGATACCTTCAGACACGCGACCGCAGCGTCCTTTACGCTGATTGGCCGAAGCCTGAGAAATCGGTTCAATCGGCAGGCGTTGAACCTTGGTTCTGAAGCTATAGCGACTGATTCGCGCCGTGCCTGGATCGATAACGTACTTAATTCCTGGAACGGTCAACGAAGTTTCTGCCACGTTAGTTGCCAGCACAATACGGCGACCATGGTGGCTTTGGAAAACGCGATTTTGCTCGCTAGCTGACAAACGAGCATATAACGGAAGAATTTCGGTATGCGGCAAATTCAGCTTGGTGAGTGCATCGGCGGTATCACGGATTTCACGCTCGCCGCTCATAAAGATCAGGATATCTCCCGGTCCTTCTCGTCCAAGTTCATCCACGGCATCGAAAATCGCCTGAAGCTGGTCACGGTCGACATCATCAGCATCGTCCACCACGGGGCGATAACGCACTTCGACCGGATAGGTTCGCCCAGAGACTTCGATAATGGGCGCATTATTGAAATGACGCGAGAAACGCTGAGGGTCAATGGTCGCCGACGTAATGATCACTTTCAAATCGGGACGCTTAGGCAGTAGCTGGCGTAGATAGCCGAGAATAAAATCGATATTCAGACTACGCTCATGCGCCTCATCGATAATCAGGGTGTCATACTGCATCAACATGCGATCTTGCTGAATTTCAGCCAGCAAAATACCGTCGGTCATCAGTTTGACCAACGTGTTGTCACTCACCTGATCGTTAAAACGAACTTTATAGCCCACCGCGCCGCCAAGCGTCGTATCAAGCTCATGCGCGATACGATCACCGACCGATCGAGCCGCTAAACGACGCGGCTGGGTATGGCCAATCAGACCTTTTACCCCACGCCCAAGCTCCAGACAAATTTTCGGCAGTTGAGTGGTTTTCCCCGACCCCGTTTCACCGGCAACGATCACAACTTGGTGATCGCGGATCGCGGCGAGTATTTCGTCTTTCTTTTGACTAACCGGCAAGTTTTCCGGATAGGTAATTTTTGGACAGGCAGCACGTCGAGATTCCACGCGTTGCAGCGCGCTGGCCAGATCGACGGCAAGCGTATCAGCGATAGCCTGTTGGCTTTCAGCCTTTTTAACCTTTTTGGCGCCCTGTATGCGGCGCATCAAACGCTGTTTATCGCGCAGCATCAGTTCATCAAGCTGCGAGGCGATGGCGCTAAGCGGGGATGTCACAATCAATATTCCTTGAAACGGATGGCGGACAACAGGTGAAAATGTAAAACCACCGTTTATCTGTTGTTTTTAATGATGTCACTGGGACAAATTCTGTCTGTAATTGTATCACAGGCCAACGTTGGGCAGCAGTAGCACCGGCGCAATCTCTCTCACCCGCCGCTCATATCGCCATGCAGACAGAGCAGGCAATCTCTCATATTCAATTTAATTGAACAAAGAGCTCGAATTATTGCGCTATCACTGATGGGGTTTTATGAATAAAGTGTCTTCCATGCGATGGACACAAGTCCTGATTTCAACAAATAGTCTGATAATACCTAACAGTATTAGGTCACAAGGAAATTACCATGAGCAAAGTATTAGTTCTTAAATCAAGTATTCTGGCTAACTACTCTCAGTCAAACGTTTTGGCTGATTACTTTGTCGAACAATGGCGCCAACAGCATAACGATGACCAGATTCAGGTTCGTGATCTGGCTGCAGATCCAATTCCGGTTCTGGATGGAGAGTTAGTCGGTGCATTACGCCCTTCTGATGCGCCTTTGACACCTCGCCAACAGGATGCATTGGATCTGTCGAACACCTTGATTGAAGAGCTGAAAGCTTCTGACGTGATTGTGATTGCGGCCCCGATGTATAACTTCAACATCTCGACTCAGTTGAAAAACTACTTCGACCTAGTCGCGCGTGCCGGTGTGACGTTCCGTTATACCGAGGCCGGTCCTGAAGGTTTACTGAAAGGTAAAAAAGTCTACGTGCTGACCAGCCGTGGTGGTATTCACAAAGATACCGACACCGATCTGGTTACGCCTTACCTACGCGTCTTCTTAGGCTTTATCGGCCTGACTGACGTAGAGTTCGTATTCGAAGAAGGAATCGCCTACGGCCCAGATATGGCAACGAAAGCGCAGCAAGATGCCAAAGCGCTGATCAGCCAATTGGCAACCGCATAATTCAATATTGCATTATCCCCTCTAGATCCTGTGTCCGGATAAGTGGTTAGTTAAAGAGTTATGATGCAGAAAATAAAAACGCGCTCCTTGTGAGCGCGTTTGTTTATGAAGTCATCCACCTATTCGCTAGGGCTTTCGGAGCCATTGGCCGTTAATGCCACGCACATATTCACCTGATGCTGCACGTTCCACCAGCTTTTGCCCCGCCATTTTAGCGACGTCTTCGCGGCTGATATGGTTATTATTCGCCACTTCTTGATACTTCTCCGCGCGCCCCGTATTGATTTGCTCGACCAGCGCTAACGTTTCTTTATCCTGCTTGAGCGCCACAATATAACCACTCAGCGTTTCCCCTACGCGACCTTGCTGTTTGGCTTGATCCAGCGTCAGAGCAAATACCGCGCTGCTGAAAAGTAGGCCTGCACCGAGCAATGCGATTAGCGATTTTCTCATCGGAATCTCCTTAAAACAGGCCAGATTGGGTTTTCAATAAATTCTCGACGTCTTTGTCCACTTTAATATGAATTTCATGCTCGATCTTGACGTTCATATTGATCGTAATCGGATCTTTAGGTGCTGCCACCTCAATCCGCGGTACACAGCCCGTCAAGGGCACACATACTATGGTAGCCAGTAGCCAAACCTTAAGGTTACTCATGCTCACTCCTCGCAGGGGTTGAGAGGCTTTGCTCCAGCCACTCCTGTAAATTATCGCCAAAACGTAAACTCCGCCAAAGCTCGAAAATATTCTCTTCATGATGATAGTTAAGCACCACCTCACGGTGTGCGTTCTGCTGAGGATTCACCCCTCGAATGGTTGCCGCCATCGTGAGCACCCCTAAATTACTTAAATTCACGTCGGCTCGCGAACGGCTGATCTCCATATAACGTAACCATTCAATCGCCGCTCCTGCCGCTAGATTATTTTCCGCCATCGCGTCGGCCATATCGGGATCGAGCCGTAGCGTCAGCATCGAAGAATTGTTGATCCAACCATTACGGATCAGCCACTGCTTATCTTTCAAATACAGCGGTAACTCTCCGTCAACGCGGCCAGACATCGCAAACTGCTTCGGTTTGAGTGCGGTGAACAGTACGCTTAAATCAATGTCCTTAAGCCGCAGTACGGTTGAAGCTGGCTCTGGCAGGCGTAGCGCATCAAAACCGATATGTCCCTTGAGCATATCAACACCGACGTTAGACAGTACCAACGGCGCACTATCGCTATAAGGATAGTAGCCCTGCAGGTCGGCTGAAATATTGCTCATTTCAAACAGGTTCGACAGATGTTTAATGCGCAGGCTGATTGGTTGTTTAGCGCCTAACTGCCAGATTTCGTTTTTTAAGCGATAGGCCATGACAAAGTCCAGTCCGCTCATCTCACCGTCTTTCAGCCACATTCCGGCATTCTTCACCACCATATGACCACCGGCTTCGAAGCCTTGTGCACGCGCAGCAGAAAAAGCCGCTTGGGCGTAAAAGTCACCATCGCGTAGCGTGATATTCAAATCAGGCGATAACAGGGGTTGGAATACCGCCGTTGGCTGCTTGGCCCACCAAGCCTCTCCACGTAGTCTTTCGCCATCCCAGCGTCCATTGAGCTTAATCGGGCCAATGCGTTCGGCATGCAAATCGCCTTTGAGCAAAAAATGGTCCGGCGCAGAGCCCTGAGCCGCAAGGTTCAAAACCGCATGCGGCAGATACCCCCCATTCTCAAACTCGACTTTGCGGGTATCGAGGATAAATGCGCCGTTGAATTTTGGCTGTTGTTCATCACGAACCCACTCGACGGGCTGCCCGATGGAAAGCCGTGGCTTCATTACCGTCATCATACCGTAATGAATCTTATCGAATCCGGTAGAAAGCTGGGTCAAGCGTATCGCATTACCGATCCACTCCCCGCGCCCACCGACGTCCCACTTAGCGGCAAGCGGTGGCAGATCGCCATTGCCCCAATATTGCCACTGCCAACGTCCTTGGTCGGGAAGAAATTGTGCCGCCTGCCCGTCAAGGTGAAGTTTGAAGCTTCCCCAATAGCTATCTTTTACGCGCATGATGGCCTGAAGACGCCCTGTGACACCTTCCGCGTTGAGCTTAATTCCGGCCAACGGCCAGCGAATTTCTTGCAACGTGGTTTGAGCATCCAGCTTGCCCCATGCGCGCAACAGCGAACCGCTGTCTAACGTTAGCAACGGATTCAATACACTTCCGGTTAGCTGTCCTGGAATCGACGCCGTTAGGGAAAGGTTTTCGCTATTGACGAGTCCAGTGACCCGAAACGCCATGCTGCTGTCAATCACACTGAGCTTGCCCGGCCCAAGATTAACTACCACATTACCTTTGCCGTGAGCGCCCTGAGTCAGCACATTCATTCGCGCTTCAATCTGCGTTTGCTGGTAGTTTTTATCCCAGTCCGTCAGCGTGACATCAATACCGCCCTGCAATGGCTGCTGCGCATAAGGCCAACGCCACTGCCCTTTGTTGATATGAATCTCGTGGCGGCTTACCGTCCACGGTAAATTCGCTAACGGCGTTTTATCACCCTTAGCAATAATCGTTAAATTGCCCTGCTTGTTTTTCCACGAAGAAATCACCTGTAAAGGCGCATCAATAAATGGCGTTTTCAACTGTGCCTGCATCGCACCGCTGCGCGGTAATGACGCCAGATCCAACGGAATTTGCAGCTCGCCATCGAGCTCAAGCGGTTGATCGCTTTGTGGCACTTTCAGCGAAAGCTTTTTCAACGTGAGTTTCTGCGTGTCATCCAGACGTGCATCGACACTAAGACGATCGCTGCGATAGCGAATGGTCTGTCCATCCACATTGTTAGCAACGCTAATTGCCCCAGCATAATCCTGCCACGGACTGACAATAAGATGGTTCACTGCTATATCAAACAGCGGGAGAGACTGTTGGATTTTATCCAGCTCAAGCGGCGCCGAGGGGGTGTCTGAGGAAGGCAGTTTTTCCAAGCACTGGGTATTTACATCCAGCGTTTCAGCCAACATCTGCCAGCGTCCTTGGTGATAGCGTAAACGCGCCTGCGATAGATCGCCCAAGCGGCAGTCCCCAGCCTGATAGCTCAGTCCTGGGAGATGCAATGCCCCGTTTGACCAAAACGGACGTTCGCTAAAACGTACCGTCGTCCCCGTAGGAAGCCAATGTTGTATAACCGACGGCAGCCAATGTGCCACCGTTAACCAGAGAAACGTTAATGCCAATAATATGGCGATCAGCGCTGCAAATAACCTTTTGAGCCACTTGATCATAATTCGCCTTGCTTTTCAATAAACAGCCGCAACATATCATAATAATGGATGCATCTGAATGAATCGGGCAAAATCCTAGATAAATGTGGTCGTTGATACGATGGCTGAGCTCAAATTTCGTTCAGCGACATCTTTCATTTTAGGTTCAACGACAATACGTTTATGTTTACCCGCCGCCGCTGGCCGCTTTGTTTCTTTTGGCCATTTTTGCTATCATGATCACATCTTTTTGGTGGAGAATCCTCTATGAAGCTCGCGATTTATAGTACTAAACAGTATGACCGTAAGTATCTAGAACTAGTAAATAAAGAATTCGGTTTCGAGCTGGAGTTTTTTGACTTTTTACTCAGCGCTAAAACAGCAAAAGTCGCACAGGGCTGTGAGGCTGTTTGCATTTTTGTGAACGACGATGCGAGCCGCGAAGTGCTCACCGAGCTGGCCGCTCTGGGCGTTAAAATCATTGCATTACGCTGTGCTGGTTTTAATAACGTTGATTTAGTTGCCGCCAAAGAGTTGGGGTTGCAGGTCGTTCGCGTTCCAGCCTACTCCCCAGAAGCCGTAGCTGAGCATGCCGTAGGCTTAATGATGAGCCTGAACCGCCGTATTCATCGCGCCTATCAGCGTACCCGTGACGCCAATTTCTCGCTGGAGGGTTTGATTGGTTTTAACATGCACAACCGTACCGCGGGCGTTATCGGCACCGGTAAGATTGGCGTGGCGACCATGCGGATCTTGAAAGGCTTTGGTATGAAGCTGCTGGCGTACGACCCATACCCTAACCCACAGGCGTTAGAGTTGGGCGCTGAGTATGTCGATTTGAAGACGCTGTACGAAAAATCTGACGTGATTACCCTGCATTGCCCACTCACACCGGAAAATCATCATCTGCTGGATGCCAATGCGTTTAGCCAAATGAAGAGTGGCGTGATGATTATTAATACCAGCCGTGGTGGTCTGATCGATTCTGACGCCGCCATTGAGGCGCTGAAGCAGCAAAAAATTGGTTCGCTGGGGATGGACGTTTATGAAAACGAACGCGATCTGTTCTTCGAAGATAAGTCTAACGACGTTATTCAGGACGACGTATTCCGTCGCCTGTCTGCCTGTCATAACGTGTTGTTTACCGGTCATCAGGCATTCTTAACCGAAGAGGCGCTAACCAGCATTTCTGAAACCACACTGGGTAACATCCGTGCCCTCGCAAACGGTGAACATTGCGACAATCTACTGACCGCTTAGCGCTCGGGGTCGGATAGCGATAGAGACGAAACCCCAGTTTTGGCTGGGGTTTTTTATGGATGATTCAGGAGGAAATATTGGCGTTAAGCGCCATCGTCAAATCAGACCGTCTGGTCTGCCAATAATGCCTGACGATAATGAGTTAAACGTTGATTGAACAGCTCTCGCTGTTTGACCGACATGTTGCCGCACACCTTGCTGGCATCTACCTCACGGCCTTGAGATTCCATTAACGCAATACTACTGGCAAGAAAGTCCATGCTGCCTTCGCCAAAATGACTTCCATCACTGGTTGAAACACGCGATGCGGTAGTCTTTACCATTGTGCACACTCCTCTTTCTGATTATGAAAAAAGGCTTATATGCTGCGCTATATCTAGTATTACCTAGATGGACTCCGGCGACTAAACACTGCGTGCTTGTATTTAAAGCAATTTCGTGTCGACGATCGCATTTTGGCGTTCCATGATGTAAATCATGTTGCCGTGGTAGCCAGTTTCTTTACGCAGCAGGAAGCCACATTTTTCAGCTAAGTGGATTGAACGAACGTTATCTTGGTCGATGATGCAACACACCGGCGTTTTCAGTACTTCATCAGCCCAAGCAAGCACACATTTCGCCGCTTCTACGGCATAACCTTTGCCATGAAAAGCTGGGTTGAACGTCCACCCCATCTCCGGGTAACGCAAACGTGGCTCGATATCGCGATGGTTTTCAGCCAGACCAATATTGCCAATGTATTGCTGTGTGCTCTTATCGAAAACGGCCCAATAGCCATAATCAAAAAGCGCCCAGTTACCTGTATAGCGTAACAGACGCTGCCAAACTTGCTCGGGAGTTTGTGGTTCTCCCCCAATAAATTTTACGATCTCAGGATCGGCCCACATCGCGCACAGGTCAGCAAAATCATCAAGCCTGTGCGTACGAAGAACCAAACGTTCTGTCATTAATACCGGCGTATCGAGCACCATAACATCCTCTAAATATTCGTCTTTGTTGATTTATAAACCGAAATAAATAGCTGAAGCAAACAAAACCATACTGGGTAAAGGGTTTTTATATAAAAAATAAATTCACATCCGATGAAATGTGTCATCTATCACAGCAAACGAGTAAAATAGCGTGAGCTTTTGGAAAGTTACCGCCAATTATTCTGTAAAAATAGTTTGAGGCAATATAATGAAATTCAAAGCTGTATCTCTGGCATTAAGCACGGTTTTACTTGCTGCCTGTACGACTCAGGCACCGAAAACCTTACAACAAAGCGATCTACTGCATCGCCATTTTGTTTTGCAAAGCGTAGACGGAAAAACGATTGGCGGCGATAAAAACCGTATGGAACCAGGCATTGAGTTTGGCGAGAAAATGCATGTTTCTGGCGCAATGTGTAACCGCTTTATGGGCCAGGGAGAACTGCAAAACAATATATTGAAAGTTGAGCATCTAGCATCAACCCGTATGGCGTGTATCGACCCAGCACGCGCAGCGCTAGATCCCATCATTACCGACGTGTTGAGTCAGGGTGCAGAGGTTTCACTGATTAAAGGACAATTGACGCTGAAGAATGCCAACCATACGCTGGTATATCAGCAGAAAGATTGGATGTAACCCAACTTCATCGAATACACAAAGCCGGCTGCTGTTATGGCCGGCCTATTCATTTTTCTAAAGTATGCCCTACCGCGTTAATTCGCTGGACAAGCGCCGCGCACCAAAGCCGATTCACCACAGCGTTTACCATCAGGTAATTGGCACATCCCTACGGAACTACCGTCAAGTTGACTTGAGAGCGCCAGAGTCCCCCCCGCCAGCGCACAGTTTTCAACGGCGGCGTCCGACATATCAATACGCTGATGAACGTTAGCACTGGTTGCCTGTTGTTCAGGTTCACTGCTACATGCCGACAACAGAATGCCCGCCGCGAGCACCAACCCAAGTTTAGCTATCATGTCCACTCTCTCCTCTAAACCCTAAAGACTGTTTATCGATGATCCTATGTCAGCGTATTTTTAGCGTTCGGATTTTACACAAACATATTTAACGCCAGTATATTTTTACACTGAACAACCTGAATACGAAGCGATGACTCATTTAAGGTACGCATACTTGTTTTTCCGACGGACGGGTTAGGCTAAAATCATCGGTTTCAGCAGTCTGGGCGTACCATAAAATAATTATTCGTTTTTACGCTTAATCGTTCTGCAAAACAATAAAATTACAGCGAGAGGAACAAATGATTACTGATTTATTGCTGCGCGTCGTATTAGCGGGTTTTCTTGGCGGCCTCATCGGCATTGAACGCCAGTTGCGCGCTAAGGAAGCCGGCCTGCGCACGCACGTCCTGGTTGGCATCGGCAGCGCCATGTTTATGATCGTGTCCAAGTATGGATTCAACGACATCTTGATGGAATCACACGTCGGCCTAGACCCTAGCCGTATCGCGGCACAGGTTGTCAGCGGAATGGGCTTTCTCGGCGCGGGCACCATTATGATTCAAAAACAAGTGGTGAGAGGACTCACTACCGCTGCCGGTCTTTGGGTCACTGCGGCCATTGGCTTGGTTATCGGGAGTGGTATGTATGAAATCGGTATCTACGGCACGTTAATGACGTTGATTGTGCTTGAGGTTTTCCGCCAGCTTAGCAATCGTCTGATCGGTCATCACCATTCGGTGATTATTCAGCTATTGCCTGCCAGCGTGTCTGGAATTTTATTAGCGTTACAACAGATGCGCCTAAAACCAGGTTATTTAACCGTAAACCAGCATGATAACGATACCGAGCTGTGCGAGATGTCACTGGAATTAACGCTTCGTCCAAAACAAGATATCAGTGATGTATATCAGAAATTGCAGCAGGTGAACGGCGTACATTTTATCGATATTCGATAATCCGCTATCTGCCCCGTCAGTTCTCCAATAAGGTATTTTTTAATCGTTCTTATTGGAGAACATGACAATATGTAAATTAATATTAATTCCCCTCCTTGGCTGTTAATTTCTCGCCTCCCCAATTTCATCAATGCCATGAAACTGACAAGCTCGCTAATTATGCTTTGCTATGATGAAAACATGACGAGACGTGGCTCGATTGTTACTGCTGCGTCCAATGTAATATATCCGAATGATTTCAAACCCCCGCCAATACAGGTTGTTTGGAGGATGACGGGTATTAGATAGTGAGCACAAAAGGTACATTTAATGATCACCACTGATGGTAATAACGCAGTGGCTTCCGTGGCTTTCCGAGCCAGTGAAGTTATCGCTATATATCCTATTACGCCAAGTTCTACCATGGCGGAACAAGCGGACTCTTGGTCAGGCGATGGACGCCGAAATATCTGGGGAGACATCCCACGCGTTGTTGAAATGCAGTCCGAAGGTGGCGCGATAGCTACCGTTCACGGCGCATTGCAAACAGGTGCGCTGGCGACCTCTTTTACCTCATCGCAGGGGCTCCTGCTGATGATCCCCAATCTGTATAAATTGGCCGGGCAGCTTACGCCTTTTGTCCTGCACGTCGCTGCCCGTACTGTGGCAACCCATGCGTTATCCATTTTTGGCGATCACTCCGACGTCATGGCCGTGCGTCAAACGGGCTGTGCCATGCTGTGTGCCAACAGCGTGCAGGAAGCGCAGGACTTTGCGCTTATTGCCCACATGGCAACGCTCAATAGTCGCGTACCCTTTATTCATTTCTTTGATGGTTTCCGAACCTCGCATGAAATCAATAAAATTGTCCCGCTGTCTGACGATACGCTGAGAACACTGCTACCCCAATCAGCGATTGATGCCCACCGAGCCCGGGCGCTAACGCCTGACCATCCGGTGATCCGCGGTACATCAGCGAATCCCGATACCTATTTCCAATCCCGTGAGGCGACTAACCCTTACTACGACGCGACCTATCAACATGTCGCCGACGCCATGCAGGCGTTTGGGGACGTTACCGGCCGCCACTACCAGCCTTTCGAATATTATGGTCATCCCGAAGCCGAGCGCGTCGTTATCCTGATGGGCTCCGCCATCGGCACCTGTGAAGAAGTTGTCGACACTCTTCTTAGCCGTAATGAAAAAGTCGGTGTGCTCAAGGTGCGTTTGTTCCGCCCCTTCTCTGCACAACAGTTACTGAAGGTGCTGCCGGACTCCGCCATGCGGATTGCCGTTCTGGATCGTACCAAAGAGCCAGGCGCATTAGCCGAACCACTTTATCTGGATGTCATGACTGCACTAGCGGAGTCATTTAGTCGTGGCGAACGCAACACCCTGCCACGCGTTATTGGCGGTCGTTATGGCCTCTCATCGAAAGAGTTTGGCCCCGACTGTGCGTTGGCCGTCTTCAATGAATTGAAGCTGGAAAATCCACGTCCACGCTTTACCGTGGGGATATTCGATGACGTTACTGGGCTCTCTTTGCCGCTCAGCGACGAACTGTTGCCACAACGTACTCGCTTAGAAGCGCTGTTCTATGGTTTAGGCAGCGACGGCACCGTTTCTGCGACCAAGAACAATATCAAGATTATCGGTAATAGCACCCCGCTGTTTGCCCAGGGCTATTTTGTTTACGACTCCAAGAAAGCCGGTGGGTTAACGGTTTCCCATCTGCGGGTGAGCGACAACCCGATTAATTCAGCCTACTTGATCAACCAAGCCGATTTTATTGGCTGTCATCAATGGCAGTTTATTGAAAAATATCAAATGGTTGAACACCTAAAAACGGGTGGCATCTTCCTTATCAATACCCCTTACAGCGCGGATGAAATCTGGCACAACCTACCCCGCGATGTCCAAGCACTGCTTCATCAGCGTCAGGCGCAGGTGTATATCATTAACGCGGCAAAAATTGCCCGTGAATGCAAACTCGGCGCGCGCATCAATACCGTTATGCAGATGGCGTTCTTCCATCTTACGGGCGTATTGCCAAGTGATGATGCGTTGAAATTGCTGCAGGATGCGATCACCCGCAGTTACAGCAGCAAAGGGAATGAAATCGTTGAACGCAACTGGCAGGCACTTGCCGCATCGCGGGCAGCGCTAACAGAAATTCCGCTACAGCCCATTGATGACACTAGCAGCCTGCGCCCACCGGTCGTTTCCGATGACGCACCAGACTTCGTTAAAACGGTTACTGCCGCCATGCTGGCGGGTCTTGGTGATGCCTTACCGGTTTCCGCATTCCCACCCGATGGCACATGGCCAACCGGCACGACGCGTTGGGAAAAACGCAATATCGCCGAAGAAATCCCTATCTGGGAAGCGCCACTGTGTACCCAGTGTAATCACTGCGTTGCCGCGTGCCCGCACTCGGCTATTCGCGCCAAAGTCGTGATGCCGGAAGCCATGGAACATGCGCCGGACTCATTACACTCATTGGATGTCAAAGCACGCGATATGCGTGGGCAAAAATATGTGCTGCAGGTCGCCCCAGAGGATTGCACCGGCTGTAACCTTTGTGTTGAAGTCTGCCCAGCTAAAGATCGCCAAAATCCTGAGATAAAAGCGATCAATATGAAGTCCCGACTTGACCATCTCGCCGAGGAAAAAGAAAACTTTGATTTCTTCCTCGACCTACCGGAAATCGATCGCAGCAAAATCGAGCGAATCGATATTCGCACCTCACAGCTGATTTCACCGCTGTTTGAATACTCTGGCGCATGCTCTGGCTGTGGCGAAACGCCGTACATCAAATTACTCACCCAACTGTATGGCGACCGTTTATTAATCGCCAACGCCACCGGCTGTTCATCTATCTATGGCGGTAACTTGCCCACCACGCCGTATACCACTAACGCCGACGGACGTGGTCCTGCTTGGGCAAACTCACTGTTTGAGGATAATGCTGAGTTTGGCCTCGGTTTCCGCTTGACGATCGATCAGCATCGCCAGCGCGTGAATCGCCTACTCGATAGTCTGGCAGAACAGTTGCCGCAGGAACTGCTGAATGAATTACGCCAACCGGATCTCCCCATTGAAGAGCGCCGCATTCAGGTTGAAAAACTGCGTGTAGAACTGCAAAACATCGACTCTGATGATGCTCGTCAGTTGATCACGGATGCAGACTATCTGGTAGATAAATCGGTTTGGTTGATTGGTGGCGATGGCTGGGCTTATGACATCGGCTTTGGTGGACTCGACCATGTGTTGAGTCTGACGGAAAACATCAATGTTCTGGTGCTCGATACACAATGCTATTCCAATACCGGCGGTCAACAGTCCAAAGCAACACCATTAGGCGCGGTGACCAAATTTGGCGAGCATGGAAAGCGCAAAGCGCGTAAAGATTTGGGCGTTAGCATGATGATGTATGGTCATGTGTATGTCGCGCAAATTTCTCTCGGTGCTCAGCTAAACCAAACGGTAAAGGCTATTCAGGAAGCCGAAGCCTATCCTGGCCCTTCCCTGATCATTGCTTACAGTCCATGTGAGGAACATGGCTATGATCTGGCCTACAGCCACGAACAGATGAAGCAGCTCACTGCGACTGGGTTCTGGCCACTGTATCGCTTTGACCCGCGCCGCAGCGATGAAGGTAAACTGCCGTTGGCGCTTGACTCTCGGCCACCATCGATTGATCTGGCCGATACCTTGCTAAAAGAGCAGCGTTTCCGCCGCTTGAACACGCAGGAGCCGGAAGTTGCCCAACAACTGTATCGCGATGCAACTGCCGATCTGAAGAAACGCTTTGAGTTCTTAAGCCAGTTGGCGGGAAAACCTCTGTCTGACGATACGGAATAACGCTCAGTTAGGCGGTTATATTAAAAGCGGTGCCTCCATTGGCGCCGCTTTTTTATTAATGCAGGTTTATTAATACATTGGCGCCAACGAATAAGAATACATCCCCGATCCGCACTATTCCGATAAACGGTTTCACCAATAAGCTATTTTCACTAAAAGCGTTCATCTAGATATACGCTCACATTATCAATAGTCACAACCTTGATAAGTTGTATGTGTCATTTTGATATTGCGTGGAGAACAATCAGAAATATACCGCTATTAAAAATTGACTCAGCGCATCTTAGCTAAGGCACTGCTGATGTTTTAACCAGTCACGCCAGAATAAATGTGATACGTTGCACAATTGGCTATTTCCTTAGCCTTCAATAAGTCATTTTCCCTAATCTTTGCATGCTATGTGCATAACCGGAACAAACTTATAATTAACCGGATGTGGGTGAGGTCGTTATGAATCGATTTGTTATTGCTGATGCTAAGAACTGCATCGGTTGCCGTGCCTGTGAAGTTGCCTGTGTAATGGCTCACAACCATGGTGAACATGTGCTGACTCCCGCACAATTCCAGCCAAGGATCCATGTGCTCAAAATTGAGCATAAACACACCGCCGTATTATGCCGCCATTGTGAAGATGCACCTTGCGCTAACGTGTGCCCCAATCACGCCATTGAGAAACGTGATGACAGCATTCAGGTTATTCAGGAAAAATGTATCGGCTGTAAAACCTGCGTCGTCGCATGTCCTTTCGGCGCAATGGAAGTGATTACACACCCAGCGCCTAGCGAAACCCAACCCGATGGCGTATTCGCTAACGCACATAAATGTGATTTATGTGCCGGTGTTGCAGATGAACCCTCTTGCGTCGCCAGTTGCCCAAGCAATGCGCTAAAACTGATTGACGATCATGTACTCAACAATCTTCGTCATCAGCGCCAACTGCGCGCCATGATGAATGACGATTCAGGTTTACTCTTCGACGGTAGCGCCAGTAAAACGATTCAGTCTGCGCCCCCCATTATCATGCCCGCCACCAGCGCTAAAACGAAAGGTAAAACCAGCAAAGTTCCACAGATGCTGAATACGCCAGCGCGCCACGATCCGGTGAAAAAACCGATTGCGATCCGTAAGGCACAATTCGTAGAAATTTATCCGACGTTTACTCAAGAAGAAGCCAGTGGTCAAGCAAGCCGCTGCCTCTCATGCGGCAGCCACAGCGTTTGCGAATGGACCTGTCCTTTGCACAACCGCATTCCGCACTGGGTAAAATTGGTGAAAGAAGGCAGGATTTTGGAAGCCGTAGAGCTTTCTCATCAAACCAACTGTCTCCCAGAAGTGACCGGCCGTGTATGTCCACAAGATCGCCTTTGCGAAGGCTCTTGCACGTTAGGCAACGAGTTTGGCGCCGTCACGGTGGGCAATATCGAACGCTTCATTTCAGACAAAGCATTTGAAATGGGCTGGACGCCCGATCTTTCATACGTCAAGCCCGTTGATAAACGCGTTGCCATTATCGGTGCTGGCCCTGCTGGATTAGGGTGTGCCGATATTCTTGCCCGTAACGGTATCAAGGCGGTGGTCTTCGACCGTCATCCTGAAATCGGTGGCCTGCTCACTTTTGGTATTCCATCTTTCAAACTGGATAAATCTATTCTCGCGCATCGCCGTGAGATCTTTAGCGCCATGGGTATTGAGTTCCGCTTGAACACGGAAATTGGCCGCGATATTACGTTAACCGAGCTATTAGACGAGTATGATGCCGTGTTTGTTGGCACGGGTACCTATCAATCTATGAAAGCGGGCTTGGAAAATGAAGACGCAGACGGCGTTCATGACGCCC
Source organism: Hafnia paralvei ATCC 29927 (assembly GCF_001655005.1). Taxonomy (GTDB): domain Bacteria; phylum Pseudomonadota; class Gammaproteobacteria; order Enterobacterales; family Enterobacteriaceae; genus Hafnia; species Hafnia paralvei. Next base: position 82,984 of record NZ_LXET01000039.1, read on the forward strand.
TGCCTTTCTTGATTGCCAATACTAAACAGGTCATGGGATTACCCGAGCTCCCAGACGAACCTTACATCAGCATGGCCAACAAACGTGTCGTGGTGCTTGGCGGCGGAGATACCGCGATGGACTGCGTGCGGACATCCATTCGCCACGGTGCTGAAACGGTAACTTGTGCTTACCGTCGCGATGAAGCCAACATGCCAGGCTCCAAGAAAGAAGTCAAAAATGCGCGTGAGGAAGGCGTCGAGTTCGAATTTAACGTGCAGCCACTGAGCATTGAAATTGATGACGAAGGCAAAGTCACGGGTATTCGGATGCTGAGAACCGTCATGGGTGAACCTGACGCAGCCGGTCGCCGTCGCCCTAAACCCGTTCCTGGGTCTGAGTTTGTGATGCCTGCCGATGCTGTGGTTATCGCTTTCGGCTTTAACCCCCACAAAATGCCGTGGCTTGAGTCTGAAAATGTGAAACTAGACAAATGGGGACGCATTGTCGCCAGCGTTGAAACCACAGTTCCATATCAAACCAGCAATAAAAAAATATTTGCAGGTGGTGATGCGGTGCGTGGCGCTGACCTAGTTGTAACAGCGATTGCTGAGGGTCGTCATGCCGCAGACGGCATAATGCAGTATCTACATGTCCCTGTTCAGCGCCCAACAATAACCCCAGAGAATGCAGCATAAAATACGTATCAGTATAATTAATACAAGCAGACTTCGGTCTGCTTTTTTATTGCTAAAATTAAAAATAAAGTGTGACTGTAAATGCAAAAAAAAGAAATAAGTGATTTGTAATTAAAAATAAATCATTGCTAACTTAATCAAAAGTTAAAAACTAATTAATTTAATTTAAATATTCACGAAACGAATAAAAATTACCGCAGTCATTTTTAATCTTACTTTTAATAAACTTATTACAAATTACATTTACAGGTAAATGGAACTTAATCGTTAGCATCTAATGGCTGTAATGATTGATTACAACCTATGGATTACGTGTTTTTATTCACACAAAAAATAACTAGGAATTTATCATGAAAAGAAAAGTATTGGCGATGGTTATCCCAGCTCTGTTAGCGGCCGGCGCAGCACACTCCGCAGAAGTTTATAATAAAGACGGTAACAAGCTGGATGTGTATGGCAAAGTTGATGGTCTGCACTATTTCTCTGACGACTCAAGCAAAGATGGCGACCAGTCATACGTGCGTGTAGGTTTCAAAGGTGAAACTCAGATTACAGACCAACTGATCGGTTACGGTCAGTGGGAGTATAACGTTCAGGTGAATAACACCGAAGGCAACGGCAGCGACGGTAACTTTACCCGTCTGGGCTTTGCTGGCCTGAAATTTGGTGACTACGGCTCATTCGACTACGGTCGTAACTACGGCGTTCTGTACGACGTGGAAGGCTGGACCGATATGCTGCCAGAGTTCGGGGGCGACTCTTATACTCAGGCGGATAACTTCATGACAGGCCGCACTAACGGTGTTGCAACCTACCGTAACAATGGCTTCTTCGGTCTGGTTGATGGGTTGAACGTAGCCGTTCAGTATCAAGGTAAAAACGACGGTACGAATAACGACAACGAAAAACTGAGCAACAACTCACGCGATGTTCAGCACCAGAATGGCGATGGCTACGGTTTATCGACCACTTATGACTTCGGCATGGGCATTAGTGCGGGTGCTAGCTATGCATCATCAGATCGTACCGATCAGCAAAGTAATCTGTCCACCGCTCGCGGTGACAAAGCTGACGCATGGACTGTAGGTCTGAAATATGATGCTAATAACGTCTATTTGGCCACCATGTACGCTGAAACCAACAACATGACCCCATACGGTGACGGCGACAGCAATCAAATTGCGAATAAAACACAAAACTTTGAAGTAACTGCGCAATATCAGTTCGATTTCGGTCTGCGTCCAGAAGTCTCTTACCTACAATCTAAAGGCAAAGACCTCTATAGTGCCAATGCTCAAACATCTGCAAACAGCATTGGTGACAAAGATCTGGTTAAATACGTTTCTGTCGGTACGACCTATTACTTCAACAAAAACATGTCTACCTATGTTGATTATAAAATCAACCTGTTAGACAACGATGACAGCTTCTACAAAGACAACGGTATTTCTACCGACGACGTTGTTGCAGTAGGTCTGGTTTATCAGTTCTAATCAAGGTTAGTGTTACACCTTTTCTTCCCAACCGCAGTAGAGGTTACTGCGGTTTTTCTTTATCTATCAGCTGACAATCACTGTTGTTCTCCTTAATGGCTCATTAACTAAAGTCATTTACTTTTCCGTATCTCTCTGCGCTTAGCGCATTTAAAAATAAACACCTGCGCGTTCATGTATAATTTGAATTTAAAATTACAATAATATATATTAAATAGATTATTCAACGCCGAGAGTTTAAAATGTACGAAGATAATGAGATGAAGCTTTATATCATCCTTAATCGCAATCACGAAGTTAGCACATTAATGAATGCGGCCAGTCATCTTAGCGCTGGAATTACCGATTGTGCTAAAGAAATGCTATTTGATGCATATCCAAATGCCAGTTCGGGATTACAAGCCAATATGAGTCATTACCCTGTCGTGGTTTTACAAGCGAAGAACAGTAGCCAACTCGCTAGCGCGGTACAAAAAGCCAAAGATGCAGAAATAACATATAACTTCTTTACGAACACGATGTTATCTCACTCTGCAGAGCAACAGATCGCTGATACGTTAAACACGGAAATAGATAATCTTGATTTTATTGCCATTGCCTTATTTGGTAACACAGAAAAACTGAAACCTATCACTAAAAAATTCTCAGTTTATAAATAGCCACATTTAATTAACCACGACAAAAAAGCATGTCCTGAACCATGCTTTTTTACTTTAATCTCACATAACTTGTGTAATATATTTATTTTTTAATCATCGCCTGTACTTCCACTTCCACATCTAAACCCATCACCAGTTCACAGCTTATTGCTGAACGAGCAGGATAACCATGTTTAAAATAAGTAGCATATACCTGATTAAATTCTGCAAAGTGTTTCATATCGGATAACCAAACGGTTACTTTTACAATAGAGTCCATATCAGAGCCGCACTCTTTAAGAGTTTTGGCAATACTCTGCATAATATTTTCTGACTGATCCGTTACGCTGCCATAAAGCGGCTTGCCGTCTGGAGACATTGAAACCTGCCCCGACAGAAACAAGAAGTCGCCTGCACGTACCGCTTTGGCAAATGGAAACGGCAAATCACTGGCAAAACGCTGTAGGTTAGAAGACATACAATGCCCCTCAAAAGTGAAAAACTAAACAGAAATAATCCCATGAAGATACAGCACCGCTTGACCGCGAATAATCACGCGATCTTCCCCCTCTGCATTCGTATAAAGCCGACAACCTAACTGCCCTTTTCTGCAGCCGCCCTGTTGAGCGCTTAGATCGTCACGCCGAAGTTTTTCAGCCCAAATCGGCGCTAAGCAAGTATGAGCCGACCCCGTAACAGGATCTTCATTAACACCGACGTTTGGACCAAACCAGCGTGAAACGAAATCACAATCGTGCCCCGCAGCGGTTACCACCACGCCTCGCACTTGATATTGCGCAAGCAGCGAAAAGTCTGGTCGTAGAGCTTCCACTATTTCTGGCGAATCCACCAACACGATATAGTCATCGGCCTTGTAGACTTGGCGAATAGGCGTATTTAGGCTCAGCGCCTGCGCTAAACCTTCAGGAACATCAATGAGCTCCGGTTTTTTTGCGGGAAAATCCATCGCCAAAAACTCACCGTCACGAGAAACACTCAGCACGCCGCTGCGCGTAGCGAATCTCAACGTATCCTGTGTCGCACTATGTTGATTAAACAATACCCACGCCGTCGCCAGCGTCGCATGCCCACAGAGATCGACTTCCACAAGTGGCGTAAACCAGCGCAGTTCAATAATGTCGCTCTTTTGCACAAAGAATGCGGTTTCTGACAAATTGTTTTCTGCCGCAATTTTCTGAAGCACTTCATCCTCAACCCATTGTTCTAATGGGCACACCGCAGCTGGATTCCCGCCAAAAATTTGGGAGGTAAAGGCATCAACCTGAAAAATTTCAATTTGCATGATATTTCCCCAAGGATCGTCATACTTAGACGCAAGTTTGGCTTTGACGAATTTCTTCAAGATAGTTGTAAATGGTATAGCGCGTAACGCCGAGTGCCTTTGCCGCTTTCTCAACCCCACCTTTTACGATGAATATTCCCCGCTCCTGCATCTGGCGCACGGCTTGTAGTTTGGCCTTTTTATTCATCACGCTGTTTTTAACGTCGGTGCATTGCATTGCATCTTGAATGATTTCTGCCATCAGAATTTCCATATCCGGTGGCTCAGATACCGGATGTTCAGCCGTCTGAATACCGCTTGACAATAACTGCGCCAGACAGGCTTGTGCCGCTTCAATGCCGCTGATATCCGCATTCACGCACAGGCTGGCAAACGGATGCCCCTGAGCATCCCGGTAAACGACCGTTGCACTGCGTAGTTTTTTACCCGTCGGCGTCAATGTCTCATATCCCCCGACCACTGAAGGTTCGCCGCAGGACTCGTTTTTTATCTCCTGCATCACTGCACTGAAGCCGCGATCGTTTTGTGGACCCGATAGCACAGAACTCCCTATACGGCGCCCAGAAACGTGTCCGTTAACAATATCAATCACCGAGTTTTCCGGATGGGTGAGATCGTGGAGAACCACTTCAGTATTGCGACCAACGACGCAGCCAAGCATTTGCAAAGCGCTACGCAACACCTTCAGCACCAGCCTGCGTTCAGTAATGATGGCAGGATCGGTGGTATCTGAAAGACAGGGTTCATTCAACATCGTTTTCATGCGGATTCAGGACTCTAGAAATAACAGGTTTAGCGAGTATCACTTGATACGACAATATCAACATAAAGTTGTTATTTCAACTTTATGTTGAATTCATGCGGGTTTTGTCTCGCTCGATGAGCATGAAACCAAAACGTTAGGGATTCTTGACGTGCCATTTTGGGAACGAAAATAGAATTCGGATACACCACGAACAAGCAGTTCTATGATGTTGAGAAATGTTATGCCCAGAGCCACGATCTATAGGCAGAAGTCATACTATCCGCTTTCTGCTATCGGTGCTTATGGAATAAAGCTGTAAAACCCACTGGAATTCGTCGCCGTAATCCGTACCATACACGCCACGCAGCAACGCGGGATCCCTCCGGCTATGTGCCATGAGCTGGTAAAATGCCAGATGACCCGCTTACGCATGAAACGACTATTGCCTGTAGGGCGTTTTCCCCTGCGAGCCCCATAACACCGGATACATATTCAATGTCAGAAGATCAGACCATAAGCAAGAAAGAGCAATACAACCTTAATGTATTGGACTAGAAAAGTTAACACACTGAATATCATGTATTTTCATTATAAAACAACCCGTTACAAAACCATCGTATCTACCGTAAGCCACCTCTAGCTACATAGTTAATGCCCTTTTTCGTGCCCCTTTTGATAAATATGCCCCTTTTTATGCCCCTTTTTTATTTTGATACTCGGACATAAAAATATAAGATTTTACGGAATAATCATATTTGCTATCTCAGATTTACCCCGTACAATCTGCGTCTAAAATGTCATAGCATAGCCCTTCCGTCGTTACTGTTAGCCAATATCCTATAGACTGTATAAATAACCATAATCAACAGTTGGTCTTTATAGGTTAGTATTACTTAAGTATCAGTATATGGGGGTGGTATGACATTTAATGATTCTGAGCGTGGTTCAATAAACAGAGTAATGGACAGGTTGCTTTCTCGTTATCAGTCATCTGATAGTAAAGAATCATCAGAAAAGATTACTTTCAAAATTTGTGACCGTGACGTCTTGATCTTCCTGCTTAAGCCAACATTTTATGACCTTCATATCGAGTTCCAAACATTGCCAATAGCCAAAGCTACGTTCTATCCTCAAACAAATAGCTGGGCTCTTTTCTGGATGCGCTCTAACTATGGGTGGGAATTATACCAAGATGATTCACTTGGATCATTCTCTGCATGCGTAAGAGTATTAGAAAAGGACGAATGTAACTGTTTCTTTAAGTAGTAATCTAATACATACAATAGGCTAAACCTAATCCTTAAGCATAGATAGAAATACGAATATTTCTTAATTGTCATTTTTTATTGGGGGTGTTTAATATGTTGTTTGAATCTAAAAATGACAATTACTATCAGAATCATTTCACTTATAATTGTTTCGTTTATTAACGCCATTGCGTTGTAATCTTGCATACGTCAGACGTATTTTTTGGATTTACATAAAAATGAGGTTTTGTGTGAAATATCTAACCGTTATGACTCTCGCTTTACTGGTATCGGCCTGTTCTCAAAATACAAAAGCTCCAGTGAATGAAAGTAAGCCAATAGGTATGGCTAATCCTGCATCCGTGTATTGCCAACAAGTTGGTGGCACCCTTGAAATGGTACAAACTGATTCTGGAACAGTCGGATACTGCCACCTTCCTACGGGGGAAAAAATTGAGGAGTGGACACTATTCCACCGCGATAATAAATGACAAGATAAGCTTTTTATTGCAGTGACTGCAACACATTACTAAACTTGCATATGCGCCAGAGCGATCGATTGCTCGGCGCGATACGTTTGGCCTACATTTTAACTTCATCGAGCTCGTTTTTCTCCTGCTACGGATCTAGTATAAAGAAGTAGTTCCAACTTCCTATACCGAATGGTAGCTGATAAAGTGCGTGACTAAGAAAACATTAAGCCTCAGCAGGGGCTTTGATGACAAAATAGATTATTTTTTGGTGCATGATGAAAAATAAAATTAAATCAATCCAGATACTACGTGGTCTCGCGGCATTGTCGGTAGTAATGTTCCACTATCGTTTTTATTTGGTTCCTACTGGGAGCAGCATGGCTGTACCAGATAAGCTTTTTGGCTGGGGAGCATTTGGGGTTGATTTGTTTTTCGTGATAAGCGGATTTATTATGATTTATGTCACAAACGGTCAAGGTCATGGGGTTCATACAAGTTTTAATTTCTTAAAAAACAGATTCATCCGCATATTACCAACATATTATATTTTATTGTTATTTGCTTTCTTAAGTAGTGGAGCCATGAGCATATTCCACTATCCTGAAAAAGTAGAGAATTTAATTAGTGCTCTAACATTTAGACCATACATTATTGATAATCCGCCCTTTTATACAACTGGGGGTGGAATATATAATATAAGATGGACAATCAACTATGAACTTTACTTTTACTTGGCGTTTTCTGTTTGCCTTCTAATAAAACCACGTTTTCTCGCGTTATGCTCATGGTTTTTGCTTCCCATAGTTCTCGCTTTTTTCTCAAAAGAGGATATTACGCTTTCAGTCGCAGGATATCATTATAGTTCAATCATGTTAAGATTTATCACCAACCCTATTATCTTTGAATTTGGAATCGGTGTTTTAGCTGGATACACTTTTTTGTATCTCAGAGATAAAATTTCGCTTAATAGCTTTTGCCTTCCATTACTTGTTACGTTATTAATTGCTTATGGATTATTTACCAGAACGTTAAAGACACATGACCTAATATCATCATTATCCTATTTCCTTCTAATTTTGACTTTCGCATTATCCAATAGCATAATTATGCGACATAAGCTTATTATGTCTCCTTTGGTGAAGTTAGGTGATATTTCATTTTCTCTCTACTTAATACACAACCCAGTTACCTATCTCATTTTTTGGAATCTTAAAAAAACACATCCAGAAATCATCAGCACATACTTTGGCTTCTTTATCATGATCATCACCGCGATAGTTTTTGCTTGGTTATCTCATAGATATATAGAGGTAAAGTTAACAGGAAAAATACGCTCATACTTAAGTAGGGGTAAAACTCCGCCTCAAGCTATATAACAGATATAAACGCTCATACATAACCGAGGCTGTAAATTTTGCTTCGGTTATGTAGTTTTTAGAATATATTATTACTCAGCGGGTTGCTCAGGCCATTCAGGTAATCTTAAGTCTACATCCTTGACTGCTTGAATGTAATCAAGCCACTTTTGCAAATTATCTTTGTTCTCATCGGTAATCGAGCCCAGTAGCAGTTCAGTTTGCCACTCTCCGATAACCTCACGCGCATCAGATATAAGTTGGCGTTGTTTTAATGCAGCCTCAGCTTGTTTTGCATTATTTTCAGCTTCTTCATCTTTCACCCATGCTTGACCGTCCCATTTTTCATACTGACCAGAGGGCGCTATGGATACGGTATTTTCAGGTAATTCACCGATATCTGAAATAAAAATAGCCTCCCCAGTCATCGTGCTATAAACCGTTTCATCACGGTGATCTTCCTTTATAGTCCATGTTTGTTCTTTATCATCAAATATTGCGACATGCCCTGATGGAATAGCAGGAGGAAGTACAATGGTGCAGTTTGCTGGTAATCCGGTATGAGGCGGGATATAAGCATCACCAGCACCAATAAACTCATTGGTATCTGCGCGAAGGTTGAAAATTTTAATAGTCTGAGCCTGATCGGACATTTCGAATGTCATTATGCTAACCTCACAATATAGTTAAAAGCGATGTTCTTGACTGTATTCTCTGCATTACCCGCTGCAGTTACGGTAATGGTATGCGCGTGCGCCCCCATCACTACTGAATGGTTGTGCGCACCAATTGCAACAGCATGAGCGTGAGAGCCGATAGCGACCGTATGAGTATGGGCACCAATCCCGACTGTGTGGGTATGGTTACCTGCTGCAACTGTAGTGCTACTGATCGACTTATTGGTTGCTGCACCCCCAGTTGAGCCTGCGACTTTAACGCCGTTTGAGTCACCACTAGTTCGTGTATCTATGTAGTCGTGGGTGTGATTCCCACTGGTTGACGTCGTCTTTGTCCCATAATCAAAAGACGAGCTTGTTTTTGTCCCCAAATCGGTCGACGCTGCCGTCTTATTACCGTAATCAAAAGATGTGGTCGTTTTTGTCCCTAAATCTGTTGCGGCTGCTGTTGCTGCGTGCGTGTGGGATTTAATACCATCCTGTTCTTGCGACAACACAGCACGTCCGCTGGCAGGTTTCCCTTTAACTGTCCAACCTCGCATATCTGGTAGGGTGCCCGATGGATAGGCTATGGCTAACTTAAGATATTTCGTTTTATCAAAAGTCTGCCCCTGCATCAGAGCATATCCCTCTGGAACCGTGTCAGAGGGCCACGGAATGGGAGTGCCTACAGGTACTCCAGAGTTATCGTCAGCTGATTTCTGGATCATTTTTTTGATGGCAGTAATAACCTGAGCATCGTTCGTCTTATCAGGCAGCATGTCAGCTGCTGTCAGGACGGCGATTAATTCACGTTGAACCGTCGTAAACCATCCCCCCATTAACTCCGTGGGTAAGACATTTCCGGCTACATTGCCGTCTGTAAATTCACCGTTATTATCGGCGCTATCGGTGAGATCACCAATTTTGAGCATGAGTCATCCTCACGGTTAAATGATTATTCATAAAAAGAAAGGGTTAGAAATTAATTAATCAGAAAGACTCAGGGATATAATTAATCCGCAAAATAATATCCGGTGCCACCAGCCGTTTTAAAATGCACTCCAAGGTTTTATTCCCCCAAGTACGCAGAGGATCCCCGCAACGAGCCTGGCCACACTTTGCCCTGAATATTGTCGTTTCCGGTACGTTCACCTGTAATACGAGTGGCCAGTCATCGCCATTTAACGCATTACCACACGCAGATAACCCACAGCGTGCCCGCCTGTACTCTGTGACGGTTATGGTGTAACCGGAACGCGCTAGTGCGTTGATAAGTGATGTAATGGATAGGCTTCCATTGCTGGTTAGTTTTGTCACCACGGCCGCGCGTCGAAGCGCGATTGTCGTCATTTCCCCGATGGAACAATTGTCCGGAAGCCCTAACGCCTGTTCCCAATCAGTCAGCAGCGATCCGGCCGTCGCCGGAAAGGCATTACGCAGCAGCGATAGTGCCGCCGTATCACTGGCCGCAAAGGCGTTCCCCAACCCCAGCAGCACCTGTCCCCGTACCGTGTCGCCCCCATGCGCCCAAGCTTTCCCCTGTGGTAGCAGTTTTCCCAAGGCTGATGCGTATTCTTGTTGGCTGAAGCGACTCATGATGAGCCTCTGGAGAAATTAATCTGGCCACGTAGCGGGAGCGCACCGGCATTAAGCTGAATGAATGTGCCCGTCGGCTGGTTCAGGACAAAACCGCGGGTGCCATCGATACCCCCGATGGCCAGAGAGAGATCCGATAAAAATATTTTTCCACCCGGTACGCCATTATCAAAAAATACCTCATCAATAGCACTTTCAATGGCAGCGACAACATCAGCGCCGGCATCAGGTATGCCGCCAATATCAAAATCTATGGTGTGTTTAAGGGGGGAACAGGCCCAAACGGCTGTCGTTGCGGGTCTGAGTGGAAAAATATAATTTGCCACTCGCAGCTGATCGCCCGTCGCTTTCCCGTAGGGGTATTGTTCTTTTGTCGCAACGCCGTCTGTTCCGACAGGAAACCCGTGGTTAGTTCGATCGTCACCATCGCACATAAAATAGAGGCCAATACTACCGGCCCCCAACAGACGTGGTGCAACCCATGCGCGGGTGACGCCAGAGACCTCGAGCGCCCAGCGCTTATAGTCATCCTCACTCCCCCCTTCGGCATCGGCCTGATACGCCTGCAACACGCGTTTTCGAAAAGTTTCTGGCTCTTCTAGGTTCGCACCGCCAGTTATTGCCTCTAGGGCAACAGCGGTACTCTCTACACCTTCGATCGCACTATCCAGCGTCAGCGCCGTGCCCGCCGGCGCGTTGCCATCGGCGGCGGTCAGGCTGCTATCTGAATCAGGTAAGACAGCAGTAACGCTACCGTTACCCATATTATCGATGCCAATCGTCACGGCATGATCAAGGCTATACTGCACGCCGTTGTTGCGATTCAGCAGTGCGCCTGCTGGCACAATCGCCCCAACATTCCCTTTCTTAAATGAAACCTTCGGCCCTGTCGCTGCCGTTGCATCCTTCCTGTACACGCCTTTCAACGCTCCCCAAGCCGCCAGCCACTCATCTTCGGCGGTAAATGGGTTACTTTGTCGCGCTATCCAGTCGAGGTAAGCAAAGTGTAAATGGCTCATGCCGGCATCCATATCAGCCATGATCCGTAAATTTGAAAATCTCAGCAACTCACCGGTGTTCTCTAGCTCCGAGGTTATAAACTGCCGGTTACGGTTACGTAATTCACTGAGCGTAGGACGTTGATATGGCATTATTCTCCCCCCACAGCCATTCGAATTTATATTCCTGCTTACTGCCCACAGGGCGGATCAGAGAAACGGTCAAATAGAGTCTGTCAGGCCAGAGGATACGGCTGGAGGCACTCACTGCGGAAAGCACGCCATCAGTCACTAGCCAGCCCACTGATTCTTCAGCATACACTTCCGCCTTTCTCGCAACCGCGCGGGTGAGCGGACTCCGGCTAAGTAGCCATAAACGAGACCCCAGTAGAACATCTTCCCCAGTATCCCCCCACCAGCCGCGCCGATCGCCGTCGTCGGTAATATCATCCTCATTAGCCAAGCGATCGCTGAACAGGCTGTTGAGTACGGCTGTTTCAATATCATCACCGCTAACGAGATCATGCTCCCCCACCTGCCAGCCAGCAAAACCAGAGTCGGTGAACCAGATTGTTCTAATATCCGCCATCAAACCCCCTTATTGGTTTTTTCACTGGTACGCGCATCATTGCCACTCTGAACGTTTTTCACATCATGTCCATGGGCGTTATAGGCATCGCGCAGCGCTTTCATGCTGACTTTATTGGTATCGCAGTTGTCCACAATGTCACCGGTACTTTCTACCATCGGCGTCTCCAGACGCACCTTAACGCTGGCAGTAATCGTTGCGTTTTGAGCCTCCAGCACTTCGATATCCTGTCCGGCACATTTCACCGTGAGCTTTTCTTTGCCCAGCAGAATGGATTTACCTTGGGCGTCGTAGATAACGGTCTCACCTGGGTTTAAATTTCCGTACCGCGTAGAACCATGATTGGTCGCCACAATGACCTGACTAGAGCGATCGCCACCCAGACTAAGAATGAGAACGTCGCTCCCTGCAGGGAGACCAGAGGAGAAACCAAATTCAGTCATTCGCAATGTACTGCCCTTAACGTCGAAAGGCGTTTTGTACTGTAATTTTTGGGTCGTTCCATCATCGTTCATAACACCCGTGGTCCGCCCTATGCCCACCAGCATTGTGATACGCCGGTACAACCGTGTCAGTGCATCATTCACGTGAGCTCCATGAGATTCGAATAGAAAGCGTAAGGCTGGATAGAGAACGCCGCTGGCGGTAACAACATCATTTCAGCATGCGTACCGTCGTCGTCCCGTGTGTATGTCACCTCTGCTAGGAGTAGCTCCTGTCGCTGGACGTCCAGTGTTGGCAGGTGAACAGGAATTAGCGTATTTGGCTCCCATAACTTCCCAGTGCTATCACGCCAGCTATCAGTCACCACGCGGAGCATACGGGAGCGTCCATACCGCCTGTTCATTTCCCAGTTAATACAGTCAGTGGCCATATCTCGCGCAACAAGGGTACTCTCGACCATGATGATCCGTTTACGGTAGCGCATCGATGCTGCCTCAGGGTCACGGGCTGCCGCCAAAGTCACAGCGTCATAACCCGCATCCCCAGCTTCGCCAACCGGCGTAAAGTTCATTGAAACACCGGTGTAATCAGAAAAACGCTCATCCATGGACTCTTCATACCAAGCGTATTCAACGTTTGTACCCTCTTCTACCCCACTGGGAGCACGCTTGTCGCCTACCCGCGTCAGGTACAGGTTTCCGTCTGGAAGATCGTAATAAAGCAGACCCGCCCAGCGGGTTACTCTGTCAATAATTTCTTGCGGCGACTCCCCCCAATTCAGCGTAAATTGAGGAACGGAACGTATATCGCTAACGTCCGTCGTGACTGAAATTCCATAAGGGGACGCTAACCGTTGAGCAATTCCCAGCGCATCAGCATTGCTAATCACGTTTGATGGCCACTCCGCGCTGCAGTCGACGAGATCCTGACATTTACTACGGCCGATAGCTCTGATTTCATGGCGACTGGGCGAAATAGTCGGCGACCACCTATCGATATAGCCCGTAATCACGACATCTTGTCCCAGAAGGACTCGACAGCTTTCACCCGCTCGCACACGTCGCTTACCATCGCTCCCTGGGTACAGATCAAGAAGGCTCAAGCTAAACGACGACGGCAATCGTTCAATACTACGCGTCACAGATATTCGGTCCCATCCTTGAATAGCGACGCCATCGGTTTCAAGGACCAGTTCATCATCCGTTTGTGTCATCGCTCATCTCCACGCTCAGCGGCATAAAGGCAGGGTGTATAGGGCTAGCGGAGATCACCAATGCATCCCCCTTTTCCGCGCTTTGCCAGATTCGATTGGCCATAACCAATGCCGGCAACGGCGAGGGAAATGACCAGATAACGCGGCCAGCCCCCAGTCCTTGGGAAAGCATGTTCTGAGTGAATGTCTCTCTGAGAGATTCAAGACTGTTCCACAGGTCATCATTACCATGTGCGCTGGCCAACAGGCTGGCGCTATCCAGTGCAGAGATCCCCCGTTTAAACAAATCCTGAGCGGCCAACGTGCCAGTCATCGCGGCCGACACGGCTACCCGAGTGAACATAGATGCACTCATTATTTTCAGATAGGCCATCAGCGCGGCATAGACTTGCTGGCTAGTCATGTCGTTGTAATACGTACCGTCAAAGGCAGCATCCGACATCATCGATTCAAATAACGACAACTGATCCTTAACGGAAGGTACGGCCGCCGTGAGTGTGAGCATCAAGGATTGAACGGCATCTGGAACCTTGTTGATATCTCGCATGACCGAAAGCGCCGCAACTGCCGCGACAGTCTCGCTACGCGCCCTGACCACCTGAGCATTTTTCTCCGCCACCAGCGCACTATAATTTACCGTCCCTACTGCGGGAGTAATCTTTCCCGTCAGACCCGATATAGTGCCACCGACCGTGCCATTGCAATCACGGCCAAAACGCAAATTCCCGAGAGTAGAATTTAACGAACTGGAAAGCGTCGTAGCCTCTTCAGCCGTGCTGGACACGAAGTGAGACCAAAACGAAAGCGTATTTTGAATCGTTGTTGCGGCGTGCTTTACAGAAAGAATTTCGCCTTTAACCTCAGCAATGACCGAAGCAGCCGCCGTCGTGACCGTAGAAAACCAACTTTGATCTAAGCCGCTACCAGCAGGACTCGCTGTGGTTAAAGCAAATGTTTTTAGCCCTCCCTCTAGGCATGTTAGCGTGAAGCTAAAACTACGGCCCTGATCTAACCCTTCACGGAACTTAAGCCCCCCGTCGGGAATACTGACAGTTAGTTCCCCCAAAGTAGGATGAACGAGCGTCCCAGAACCTTTCGATTCACACGCCGCGATCAGAGAATCGCGCTGGGTCAGTACATCGCTGGCGCTGTATATTCGGCTCCCCTGAACAATGAAACCTTGAAGGGTAATACGGCGGGTTCCTCGACCTAAATCCTCTACCCATACGCGGTCGCGCATTGGGTATTCATGGACGGCCTGTCGGCGTCCAAACTGACTTTCTCCTCCCGTTACCGCGAAAGGTACACCCCGAAACGAGGCAGGATGAAGATTCTCGCCCCATTCCCAGCTATCACCGCCCCCCTGCGTGAGGCGGGCAAGGGCTGAGCCAACTATCGTCATAACGCCCCCTGATTATGGAAATGTCATTGCTGTAGCAATTTTGCTACCCGTACCGGTGAATATTTTTTTATCGCCGGTCTTATCATTAATCAGCGTCAACTCAACTTTGATCCCGTTATCCTTTAGCGCCGTTGCCAGTGTCTCTGTAAGCTCTTGCGTTTGCACGGGTTGTGCTGACTGCTGTGGTGTTATCAGTGGTGTCATAGGCTGTGGCGGTTGTTCAGATTTTGACAAAGATTGGGCCTGAGGTTGGGGGGTCTCTTGGGACTCTGACCGCTGACCTCTCTGAGTTATCAACTGCTCAATCTGGGCCGTACTCCATGGATTATTCCCTTCACGTTCAAACAGCGCATGAAGGACCTTGGCGCGCTCACGATTATCAGAAAGGTTCAACTGCTGATCCGGGGGAATTTGAAGTTCACGGCTGGCATCCCTGATCATTCGCGGCGTGTCGTTTTCATTATTCGGTGACGCGGTATTAATAATGCTGCGTATCGTCGTTAGGGGGATACCACCGGCTGCTCTCGATTTTCCACTGGCATAAAGCTGTAGCTGCTTATCTGCTGCTATCAGTCCGTCTTCCGGCGTTGGAAAAGCCGCAAAATTTCCACTCGCAGGCATAGCATTACGCTGTCCGGCGTATCGCAAATTCCAAGGGTTATTATTTCGCACTGACCGAGCTTGGGGATTAACGTTAGCTGAAGGCGGTCGATCACCGCTGGCGGGCTGCACAGGCGGTGCAGGAGTCACAGCAAGGAGATCATTCTGCAACTGTTCAGCTCTATCAGTCGCCCCATACCAGCTGTCATATCTCTTTTTTACTGCATCCGTCATAATCCCGGTATCTACCGCCCCACGCTCCCGGCGACTTAAGCTGTTGTAAAGTGCTTTATTCCCCTGAATTTTTCGCAATTTCGCCGCGTTTGCGCTACTCACAAAACCAAGTGCGTGGGAAAGCCCGGCAAAGTCTCCATTCGTCATGAGATCGCCAATCCCCTCCAAACCATCTTTAACGGACCCATCCGATAGCAGCGTTCCAGCAAGCTTTTGCTTCGTCCGGTTTTTCAAACCATCCCAAGACGCTGATAACTCCACCAGCTGACCATTCAGGCTAGCCAGCGCCGCGTTAGTTTCTGGGTCAACCGTCAAACCGACCTGATCGGATTTTGTTAGCAGCGCTTTAAGGCGGCTTCCCTCCCGCAATAGTCGCAAGCCATTAGCATCCAACCCCAGTGAATCAGCGACGGTTTTCTGGTTCTGAGGCGCTAATTTGGGGAAAATAGCCGCGAGGTTTTCCATCGTTTTAAGTACGTCTGCCGTGCCATCGGCATTACGAGCAATGGGGGCGTTAAGCTGCGCCATCACAGCAAGCACATTGCTGTTTCTCCCCTGTAGCGCATCGTTGAATGTTTTATAGAGCCCCTCTACACTGGATTGCGCAGACTCGCTATCAGCCCCCAGCAAGCGAACCGCACCAGACAATTGAGAAAAATCACGCACCGACATTCCGGCGTTCTTGGCGGCCACGTCAAGAGAATAGGCATCCTCCGCCGCGGCGCTCATTGCCCCACCCACAGCAGAGATCCCCTTCACTGCACCATACGTTAATGCACCTATAGCCCCGAACTTAGCGACTTTTCCAGCAAAATCGCCGGTCAGACCAGAGACTATTTTCAGTGGCGGCACCATGTCACCAAATAACTGGACGTTATCTTTTGCCAGCCGACTGATGTTCTGAAACTGCGTACCAAAAGCCGATAATCCCTCTTCGGTCTCCTGCCCCCCTAATGACAGTCCCTCTCGGGTTTTCGCCAGTTCTGGCTCTAACGTCTTTACCTTATCGCTTATCTGTTGCAGGACGGCCGACGCTTGATCATCAGCCCTTAGCTCAAACCCAAAATTGTTATCCGCCATGACGTGACCTCAGTGTGTTGATGCGCAGACCCTGCTTGTACCAGAATTGCAATCGGCTCCATGAAAGAAGGGCCGCATCATGCGGCCCCCATCCCCAGAAGAACGTGACTTCTGCTAAGGTGTCTTCCCATCGTCCTTGATCGGGAAGTAGTTCAAAAAACCCAGCAAATAGGCCTGAGCATCGCGGAATTTGCGGATAGGTAGCGCTTTTATCGCTATCAGATTCACACCAGAAACCGATGCAATAAGCGTGGCCATCGCATTAAATTCGCTTGAACTTCGGGATTCTTTGTAAAACGCTTCAACTTCGTTGAAGTTCGGCTCATGAAGCGTAATACGATCCCATGACTCACGGCCGTTCAACGTGCAAATGGCCTTATCAAGCTCGATAGTGAAGTCATCCTCAAGTAACTGTTCCATCTTAGTTCTCCGTTACGTCTCGCCCTTCCCATGTTACCGAGAAGGTCGCATCTTCACTGTTAACGTCCTGTGTATCGACAGTCCACATTCCGCTTCCGATAATGGTTTTACCGTTAGCGAGCTGGGCGACAATATTCACATTCGTCTGTCCGTTGAAGTCTGAGACTGTCGTTCCACCACTGTCACGAACATCGCAGCCAATTTGCCCAGGCACGTACTCTTCCTTGTACCCATGGACGCCATCCATCCCCGTTAACGTGGTGCGTTTTACTTTCGATGGCCGGTATTTGAATTTCCCTGCCACCATAATTGTCAGACCGCCTACAGTAACGTAAGCGGTACCGGCCAGAAGATCGCCTGACATATAGACTCCTTATTAAGCTGAAGCAGAACTCTGCAGACGGAATTGGTTAAGGACAGCGAAAATACGTAGCTGATTTGGCAAGACGCCATCCCACAGCACATCTACCCGATTAGGATTTTTGCCGTTCTGCTCGACGATAAGCCCTTTGGCAAACCCCTCTGAATCTTGGACGTAACCCGCATACTCCAGCGTTTTATAGTCCGCAATCAGCTCAGCCTTGATAGTTGAAGGGGTCACGATTGCCGATCCTGTCGCAAAGCGCGTACCGTCTTTCACCAGTGCCATTCTGGAGAATTTCGAGGTCACCTGTGTTCTTAGGTAGCGATTGTTGTACATCAGAAGAAACAGTGTTTCGATTTGCAAGTAGCTGTCATCTTCCGCACCGTAATTATTCGTTTGGTACGTCGTGATTAGGTTCTCAATACGCACCGTACCGTCATCGTCTACGGTCAGAGTAGAAATACCGCTGTGCAGCAGATTATTACGCTCAGTCAGCGTGAATCGGTCTGATTCTGGGGGAGCCATAACGCCATTGACGGCCAACGTTTGAAGAGGACGCATAGGTGCGTTTCGCAAACTAGGCGCCACCGCACCGGCAATCGCTGCTGCCCAAACAAAATCTGGCGTAGGTGAGTTATACATCCCCGGTATCGATTCATGTTGGTTATTACGTAGCTCACCTGATGCGGTTAGCTCGCCATAGGTCCCAGACCGATAAGTAAAAGCATGCCCATAAAGCTGCTGTGACCAGTTCCAGCGACCATCAGAATCAGAAAGGAAATCCTTTAGACTATTCAGAGAGGTAGTATCAGTGTAAGGACATACGATGAAATCAAAGGACTTATCGCCCAAGTTAGCCAGTGCATCATCAAGTTTGGGCGCCCCTGCGCCACCACTCAGGTTAGAAAGCGTTATACCTAAACCTGCTGGCGTAGCTTCCCCCCCCGGAGTCCCCAGCAGATTCATCTGCAGCTTAATACTATTCCCGACTTCCCCTGCATTTTTCGCCGTAATAGTAATATCACCGGATCCAGCAGACTGAACGGCTGTCACGGGAAGCGACGAATTTTTATTGATAGCCTGAGCGAGATAACCCGCTATTTCCTCTGGGGTATGAGTTGGTCGAATCGCCACTTTAACTCTGGTGTCGCCAACATACAGTGAAATAATCCCTGATGCGGTGCTGGAAGCGGTAACCGCGATGGAGCCCGTCGCCGCAATCATATCAGCGGGACCTGACGAGGAATCCGGTTCGCCGGGATCGGTCAGAGGCAAAATATAAATATTGCCGGCAACATCATTTTTCAGATAAGCCGTCATCATCAAATGCAACTGAGAGCCACGACCACAAAGATTACCGACGGTTTCAGCAGAGGAAACCAGTACCGGTACGCCGGGTTTCTGTTCAGAATCCGACAGCATCTGACCTATCAGCAGCGTACGCTGCGTGGCCGTCGCCGTATTCGCCATGGAATTATCCAACTCAACGAAAAACAGCGGCGTCCGTAGGTTGTCAGGAACTTGAGCAAACGGAATAGTCACTTTTTATCTCCCTGCGTTTTTGGCACCAGAACCACATCGTTATCACGCAGACGACGACGCCAAAAGGCATTATCCGGAACCTCAACCGGGCTGTTTTCAGGTAACAGCTCACCTAGATCCGGATCGCGCACCGCGCGTCCGGGTGTGAGTCTTACTTTCACGGGGTTACTCCTTTAAATCGGCAACAACTACCGGCTCAGTGGTGCCATCCGGCATAGCGACGGTTATGGCCATTTCGTTAATGGGGGTGGCCGTAATAGGGAAGAAATCCTCGGGGCCTTGGAAATACTCGATATCAATTTCATAAGTCAGCTGACCGGTATGCCCCTCACCTGCAGCATTAACATCGATCACTGACCGGACGTGTTTAAATTGCTGAGTTTGCCGAGTCAGTTCGTAACTGTTGATAACCGCCCTTTCAACCTGCTCACGCAGTTCTTCTAAAGCAGCTTCAGCACGAACAGCACCATCGTCAATCTCACCATCGAAAGCTTCTACACGTCCGCTGATACGCACCGTAGCTACGCTGGTAAATTGCGGAGCATTACGGCCCATTGACTGCTTTTCATCGAATGGGGTTTGTATAAGTAAAACCGGGTAATCCGGCCCAGACGTAGGCCAGTTACGCGGCGAATAAACCCGGTCGAATGCGTCGGTCTTCCCTACCAACGCATCAACGACAAGCTCCCGGATAATCGATGCATTCATGGTTTAACCCTGTTAAGGATGAGTTTCATCCCGCCATGACTATCAGGCTGAATGTCAGAAACAGCATATAAGCGTTGCTCTCTGTAAAGGAAAAGTCGATCTCCCTGAACGGGTGGGGAACGAAAAGCCACATCTCTAACACCAAGAACAGGATTGGTGGTATTAACCGTCGGATCATCCTCATTCAACGGTTCAACATCCTGCGTATATGCTCGGTCAAAAATCCCGGAAATATCGTAGTTACCGCTTCCATCCCGGGGCCGCCAGTTAACAGGCTCACCAAACACCCCCTGCAGCGGCTGCAAAAGGTGTTTGTCCCAATCAACCGACATAACCTGCTAACTGCTGAAGCAGTTCGCTGTAGGGCACCACTACACCGCGACTTTGCAGGGTGTCTGCATCTTCAGGTGAGACTTTCAGGCGGGATGTTGGCGGGTATTTATCGCCATCGTGGTAAAGCGTATGCCCCTTGAGAACGACAACCGACACCAAACCATTAGCATCTATATCACCCTCGGCATGGGCTTCGGTGTTAGTCCCCTCGCTATGCGTTTCAATATCAGCGCCGGCCAGTGACACATCAGAATTTGCATTTTCCGGCAGATTATCGTTGCCGGCCACCATGTCTTTTTTAGCCATATCACACCACCATAGCGCTTAGCGTTGCATTCACACGGCTAGGAATAACGATCGGAGAGGACTGCATCAGCAAAATACGCTGCGCCGGATCTTCGATAAGCCACGTCTTCGGTGCGTAGGCCATTGGCCCGTAATTAAACGCGGGATCCAGAATCACGCCATAGGCACGGGTTCCCATCAAAGCGGGGCCGGTCATAAGCACCGCGCCATCAGGGAGCATCGGCTCTTCTTTATTGGTTAACGGGTTAATGAACCAGTCGTTGTACAGCCACAGGTTATAGTTGCCCCACACGCCCTTAAATACAGCCCCAAGCTGAATTTGCGCACCGGCGTTAACTTGGTTTCCGAACGGACTCAGTGCCGGCATATTGATAGCGTTTTCCTTGATAGACGTATCCTTACGGAACGCTTTCCAAGATTTGCTGGTAAAAATGAGGTCAGTGGCCACCGCACCCGATTTCTGCAAAATTCGGGTCTGCCATTCCTCAATATCATCGGACGGCTGGGTGTTTGTCATTCCCGCAGCAACAGACATTGGCCATTTCGCGCTACCGCTCAATGTGATAGTCAGCTCACTATCTCGCCCAAAGTCGATCTCTGTAGTTTCATAACCATCACCTTCCAGAATCACCTTGCCGGTGTTCAGCGCACTTGCGGCCATCCATTCCTGACGGCGGTTCAAGTTATCGATCTGGTCTTCCATTTCAAACTGCAGGTTAAGCATTTCACGTTCCGCTGGGGTAAATTCCCCACCGATCCGCTCACCGATTTGGCGGCGAATAGGCTTACGCAGATCCGGAACACGTTTATCTTTGATGTAAGCTGGCTTGATGGTGTTTGTCTGATAACGACGACTTTCAACCATCTTGCCTTCAACTAATGGTGAACAGAGCGGGGCCATACGACGCAAACCAACATCAACATCGATAGCAACAGATTCGGTGTCACTGGTGACAACGTTGGGGAATAGACGATCTAGCAGGAAATTCTGTGAGGTCATCAAGTTAGGAACCACACCAACAAGCGTTGCTGTGTCAAAAATATTCATATTGTTATCAGCCATACGGGGCCTCATTCATCAAATTAAGGACGCACGAAACCCTCCCTGATTAAGGGGGTGCATCGTGCGGTTCAGGAGGAAAGTATTCGCTAGCTAGAAAGTGCTTCTGGCGAAATCGGAGCGGTGCTTACATCTTTCAGAAAGAGACTGTAACGGCGCATTGCCACACGGAGCTGTTCCGGGGTCCATGACTCATCTGCAGTGATACGTGTAATGTTAAATTCACCCATCAAATAGACACCGGTACTAACGCTATTGGCTGAGGTATCCACATTATCGACCAGAATTGCGCTCGGCTCTTGGCTACCATCAGTCGCATCTTTGACACATAACTTATATTCGCCGCTGTCAGTAACGACACCCAACACAGTACCGCGCACATACTTTGCACCAGATGCAATAGTGACGGTTTCGGTGACCAACTGAAGCGGCCCTGCAATCAGTTGATCAGGAATAAATGTATCCTGTCGGAAAGTGGGTCCCCATGTGTTTTGCCCGAACTGATTTACTTGAGTCATTATTTCACTCCCTTCGCACGGTTATAAAGTTGAGACATCACGCTAGCCGTGCCTTTCGGTGTGGAAGCGTTAGCCGGCTTTTCATCCTCACCCAGATGGTGATTTTTTACCTGTGCCATGCGCTGATCAAGTGAGACACGCCCCGGTGGATTAGTCGCAGCCGTAGCCAACAAACCAGAAGACGACATAACACGGATAGCTTGCTTAGAACTCATTCCGGTATTAAATGCCAGCGAAGCGGCCAATGCAGGGTTGCCGGCTGCATGTTTGCTGCCAAAAATCCGAGCACAACGATTACGCTCAGCACGACGCCCCTGTTTAACTGATTTAGCGTCGTCTTCGTTGTCGCCATCATCCGCGCCTTTGTCGTCTTCATCCTCTTCTGCATCTGGGTCATCAGAATCGTCGTCAGCGTCTGGATCATCAGAATCGTCGTCAGCGTCTGGATCATCGCTGTCATCATCAGCATCCGGATCGTCTTTCTCATCTTCAGCTTTTCGACCTTTCGCTTTTTTTCCCTTTTTTTGATTTTTATCATCGTCCTTTTCTTCGGTTCCTTCTTCGCGATCGTCTTTATCCTCCTCAGACGCGCTGGCCGAAAAACCGAATAAATGCCCAAACCCTCTGATTTTTTTTGACATTGTTACTCTCCAACTAATTGTAATAAATCGCGAAATGCCGAATCCGGGGAGGCTACCTTGTCAGCTAACCCCAACTGCACACCATCAGCCCCTAAAAAGCAGGCGGCTTCGGTATCCCGGATAGTTTTTTCTGCTATCCCACGATTGCGGGAAACGGTACTGACGAAAAGGCGGCCCATTTCATCAATATCGGACTGAATAGCCTTGCGGGCTGCATCGCTTAAAGGTTCATATGGATTGGATTCGGCCTTGCGATCGCCGTAGGTAATAATGGTGACCTGCAAACCCTCGCTCTTAATTTTTTGCGACCAGTCAACATGCATCACAATGACGCCTACCGAACCTACGCCGCCAGTACGCGGAACGATAATTTTGTCAGCAGCGCTGGCCAGTGCATAGGCAGCAGAGTAAGCACTTTCAGATAGAATTGCCCAGATGGGTTTACTTCCGCGCGAAGCATATATTTCATCGACTAAATCGAAACAGCCCGCTACTTCGCCACCAGGGGAATCTATATCCAAACATATAGCAGTGACTTCACTGTCATTCATCGCTCGCAGGAAGCACGCACGGATCCCATCGTAGCCAGTCATGCCGCTGTAAGGACGCAATGTGCCTAACTTTTGTACTAACGTCCCCTGAATGGGAATAATTGCGACACCTTCAACCACGTCATAGCCCGTATCGCGGGCTTGTCGGGTGAAGGAATCATCGTCATCATCCCAATCTGACATGGACTGTATGCGCGTTAAACCAAAGCGATCGGTCAAAGCCGCCATGACCACCTCAGCTTTTCGGGGATGCAGCGCCAGCGGGGTGTTAAACAGGCGCTGCGCTAAGTGCGGTAAATTCACTGTGCCTCCGGATCTTTTATTGTTTCAGGGGCCAGAATGTCTGCCTGTGCCCATGTTGGTACGGGAATACCACGCTCTTTGAACGCCTCAATTTCACGGGCGCGTTGATCGAGAAGCTCTTCCCAGTCTTCGCCAACGTTTTCTGAAACCTCCATTTCCAGCGTTGACATACCTGCGTCCATCCCAAGGATCGCGCCTTTTTTCTCTGCGACCGGATCAACCCAGCCGCGCCCTGGCCCCATCCATTGCGCACGACAATACGCCGCTTTCGCGGCCAGAAATTCTGGCGCGCCAGCAGGAAGAGGTAATTCACTGAGATCATGAAGTTCCTCAACAAAGCTGCTAAAAATAGGCTGAGCAAAACCAGTAGCAAAATCATTACGCCGGCGGGTTAGCGTCTTCCATGCTTCAAGCATGGCTGAACGGGCAGAACTGTAGTTAACATCAGACCAGTCCTGAGTCAGCTGCTGAGTCGAAATTCCCAACGCGGCGGCTACATTGCGCAGCGCTGCACTTTCGAAGGCAATGAAGTTACTCATTGGCCGGGCAGCGTTAACCGTGCTGATATCCTCCCCTGGGGCTAAAATGGGAATACGAGCACCACTTTGCAGTGATAGGCGATTATCATTGTGGAAATTAGTTCGCATGTCCTGATAATCAAGTACATCATCAGTTTGTAGGGAATCAGCAAAAAGCCCAGGGTCATAAGGTGACGTGATATATGCCCCAAAAACTGCATTCAGAATAGCCGCTTGCAGCTCAACTTCATCATATTTGATCAGCATTTTCAGCCGCTGAACAATGGGAGTAAAAATGCTCGTTCCGCGATGTTGTGATGCCCTGTCGCCATCGAAATCATGAACAACAATCGCACGTCCCCATGATGTTTCACGCGGTATACGTTCCCACGTCATGGTTTTTTCGGCACTCCACCAGTCGCCCATATGAGCCTTTCTGATGTGATAGGCCACCGGCACACCATCATCATCAATTTCAACCCCACCACGAACCTTCGGCATGTCGAAATTTTGTTGAGGATTGCTTAAGCGGTCTGGATCAACAATTTGTACCGTTGTTGCATAACGTGCACGTCCATACCCCAAACGATCCAAACGGTACTGCATGACGGCCAACGCATCGCCATCGACTAATTTGTGCCGAAATGCCAAGCGCAGCATTTGAGATACTGTTTTTTTACGCTCAACATCACAGTAGCGGTTAGGATCATTTGCCCACGAACGCCAAGCGGCTTCGACAGAACGCCCGTACTCATCAGCCCATTTAGCATCAAAAGCCTTAATGCCGGTTTGCAACGCTAACGCTCGGTAATCCACCTTTGCGATCGGGCGGAAATTTGCCCCGACGGCATTATCGAGAATGCGGGTAACACTGCCAGACGCCCAGCCATCATTACGCGCCATATCGCGAACACGGGAAACAATGCGATCGCGGTAAATATTAACTTCGTTATCAGGTGACCACAGCGCTGGTTGCCAGTTGGCCATTTCATCACTATAGGAATCAGCTGCGTCATAGGGCACGCGACCAGAACCATTTAGCATTGATGCCCGCTGGCGTGAAGGGGGCAGAGAAGGTAAAGGACGACCATCAAGGCCGAGAATTCTTACTTCAGCTTTTTTCATCAATACCGAAACCTTAACGTCCTACGCGGACGTTTCACGATACCCAACTGTGCCTGAAGGAGCTGAATTAACGCCATCAGCTGCCCAATATCGGTTTGTTGATAGGTTACTGACCGGGTTCCGTCTCCCTGTGCATATGAAAATGAAACCCCCTTAGACCCCATGCCCAGTTCTAAATAAGCCTGTTGGGCTGCGGCCAAGGCAGCTTGCAGTTGAGCACGGCTCATGCCAGCTAATAAACTGGTGTTGGGATCAAACATAGAATTCCTTTTTAATTAGCCAGACGTTTATGCAGAGGTTTACGCTGCGGTTTGTCTGGTTCAGTAATAATGACGCCGGGCAAACGCAGATCCTGTTTTTCTTCAGGTTCAGGAGCCGGCGGTAAAAGGGAGTCAGGGTTACTTTCGAGGGCAATCGCCTTAGCATTTAATTTCAAGCCAGAATGGAATAATCCGCATAAAGCCGCATAGGCATAGACGCGGCAGTCCAACGCTTCGTTAGCCTTACCCGGTGGCAATTCCCACACGCTATAACGCTGACCAGCAGCTTCTTTCATCACTAGCCGTTCAGCCGTGAGTTGCGCGAAATACCCCATATCTCGATCCGTTGAAAAATGCATGTAACCAGGGCCGGGCTGTTCAATGTGTAAACGTGAACGGATGGAATCTTTTGCAGAGTTAACCCCGAGAATTATCGGTCTGAACTTTGACCGGGTTTTCGATGTTGGACGCTTATTAGGCCATATAGGAGAGCGCTTACCGCCAGTGGCTGATTCGCCCTTGATAGCCCAAATTCTGCGAGCCAGTCGTTCTTGTGAAAACTCGTATACTTTTTGCGTATGATTACCGCCGGAGTCATGGCAGGCCGCCATAATGGTAAAGCCCCTACCGTCGGCACGCCGCCATATCTGCTTTAAGTAAGCATCGAGTCTTAGCCACGGTTCCGCTGTCTCGAGATCGCCTTCTATCACATCAAAAGCCACAGACCAGCTTTCCTCGTCTTTCCCCCATCCGACCACCTCGACTTCAAGTCGGTCATTTTGTGTATCAATTCCGGCAGTGAGTACAGCAACACCCTCGGGTACTTCAGCATCGAATACTTCGCGGCGAGCCAGTAGAACATCCACGGGGAGACGCTTGCCATAATTTGGCCTGTGCGGTAATCCCATCTGGGTATTCCACCATGCCAGCTCTTTATCGGGGTCACCTTTCGCCTTCAGATATTTTTCAGCAATATCGGAAGGTTTATCTTTCTGCCACGGGCTGAATAACTTCGACGCTTGAAAACCCGCGTGAATATTATCAACACCCAATTTCCCACAATCCGGACACACAGCACGGTGAACAGCATGCCGATCCGATTCAGACCATTTCCAAACGCGGCTAACCGCCGTAGCATCGTCGGTATGCCATGCCTGCTCATACATATTTAACGGTATGTGCCGCGTGCCGCAGCAATCAAAGGGCTTTGTTTGATGCCATTGAATTGTTGCCAGAGACCGCAAGCGCTCGCCTTCTGACCATCCAGCCCCACAATTTTCGCAGTGGATCATTGCTAATTTTGTTTGGTGTTTATCACCTTCCGATGGCCAGTGAATATGTTTGAAAAAATCGGGAAACTGACGGTGGCCACAGTGCGGGCAAGCTATCGAGGCACGGCGCTGATCCGAGTCTTCATAGCTTGCCGCAATACGACTTTCATCTTCGACCGTTGGCGAACAAGCTCGGACTGAAAGCCAGTTCAATCCGAATGTTGCTGTACGCTCTTCAGCCAGCGTGATGGGATCGCCTTCTCGGGTTATCGGATATTTATCAACCTCATCGGCTAATAAAACGCGGATCGGGCGGCGAGCCAAGTTATCGGGACTACCAGCACCAGCTAGCGCCAGAAAGCCACCGGTGAATGATTTATAAAGCAGCGTTTCCTTTGAGTTTTTCTGTTTATTACCGCCCACCAAAGCACGTAGCACCGGTGTCACTCTTACTAACGGGGTAATACGTTCTTTCGAAAACTGCTCTGCTGCGTCCTCTTTTGGCTGCAGCAGCAACATTGGGCAGGGATCGAGGTGCGCAAAATAACCGAACAGATTTTCAAGCAGCGCCGTTTTCATCAACTGGGTACAACACTGAACAGTGATGATGTGAACACCCGATTCTGTGGCGGCCAACATCGGCCCCCGGGCTATCTCTACGGTACTTGTATCCCAGTCCCCTGAGGTACTGCCGGCCTCTTTCGCTAACTTACGGAATTTATCCGCCCAGTCAGGAACGCTAATTCGAGGTGGTGGAGTCCAACCCTTCCTAATACTAAGTAGCAATCGCTCACGTTTCGTCTGTGTTAAATTCAGGCTCACCAAGTCCGGAGATGTGTTTATGGACATGTTCTATTAACACCTCGGTCATTCTGTCAGCGGGGACGTCCAAGTCAGCCGCCATCAAAGGTGCCACCCTTGCTGGCCAGTTCATCCAAGCGTCGCGCTGTTGGCGAAATGCGGAAAACAACACGCTTTCAGCAACAGAAAGTTCGACCAGCTGGCCATCCTCTTTCTCAAACTCCAACTTCGTTAATAAAGCTAAGTAGTTCTCTTTAACCCTGCTGGCTTCTTCCCGGGTCATTTCAGCCCCGTTCGCCAGCATGATTTGCTTCACGGCTTCATCCGTTGTCGAATCTTCTTTAAGTCCTACATCGGCGTTAGCCCGCGCGTTTTTTTTTCTGGTCGCGTTTTTTGTCCGAGGGTCGGTACTGTCACGCAGCGTTGCTCGAGCAGAATCACTGGCTTCAACATCAATCAGTCCTGCATCATCAAGAACGATATATTTCCCCGCTTTTAGCCAGCGGCCGATCGTCTTTCGATCAACGCCGGCATGCTTGGCATATTCAATTTGCGTCATCGCTGTCATGGGACATTCCCCTTGATAAAGTCGTGGGACATACCGATGGGACATTTTTTTGTGTCCCACGTGAATGTCCCATGCCAATGTCCCACGCTAAAAACCAGCAAATCCGCAAGCTATAAGGCTTGGTGCGGCGTAGTGCATAAATATGCACGTGGGACATGGGACACAAAATGAAAAATTTATAGCTGGTAAAACAGCACGGCGCGCAATGCCCGTGCTTTACAAAAGTACTAGGAAGGACCCAAAAAAATCTATGGATACATCCAGCGTAGTGGGGTTCTAAGATGATGGAGAAAGAGAATGATGATGTGGGTTCCGCACCTGCAATTGAAACTCATCAAAAGCCATTCGCATTTGGTTAGCCATCTCATCAGGCTTCATGCCTCCAGTAAGCGAACAAAGACCAGGGCAAACTAGATGACCAAGCTTTAGCCTAATGGCCTCACTGAGCGCCGCTTTGAATGCCAGATATGCATTACGGGTATCACCAACAAACATTGGCGTTTCCATTGTTGGTGCAACAATTAGATATTTAGGAAACTGAGGCCCAAACCCCATGGTATGAACAGATAAAGCAGAGCCGATAGGCAAATAACCGTTAAATGTAGCGGCTATTGCCGCTTGAACCCTCACCTGCAACTGATAACCAAACATGTAAAGGTATACGCTGTCTATCCCACCATCCATCCAGCCATAACAGTTTGCTGGAGATACAAGCGCGTCACCACTGACGTTAGTTATATCTCCTTGGATAATCGTAATATCTGAAACATTGGCAAATGCAGAAACCAGAGCATTCACTACATGCGGATTAGTATCAACAAAGGTGATTTTCATCTTTTTACTCACTTAGCTGTGCGCATGGCCTCAGCCAGCGCTTTCTGAATTTCCTGAGGGAGCAGCGCCTTAGCCATAGTATTTGCACGCGCCATGTACCCTAGTACGGGCTGAACCGGCAAAGCATCACCAAACCGAATAAGCAGCTTTGGCGCTCTCTGCTTAGCGCGTGGGCGGTGAGTACCGTTAGGTGACCGCTTCTGTCGTTTCTTGCCCTTCCTGCCTTTAAGCGGTTTTCTGCGCTGCCATACGGCATTTACGCCATCAATATCCCCGATGAACACATTCGGTTTTGCCTTCAACTGAGCCAGCTTATTGCGTGAAAGGTTGCCAAACTTATTTAATTTTATGTTTTTAGGATTTAGCAGCGCTTGTCCATTCAGCTTGTGAGAACCACCCACTTCAAATGGGTCGAGATAAGCCGCTGCCGTATCCATAACAAAGACGCGGGCAACCAGATTATTTTTTGTCGCAGCAGCTGCGCGAACAGAATTAACGGTAAAAGGGGTTGGATTATCCAGTCGCCGCTGCAGCGCAAGCTTCTCTGCGTCACGGATTTGATGAACTGTACTTGTCATAGCTCGCGCCATAGCGAACGGAATTTGCTTCTTTATCGCCTCCAACTGGCGCGATAGATCGCGCAGGTCTGCCATTCGTTCCCCCTTTAGCTACGACGGAATGCATAGCTCCCAATGCCTTCACGACCCAGTTCACACTCAACACTGTTATGCTCAATGCAACGAAAGCCATGCTGAGCAAACCAACGAATCAGGCCATCGTGAGTCCAGTACCATATATGCTCGTCTTTACGATAATGGCGGGACAGCAGTATGTGATCGGCGCTATCAAAGATCGGAACTGATACGAATACCCATTGTTCAGCTTGGCTAATCGCTAGTTCTGGGTGATCGATATGCTCTAGACTGTCCCAGAACGTCAACGCTGGGTGACAGGAATCATACAATTGCTTCCAGTATCCATGAGCTACCAGCCAATGTACTCCCGCAGGATTAACGTCATATCCCTTGGTCTCTGCTCGTGCTTCAACAAACTGACCTGCACCGATCCCAACATCTAGAACAGGTCCGGTATAATGTCGCCCAACTAACTCTATTCTGGCTTTGGTCAATGCATGCCCCATAGGGGTATCAGCCATTTTCTGATATCGAGAAAAATAACTATCATCATAAGGGCGATCTTTCGGTACCGGAAATCGTCCCATGCCAATCTCAGGCAGCCACACTAGCCCTGACTTCAATTCTCGGGTAAATACGTTCATACGGCCTCTGCTTTTATGCGGACACAAACTTGATCGATAAACGGTGATACCCGAGGGCCAAGGTTGCTGATAGTCTTGTTACAGCTATGCTTCATTTCCTGACAGCAACAGTAATCATCAGGATAAATAAACAGCGAATTACTTAGATCACAGCAGCGCGAGTCCGTTACCTTAGAATGATGGTTGTTGCCGCCATTCCCGCCCTGCAGGCAAATCATCGGCCGTTGGTAGGCGATCGCAGCATGCATAATTACACAGGCTCCAGTGACGACCAGATCAGCCCGCTCCACCAGCGCCAGCATCGCGGGAATAGTCAGTTCGCCTCGGTGGAACTTCTGATGGGCCAGAGGTTCAACATCGGGGATCCATTCAAGACCCGGCTCAGTATCAGCAATGCTGATAACATGCCAGCCTTTCTGCGCCAGCATACGCGCCACCACATCAACATACTCATTTAGTGGCCCACGGCTGGCGTTATGCCATTCGGTGCGTTCAATGGTCGGACGTATCAGCGCTACAGGCTTGCCTTCGGGAATACCAATAAAAGGCAGATCGTAATGCGGCAGATCCATTTCAGCCGGCGCAATGCCAAACTGTTTTTCCATCGCATCAAAAACACTACCTTCGCGTAAATGGCTGTTGCCGTAGAAGATACGTTGGCGAGGAATGCCATGCGGCATGGGCTCAAACTTTGCAGCCGTTCGCTCTTCATTCTTTTTCTGGGTACGTAACGTAGTGCCGGAACGAACAAAATGAAGATTAGGAATACCGGCATAAATCTCGGGCAGTGGTGTTTTTAGCCAAACCTCATGCCCTTTAGCGACCAGCGCTTTGATAAAGGCACGTTGATTGATATTGTCACCAATTCCTTGCATTCCTTCGAAATAAAGCTTTTCAGGCATGTAATACAGTCTCAATAGTCGAAAGCGGGAAGCACGCCAACGCCGAACGGCGTGAGCAGTTCAGTATTTCAATGTCACTGATTTTGGCGCCCAAACGAGAATATTCCGCATGCCAGCGCGCAACGCTTGCGATATTCGGATTTTTAAGCCCTACAGGGTGATCTCCATGCCAGTGTGAGCCAGCATCGATGCAACAGTCATAACCAAGCAGTAGAACTCGACGGGCACCCTGCCTGATTGCTAGCTGAATAGCCCGCAATCCAGAGTTGAACGATTCGTTATCAGGGTGAGGAAAATGATTTAATCCATAACAGAGTGTGGCCGAAATACTGCTGGTCCAGCACCGTGCCCCAGATGGAATATCGCTGTGATATTTTTCCCACCAGCAGAAATCGGCAGCATAAATATGCTGACAGTTAGGTACGGCTACCCAGCTTGAATTAACCGCGATAATTGGCAAGCCAGAACGCTGAGCCAGCAAGCAATCACTCTCAGTTAACGATGGGCCGCTCGCTACGCAAATAAAAGTATTATTCATAAGGTTTAACTCAAGTAGGCATTATGGCAGGCACTCATTGAATACCTGCTGTAATGCCTATTGCTGAATCACCTTGCTTCATCGTATTTATTATTTAACTGTTTCGATTATTAATCATTCGAAACGACTTAGAGGTAGCATCATTCGTCATATGAATGGATGATGACTATCGAGAACAGGAAACCTCTAGTAGTGAAGATATAAACAACTGTGTAACCAAAGCCTCGGTAGCTTCCACTACTGAGGCTTTTTTATTGACAGTGACCATCTGCTGAGGAATAAAACAAGCATGTATAAAGCGTGTTCTTGTTTGTATTCGCCGTCTGCATGCCTACGTATTTCGCGTGTATAGCGTTTTTTACCTGCATTGTTCAACAATCCACTCCTGGGCCCCTCTCAACTGCTTCTCCATCCTTGTTAATCGTTCGGTGAGGGTGAAATAATCCCGCTCAGCGGTGTCTGCCAATCTGGCGGTGGCGTCATTATCCACGCTGGTGGTTGCTGCCTTGGGGTTGGACACACATCGCGCGTGGAGCTGCAACCGACGACGACCAGCGGCAACATCAGCACGAAGATCATCAATTTTTGATTTGGCATCGTTTAGCTCCTTTGTATACTTCGTATCTAAGGCCGCACTTAGCTGTTGGCGGTGAGCTATTTCATTAATAGTGGATTGGCGTTCATTGGCGAGTTGTTCCGCCGTAGCGAGGTCTTTATCTGCTTGTTGATATTTATCGCGGTAATGGTTAGCTATTCTCCCTACGACAACCAACGCGACCAGTAACACACCTATTGCCATCATTCGCCAACTGAAATTGGTATTCATTTATCAATATCCCAGCAAGTAAGCTCCGATTCTTGATCTCTTCGTACCGGCTGCCCCGCGCAATTATTTGCTTTAACACGGCAATCTTTGCCGCCGTCGAATATCCAGCACTTTATCTCGGCACAAGCACCAATACGATCACCGGCATTCAACTTCTTATAGAACGTTGAGGGAAAGCATTTGGCTGGGCCGATGTTGTAAGGACAAAATGAAGCGATACCAGCAATAGCTGGCTCGGATAGTGGCACCGTTACATTACGCTTAACCCATGCAATGGCTTTATCACGTTCTATCGCGTCGTAGCGTTTACATTCGCTGTATGAAAGTTTCATTCCTCGAGTAACTGGCTTTCCTTCAATGCGCGTTAAGCCTCGGCATATCGTCCAGATCCTTTGTCCTCCATCTTGGTAAGCAATAGTCCGAACGCCCTCTTTCTCATCCAGAAACTGATCAAGGATTTTATCTGCTGTGGCTCCACCGAGAACTAATGCCAGAACTGCAGCGCTGAGTTTTGTTTTAGTCCCCATCAATCCCGCTCCAGCATGTCTAGCTCCTCATCCAACGGCGCAGCAGCCATAACCTGACGGCTTTGAATCCACTCACGCAATAAGCGCTCACGACGGCAGCGGAAATAAATCCCCGAAATAAGGCCGGCCAGAGTGCAAAAAATGCCAACAATGATGCCGACAACCATCCACTCGTTAGGTGAAAAATAGTTAATCAGGCCAAATAGCCATGACGAAAGCCCACCAGCGAGCAAGGTGTTATCGGCAGCACGTGTGTACATTCTTTTCATCCTTCACCTCCACCAGCGAGGCAGGGTTATTTAGTGAATAGCGCCCAGCCGTAAAACCACTCTCAGCTAGAAAGTGTTTAATGTGTGGATGGTTGTTGGCTGGGCGCTACATATGAAAAAGGCCGCGCATACGCGCAGCCTGTGAATAATTTCCGCTCAGTGGCGGCAGATTATCGCATCTGATATCGTTAAATCGCCAAATTTACGTATATCAAACAAGGATTAGAGATGTCCAAGAAAAAATTCACTTTCTATCACGCCGACAGAAGTAATGCTCTGTCACCTCTATCAACACTTATATCGATTAATGGACTTTCCTTATTTGGGGAAAACTATATGCAACGAATGCATAATAGTGATCCAAACATCGTGCTGGATCCTGAAGTTCAAAGAGAAATGCTATGTGAGGATATTCGACAAAAACAGTTCCCTACAAGACCAAGCCGATTTTCATGTCTGTTCGGTGCAAATAGTATTGTTGAAGCAGAATCTTTTGCAAATTTCATAACTCCACGCCCGATTAGCCCAGTGAAAATCTATGAAGTTTTTGCCACTGATTTCTTTATTTGCGATATGAAATGGCTAGATTTCGTCACTGATGATTTTGAGCATAAAATATTCAATGCTAATGGCTACTGGCTTCCTGCTATCACTCAACATGCTCCGATAGAAGGAAGTCGGGTTGCTCCAATGCTTGAAGCCTTACTTCCCTTACCTGTTGAAATCGGAAAAGTAGTTAGTATTCTCGACTTTTCCTAACGTCTCCTGTGAACACCATAAGCCGATGTTGCGGTGTGAATAAGTTCCATAAAACTTCAGACAACACTGCTTTATATAGTTCTTCATTTTCAGCATGATAATCAAACCTCGTTGAAGGTGATACGTACACCACTTCACCTTCATCAGATATAATCTGCACTTTCATTTAGAAATCCCCATTAAAGAGTGAGTGTGCTGCCCTGTATCAATCATTCGTTCTCCATAAATGCAAAAGCCCCGCATATTAGCGAGGCTTCGTATTACTTATGAAAAAGAGCACCCGTAGGTAGCCTCTGAAATGGTGTTGCAGTCTGGGAGAGAGAACCCGACAGCACTCCTTGCGTATCCCAACCTGCAACATTGTAGGAATGTGGCGCTCGGTACTTATCCCGATGGTATCACTTAGGCGCTGGTCAACCTGATACCGGGTGGCACAGTAATCTGCCAGCCTTACCCTCGCAGTCGCGTATACACCACAATCGGCTGAGCCATCTACAACTTAGCAAGACACACACATGAATCCCGATCTGCTACATGTAGTTGGCTCATGCGACTGTAGTGTTGAATGTGGGAACCGGTACTGATATCCGGCTGGGTTATCCTAAATACTGGAAACTTGATAACCGGTGAGTTGCTGAACTTTCATTCATCCAGTTAACCTGCGCATCAGCCTGCGCCACTCCCACAACTGTCATGAGCACTAAAGCTGCTAACAAATCTCGGCCTGAGAAACTAAGAATTCTGATAGCTGCCGGTGACCCGAATAATACTCATGCAGTTGTGCAGCACACCAAACGCTCTGGGCTATCCCTTCTTCGCTGAGTGATGTGCTGGCTTATTCGTAGAACAAAACCATAAAAAAATAAAATACCATCATTAACAGGCATGCTGCGATGACGATTAATAGATCCAAAACTACAGGTTGTTTCATCTGTTTTTTTATCAATAGATTGGACCGCCACCGAGGCCTCGAACCTCGCACCTACAACTTATATGGTCATCGGCTCTATCCTGCTGAGCTAGTGGCGGCTAGGACGAGCAGCGCTGTAACGAGCAGATAAATTGGCTTTCACCAATGATAACGACGCACATCCCTACGCTAGCTCGCTACAGCAACGGAATAATAACCATATCCGATAATTCATTACAATAACTAAGCGTTACTTTCAGATTAATTCTAACTACATTGCCACTAGCCGTAGTGGCCACGCCCATGCCCTTGGGGTTGCGTCGCTTTATCGCCGCTAATAACCGGTTTATGTTTGGCAGGCACAATGCTTTACCGGCACATCTTCTTCCTCGTTAACCCTAACCAGCGTGTGTGCAGTTCGACCTGCTTCTGGCTCCATCTAGTGGACTCGGGGCCGCATCATGACTGTGGCATACAGTGAGCGCGATTTTACCACGTTAGAGCTTCATTTTCTCATCCTCCAGAAACGCAAAAACCCGCACAGTGGCGGGTTCTTAATTTATTCGTTAACGCATAGTCAGTAAATTCCCATCGTTAGGCTTAATCTAGTCCAATCTCGCCAAAAATGCAAATGTGGTTCTTAACTTGCCGCTACCTTCTATTTTGTAACCTTTTTCAGTGCATCTTCAGCGTAGGATTCTTCTATATAACAGCGCTGAACAAGTAACTCATATAGGGGTTTAAAATTACGACGCCATGTCGCATCAGGGATACCGAGCGCACTATAAATCTCGGAATCCTTCAGCCTAGGAAATCCACGCCCTGAACACTTTATACATGTTTTTTCTACCGGAACCCCTTGCCGTTCTGATTCAACCAGATCCCGTACCTTCCCACTACCACCACACCGACATGATATTTTAACCTTGCCCTTTCCATTGCATGATGAGCACTTGCATTGTTCAATATCGTAATAGACATGCTTCGCGTACATTTCACGACTTTCTACAGGGGTTATACTGGCAGGGAGATCACCACGAACAAAAGAGGCTACAGTGTCGTGCTTTACGGCTAAGCGATTCATAACGAACTTTTTCTTTTCAATAAATCCGGTCCCATTGCATTCCTCGCACTTCTTGGTCGCCGCCGCGCTTTTCGCATAGTCTTTGAATGCATACTCAGCAATAATCCTCAATATCGACCAGCGTTGCATCGGTGGCAGTTTTTGCAGGGGCTTATGGTTAACTGAAAACTCTTTTGCCAAATTATAGAGATATTCCTGAATGGGCTCGGATGGCATGATCCCTACTTTCGCGAGGTAAAGCTCTATCCCCACGCGCGCTCGAGCACTCGTTAATCCTTGCGCAGCCATAATATCAGTGATGGAAAGCGCATCCCCAGCCGTCGATTTTGCCGTAGCACCAAACATGGTGGATTTTGGTGAATAGTATTTCGCTATACCTTCCAGCGTCATTTTAGTATTCCCTCTTTTCTCAGGATGGACTGCGTGCGGAAAACGCCCTCAGCGTGATAGAGGCGCGCTATTCTATTGTCAAAGATGTGCGTACGGCGATCGATTTCATCGTGACAGCTGCTGCAGGCGAACGCAGCGAGTGAATCAACAGGTTTGTTCCCGGTACCGCATTCACCTGCCAATCGGTAATGCGCTAAAACCACCGTCTCCGAATTTCCATTACACACACCGGGTATGCGTACGGTGCACTCACGGCCACGCGCTGCGTTTTTGATAATGTGGCTTTTACGTGGTTTCTTTGCCGGTTTTAGCGCGACGTTGCGAGCCATGAGGTTAGCCATTCCCCACCTCCGACAAACGCTTATCAAGCAATTCTAACGGCGCGTACGAGGGCACAATGTCACACTCTTTACCGGTGCTCTCATTTGGCTCATAGCCAAGTAACTTGTGCAATAAGGCGCTGGGTAGGTGAGATTGGAGATTGTGACGAAGGCACCACATGAAAATATCAGCCTCGCTGAGCTGTCGATCATCCGGCTGGCCCATTTGCTCACTGATGGTTTTGAGCATGAAAGCAATACGATTCTGCCGCGCTATTTCTGCGAACTGGCGCGGGGTTTCTTGGATATTGAGTTTATTCTTACATGAGCGGCATACACAGACGGAACCGTTATCGCCAACGGGGAATGGTTCGTAGTATTTCGCTTCACATCCCAACCACTGGCATTTTCCTAACCAGAGAACGTGGTGATCTAACGAAGTTGTTCCACCGCACAGACCAAATGCGCGATCATTATCGTATAAACCTTGGAAGTGGGGATTGAGCGCTTCAATTTGATTAACAGCAGGTACAATGCCAGAACTTAAGTGTTCTTGAGCCGAGTTAAGCTCAATAATGGCGTAACGCATACCATCACGGAATTTAATCTTTCTACCTGCTTGAAACGTGACAAGCCCAAGTCGTGGCTGAGTGTTTACTGTGAGGATTGCGATCATGCTATCACCCTGCTGGATGATAGATATGAGAAAGCACCAACCTCTATAGCGGTCAGTGCAGTATTTCGTTGTTTGCGCCATTCTAATAGTCCAAATAGCGCAGTACTCAGGTTTCCAGTTATTCAGGCTGGAATGGCTATTTTAGTCCATCTCCAGCCAATTTCCTAGCTTCACACGCCAACTTGTTCCATTAACTCAACAAATTCCGATAACTCCAAACCTAAAACCTGCTTGCTAATGGCAATGGCCTCATCATGGGTGTAGACAAAGATAGCAACCGATGACTCTTTTATTTCAACAGCACCACAGACATCTTCCATATATGATTTAAATTCGTTAAACGTCATATAGTTGTACTCGATAGATTCATAAACCCTCGCGGGAATCACATCCGTGTCACCTATGCGCGCACTACTTACTATGAAGGTTAAAACGACCACGTCCAATAGGTCACATAGATCGGTATGGCTGTTTCGATCGTTTTTATCGATCAATCGAGTTATCTGGGCTTGATTGGATGATGTTGATTTATTTTCAATGAGTTAGATCATAAGACATAAAAAAAACCGCCGGAGCGGTTCTTTAATTGCAGAGCACTTGTTTTTATTTTTTTTCTTTGAATTTGGTATACATATCGGAGTTGAATAAAGATATGGATTCAATTTGATCACGAGGAATTACATGCCGATATTGGGATAATGACAGTGGTTCTGATGTAAACGTTATTCCACACTCTTCATAATGATCAGCATAATTAACCTCCTCTCTAAATGACAACGTATCTTTATCACGATAACCACTAAGTAAGGGGATGATAACCACGGTATCAGTATCATGCTCTTCAAGTCTGGCTTCATGAACCATCCCAACATAAACTTTTCGTGACTTTAAACTTATAGATACCAATAGACGGTGATTACTGTCCAACGACTCTAGCAAGACATTTTCGATAGGACTGCACTTTGCTACTTCTTCAAAAATCTTTCTACGCGCATCGGGATCCTTTAATTGTTTCTCTGCTTGTTTAGACTCCATCACACTGATGAATATCGTTAAACTCGCAAGCGCAACAAATGGAAGTCCAATCCCAGCAATGCTTCCATCAATAAGATCCATTGCAAATGAAAACTTATGGAGTGATGAGTTAAAGAAGTGGGGCAAGTTAAAAATTTGCATTACAACGAAAGCCGCAATCCAAAACATGACAAGGGAAAGTGCCGCCAATGTCAGATAGATAGACCCTTTAAGCGCTACCTGAAAGTAGGATTGCCAACCTGTTGATTTTTTGAAAAGAATTTTTGAAGGTATGTGGCTATTAATGAATAAATAGCCACATACTAAAACAAGAACAACTAGCGCTGCGCCCATATTTAACCTTGATGTTGCTTCTTAGAGGACAAGGCATTTATGTTATAGCTAAAGGCCTTTTGCACACTTTCGTTTAACGGGTTAATTTTAAGTGTGCCACTCCGGTCGAAGAAGTATGGTTCAGCATTACTATCGACCGCTGGGTTGTCCTTCGTATCCCAGCGATCACGAACCCAGATATCCATGATTTTATCTGGAGTGGCCAGTCTTGATAGGAACCGCTTTACTGATTTCATAAGTCACTCCTAGCCAGCTTGTTGTAAGGATTTGCTAACTACTAGTGAGTGTACATTCACTATTTAAGTTTATCAATAAACTTAAGGTTTATCCCCCTTGATTCCTTTGCGTTTTCATCTATTACCAATCACCCTCTGCCATATTGCCGAAACATACTTAGCCTGGTGAATGGCATCAGCTAACGCGTTATGGCGTTCGCCATCAAATGGCATATCACGCTTTGGATCAAAACCAATCGCCCTACCCATCTTAACTACCGTACGAACATCTAGATCGTTATACCAATTCCATGGTTCCTTGATGCCCGCCAGCTCGTAGCTATTACGCAAAATAACGTTATCGAAAGCAGCGCCATTACCCCATACGCTTAGGTATTTTGGTGATTCGCAGTAGTCATACACAAAATCACAAAGCATACCTAACGCCAGTTTAATATCGACGTTATCCGCTGATGTAATCGCCTCCTGCGCCTCTCGGCTTTGCTCAATCCACCAAAGTATAGTGCTAGCATCAGGCTGACAACCTAACTGCATGGCGCTTTCTAGCTTTACACCAACATAGAATTGCTCACCGAGAGCGCCAGTATCCGGCTCAAAAAATACCGCACCAATAGCCACGATGGGAGATGATGGCTTGTTACCCATGGTCTCGAGGTCGATCATTAAGTTTTTCACGTGTTATTCCTTATCGCCTGCATAGGCCAAAGTTTTTTACCAGCGCGGTCTCCATTCGACTCATGCATGCTCGTATACGGGTAATCTCTGCCTCTGGGAACATACTGTCGCTCATGCTCAATAATGCATTTTTCAATGGCTCACTTTCCACTAAGTTAGCGCGATAACGACCAAATTCCTGCAGGGACTTGCGTATACTGCGGCCATCTGCTCTAGCCATCGCCCTGCACAATTCAGCGTGAAGAATTGTCTCAGGAAATTCCGCATAGGCTGTGTTGATAATTTGTTTTGCAGTTCTTAACTCAGTCATGACTAACACCCCTTCGCCAACTGACGTACGGCACCGCTGACTGCTTTTTTTAGTGCCTCAACTCTACGAATCTCACTACGCAAACGGCGCAGCTCAAGATTCAGGTATTCTGGTGTTGGAACAATAAGCTCCATCATGTGTGATGGGATAGCGGGCTTATTTAGCATAGTGGCCACAGTTTCTTTTTTCTTGGCCATATCTTTAGCAGCATCGCCAGCAGGAATAGTTTTTGGAATATTTTGTGGCTCGTTTTGTGGTTGCACTTCTTCGCCCTCTTTGACCAAGTGGTAGTAATTTTTTCCGTTGCGCTCCACCAGCGTAATACGACCAGCTTTTTTGTCGTGTGCCAGCATTGGTCCAATCATACGACCTTCAATTTTTGACTTCTCGCCCAGCTCGGCGGCGGTCATATCACCGTGCTCAGCAAGCAGTTCGCGAAGTAGGCCCACAGTCGGTCTTGTTGCACTGTTCGGCATCTTTGTTGCCTTAATTTCTGGTTTAGGTGTATTTTGATGCGCTTTTACCGTGTTTTGTTGCTGTTTGGCTGGATTCCGTTGCACTCGTTTTCCTCCTGATTCTGCGTACAGGCCATTCACGCAAATAAGCTCATTGTGTTCTACGGCATCGGAAAGAAACGTGATCATATCTCTCGGTGTTACCCCAAGTAACGCAGCCAGATCCCCGCAGCTTGATGCTCCGTATTGCTCGATTTGTGATACTACCGCACTCAGTGTTAATGCCATTTTTTGCCTTCCCGTTAGAAATATTTTGCCTTGGCGCCACACGCCGCGTTTTTGTCTAAAGCCCAGTTCACCGTATCTTGCTCCGCGGCCTCCGCTATAAGCTGTGATATGGCAGTTTGTGCACGGAGGTAGAGTTTTTTATCAATCAGCTCAGTTATCTTTTGCTTTTTCGCGTTGATACCTGCAGCAGGATTTTTAGGTTGTCGTTTTCCAACCGGAGGTTTTGTTTTTGCGTATTGTTTTGTCGCCGGTAATGAATAGCACCATCTCTTTTTGGTACCAGTCTTGATTAGGCATCCAAGCTGCTGAAGGTACTTCAACTGGGTACCCACAGTGCCATTCGAAATCCCTGTTCCTTCAGCGATAAAACTAAAATCTGAATTTGGGTTTTTCTCCAGAAAAACAATAACATCTCTAATGGCTGACATTTTAAAACACCCCTGCATTTTGATTTTCATTGGCGTGATGACGCCCAATTGCCATCGCGCAGCGTACCGATACAACGCATTTATCAAAAAGCCTTACCATTTCACACATCTCACGCTCTTTGGGCTCTAACGGCGGCGGCACTCGGTCGCTCGGTGATTTTCTGCTACCTGATGATTTTCTGGCATTCTCTGACCGCTCGTAATAACGCTCGTCAACGCTGATTAGTCGCCATTTTCTACCGTGGTTTCTGTACTCGATGTCTACCAGAGAAGAGCGTTTCAGCGTCCCGATGCGTGTGTTTACGTCCGTAAGCGGTATGTCGAGATCAGGGTATTTTTGATTGATTCTCTGCAGAACTTATTTCGTCGTCATTGCACCCTCAAACATAATTTCGCAGAACTCACGTGCAGACAGCGTCTCTTTGGTTTCCATCGTTAGCTCCTAAATCCTTTGGGTATTCCTGAATAATCTTGGTTTTTTAAGTCGATATTTACCTTCGCTGGCTCTGCGATTTTTTGCGGCTTGCCGTTACGCCGCCACGCCCTCGCTTGGTCGAAATATCCCTCGAAGTTCTCTTGGCTGAATATCGTCTTGGGGCGCAGGTAAAAACTCATGTTGTCCTGCCCTGCCCACTCATTAGCGATGTAATCGACCACCAGCATGAGGTCGTCAGCAACGTATTCGCCCTGCAGCACACCGGAAATAAAACCTCGCGTCGTAGCACCATCCCGAAATTCTGAGTTGGTCACTCGGTTGAAGTGATTTAACACCCGTAAAACCGGATCAGATTCGTCGTCGTGTGGTTCGTCGGGCAGCTCGTCTGCCTGACAATAAATCTCCTGTGTAATCTCCTGTGTAGTCTCTGTGTAATCTCCTGTAAGAGAGTTTGCGGGGTTTCCACCAGCTAGTTGGCAGGGTTCCCCCCGACTAGTTGGCGGGGGTTCCACCATCTTGTTGGGTGCATTGCCGCCAACCAGTTGGCGTGGTTTCCGCAATCTAGTTGGCGGGGTTTCCACCAACTGTGATTCCTCTTGGGCTAGAGCCAGCAAAAGAGCCTCAAGGCGATCAGCATTGACGCGATAATGCATCGTCGCCGGAGCTCCCCTTAACTGTTCCTCAAGGACACCCACAGCGACCAGACGTTTTCTCCCTGTTTCCTGCTCGTCACGGCTAAGCCCAGTCTCTTGGGTAATCTCTTGCCGAGTTTTATAAAACCACCGTCCGTCCATGCGGTTATGCCAATACACAAACTGAGATAGTAAGACCGCCCCTACGGGGCCTGTCTTTATCTTTCCCACTCGCAGCTGGGCAAACGATGGTTGATAAGCAATTGGCCTATCAAGAAGTTTGATTAGTGACCCCATTTACGCCTTCACTTCTGTGAACTTCATAGAAAACAATCTCAGTGGGAGTTGGCTTGGTGCATCAGAACCATGACGCAGATAAACCACATAGCCACCAGCCAACCCCTGAACAGTTACGGTTGCGCCACGATGATCTTTAAATCGCTGGCCTTTCTTGACCTCGATATAGCCCCGTGATGGGGTTTCGCCTTTAAAGTTACGTTGCAAAGCACACCGTAGGCGCTCTTGTAAGTTGCTCATAACCACCTCACTGAGATAGAAATTACGGTTCTACATACCACTTAGGCATGCTGGGTAATTTAGCCTGCCGGATTTCACGTTTAACCGTTGGCGCTGGAGCGGCTTTGTTGTGCTTAGCGTGAAACTTTGCCTTATCCAACAACATGGAGAAGCTCGCATTCTTGTTGCTCCTCCCGTACTGAATTGCATAATCAGCCGCCGTAATAGCCGCTGACGCGGATATCTTTCCCGCCAACAATGATTCAACTATCGACTTGTGCATGTATTGCTCGCTCTGCAACATAGCTACACCTCAATGGAAAACTCGGGGCTGATTAGTAAGCGATTCATTGACCTGATATGCGCTAAGTACCGTTTCACTGAATGCGTCAACGTAGGCTTTGGCCTCTGAGTTCGTGAACTCAACTGCTCGCTCTCTAAGGCGGTATTCTCGTGTCGCAATCCTTAATAGCTTGGCCTTACGTTGCCAAGGCAATACCTCCAAGATGGCTGGCAGCAATTCGCGGACCTTCTGGCGCGCAGCTGGGGTATAGCTATCAAGCCAACGGAATAATTTCTGTTGGTTAACATGGAACGCCGTTGGCGCACTCATTGGCATAAACAGCTCGGTACCGCCAAGGCCAAAATATGCACCGGCCACCAGCCCACCAACGTATTCACGATTGGTTTCAACAGCCCATGCGCGCAATGTTTCGCGGATAGATTCGTGTTTGATTTCCATAGTTCAGTCCTTAGTTTTCCTTGGTGGTATTGTGCTGTTCAGCCGGTAACCCATCAGTTGGGTTCGGGTAAAGATCGG
Organism: Hafnia paralvei ATCC 29927; assembly: GCF_001655005.1. Lineage (GTDB taxonomy): Bacteria > Pseudomonadota > Gammaproteobacteria > Enterobacterales > Enterobacteriaceae > Hafnia > Hafnia paralvei. The sequence goes on from NZ_LXET01000039.1 coordinate 126,497, forward strand.
GGCGTAGTTCGTGAGGAGTAACGCCTGTGACATGAAAAACTGGAAGTACACGATCAGGTGGAACGTTGCCCTTTAATTTCCCTTTCCACTGGCTAATCGCGTTAGGTGAAATACCCAAACGAGACGCTAGCTCGCGTGCTGAGCCGGCTGACTTAATGGCTTTTTGCAATGACATCATATAAACCTCAGATTTAGTTTGTAGGGAAAGTAAAACACGCAAACCCACTTAAATCAATCTTGGATTTATTTAAATTTATGAATCTTGGATTTATACTATTGATATGGCTAAGAATATAAACCCAGAACAAATAGAGCGACTCAAACAGCTCGTAGAGCTTGTTGGCGTGAAAAAGGTCGAGCTTTCAAAGATCGCCGAAGTCAGCCCGCAAGCCGTAAATAATTGGTTTAAAACGGGATTAATTAGCAAAGATTCAGCGAATAAACTAGCTAACGAATTGGGCGTATCAATCGATTGGCTACTTTATGGCGACTCCAAAGAGCTACTTAATCGACAATCACTAAGACGCAAGCAATTAGAATCATGGTTCTCAACTAGGACTGAGCCAGACAATGAGCGAGAAAGAAGGTTAATTAAAAAATTAATTTCTGGTGAGGGTGCATTTGGTTCTTTGCTGGCTCGTCGACTGGAATCCGATCACGGCATGCCGCATATGTACCTTGATGCAGTTAGTGAGGCGGAAACAGAGATTCCAGCCATAGAGCTCACAAAGCAAGAGCGTGAGCTTTTGCAGTATTTTCAGCAATTCCCTGACAGCACGAAACAAGCAATGATTGAGCAATTCAAGGAAAAGGCAGCAACCTTCGACAATTTATTCAAAGAATTATCAAAACTACGTTCAAAATAAAAACATGTACTTACACCATTCAAACCGCCTTCTTGGCGGTTTTTTTATGCCTACCAGAAATTATTTATAAATCTTGGATTGACTAAAATAAACCTTGGATTTATTATTCATCACATCAACAGCACAGCAGTACACAGGTTTCACATTCTGACGGCGTGAAAGAACGCGATAAGGGGAAGTTCATGAGCAAGACACAAATCACAAACCTACTGATAAGCAACTATGGCATTTCTTGGGAAGCTGCTTATCACTATGCAAGTGCAGCAGAGTGGGATTGGGTTCTGGCTGGGATTTATATCCGTGAAGATGTCAAGAATGGAAACCTTTACAACTAAGGTTTTTAAGCCAGCATCGTTTAGGTTTCGGGTTAAACCATGTTGGTTGCGATTGATTAGCCAAGTGAGCACAAAGTAAGGATTTAGAAATGAAAGAACTTCTCGAGGTCTTATCTATATGCCTACTAGCCAGTGGATTGACCAGCTATTTGGTGACAGAGTCAATCTGGAGTCTGTCGACAGGGGAGAATTATTTTGGCAGAGATATGCGTGCGGCTCTTAGTTTTCTTAAGCGCCTGAAAAGCAGTCAAAAGGATGGTGATTGATTATGACCAATTCAATCGAATGGCGCTGGTTGTCCCTGCTCACGCCTGAAATTGGCCGTGGTTTCCTGCGTACTTTGGTCGATATCCAAGGTCTGGCGCTGTATGACGGCCATTGCGTTCGCATCAAGCGTGCCGTTCTCCAGATGACTCAGAATCTGGTGGTAGCGAAATATGAAGACATCCGGGCTGCGGACGCCGACCTTACCAGACTCGGCGATTTTGCGATGATGGTTCCATTCTTCAAGTGCGAGCGTCAGCGCGAGTTCCCGCGTTTTTGCATTTATCCCGGCGAGACGGTCTTTTTCCGTCCGGATCCTATCGGCTTCACGCTGTTTATTACCGTTTACCAGATTAAACCAACCAGCGATGAGCGCACTGAAAACACCGCTGGATACCACGCTAATGATGATGGTGAACCAATCATTTTGATGCAATGACATGCCGAACCTCCCTCAGTTCTTAGATGTTGGAGTCAAAAGAATACCAGAGGGAAGGTTCGGCACCAATTATAGCCAGCATCGTTTAGCCCTCGGGTTAACCAATGCTGGGTAAATGATTACAAAATGAGGTTAGAAATGAGCGAAACAGATTTGAGGCACGTAATCGCGCTATTGCTTGAAGATGTGAAGCGCCTCCAACAACTTGAACCAAATGCAGGTACAGAGGCCCGCATTTGGATTGCTAAAGAAGCGCTTGAATCCGGTGATAAAGAAGGTTAGGCATCATCTAGATTGGAGAACCATCGGCCAGCAGATTTAGTGACCATTATTTTTGGATTTTTGCGGATTCTCTCCGCAATAGATTCAGCGAGAGTGCCAACTTCATCTTTGCTTTTTGTTTTACTTTCGTAGCTGTACTCAGCACTAGGTAAAATAAGAACGGAATTACTCGTAGTCATGGAAACCGTGCGAGAAAAGCCCTTGGCCTCCATTTTTTCATGGAGCTCATCATAGTCGGCACTTTCGGAATTGCGAAGTTCGACGCGAACACTGAATTTTGACATTTTAAATTTCCTTACTTGGTTTGAACTCCCATAAGGATACCACCGAGCCTGATGTGGTTAAAAGACAGGCATACAACCGCATGGGTATTTGGATTCAGGGGCGTTTCTGAGTATCCAGCCGGTTGTGGTAAGGAAATAAACCACAATGCGCCAACACCAGTGAAGTACTTAGGCGGTATTAGGTCCCTTTAACTAATACGCATTAGCAAAGCTGATACCGCCATTTTTCAATAGAGATTTTTTACGGCATTTTTGCCGGGGCTTTCTGCAACCAAAATTCAGGAGTTCGGAAATGAAATTAAATCCAATACAGCACCGCATGATGATTAATCGCGGACTAGCGTACGTTGCATTCAAATGTCAAAAAGCCGGGCATAAATGGGCTTCTGCCATGTCCGCAATGCGCTGCGCATTCACTGATTTAACAACACCTCGCCTAGTTAAAGCCTCTGGCCTTGAGCGTTCCGAATGCTGGTCCTCTTTCAGCATTGACGATGCCGATATGAATTTTCGCATGTATGGCGATGAAACAATTATTGACGGCGATAAGAAGCAAGCCACCAGCGTTATTAGCCTCGAATTCGGATGTTCGGTAATCAACAACCATTAATTTTGTTGGCTTTATTCAAAAGCCAATTGATATGCGCCTCGTGGTCCCCTTCATAAATTTATGACCTGGGCACGTTTAGACGCGAGGCGCATATCAATTACTAAGGAGATAAACAGCATGACTATATATTTAAATTACTTGAGCGCTAAGAAAAGCTCTGACGCAAAAGACGCAGTTATTTTAGTTGATGTTGAAACGGCTAAAGAGTGCCCTTTCGCTATTTCTTTTTTAGCTAAACAAACTGGTATCGACCTATCTAATTATTTCAAACCCGTTACTACTGATACGCCAATTGTTGATGATCTGCCGGAAGAAAATGAATTCAGTACAACATGGTGTGAAAAGTACGAGCTCGCCGATGATAAAAAAACGTGGCGCTTAATTGCCGATGAAGAAGCACCTCAGCCGGAGGTTGAACTTATCAATATTTCCACTCGCCCTCTGGATTTTCGATTTTCGTCATTATGGTTATTTGGACCAGAAACCGAAACCATTACTCGCGAACAAATGAAAGACGTCATTGATATGATTGCGGATACTGGAGATAACTTCGCCCAAAACATCCTGCTGTGCGTACGTGGCGAACAGTTCGCGAAAGATGCCACCCTGCAACAGCTCGGCGCCCTAGCTCAAGCAACCAAAGACGTGTTCATGTACACGGATCGCCCCGCTGAACTGGGACAAATATCTAACTTCATTAAACAATATTGTTCCTGCGCCGTTTCGGAAGCCGGGGAAAGTGCACTGGCAAACATTGTCACACTGTATCGCAGCAAACAGACTACGCCGGTAATGCCCGAAACCAGAGAGCAAACGACAAGTACTGGCGCCACGCTAGGGACCCCAATCCGCTTGTCTGATGATGTTCTCCACTCCCCTGTATTTCTGAAAAAGGTTATTGCCTACGCCATGCAGCCGGCTAACGGTTATGACTTATTGGCCCCACCAAAAGGTATCGTCAAACGCGCTGAGGAGTTAATGACCGATCAAGATGTTATCGATTGGTATAACGCGCTTTCAGAAACACCAGGCATTTTAGCTCTGCATCCTGATTTTACCTTTGCATGCATCCAAGCTGCGCCGATTGCTATTACAAGTGATAAAGGAAAACTACGCGAGTACATCAGTAATAACCTTGGTGTGATTCAGCCAGTACCAATTAAGGCCGAAGAAACCGCCTCAAATGACGTAGAAAAAACGGAAGTAGGAACCACCGACAACACCACTAACATCAACTATAAAACTATACGCGCTGCCGTATGTACCGTGTTGAATGGCGAGACAACCGTTATCAGCAATAGCGAAGTTGACGCGTTTTTAGAAGCCATCAACATTACCAAAATCCCACTTGGCCGTATGCTTGCCAAAGAAATTTCGTCGTTTGATACCGATCGCCAACTGACTGACGACGATATTCACCACCTTGTCGCCGACGTTCTTGATAATTGGAACGATGACCAAGCCCCACGATTAGAGTTCATTGAATCCCGAGTGAATGCCTGCATCGCCGACCACCAGCCAAGTGATGCCTTAAGCGTTGTCACAAAACACGAAGTGTCCCCTGAAGAAAAAACGGAACACAAAACAGTATTTTCTTTAGATGAGCTATTAGCTGGTCCAGATGAAAAGGCACAAATAGATGAGTGCGACAAATCAGCTACACAACCTAAGCCAACCATTGAAGAACTGCAGGCCGAGATTCAAGCACTGAAAGCCCACCAGCAATTATTTAGTAATTTTGTTAGCGCTGGCGTGAAATTCCTTCTGGCTTGCGAGGGGGATAAATGATGCCTACCCCTAATCCACTGGCGCCTTGCGCGCCAGAAGCTGAGAGCCACTGCTATTGGTGCGGTAAATCGAAAGAAGCCGCATCGATGATCGGGAAGATGATCAAAGTTGGCAAGCGCCAGCAATACCAAAAATTCTGTGATGAACACTGCCACGCCGAGTGGAAATTATATCACGCGCCAAAAGTACAAATATCACGTGCACCAGCCCGTCGCTATTCATCATGGGGGTTCCGTTAATATGAATCGGTTAACAACTGAGCGTTTAGAAAAATTCGTCAACGATATTAAAACTGATGGTATGTGCGACATAACTGATCATCAAGTTGAGTTGGCGTTGCGTCAGTTACTGGCATACGAGCAAGCAGCTAAGAATCCGGTGGCATACAGAAACAAATTTACAGGTCAGTTTTTTACGCTTGAACAGCAACCGAACGCCACTACTGACACCGCCGTATATGAACCTGTATTTCTAGCAGAACCGGTATTACCTAAACAGCCTGAACTGGTAGAAAGCCTTAAAAAGGTCATGAATAACTGGCTTGCAATGGAGCCTAAACTCGCTTTTCAGCCTGAATTTACTGATGTGATGATGTTGCTCGATGCAGAGCCAGCGCCAGCACAACCTGTAAGCGATCCTTACAAGTTGAAAGATGCCGTAGCAGATATTCGAAATTCAGGGGTAGAGATAGATGCGGATAAGATTAAAGCAGAGCGTGACACCCTCAACTCTCCGGTAATTCCGGATGGTTGGAAGCTGGTTCCAATTGAGCCAACTGCCGCAATGTTCCATGCATTTAATGATTGTGACTATGGCAGAAAGTCTATGCGTGAACGCTACATTCAGATGATTGAAGCAGCCCCTGCACAGGAGAGCGAATAATGCGGAAAGTAACGATTAGATATAAAAATCGCTCAATGTCGCAGTTCTCTCGAGTGAAGTTGGTTTTCGATGACGGATGGAACACGTTTTTTTATGACGAAGAAGGCGCTCCGTTTGTTATCTCAAATCAAGCATATGAAAGGCTGTGCGATGGTTGGCCGGATACACAAAATGAAGTCAAGTTCAGCGCAGCACAGGAGCAGAAATAGATGGCGAACATATTTCTAATCATTGTCGTTAGCAGCCAAAGCATGAGCATGCAGATAGAACCAATGCAGGACATGACCCAATGCCAAGCCGCATTAAAAGCTATCGATATTGCTCAAACAGAAACCAACAAAACATGGATGGAAACAATACCCAGCATTAATAACGCTCGGTGTGTTGAAGTGAAATCATGATCGTTGGATCTGATTCTTGAAAATCAATTTACAGATAAGTGATTCGATATAGTTCGTGGGGTGCCTATGGCGCAGGTTGTCTTTATCGAGGAATGGATGGTAGAGGATGGTCTCAGATCTAAAACCGGTTTAGACGACCGTCAGATTGAGAAATATAGGCAGGGATGCTGGATTGAAGGGATTCACTTTAAGCGTGTATCTCCCAGCGGGGAAAAAACGAAGCGCGGGATCATTTGGTACAACTATCCAATGATAAACCAGGTCATTAGAGAGGCATAAATGGCAACATTACCCACAGGTGTAGAGATCAGGGGCAATAGCATCTGCATCTGGTTTATCTACCGCGGTAAGCGTTGCCGTGAAACTCTTAAAGGATGGGCGAATACGTCTACAAACATCAAAAAGGCCGGAAACCTCCGGTCTATGATTGTTAGTGAAATAAACCTTGGTGAATTTGACTACAAAAATCGTTTTCCAGAATCAAAAGTAGCCAAAAAACTCGATTCGACGATCGTTATAAAAACCTTTGGTGAATTAGCTGATGGGTGGATTAAGAGCAAAGATGTAGAGCTAACCGCTAATACGCTAAAAAAAACGGCTTCACAACTAAAGACGCTAAAAAAAATTATCGGCGAACTTACTCCGGTCGAATCAATCACTCATAACGATATTTTAAACTATCGCTCTGAATTGCTTCATGGCAATACTTTCTATACAGAATCACGTAAGACTAATAATGTTGGACGTAGCGTGAGAACTGTAGACAATTATGTTTCATTACTATGCTCCCTACTCCGCTTTGCTAACCGCTCTCGCTACATAACAACTAAACCATATGAAAATGTGAAAAAGCTACAAAAAAGCAGAGTAAAGCCCGATCCTTTACTTAAGCATGAATTCGAACAATTAAAAAATGTGCTGAGTGGCCAAAGAAAAAATTTATGGCAGTTTGCTATTTATTCCGGTGTCCGCCACGGAGAACTCGCAGCTCTTGCATGGGAAGATGTTGATCTGGATGCTGGTACTGTGCATATCAGCCGAAACTTAAATGCATTGGGTATGTTTGGGCCACCAAAGACTTCTGCCGGCATTCGTACAATAACGCTACTTAAACCCGCCCTTGACGCACTAAAGGCGCAAAGAGAATTAACCGCATTGCATCCGAAAGTAGAAGTAACATTCCATCATCGAGAATACGGTAACACTGAGATCCAAAAATTACATTTCGTATTCATGCCCAGGGCAACGTTTCATGGGCAGAAGCCACACTATTCACTAACGGCAATCGGTGCTTTGTGGAACAAGGCTGTAAAACTCGCTGGAATTCGTCGCCGTAATCCGTACCATACACGCCACACTTACGCATGTTGGTTATTGTCTGCCGGTGCAAATCCATCCTTTATCGCGTCTCAGATGGGTCATGAAAATGCACAGATGGTTTATGAAATCTACGGTACGTGGATTGAAGATATGAATAACGAGCAAATCAACATGCTAAACGCTAAACTCGCACTATAGAATGTCATGCCCCTGTGGTGCCCCTTTTCGAATTGAGTATACAGTTAAATGTCAGAGAATCAGTCAGTTACAAAGAAAGAGCAATACAACCTTAACAAGTTGCAAAAGCGCCTGCGCCGCAACGTCGGTGAGGCCATTGTCGATTACAACATGATCGAAGAAGGCGACCGCATTATGGTTTGCCTGTCCGGCGGCAAAGATAGCTACACCATGCTGGAAATTCTGCGTAACCTACAGCAAAGCGCCCCTATCAACTTCAGTTTAGTGGCGGTTAATCTCGATCAAAAACAGCCAGGATTCCCAGAAGATATTCTACCGGCCTATTTAGACAGCATCGGTGTGGAATACAAAATTGTAGAAGAAAACACCTACGGGATTGTGAAAGAGAAGATTCCCGAAGGGAAAACTACCTGCTCCCTGTGTTCGCGTCTGCGTCGCGGAATTTTATACCGCACGGCAACCGAGCTGGGCGCAACCAAGATTGCACTAGGCCATCACCGTGACGATATGCTGCAGACGCTGTTCTTAAACATGTTCTACGGCGGCAAACTAAAAGGCATGCCACCAAAGCTGATGAGCGACGATGGCAAACATATCGTCATTCGCCCTCTGGCTTACTGCCGTGAAAAAGACATTGAGCGTTTTGCCGAAGCACGCGCGTTCCCGATTATTCCGTGCAATCTGTGCGGATCACAGCCAAACTTACAGCGTCAGGTGATTAAAGATATGCTGCGTGATTGGGATCGCCGTCACCCTGGTCGTATCGAAACCATGTTTAGCGCAATGCAAAATGTGGTGCCTTCTCACTTAGCTGATACCAACCTGTTCGATTTCAAAGGGATCCAGCACGGGAGTGAAGTGGTTGACGGTGGTGACTTGGCCTTTGATCGTGAAGAGCTTCCGTTAGTCCCTGTGGGATTAACCGATGATGAAGATGCGCCAAACTTTGATAATGCGATTCGTTTGGACGTGGTTGAAGTTAAATAATTCGCCTGAGCCTTAGATTAACGCCGCGTCCAGCGGCGTTTTTTCAACCGTTGTATCAACACTCAATCTGAAACAGTCGCGAAATGGCCTTCCTTCCATTCGACGTCATATTGACCTGACGAAAACCCGCAACTTTTTGTAGCCAATGTTTGTGTTCGCACAGCGCAAAAAATTGTGCCCCTGCTTCGCCACCGAGGTGAAACCGCCTTTCGCTCCAATCAAGGCAGCCACAGCAGATCTTTCGCTTGGTTTTATGTTCTAGATCGATGCCCAATATTTTGAATTGTCGAAACCCTTCATCAGTTAAAAATGTCCCATCTGCGCCAAACCATCCGGCACGGCTCATTGCATCATATATTTTCACCGCAATCTCACCCGCAAGATGATCGTAGCAGGTCCGAAGCATACGCAATTCAATCGGCGTTCTCGTTGCAGGTGTAGGATGGAGTTGCCATGAAATCCCCATCATCATCTCAATTAGCTCGGCAGTTTCCTTTCCCGCCAAACGATAATAGCGATGCCGTCCCTGCGATAAACAGATAATCAACTTATTCGTTAAGAGCCGGTTAAGGTGCGCGCTGGCCGTGGAGAACGCGACGTCTGTAACGGCGGCCAGTTCAGTTGCCGTCCATGCCCTTCCGTCCATCAACGCACAAAGTATCTTTACGCGAGACGGATCTGACATGGCAGCAGCCACGCCAGACATGGCGTCTTCAAGCACATCAGCACGAGTAAACTGCTCGGCATTTATCGTGTTATGCATATCTATTAGACCTTCACAGCCCACTTTTCGGTGGCTTGCTGAGCGATTATGTCATTATCCGTGATGAGAATAAGCTGGTTAGCATGATCGCTATATTGAGTTAAAATATTAACACCTTTCTCAGATAGCGCTGCCGCAATTGCCCCCAATTCCCCTAAACGTTCCTGCCTTAGCACTCTGATCAACGGGCGGCATACGCCGTAGACGCGAAATCCTTCGCTCTCAAGAACCGTTTTAGCCTTATAGCCGTCGGCGACCAGAAAGTGAGCGTGGCTTTCACCGCCTAACGCAAAGACGCCGCCCCCTTCGATTCCGATACCGTTAAGTGCCAGCGTTTTTCCTAACCAAGCCAGCTCTCCAGGCGAGTTTTTCAAGATAATATGCATATCATACATGCTCATTTCCCTCTATTTTCTGATGAGTAATCCCTGAAGACATGGGCTACTCTGATTCGGTAATACGAGAAAATAGACTCACGCCCTTCAGCTTGTGCTTCTTGATGAAAGACATTCTTCTTCCATGCCAAAACCGATTCCTCGTCACGCCACCAAGACAGTGACAAGATCTTCCCCGGCTCCAACAGGCTCTGGAATCGCTCTATCGCAATAAAACCGTCAATCCGCTCGAGTAATGGTCTCAATTCACTTGCGATTTCTAAATAGCGGGCCTGCTTATCTAGGTGCGAATTAGCCTCAAAGATCACTGCTATCATCATTTCCCCTCCGGTCGGTTGATAAGCATTAATCTAGCGATTTCGTTCGAGAATGCTTCGTTGAAAAACGAAATATCCAGAGTACAAAAATGAAATTGAGCGATAAGGAGACCCGCGGGATGAAGGGGTCGATAGGTATTAGGCTAGGTTTCAGGCAAAAAAAATGCCGACTAAAGTCGGCATGTTACGAATTAAATGTGCTATGCAATAATTCAAAAATTAGGAAGTAAGACAATATGGAGCGCAACGCCCATCGCTTGGCGTTGCATTCACCTGCGAGATGAAGTTTGCCCTACCTCTAAAGGATAAATGTTGATGTGGCTCAATATCGCAGGCTGTTTTACCCTTTCATTCCGATTTATTTGATTTACCACAAAATTTTACCGCATAACTCACTATAACCATTTACTGCGTTTTAACCAGACCACAACGCAAACGCACAATAAAACTAGCAAAAAGCAAAATGTCGCGAAGGCAACCGGTGAAGTATTCCCCGGAATGCCTCCAAGGTTAACGCCAAATAAACCGGTCAAAAACGTCGTCGGCAAGAACAACATAGCGAGAAGCGACATAGTGTAAGTGCGGCGGTTCATTGCATCCGCCATCAAGTTTGAGATTTCATCGGCCAAAATAGCGGTACGTGCGATGCTGCCGTCTAAATCATCTAACCCTCGACCTAAGCGATCTGAAATATCCTGCATGCGGCGGCGATCGTCATCGGTCATCCACGGCAAACGCTCGCTGGCTAAACGTGCAAACACATCACGCTGCGGCGCCATGTAGCGGCGTAGAACAATCAACTGCTTACGGATGAGCGCGAGCTGCCCTCTTTCTGGCGTTTGCTGATCCAGTAGGTTATCTTCTAAATCAATAATCTTGTCATGCAGATCTTCAATAAATTCGCTGGCATGATCGGTCAGTGCATCGGCGACCTGTACCAATAAATCACCGCTGCTTACAGGGCCCGTACCGTTTTGCAGATCGGTCAGCACTTCATCGATGGCGTAAACCTTGCGATGGCGAGTCGATACCACCAGCTTATCCGTCATGTACAAACGAATAACCACCAGCTGGTCTGGGCGGGAATCATTATTGAAGTTTATGCTGCGAAGCGTAATCATCGTGCCATCACCCAGACGCGTGACTCGCGGGCGCATGCTTTCACCGCCCAAGCATTCACGTACTGAATCAGGCAGCAAAGAGGTACTATTCAGCCAGTTCTGACTCTCTTCACGCGCGTAATCCAAATGCAGCCAGCAGGGATGTTCACACGATGCCTGAGTCAGGTCCGTCACAGGAACGCTGCCTCCCTTACCGTCAAGCTGTAAAGCGTAAACCGCATCCTGAATCTTTAATTGTTCGCCTGAAATGACATTAACGTCTGTCACAGCATCCCCTTTAAATTACCAAAACACTGTCGTTAATATTAGCCTTAACGCCTTGAAATTTAAACCTTCGTTTAACTTATCATACTTGCCAATCCGTAAACTAATACGCCCCACAGTTTGCACTGAAGGGCGTATCAAATCTGGGCTCTGGTGCTAAGCCGTTTCAATTACCGCCGTCGTGAGTCTAGAAGTGCAGCACAACCGGTTTTGCTCATCAAAAATCTCGGTCTGCCATACCTGATGGCGGCGGCCAATATGTATTGCCTTACAGACACCACGTACTCGCCCCTCACGCGCAGATCGTATGTGATTAGCATTGATTTCCAGCCCAACCACCTGTTGTTTACCTTCGGTGCATAAATATCCCGCCAGCGAACCCAACGTTTCAGCCAAGACCACCGAGGCACCACCGTGCAGCAGTCCAAAAGGCTGAGTCGTACGATGATCGACTGGCATCGTACCTTCCAACTCATCGTCACCTATTCGAGTGATCTGAATGTCTAAGTGCCCTACCATACAATCATGGCCGATCTGATTAAGCTGTTCCAGCGTTGCCGCACGTTTCCAAATCATCGAACAATCTCCAAAAGTGCCTGTAATGGATGACGTAACCCGTTACCTTCAATACGTTTGACCTGGCTACGGCAAGAATATCCGGGAGCGAGGCAGCGTTGACGCGGTAAACGTTGCAGCGCCTGATGCCACGACAGCTCATAAATGCCTAGTGAGTTAGCCAAATTTTTACTCTCGTGACCATAGGTCCCAGCCATTCCGCAGCATCCAACGCTGACATTTTCTAGCGTTGCACCATAGCGAGCAAAAATCTTCTGCCATTGCTGAGTGCTCGCTGGCAGCGCCGTAGTTTCAGTACAATGGCCGAAAAGATACCATGCCTCACCGGTTTGTGGCGGTAATGTTTCTCGCTCCGGTAACGCTTTCAGCAACCACTCATGTACGAGTTGGACGCTAAAATCACCGCGCTGCTGACCTAAAATTTCGCGATATTCATCCCGATAGCAAAGTACTAGCGCGGGGTCAACACCCACCATCGGCATACCCAGCCGCGCAATTCGATTCAGGAAATCAGCCGTCTTCTGCGCGGTTTTAGCAAAACGAGTCAGGAAACCTTTAATGTGCTGCGCCTTGCCGTTCGGCGAGAACGGCAGTAAAACCGGCTGGAAGCCTAATCGTTCAACCAACCGCACAAAATCAGCCACTACCTGCGCATCATAGTAGGTAGTAAACGGATCTTGTACGATCAGCACATGCCGCTGGCGATCTGACTCGCCGAGCTTTTCTAACTGTTCTAATGTGGTTTGGTAAGCGCTGTGCCCAGCCAACGACTGTTTGAGCGTTGGCGTGGATAACAGAGGCAAATCCACCATACCGATACGCTTTTCACTCATCTTACGCAGCCACGGCTGGCTAAAGAAGAAGTTAAACACCTTCGGCGCTTTGGCCATTAGCGGCGTATAGCTTTCCACGCCTGCAACCAGATAATCTCGCACCGGACGCAAATAGCGAGTGTGATACAACTGAAGGAAACGCGAACGGAAACCCGGCACGTCAATTTTAATCGGGCACTGTGTCGAACACGCTTTGCAGGCCAAACAGCCCGACATCGCCTCTTTCACCTCGTGGGAGAAATCGTACTCACCCTTTTTCGCGTGCCACGTATTACGCGTTTTTTCGATCATCGCACGCACGGTAGACTGCTCACCCAGCGTTTGTTCCAGCGTTAACGGGTCAACACCCTGTTCCGAAAGTAAACGCAGCCATTCACGTACCAACGTCGCTCGTCCTTTCGGGGAGTGAATGCGGTCGCCGGTGATTTTCATCGAAGGGCACATCGGACTACGAACATCAAAGTTAAAGCACAGGCCGTTACCGTTACACTCCATTGCGCCGCGAAATTCACTACGCACCTCAAGCGGAATACGTCGATCGAAGGTGCCTCGTTTGTCTGCATCAACCTGCATCATCGGTTCATCGCATCCCAAAGGAGGACAGATTTTGCCCGGATTTAATCGATTATCTGGATCAAACGCCGCTTTAACGCGACGCAGTTCAGTAAATAACGCCTCACCAAAAAACGCGGGGCTGTACTGGGCACGAAAACCTTTGCCATGTTCGCCCCACAAAAGCCCGCCGTATTTGGCCGTCAGTTCCACAACGTTATCCGATAACGTTTTCATCAGCATTTCCTGCTGCGGATCGCACATATCTAAAGCAGGACGTACGTGTAGGACGCCAGCATCTACGTGCCCAAACATGCCATAGGTCAGTTGATGACTATCAAGTAAAGCGCGGAATTCGGCAATATAGTCAGCCAGATGCTGTGGCGGCACGCAGGTGTCTTCAACAAAAGGAATGGGCTTCGCTTGTCCTTTGGCATTCCCCAGCAGACCCACGGCTTTTTTGCGCATCGCATAGATTCGCTCAATACCAGCAAGCTCTTCGCAAACCTGATACCCAATGACGCCGGCCTGCTGCGTGGCCATTAGCTCATCCATGCGCTGACATAGCGCCGCAACACGCTCGTCAATCAACGCGGCATCATCCCCAGCAAACTCAACGATATTTAAGCCCAGCATCTCTTTATCAGAGACATCAAGGATCAGTTCGCTAACCGAGTGCCAAACGATATCTTCACGCGCCAGATTCAACACCCGAGAATCGACGGTTTCTACCGACAACGCCTTAGCTTCAACCATATAAGGTGCGTTACGTAGCGCAGAATCGAAGGAGTCATATTTGATGTTGACCAAGCGCCGCACTTTCGGGATCGGCGTGATATCCAACTTAGCTTCGGTAACAAAGGTCAACGTCCCTTCTGAACCGGTAATAATGCGAGTCAGATCGAAGGTCTGTAAATCGTCGCTGAATACGTGACGCAGGTCGTAGCCGGTCAAGAAACGGTTTAGGACGGGAAACTTTTCAATAATCAACGCACGATTATCACGACAGGAATCCAACACTGCGCGGTAGATATTGCCGCTCTTAGTACCACTGTTCGCCAGCTTTTCTGCTAACTCAACGGGAATAGGTGCAGTATCGAGTAATTCGCCCCCTAGCAGAACCGTGCGCAATGCCAAAACGTGATCGGATGTTTTGCCGTAAACCAGTGACCCCTGTCCTGAAGCATCGGTATTTATCATGCCGCCGAGCGTAGCGCGGTTGCTGGTGGAGAGCTCAGGCGCAAAGAAGTAACCATAGGGTTTTAGATATTGATTCAGCTGATCTTTAATCACGCCAGCTTCCACTCTTACCCAGCCTTCCTGCGGATTGATCTCCAAAATGCGATTCATGTAGCGAGACATATCCACCACAATACCGCGATTGAGCGACTGTCCGTTGGTGCCCGTGCCGCCACCGCGCGGAGTAAAGACCAGCGTGCGGTAAGGCTCTTCGCTGGCTAACCTCGCGATAAGCGCAACATCCGGCGTAGAGCGCGGAAAAAGTACTGCATCAGGTAAAAGCTGGTAAATACTATTATCCGTCGCCATTGTCAGACGGGCGGCATAACTCGTGTCAGTATCGCCGGTAAAACCGCTGACCTTCAGCGACTGTAAGAAATCTAGCACTCGTTGAACGAGTCCTGGCGCCTGTGAAATTTGTGGGATCATCCGTCTCGACCCTGTCATGGAGGCTTATCAAATAAGAGTTATCAAAGCGTGCTCACATTCAAACTATCTGCGCCTGTACGCAGTTCCTGAACCTGAAAGGCAGATTCATCCTTTCTTATTATTCATACGCATTTTTGCCTCAGACAAAAATACGAACCTTAAGAAGCTATCACAAAAAATGTGTGGATGCCGATGGGAACCCAAACAAAATTTACCTTTTACTAACAAAGCGATTGCAACCATGCAAACGATATCGCTGCCTACGCGCGAAATTCTCCGAACTTTATGTTGATGAAAAAACGTATCGGTAAAAAAACCGCTCACGGCTATTTCTTAATGTTTCGTTAAGATTCGAAATAGATACTGCAACTCTGGTTATCGCTATTGAGTGAGTTCACTGATGTATTTCCCTAAAACTTCCATCGAATTTGTTGCGCAGTTATTTTCAGCTGCTACGGTGATCGCTTTTATCGCTCATTATTTCACCACCCTCTAAGTTATCTTTTGCTCTGCCCCCACTGTCGATCATATCTCAGTGGGTTTTTCTTTTAATTAATTGAATATCCACGCTCAAATAACATCCAGCTGCTATGCTTGCTTACATAGAGGCGCTAGGGTTTTTGCCAATGATAGTTCATCATAGGCATAGGGAACTCAATGTTCTATTTTAGGATGGATTTCAAATGTATAATTCGCAGCACAAATACGACTTACCCCGCATTATGTTTGGGGTTTTGTTTGTATCCCTCATGATAGTTGCCTGCCTGTGGGTAGTGAGACCATTTATTCTTGGATTCGCTTGGGCAAGCATGATTGTTATTGCCACCTGGCCAGTGCTTATTAAGCTACAGAACATATTTTGGGGTAAACGCTGGATAGCTGTACTCCTGATGACAATGTTACTTCTTCTGCTTTTTATTATTCCTATCGCTTTAGTGATTGGCAGCCTAATCGATAATAGCGGCCCTGTTTTAGACTGGGCCTCTTCCGCTAAAAATTGGTCTGTTCCAGACCTACTCTGGCTAAAAAGCATTCCTGCGGTGGGGCATAAGCTCTATAACAGTTGGCACTCAATGTTAGCGGGTGGCGGCAGTATCATCATTGCCAAAATCCAGCCCTATATCGGACAAACCATCACTTGGTTTGTCGCACAGGCAGCTCACGTAGGCTCTTTTGTGCTGCATTGTTCGCTGATGCTGTTATTTAGTGCACTTTTATATAGCCGGGGTGAAGATGTCGCCTTAGGCATCCGCCATTTTGCGATCCGTTTAGGCTCTGACCGTGGCGACGCCGCCGTGGTACTGGCCGCTCAGGCCATTCGAGCCGTTGCTCTTGGTGTGGTGGTCACTGCATTAGTACAATCCGTTCTTGGCGGGATTGGCTTGGCTATCAGCGGTATCGGTTATGCCACGCTGCTCACGGTCTTAATGTTCATTTGTTGTCTGGCACAGCTAGGTCCATTGCTGGTGTTAGTCCCTGCTATCATCTGGCTCTACTGGACCGGTGATACAACGTGGGGCACCGTATTGCTCGTCTGGAGTTGTGTGGTCGGTACGCTGGACAATTTCCTCCGCCCAGCGCTCATCCGGATGGGCGCAGATCTCCCCATGATCCTCATTTTATCTGGCGTTATCGGTGGGTTGCTCGCCTTCGGTATGATTGGCCTATTCATTGGGCCAGTGGTTCTTGCCGTCTCGTATCGTCTGGTCTCGGCATGGGTTCACGAAGCCCCTGAGCCAAGCAAAGATGTGGAGCAAGTAGCGAAGGAACTGGATCAATTATAATATATTTATATATATAAACTATCACGGGGCCATGGGCCCCGTTTTAATTAATCAGATAATTCGTGTTTTTAAACCGTGAAATTAAGAATATCCTTAACTTGCTCGCTTAATAAATAATAAATAAGCATTTACCTTTTATATTACTGTCTACTTTTTCATCCTCTAGGGAATATTCTTAATTCTCTTCACAAAAGTCATTGTCGTTATCCTGATAATTCGTTATATAATAAGTCTTCAATGTTATTCAGATGATTCTTAATGACGATGCAAGCCATGATACCTATCATGTTCAGTAACTTAGATTGCTAAGTACCCCTAAAGGAGCCGCTTGTTCAAGCGTCACTTCTTACCGAATTGCTGTGTGTAGTCTTTGCCCATCACCCTATGATGGGCTTTTTTTTATTGTTTTTTGATCGATGAATAATCAATCATTTTCTTGCTAACCCATCTATTTTCACCTGCGGCTTTGCGAAATTAAGCAAAAAAAAGCGGCTGTATTTAGCAGCCGCTTAGAAATAATTACGTATAATTAATATGCAAATCTATTTTTCTGACAAATTAATCCACGTTTGAACAACAGTATCAGGATTCAAGGACAAACTATCAATACCTTCGTCCATCAGCCAGCGTGCAAAATCTTCATGATCCGATGGACCCTGCCCACAAATACCCACATATTTTCCTTGTGCTTTCGCTGCTCGTATCGCCATTGAGAGCAACGCCTTCACGGCCTCATTACGTTCGTCAAACAGTTCTGAAACGACGCCAGAGTCACGGTCTAAGCCAAGCGTAAGCTGAGTCATATCATTAGAGCCGATAGAGAAACCATCGAAATACTCAAGGAACTGCTCTGCTAACAACGCATTTGACGGGATCTCGCACATCATGATGACTTTCAACCCGTTCTCGCCACGCTTTAAGCCCTCGGACGCGAGTTGATTCACTACCGCTTCTGCTTGTGCAACGGTACGAACAAACGGGATCATGACTTCGACGTTAGTCAGCCCCATATCGTTGCGCACGCGTTTCACTGCAGCGCACTCTAACGCAAAGCAATCTTTGAAGCTGTCAGCGACATAGCGACCTGCTCCGCGGAAGCCCAGCATCGGGTTCTCTTCATGCGGTTCATAGCGCTCACCGCCCACCAGATTGGCATATTCATTAGACTTAAAGTCTGACAGGCGCACGATAACGCGTTTTGGCCAGAACGCGGCGGCCAAAGTAGCGATGCCCTCCGTCAAACGTCCTACGTAAAATTCAACCGGGCTATCATAGCCCTGCATCATCTGCTTGATTTCAGCCTGTGTCTCAGCATCTTGCTGATCAAACTCCAGCAGCGCGCGCGGATGGACACCGATCATACGGTTAATGATAAATTCTAAGCGGGCTAAGCCCACACCTTCGTTTGGCAAACGTGCAAAGTCGAAAGCGCGATCGGGATTGCCGATATTCATCATAATTTTCAGCGGCAGTTCAGGCATCGTCGATACCTGAGAGCTATGCACCGTAAAATCCAGCATGTCGCTGTAAACATAGCCCGTGTCACCCTCTGCGCAGGAGACCGTCACTTTCTGACCGTCTTTTAAGTGATCTGTTGCATCACCGCAGCCAACGACGGCCGGAATGCCCAGTTCACGAGCAATAATCGCCGCATGGCAAGTACGCCCACCACGGTTAGTCACGATTGCCGACGCTTTCTTCATGATCGGCTCCCAATCGGGATCGGTCATATCGGTAACCAACACATCACCCGGCTCGATGCGGTTCATCTCGCTGATATCATGAATTACCTTAACCGGACCTGCACCGATGCGATGGCCGATAGCACGGCCTTCAGTCAATACTTCGCTATGTCCTGTCAGTTGATAACGTTCCATCACCTGTTCGTTAGAACGAACGGTTTCTGGACGCGCTTGAACGATATATAACTTACCGGTATGACCATCTTTGGCCCATTCGATATCCATCGGGCGGCCATAGTGTTTCTCAATCATCAAAGCCTGATGCGCCAATTGCTCGACTTCGTGATCGTTCAAACTGAAACGATTGCGCGCCGCCTCTTCAACATCTTCAATACGTACCTGCTTACCGTGCTCTTGACTATCGGCATACACCATACGGATTTTCTTCGAGCCCATGGTTCTACGCACAATCGCGGGTTTACCATTTTGCAGCGTTGGCTTGTGCACATAGAATTCGTCTGGGTTAACCGCGCCCTGCACCACCATTTCACCTAAGCCATAGGCCGACGTGATAAACACGACTTGGTCAAAACCAGACTCAGTATCAATAGTGAACATAACACCAGCAGCAGCCAGGTCTGAGCGCACCATCAGTTGTACGCCAGCAGACAGTGCTACGCCACGATGATCGTACCCTTGATGCACGCGGTAGGAGATCGCACGATCGTTAAACAGCGAAGCAAAGACGTGCTTCACCGCGACCATAACGGCTTCAATACCCTGAACGTTAAGGAAGGTTTCTTGCTGACCAGCAAACGATGCGTCTGGCATATCTTCAGCGGTGGCCGAAGAGCGCACGGCGAAAGAGGCATCGGCATTGTCTTGGGCGAGCTGTTGATATGCGCTGCGAATGTCGCGCTCTAGCTCAGGAGTAAATGGCGTTTCAACGACCCATTGGCGGATCTGTGCGCCCGCTTTAGCCAGTTGTGCAACGTCATCGATATCTGTCTTATCCAGCAATTCGTAAATACGCTGATTGACACCGCTTTGTTCGAGAAAATCATTGAACGCTTGTGCTGTGGTGGCAAAACCATTCGGCACGGAAACACCAAGCTCAGACAGATTGGTGATCATTTCACCCAGAGAGGCATTTTTGCCCCCCACCCGATCAACATCGTGCATTCCGAGCTGGTTGTACCAAAGCACGTTATGCAAGTCAGGGCCGTTACTAGACATCGAGACAATCCTTTTCACATTCAAAGATGGGTACAGAAAATAATTGTGGCCGCAAATTCGGCGTTTTCAGACTAGCACAATGTGAGGTTTCGCCAAGACAGGTGAATCGATCCACCTATTGGTAAATATCATGAATTTTCTTCAAACCGCACTTTTTTACTCTGACAAGCTGAAATCCGTCAGCTAATAACCAGAGCAAAACCAAGGGCAATCAATTCTTCACAGGCAAACGATTACTATAGTTATTATGTCCATATGATTTGGTTACGCCCCTCACACGATATCTCTGCGGCACATCGTCTCAGAACGGGTTGAGCAGTCCTCTAAATAAGCATTGTATTTATAAATAGCTATTACCTTACATCGGTGTTAAGTTGCTCCATCATCAGCCAGAAGAATAAATTCCTCCCATTATTAATATTTTCACGACTCGGCTGTTGTGAATATCTCTCCAACGCGTTCTCGCATTTCACGTCCATCAGATTTTTTAATTTTCATTTTCTTCATGTGCATACGAAGCATAACGAAGCGCTATGCTTTCCGTCTGTTTAATAGAATTTAATTCTCACCAAGGAATTTCTATGCTTGCCTATTTCCTGCTTGTCCACCGCTATCCGAACCAATTTAAGCGACTCTTTAAAGCCATTTATCATGCGGATAACCAATATGTTGTCCATATAGATAAAAGCTCAAGCGAAGAAATTCATCAAGATATCCACCACTTCCTGAGCGAATACCCCAATGCATCTTTAATAGAAAGCATGGATGCCAACTGGGGCGGCTATAGTTTAGTGGATGCAGAATTACGTGGCATGAAAATGCTGTTAGAAAAAAGTGATTCTTGGGAGTTCTTCATTAACCTCAGCGGTCAGGACTTCCCACTGCAATCCCAAGAAAATATTTGCCAATTTCTTAAAAAAAATAAAGGTCGCAACTTCATTAAAATGTCTAACCAAAAAGACACTCGCCCTGAAACCCTGCATCGGATAGAAAAATATGTCGAGGAATCAGGACGTAACATCACTGAAGTACCTTCCAGAAATCGCCCCTTCATGAAAGACGTTACGCCTTACATTGGCAATCAGTGGATGATCTTATGTCGAGAGTTTTGTGAATTTGTCACTCACAGCGATGAAATTAAGAAATTTCGTGATTTTTATCGCCATTCGCTCATCGCAGACGAAGGTTTCTTCCAAACCGTATTGATGAATACCTCTTATCCCCCTAGCGTAATCAATGACGATAAAAGAGCTATTGACTGGATCCCTATGGGAGATATTAAGCTTAGACCCCGCGACTTCACGAGTCTGGATGAAAAACAGTTATGTTCCAGCAAAAATCTTTTTGCTAGAAAATTTGATGAAACGATTGATAGCGACATTTTAACTATTTTAGAAAAGCACATCTCGATGCCGTCGAGTTTTATTCCTGCTAAAAACATCATTTAAATCATTTTCAGCGCTATCCCTGTCAGGGAATTTGCTTTTTTGCTCAAATAAACGTATTTTTATGCATCTACATAGGGTGAAATTATGAGACTATTCCCATTATTTTCATGATTTTCCTTATGTTTAGTTAAAATACCATTTTTATACGAGCTTCAGGCCTATTTCCTAAATTGTTGGCCTTTTCAGTTGTTTAACCATACCCCAAATCCTTGGTTTTGTATCAGTAACCTGTCGCTCGCCTTATCGAGACAACAAGCCAGCTGCCGATTCAACGTCAACGATGTGGGTATACGTAAATAGGCATAGCGTCACTATAGACGGTCTCCCAAGTCAGGATGCTCACTAAATTAGTATGCTCATCGCTTTAAGGTTAATACCATGATTTTCACTGAATCAGAGCTTCAAGATATCACTCGCTGCATGGATCTATTTTTGTCTAAACGCCGTCCTGCTGAGAATATGCGACATGAATCAGACCTTCAGTACCGTATCAAAGGTCATGACATCGACATTTACGAGTTGCATGCCACCGACGACAGTAAGAAATCCAAGATGGTTGAACATCCATCGATAAAAATTACCTACGTCGAAGATACTAAACAGTGGACACTCTACTGGATGCGCCCAAACGCTGAATGGCACCTCTATCAAGATGACACCGTTCCTTCTTTCAGCATCGCCATGCGCATTGTCGATCGCGATGAATTTGGCTGCTTCTTCGGCTAAGCTCTCAGCGCAAGAGCAAAGCCGTATCGATGCCACCAGTTTGAAATATAAAATATGTAAATAAAATGTGAGTGCGCTAGAGTAGGAACAACACAAGAAAGTCCCTACAGGAGCGCGGAGTGGAAAGAAGCGTATTTTATATTTCAGATGGCACGGCAATCACCGCCGAGGTTCTCGGACATGCGGTGCTCTCGCAATTCCCCGTCGATATCACCTCTTTTACGTTACCCTTTGTTGAAACTGAAACGCGCGCTGAAGCCGTGTGTCAGCAAATTAATGATATCTATCATCGCACCGGCTCTCGCCCGCTGGTGTTCTACTCGATTGTCTCGCCAAAAATTCGTGAAATCATTCACAGCAGTGAAGGTTTTTGTCAGGATATCGTCCGTTCTCTGGTCGCCCCTTTGCAGGACGAACTGGGCATGAGTCCCGTGCACGTCGCGAATCTAACGCACGGTTTAACCGAACATAACTTGCTGAAATACGATGCTCGCATCGCCGCCATTGATTATACATTAGCGCACGATGACGGCATTTCGCTGCGTAACCTCGACCAAGCGCAAGTCATTCTGCTCGGCGTTTCCCGATGTGGAAAAACCCCCACCAGTCTTTATCTCGCCATGCAGTTTGGTATCCGTGCGGCAAACTATCCGTTCACCGCTGATGATATGGACAATCTACAATTGCCTCCTGCACTGAAGGCACATCAGCATAAACTCTTTGGCTTAACGATAAATCCAGATCGTCTAGCCGCAATTCGTGAAGGACGCCGCGAAAACAGCCGCTATGCCTCCATGCGCCAGTGCCGCTTAGAATTAGCGGAAGTAGAAGCGCTATATCGCAAAAATCAGATACGCTACCTCAACACCACTAACCACTCGGTTGAAGAGATTGCCACTAAGATCCTTGATACTTTAGGTTTAAGCAGACGGATGTATTAACGCTAATCACATCGTTAGATACGCACAGGATTGTAGTTTCTGTGCGTTATTAGTTTGTCATTTCCCTCATACCAACATCGTAATTTCGTGTTAAAAACACACACTCAATCACATTGTACACATGTACTAGTAAAAAAGTACGCTATTCGTACATAAAATGAACAGCCCGCTATTGATTTGTTTGTCAATTGCTTTATTGTGATCGTCATCACTTCCCGGTACTCCTGCCGTAGCGAAGAACAGATTTAGAGATGGTTATGCACAAGACCGATGAATTGCGAACCGCGCGCATCGACACCCTTGTTACGCCTGAAGAACTGGCGCAGCAACTGCCTGTTGGATTGCAGGTCGCAGAAAACGTGACAGCGTCACGCAAGCGAATTGAACACATACTCAGTGGTGATGATAAACGCCTACTGGTTATTGTTGGCCCCTGCTCGATCCATGATATCAATGCTGCCGTTGATTACGCCCAGCGTTTATCAGCAATGCGTGACAAATACCAAGACCGCTTGGAAATTGTCATGCGGACCTATTTTGAAAAACCGCGCACGGTGATTGGCTGGAAAGGATTAATTTCCGACCCCGATCTCAATGGCTCATACCGCGTCAATCACGGCATTCGCTTAGCTCGTGAACTGCTATTGAAGGTGAACGAATTAGGCGTACCAACCGCCACCGAGTTCCTTGATATGGTGACCGGTCAATATATCGCCGATCTGATCAGTTGGGGGGCAATCGGTGCACGCACCACCGAAAGCCAAATCCATCGCGAGATGGCGTCAGCGCTCTCCTGTCCGGTAGGTTTCAAAAATGGTACCGACGGTAATACACGTATTGCGATTGATGCCATCCGTGCGGCGCGTTCTAGCCATATGTTCTTATCCCCCGATAAGCATGGCCAGATGACCATCTACCAAACCAGCGGCAATCCCTACGGGCATATCATTATGCGCGGTGGTAAAACGCCGAACTATCATGCCGATGACATCGCCAGTGCCTGCGACAGCCTGCGTGAGTTTGATTTGCCTGAGCATCTGGTTATCGACTTCAGCCATGGTAACTGCCAAAAAATGCACCGTCGTCAGCTAGACGTAGCCGCTAATGTCGGACAACAAATCCGCGATGGATCACAGGCTATCGTAGGCGTCATGGCTGAAAGTTTCTTAGTCGAAGGAACGCAGAAAAATGTTCCGGGACAATCACTTACCTACGGCCAGTCAATCACCGATCCGTGTTTGAGCTGGAAAGATACCGAAACTTTACTCGAGTTACTGGCCGATGCCGTTAGCGCTCGGCTGTCATCATCCTAATTCACACTCGTCGTCTTCATGAACCGGCCCCATCGAGCCGGTTTTTTTTCGCTTGATTACGCCTTAATCATGCTTGTATTAATTATCATTTCGTTTTGACGTAGATCATTCTATAGTGATTTCCCTGTTGATCAAATGAGTATGATTATCATTTAATGTCGACCTTTATCAAAAAAGTCACCAAGGAAATTTGCGCATGTATTTGGATCTAGCGCCCTATTTCGCCGCGGAAGAAGGTATTCCTTTCCGTGACCGATGGGCAACCATGCCATGGCGAAATCAAAAGCCAGTCTCGCCAGAAAGCGTTGATCAACACTGGCAAAGCATTCTGAATAGTAGCGTCGAGGCGAATAAGCGCCTGTTGTACCTGCATATTCCCTTCTGTGCGACACACTGCAAATTCTGCGGTTTCTATCAAAATAAACTGGAAACAGAAGCAACCGAACAATATTGCGACTATCTGGTTCGCGAAATAGAAATGGAGGCTTCCAGCCCGCTTAATCAGTCTGCGCCTATCCACGCGATCTATTTTGGCGGAGGCACGCCGACCGCGCTGTCTGCGTCTCAGCTACATCGTATTATCAGCACGCTGAAACGCCTGCTTCCGTTGGCTCCAGACTGTGAAATCACCGTTGAAGGCCGTATTCTCAATTTCGATGATGAACGCGTCGATGCCTGCCTTGAAGCCGGAGCAAACCGCTTTTCGATCGGTATTCAAACCTTCAATACCCGCATCCGTCAGCGTATGGGGCGGCGAGCTACTGGCGAAGAAGCCGTTGCGTTTATGCGCCAATTGGCTGAACGCGATCGTGCGGCCGTGGTGTGCGACCTCATGTTTGGCCTGCCAGAACAAACCATGCAGGACTGGCAAAACGATCTCGACATTGTCAGCGATCTACCGTTAGACGGCGTTGACCTCTATGCGCTTAACCTTTTGCCTTCTACTCCGTTGGGAAAGGCCGTTGAAAACAAACGCGTGACGCTCCCCGACGTCACTCAACGCCGAGACTTTTACCTCACGGGAGAAGCCTTTTTAGCCGATGAAGGCTGGCGTCAGCTCAGTAACAGCCATTGGGCGCGCACCACAAGGGAGCGAAATCTGTACAATCTGCTGATCAAACAAGGGGCGGACTGCCTTGCTTTTGGCAGCTGTGCTGGCGGAAACATCGACGGTCAGTCTTATATGATGGAACGCAGCCTTGAACGTTATTATCAAAAGCTAGATGAAGGGCGCAAGCCGATCATGATGATGACGTCACGCAGCGAGCAGCACCGCTGGCGTTTGGCGCTGCAAGGCGGCATTGAGGTGGGACATTTCGACCTTAAACGCGTACTTCCCGATCCATCACCTCTCCTTCCGTTACTGCAACAGTGGCAGAAATGCGGCTTAATGCAGGTTAACGGAACTCGTTTTCGCCTGACTCCCGCTGGCCGTTTCTGGGCGAGCAACCTTATGCAGGCATTACAAACCCTTGTCCCTCAACTATTAGAAACCAAGCAACCTATTTTGGAGCCAACAGCATGAGCACTCCCTCTTCTGCACAACAACACGATTTAATGGCATACCTAAGCACCAACCCAGACGGCACGGTTGAAGATATTGCCAAGCGTTACAACGTCACTCCGTTAGACGTTATCCGTTTAACCCCGGGTGCGCAGATCTTTGACGGTGCACAGTTTGATACGGTTTGGGATGAAATCACCCAGTGGGGCGACGTCACTACGCTAGTCAACAATGATGACTTAATCCTTGAGTTTCATGGCGAATTACCCACCGGCACTCATCGCCATGGTTTCTTTAACTTACGCGGTAAAAAAGGTCTCAGTGGCCACATTCGCGCCACTCATTGCCGACATATCGCGCTGGTCGAGCGCCCATTTATGGGAATGGACACCGCATCAGTCTGGTTCATCAACGAGGCTGGCCGCGCCATGATGAAAATTTTTGTTGGCCGCGATAGCCACCGCAAATTGCTGACCGAACAGTTAGACGCCTTCCGTGCGTTGCCTAGCAAGATCGCAACAAAGCTGGAGTCTTGTGTATGACACCTTGGTTAATCTTCGGTGCGGGCAGCGGCGTAGGTGCCGAATTGGTCACTCTAGGTCTACACGAAAAGCGCCCTATTTTTGCACTCGTCAGAAACCCAGAGCAGGCCGACACTCTACGCAAAAAAGGTGTAACGGTGCTTGAAGGCGATGCACTCAACGCGGATCAGGTTGAAAAAATCTGTCGGATGGCAGGCGAAAAAGCTCGAATTGTCTCTACATTAGGCAGCCGTGAAGGCGACTATCTGGGGAATCGACTGATCATTGATACCGCTGAGCGCTGTGGCCTCACCCATATGATGCTAGTCACCTCTATTGGCTGTGGAGATAGTTGGCCTACCCTCTCTGAACGTGCCAAAAAGGCCTTTGGACAAGCGGTGCGTGAGAAATCACTGGCGGAATGCTGGCTGCAAACCAGTCAGCTACAAAGCTGTATTTTGCGCCCAGGTGGGCTATTCAACGGCGAAGCAACCGGAAACGGCCAGTGTATTCAGGGAGAGGCACATGGACTTATTCGTCGTGCTGACGTTGCCTTGCTTATCCAAATGCTGATAGATGATGAAAGTTCATACGGGAAAATTTTCGCGCTGATTGACCCGATGCTGAAACCATAAAAAGGTTCACATTTTTTGCAAAAATATCTTGCTGTGCCAAGCGCATTTCATGATAATGATTCTCATTGTGATAACAATTAACATTCACTTACTATTTGTAAGAAAGAGCGCATATGGAAAAGCCGAATATTGATCCTCAATCAGTTGATCTGCTGAATTTGTCGACTCACCAAAGCCCTACGCTATATACCTCGGCTGCGGCAACGATTGACAGTCACGCACTGTTAGGCGACGAGGGAAAAGTCATTATTCAGCACCAAGGCGAACAGTATCAACTGCGCCAAACAAAATCAGGCAAACTGATCCTGACCAAGTAATCAGTACACCATTAACTTTAATCCAAACATTAATTTGCCAGCCACCCAGCCTTTTATTAGGCAAGGCAGCCAGCAGCCCTGATGCTATGTTTTCATACATACGGAGTGTTGCCCCATGTCTTGTTCCACCCGCGCCAGGCTGGCTCGTTCAACCTTTAGTCCTTCCCGCTTAAGCATTGCAGTGGCTTGCGCCCTACCTTTATTCGCTCATGCGGATACATTGGTTGATACTCCCGCTAGCTCCACGTCTCAAGAAATTGCTTACACTGGAAACACGCCTGCGGGTGGCAAAGACAGCAACCGCCAGCAAAGCGTTATGACCGTCACCGCAACAGGCAACGAACGTGACAGCTTTGAAGCGCCAATGATGGTGTCTGTTCTAGAAAACAACGATCCGGAAACCATGACTGCCAGCTCGGCACCCGACATGCTGCGCCATATTCCGGGGGTAACCATTTCTGGCGGTAGCCGTGCTAATGGACAAGATATCAGCATGCGCGGCTACGATCGCCGTGGCGTTTTGGTTCTGGTTGATGGCGTTCGTCAAGGCACGGATACTGGACATCTAAACGGCACCTTCCTTGATCCTGCGCTTATCAAACGCGTCGAAGTGGTGCGTGGTCCAGGAGCCTTACTGTACGGCAGCGGCGCATTGGGTGGCGTAATCTCTTACGAAACCGTCGATGCCGCAGACCTGCTGATGCCGGGCAAAAATACCGGTTATCGCGTATTTGGCACTGCAGGCACACAGGATCACAGCCTCGGTATGGGCGCGAGCGCATACGGAAAAACCGATGATTTAGACGGCATTATCTCATTTAGCACCCGCGACCGCGGTAACTTGCGCATGAGTAACGGCTTTAATTCACCGAATGATGAAACCATCAGCAACGTTCTCACCAAAGGAACTTGGACAATTGACGAAAACCAGTCGTTGTCCGGTGATTTGCGTTATTACAACAATGCCGCGCGTGAACCTAAAAACCCTCAGACAGAAAATGCGGGCACCGGCAATGTCATGACCGACCGCTCCACTATTCAGCGCGATGCGCAGGCGACCTACAAACTGAAACCGGTGGGTCAAGACTGGCTCGATGCCACGCTGACGGGCTATACCTCTGAAGTGAAAATTAACGCTAGCCCAACCGGGACATCGTACGAAGAGCGCAAGCAAACCACGAACGGAGCCAAACTGGAAAACCGTAGCCGTCTGTTTGCCGACAGCTTTGCCTCTCACTTGCTGACTTATGGTACAGAAGCCTACAAACAGAAGCAGACGCCAGGCGGCGCGACCACAGGTTTCCCACAGGCAGATATCAAATTTGCTTCTGGCTGGTTGCAGGATGAAATTACGCTGCGCGACTTACCCGTCGATATTGTAGCCGGTACTCGCTACGACAATTATAAAGGTAGCAGCGACGGCTACGATGATGTTAATGCCGACAAATGGTCATCGCGTGCCGCAATGACCATTAACCCAACCGACTGGTTGATGATCTTCGGTAGCTATGCCCAAGCATTCCGTGCTCCAACGATGGGTGAAATGTATAACGACGCCCTGCACTTCCAAATGGGTCCAGGAATGGCGAACTATTGGAAGCCAAATCCAAATCTGAAGCCTGAAACCAATGAAACCCAAGAAGTTGGCTTTGGTCTGCGCTTTGACGACGTGCTGATGGCAAATGACTCCCTGAAGTTCAAATCAAGTTACTTCGGTACCAAAGCTAAGGACTACATCAAAACCCAGGTCACGATGGATATGGGCTTTGTTAACGGTCGATTCGGCTGTATCGATTGCAGCACTACGTCAACCAACATTGACCGAGCCAAAATCTGGGGCTGGGATGCGGCGATGGAGTACCAAACAGACTGGTTCGATTGGAGTCTGGCCTATAACCGTACTCGTGGTAAAGATCAGAAAACCGGAGAATGGCTAGATAACATCAATCCAGACACCGTCTCTAGCCAAGTGAACGTGCCTATTAGCACCACCGGTTTCTCCGTAGGCTGGGTCGGTACCTTCGCCGATCGTAACAATCAGGTTAATGCCGGAACCGCACCACAAGCCGGCTACGGCGTGAACGATTTCTACGTTAGCTACAAAGGCAAAGATTCATTCAACGGCATGACCACAAGCGTCGTTCTGGGTAACGCCTTCGACAAAGAATACTACTCATCACAAGGTGTGATTCAGGATGGCATCAACGGAAAACTGCTGGTGAGCTACCAGTGGTAATCGCGGCTCCGACGCGTTTCCAACCTCTCCCTGTTTAGGGGGAGGTTTCTCATTTGTATCTGTAGCACAACTCATTGATTTTATTCATTTAAGCACCCTGTAACACCATAAAAAGGAAGACAAAATGACATCTGCATTATACGAGCAATACCTGACTGCCAAAGAGCAGAACAGCGGAAAATATGCCCGAGATCTGGCGGCAATTCTGAATGTCAGCGAGGCCGAGCTTACGCACGCCCGCGTTGGTCACGGCGCACGCCGTCTGAATGCGGATGCCCGTACTCTGCTGGCTGCATTAGAATCCGTTGGCGAAGTTAAGGCCATCACGCGTAATGAATACGCCGTTCATGAACAACTGGGCAGTTACGAAAACCAACATCTGCACGGCCATGCGGGGTTAATTTTAAACCCAGGCAGCATCGATCTACGCTTGTTCCTTCAGCATTGGAGCAGCGCGTTCACATTAACCGAAGAGAGCCGCAACGGTGAACGCCACAGCGTGCAGTTCTTCGATGCTCAAGGCGATGCGCTACATAAAGTCTACACGACGCCGAATACCGATATGGCCGCATGGAATGATCTGATCGGTCGTTTCGTCAGCGACGAAAACCCAGCGTTAGAGATCAAACCGGCACAGCCGGAAACAAAAAATAGCCGCATCGACAACGCCGTTATTGATAGTGAATGGCGCGCCATGACCGATGTTCACCAATTCTTCCAGCTACTGGGTCGCCATAATCTGTCACGTCAGCAAGCCTTCGCTGCCGTGGGTGATGATTTAGCTTACCGAGTAGACAACAGCGCCCTAACCCATCTGCTCAATACCGCTAAAGAAGACCAGAACGAGATCATGGTCTTTGTGGGTAATCGCGGTTGCGTACAAATTTTCACCGGTAAAATTGAACGCGTGGTGCCACACCATGAGTGGATTAATATCTTTAACTCCCGCTTTACCCTGCATCTGATTGAAACCGCGATTGCAGAAAGCTGGATCACCCGCAAACCGACTAAAGATGGTTTCGTCACGAGTCTGGAGCTTTTCGCCGAAGATGGCACTCAGATCGCCCAACTGTTTGGCCAGCGTACCGAAGGCCAGCCAGAACAAGAACAGTGGCGTACCCAGATCAATGGCTTACCTCGTCTTAATGGAGTTGCCGCATGACATTAGCCCGCCGCCTTGCGGCGGTGCTTTCTGCACCGCTGATGGTTGTATTCTCTATGAACGCCGTCGCAGCCGACCGCATCGTTAGCGTCGGCGGTGACGTCACCGAAATTGTTTATGCGCTAGGCGCCGGCGATCGTCTGGTTGCCAGAGATACCACCAGTACCCTCCCCGCAGCCAAAAAACTTCCTGATGTGGGCTATATGCGCCAACTCAATGCGGAAGGTATTCTTTCGCTTAAGCCGACAATGGTGTTAGCGACGGAACTGGCAGAGCCCTCACTCGTGCTTCGTCAGATTGCTGATGTCGGCGTGAAAGTCGTTCCTGTCAGTGGCAAAGCTTCTCTCGAAAATGTTCCACACAAAATCCAGCAGGTTGCTAGTGCCCTGAATTTAGAAAAACAAGGTGTAGAAGTGGCCCAAAAATACGAGCAGCAGCTCGCCGCCATCCCTCATACACCACTCAAAACTAAGGTGTTGTTTATTCTCAGCCACGGTGGAATGACGCCGATGGCGGCTGGGCAAGACACTGCAGCCGACGCAATTATTAAAGCCAGCGGCGCGCAAAACGCCATGCAAGGTTTTTCTCGTTATCGTCCTCTCTCGCAGGAAGGCGTTGTAGCGAGTGCGCCCGATTTGATCTTGTTGACCACCGATGGATTTAAAACCTTAGGCAACGTTAACAAGGTCTGGGAATTACCTGGTATGGCGCTAACACCTGCGGCTAAAAACAAACAGATCCTCGTCGTTGATGATATGGCTTTGCTCGGCTTTAGCTTAAAAACGCCTGAAGCATTAGCCGCATTGCGTCAGGCTGCGGAGCGAGCACAGAGATGACAAAAGTATCGCCACGCATTGCATTCAGCGTCCTCATCGTCCTTTTGCTGGCGCTCGGGTTAGGCTCGGCCAATATGGGAGCCCTTCGCCTGTCATTTCATACTCTGTGGGAAACGCCGCTGGATGATGCAATGTGGCAAGTCTGGCTGAATATCCGACTACCGCGCGTATTACTCGCCACGGTAGTCGGCATTGCGTTGGCGGTATCTGGAGCTATCATGCAGGGGCTATTTCGCAACCCGCTGGCCGATCCAACGCTGTTAGGCATCAGCAGCGGTGCGTCACTGTGCGTTGCGCTAGTCATCGTTATGCCCATGACGTTAGCCCCTACCTTGGCGCTCTATAGCCATATGCTCGCGGCGTTCGGCGGCAGTCTGATTATCTCCTTACTCATCTACGGTCTCAGCCGCGGTGGGCACGGCTCTTTATCCCGTTTACTGCTGGCAGGTATTGCTATCAACGCGCTGTGCTTTGCATTGGTTGGCGTTCTCAGCTATATAAGCAATGACCAGCAGCTACGCCAATTTTCACTGTGGAGTATGGGCAGTTTAGGTCAAGCACAGTGGGGAACCTTGCTGGCTGCCACCTCACTGATACTTCCCGCCAGCGCGGCTGCACTTCTGATGGCTCGCCGTCTCAATCTTCTACAGCTCGGTGATGAAGAAGCACACTATTTAGGGATTAACGTGGCGAAAACCAAGCGCCAACTGCTGCTACTGAGCGCGGTATTAGTCGGTGCTGCAGTAGCCGTTAGTGGGGTTATCGGCTTTATCGGCTTAGTTATTCCGCATCTGGTGAGAATGCGTTTAGGCGCAGACCACCGCTGGTTGTTACCTTGTTCAGCACTAGGTGGTGCTTGCTTGTTGTTAACCGCAGATACATTGGCGCGTACGCTAGTTTCACCCGCGGAGATGCCCGTAGGTATGCTAACCAGCCTGATCGGCGGCCCTTACTTTTTATGGCTGATTCTGCGTCAAAAGGAGTTTAACGTTGGATAAACGTTCCGAAATTCAGCTAACGTCCCCCGCGTTACAGGCGCATAGCATCAGCTACCATCTGGGACAACGCCGGCTCATTAAGCAAGTGTCGCTCTCTTTACAAAGCGGAGAAATGGTGGCGATTATCGGCCCTAACGGCGCTGGAAAATCAACGCTGATGCGATTGCTGACCGGTTTTTTGCCCCCCAGCGAAGGCCACTGTGAGCTACAACAACGGCCGCTCGACGAATGGAGCCCCCGCCAGTTAGCGCGTACGCGTGCCGTTATGCGTCAACACAGCGATCTCGCCTTTGCCTTTAGCGTCCGTGAAGTGGTGGCGATGGGGCGCTCTCCTTACCCAAATCAAGGTCGTGGCGGAGAACATAATCTGCGCGCCGTTGAGCATGTGATGGCGCAAACCGGCTGCGATATTCTTGCCGATCGAGATTATCGGGCTCTGTCCGGCGGTGAACAGCAACGCGTTCAGCTCGCTCGCGTATTAGCCCAGCTTTGGCAACCTGAACCACAGCCCCGCTGGCTATTTTTGGATGAACCCACCTCGGCACTCGATCTCTACCACCAACAGCAAACGCTACGGTTGCTAAAATCGCTCACGCGTAGTGAACCGCTTGGCGTTTGCTGTATTTTGCACGATCTGAACTTAGCGGCGCTGTACGCAGATCGCATCCTGCTACTGCACCAAGGCCAATTGGTCGCTCAGGGAACGCCTCAAGAAGTACTCAGCGATGACACCCTCACCCGCTGGTATCACGCGGATTTAGGGGTAATGCCACATCCGGAATGTGGGGAACCACAGGTATATCTGCGGCGCTAACGTGTGATTGAGTGGGTTTTGTGTTGATGGTTTTGTTTGCCATCCGATCTTTTATGGGGTAACGGTGTAATATTCCGCCCGCCGGTCAATATCGAGCTTCATTGATACACTAGTTTAGGCGTACGGGCAGAGACCACCAGCGCGTGGTCTCTGCACTCGCGCGCTTTTATCCGAGACGCCATTCCCGCTCCGGTTTGGTATCGCCCATCCAGGGCGCCCCAAACTCCGTCACGACATCCCTGTCGTGAC
>NZ_LXET01000040.1 GCF_001655005.1 Hafnia paralvei ATCC 29927
TTTGTCTTTTCGTGTTAGATGAAATGCATGATAGAACCGCCATCATGGAAGATGGCGGTAGGTTGAGGGCGTACAGGATGTACGCTCCGAGACCGGTCGGCCAAACGACGCGGTAAAAAGCGCGAGAGTCGAGAGGTTACGCGCTGGTAACCTCTCGTCGGACGCCTACGCCTGCGGGTTCATGGAGAAATTAATGCTAACGGGCGGACGAAAACCTTCACCATTTTTACATAAAAAGATTCTGACGCATTTTCGTGTTGAAAGAATGCCTGATAGAACCGCCATCAGGGAAGATGGCGGTAGGTTGAGGGCGTACAGGATATGCGCTCCGAGACCGATCGGCCAAGCGACGCGGTAAAAAGTGCGAGAGTCGAGAGGTTACGCGCTGGTAACCTCTCGCCGGACGCCTACGCCAGCCGTGTCATGGAAACAAAAATACTGACGGGCGGACGAAAACCTTCACCATTCTTGTAGAGAAATAGTCTGAAACCATCAATCAACTCGAACACGATATCTCCAGCTTCTTCCCCCAATCCGGTGGTAACGCACTGAGATCATCGAAGGCCGCATCATCTTCGTAAGGATTCTGTAGTCCCTGATGCAAACGCGTTAATACACTGACGTCGTCTTTTTCTGCGGCTTCAATCGCATTCTGTGCCAGATAGTTACGCAAAATCCGTTTCGGGTTCACCGCTTTCATCTGAGTCTGGCGAGTGACATCGTCGACACCATCCTGCTGCAACCGTAATCGCCATTTCTGATGCCACCCATCAAATGCAGCACGATCAATAAAGTCATCGCGTAGCGCCATAGTGCTATCACTCAACACAACGTCGCTCAATGCACGGAATGTGCGTGTGTAGTCGCGCCCTTCTTTCGCCATCAAACTGAGCAGTTCAGTGAGTAAATCATTATCCTGATTCTGACGACTAAAGAAGCCCAATTTCTGACGCATCTGTTCACCGAAAGCGACCATTAATGCAGGTTCATAGGCATCAAGCGCGCCACGAATCTGATCGGCGCTAATGAGACCAGAAAGCGCCTGTCCCAACCGATGCAGGTTCCAATAAGCGACCGCGGGTTGATTATCAAACGCGTAGCGCCCTTGATAGTCTGAGTGGTTACAAATGAAATCGGGCTGATAGTCATCAAGAAATGCGTAAGGGCCAAAATCGATGGTCAGCCCGAGAATCGACATATTATCGGTATTCATCACACCATGCGCAAAACCCTGCGACTGCCAGAGCGCAATCATACGCGCAGTCCGTTCAGTAATATCTCGCAGCCAAAGGACATAGCGATCTTTATCATCAACCAAGTGTGGCCAATGGTGACGGATAGCATAATCAGCGAGTTTTCTCACCTCATCGGGCTGTTCGCGATAATAGAAATGCTCAAAATGACCGAAGCGAAGATGGCTTTCCGCCACGCGCAATAGCATTGCACCGCGTTCTGGCTGCTCACGGAACACGGGCTGCTGGCTGGTGACAATACTCAGCGCCCGCGAACTCGGAATCCCAAGATGATGTAAAGCCTCAGAGGCTAAAAACTCTCGGATAACCGAACGCAGAACCGCTCGTCCATCACCCATGCGTGAATATGGTGTTAGCCCTGCGCCTTTGAGATGCCAATCATATTTCCGGCCATCAGGCAGTTGTTGCTCGCCGAGCAAAATACCGCGACCATCGCCCAGTTGACCAGCCCATACACCAAACTGATGCCCACTATAAACTTGAGCTATCGGATTCATACCTTCAAGCAGCGATTCACCACGCAATACCGCCGCAGATTCGCCACTAAAAAATTCGGCGTCTAAGCCCAGCTCGGCGGCCAATGGCTGGCTGTGGTAGAGCACACGAGCATCTTTGAGCGGTGTAGGCTTAAGTTCGGCATAAAATCCCGGTAACTCGTCATGGTAGCTATTAATAAACGGAGTCATGCGCCCTCTTATTTTTACTGCATCTTAGTTTACAGTGTAGAGCGCATAACCCGTGACAAACACCGGTACTCTGTAGGGAGATTGCGAGTTTATTTCACTTGCTGCAATAGCCACTGATTCAAATCGCGGAGCTCGGTTTGCTGTTCGGGATAATCTTGGGCAAGCTGCTGTACCACGGCGCTAATCTCTTCGCTACGGTAAATAACGCCTTGCAAACGTTCAGCTAATGCCTCAAGTGGCGCAGGATTAAGACTATCGGTAAACATTTGAGCTCGCGTAATCAATCCTCGTTCAACGTCAAAGTGCAACTCTACGCCTCCCCAAACGAAACGCTCATCCAGCTGATGATTGAACGCGGGAGCCTGACCGAAATTCCACTCCCAGCTACTTTGCTTGAGGAACTGTTCGCTGAAGTTAGGCATATCGGGCTCATAGCGCGGGGAAATATGCTCTGCCTCTACCCGCTCACCATAATGCTTAAAGAATGATTCCGTGACAGCGTCACAAATTTGCTCATGGGTGATATCTGGCATGAGCTCAACCAAATTCGCCACCCGGGAACGCACCGACGTAATCCCCTTGGCCTGCAGTTTTTTCGGATCGGGATGCAAATAGTTGGCTAAACGGCTGAGATCAGCATTCAGCAGCAAAGTCCCATGATGAAAACCGCGGTCTTTAGTTTCACGATAGGCAGAGCCCGAAACCTTACGCTCGCCATCGGCGGTAGTCACAATCAAATCGTTGCGGCCTGAAGCCCCCGCCGTCAGCCCTAAGCTGTGCAGTGCATCGAGAATGATACCGGTAGAAATGCTTTTATCATATTCAGGTTTACCGGCCATAAACGTAAAGCAGGTGTTGCCAAGATCGTGGAATACCGCGCCGCCACCGCTGCTTCGGCGCGCCAGCTTCACCCCATCCTCGCTCATTCGACGGGTGTTACACTCTTTCCAAGGATTCTGCGCTCGACCAATAACAACGGTATCGTTATTACGCCACAAAAATAGTACGCGTTGCGTTGGCGACATTTGGCGAAAAATACACTCTTCAACCGCAAGATTAAACCAAGGGTCATAAGAGTCTGAAATCAGTAAACGTAAAGTGGTCATCCGTAAGTTCCGGTTAATCGCTGTATCAATATATACTCGTCATACTTCAAGCTGCATTTTTGTTGGTCGCGCTCGCTTACTTACCACCTCAATGCAACTCGAATTATTTTGGGTATCATAACATTCAGGCCGTCGGCTGTGGCAGGAATAGCTTATTTCAGATGAGTGGGATAAAAAAACGCTCATAAAAGAGCGTTTATTAAATATTCGACCGATTAGCCAGCGTTATAAGCGTCTCGCTTGCCAGTAGACTTTATTCCAATAAACATTGTCCAATGAGGAACGCGTTACGCCTTTGCTGGTGGAAGCGTGAATAAAGGTTTCATCGGTATCATAAATCCCCACATGCAACCCACTCTCACCTGACCCCGTCTTAAAGAACACCAGATCGCCCGGCATCAGCTCGTCGCGATCGACTTTAGTTCCCAAGGATGTTTGCTGTTTGGTCGTACGCGGTAATTGCATCTCAAACCGGTCTCGGAAAGTACGGTAGACAAAACCAGAGCAATCCACGCCGTTACGTTCCAATCCACCATAGCGATAAGGCGCACCATTCCATTGGCGTAGCTGTTCATTCAACTGAGCCACTACGGCAATTGAATCAGACAGCTTTCCACTTGGCGGCGGTGCATTATGACTACAGCCGGCCAAAACTAAACTTGCCACTACGACTAAAAAACCAAGACGCATAATTTCCCTTTGCTTCTCTTCATTGCCTCACGAATTGGTCAGGCTGATTTATTGGTAAATTGTACGAATCTTAAACATATTTACCTGCTAGCCCCGATTTATGCAAATTTAGCGTGATTATTTTGCTACGTCAGCGGAAATTTTAGAATATTCGTATTAATTAACTGTAAATGAGCATGTCTGTGTAATACTGATACCCAGAATATCTGACTCAAGGTGCCGCACAATGAAAAAACTGACGTTGAAAGACCTCAATGAGAGCCAGTTACAACGCGTAAAAGTCAAGCAAGCACAAGCCAGAAAAAGTTTAGAACGCCCATTGACCAACGCAGAGCAGAATAAAATCAAAGATGAGATCCTGAATGAAATTGCGTTGGAATTAGAGAAAGAAGCGAAGAAACTACGTGCAGAGAAGAAGAAACAGAAAGTAGTCCCCAGCAATGAAACCTTTAGTTGGTCTAAAAACAATCACTCGCGTGGCCTACGTTAACCTCCTTTAGTATCCGCACCCCACTGGTGTTTGCGGATAGCGAACATCAGTGGGAAGACTCTTTTTTACCGCTGTTGATGAGCCAAACCCCAAGTAAAATAGCGAGTACGCCTGCATTTTTTGTCCAACTCACGGACTCGTTCAGCCAAGGTAAACATACCGCAGCCAGATACACCAATGCATAACTCAGACTTAAGAGCGGATAAGCGCGGTTTAGCGGTAAATAGCGCAGTGCGCAGAACCAACACACCATCGACATCACATAGCCTAAAATGCCCAAACTCACTATCAGTAGCGGCGTTGCATAAGCAATCAACAGGGTCAGAGGCTCCATACTCAAAGAAGAAATAATGGGAATATCCGCCATACCCGATTTCATTAGCACCTGCGCAACGCTGACTAACACAATGCTGCACGCGGCCCAAAAATAGCCTTTACTCATCACAATCCACGGCTCATTAGATAAATTCCGAACATAATCAGCGCCACTCCGCACCAATGACGCGCGCTCGCTTTTTCACCGAACCAATAATGCGCACACAGAGTAATCAGCACAAAGTTGATGCTCAGCATAGGATAAGCAATACCCAGTGGCATACGCTGTAGCACTAATAACCACAGCAGCATGGCAATACCGAGTGCGCAGCAGGCCGCAAGCAACCAGCGCAAAGTGGTAGGAAGACGTGAGGACGGTGGTTTCTGTTGCCAGCATACCACCGCCTGTTTTTGACAAAGTTGCCCGCCACACGTAAATACGCTGGCGAGCAAGAGCAACAAATAACTCATTGAGGGGTTTTCTTGTAGAACAGCACGACGTAACGATCCCGTTGCTCGACGCTATCCGCTTTTGGCAAACCTTCATGATCTAACGGCTCATCTCTGGAAAGATGAATCATCAGACTGACATTGCCCTCTTTACGAGCGTTAGCTAACCAAGCAGCAAATTCGTCCTTATTGATACGATGACCTTTGGCGTCAGGATAATTCAGGCCGTAACGTAACTCACCCGAATAATCAAACATCAGAATATCGCTACGCTTTAACTCCCACGCTAATCCAGCCGCAATACCCACTTCGTCGCTAAGCACATAACGACTGCTCGCTAACTGTGGCATTACATCGGCAATAAATGCCTGCGGATTTTTGCTGTTTTCGATTTTCTGTGGCACCGCCTGAGCAATGAAAAGACCGAGCACCAGAGGACACGCCGCCGACCATAGCCAGTATTTCGCCCCTTTAACCAGTGCGATACAGCCAAATACCGCCCAGCCAACAAAGCAGAGTACGCCAACGACGATCTCACTCGACTCGCCAGGGGCATACAGCGAGGATTTGAAATTACCCACCGCCATCACAATCACGGCTAATGCCAGAACCCCGCCGAACAGAATATTGATCGCCGCATTCACTTTCAGCGTACGCCATTTGCCCTGCGCAATCAGCTCAGAAACATAGTGCGCCATCAGCAACGCTAGCGGCGCCATACACGGTAAAATATAAGTCGGCAGTTTACCTTTCGCGATGCTAAAGAATAGGAACGGCATCACAAGCCAGCTAAACAGGAAGAATCTATCGGGATGAAGACCGCGCCAGCCGTGGCGAATCGCCCCTGGAAGCAGCGCCAGCCAAGGCATCACGCCAGCAACCAGTACCGGTAAGTAGTACCAGAACGGCGCTTTATGCTGCGCATCAGACTCGGCGAAACGCTGGATATGCTCAACCCAGAAGAAATAATTCCAGAAGTCCGGCTCACGCAGATAGATACTCCACGCCCATGGAGCGCTAAGAATGACGGCAACGACCACCGCTATCGGGCCAAACAGGAACAATTCTTTTAGGCGTTTTTGCTGAATAACAATGGGTAAAACACTGATAACCGGCAGAGCCAAGGCCAAAAATCCTTTGGTCATGAAGCCCATGCCGCAGGCGATACCCAACAGGACATAACCGCCGATTTTACCTTTATTTGTGGTTGCTTTAAGCGTGAGGTAAAAACTCACCATCGCCGCCGACATCCATAGCGTAATCATCGGATCCAGAACGCTATAGGTTCCGACCGCATACACCAAGAACATGCTGAAATAAATCACCGCAGCCAGAATGGCCGTACGCGTATTTTTCCAAATCATCATTGCCAGCCAAAAGACCAGCAACGTGCTTAACGCCGTACAAAAAACCGAACCAAAACGCACCGCGAAATTATTGTCACCAAACATCCATTGGCTAATATTGTTAATCCAATAGCCCGCGACGGGTTTTTCAAAATATCGCAGTCCTAGCAAATGTGGCACAGTCCAATCACCACGCGCCAACATTTCACGACTAATTTCTGCGTATCGAGTTTCATCTGGCTGCCAGAGTGGGCGCCAGTTAAGAGGTAACAGGTACAGCAAGGCGAACAATAAACCGGACAGTGTTTTTATCACTCTCACAAAGACGTCTCCGCTGGGGTTTCTGCGACGGGTGCTTGGCATCCTAACCAGCCTTCGCGCCCTTCGAATGATGAACGAACGATACGTCCCGTTGGGAGCTGTTTCCAATCGTTTGGTAACAGCGCTGACAGCGGGCAAAATTCAATATTTTCGGCTTTTAAACGGATCAGCAACTGCTCAAACATCTCCGCCTTAACGATCCCCTCTACTTCGGCATGAATGGTATATACCGGCGTACCAGAGTCATTTTTAATCGCATTAATGATGAAGTCATTGAACTGAGCGTCGGTGGTGAGGGTTCCCACCGCCTCGTCATAAGTTGGTAACGTCACGGGAATTTGCACCGTGCCGGTTTTACCATTACTCAAAAGAGGACGGAATGGCTCTCTGCCACGGCAGTCGCTGTTATACCTCATGGGATAGGATTGCTTCATATCCACTACCCGCTGATCGGCTCGCCATCCAGCAACCGCTGAACACTCTACCGAATAGCCTAAAATGCGCTGCATCTCGGCCAGCCCACGCTGAAACTCTTGATTCAGGCGCGCATCCGACCAATGACCAACGTTTTTTTGCCAACCGTGGTGGTCCCAAGCATGCAACCCCACCTCGTGACCTAACGACGCGGTATGACGAATAATCAGCTCATGAGGTTTGCCGATTAATTTGCCTGGCCAGCAAGTGCCGGCCAGTAAAATATCCCATCCGTACAATGATGCGGCCTGAGAACGAAGCATTTTCCACAAAAAGCGCGGCTTGAGCAGACGCCATAAATGGCGTCCCATATTGTCCGGACCGACACTAAAGAAAAAACTCCCTAAGACTTCATGCTTTTGCAGCATGGTTAATAACTGCGGTACCCCATCTCGGGTACCACGAAATGTATCAACATCAATTCTCAGGCCAACTCGTTTCATTGTGCCTCACCGGTGAGATCAACCGTGCGCAGGAAGTAATCCAAGGTTTCCTCTACGGTTTGTTTCATTTCTACCGTTGGTTCCCAATGCAACAGGCGTTTAGCATTGCTAATACTTGGCTTACGATGCTCAACGTCCTGATAGCCTTTACCGTAGTAGCTGCTGCTTTCAATCTCTTTGAAGCCTGCAAACGGCGGGAAATGAGAACGCAATGGATGACGTTCAAAGCAATCCAGCAGCATTTCGCCAAGCTCGCGAATGCTGGCTTCGTTATCTGGATTACCAATATTGATGATCTGCCCATTGCAGTTGTCATCTTTATTTTCGATGATGCGGAACAGCGCTTCGATACCATCGCTAATATCGGTAAAGCAACGTTTCTGTGCCCCACCATCCACCAGCTTAATCGGTGAGCCTTCTACCAGATTAAGGATTAGCTGAGTAATGGCGCGAGAACTACCGATGCGTGCAGCATTCAGGTTATCCAGACGCGGGCCCATCCAGTTAAACGGACGGAACAGCGTGAAGTTCAGTTCATTTTTAGCGCCGTAGGCCCAGATCACACGGTCTAACAGTTGCTTAGACACCGAGTAAATCCAACGCTGTTTGTTGATTGGCCCAACAATC
Organism: Hafnia paralvei ATCC 29927; assembly: GCF_001655005.1. Lineage (GTDB taxonomy): Bacteria > Pseudomonadota > Gammaproteobacteria > Enterobacterales > Enterobacteriaceae > Hafnia > Hafnia paralvei. The sequence continues at coordinate 8,202 of NZ_LXET01000040.1, forward strand.
AGATTAGACGTATCTTCGTCAAAATCTTTATCGTTGCACATGCCATACACCTCTGAGGTGGATGGGAACACGATACGCTTTTGATATTTCACACAGTCACGAACGATCTTCAGGTTCTGCTCGAAGTCCAATTCGAAAACTTTCAGCGGATTACGGGTATATTCAATCGGGGTTGCGATTGCCACCAATGGCAAAATGACATCACATTTTTTGATGTGGTATTCAATCCACTCATTGTGAATGCTGATATCGCCTTCAACGAAATGGAAACGCGGATTGCCGATGAAGCGTTCAATCGCATCTGAGCCGATATCCAGACCATAGATATCGTAGTTATCATCTTGCAGCAGACGCTCAGTCAGGTGGTTACCAATAAAGCCATTCACCCCCAGAATCAATACGCGTGTACGACGCTTAATCAGGCTATTTGGCTTATCCCACAGACGAACTTTTGCCACGATGCCCATTTCATTGGCCAATTGCGAACCTTGCGCATATAAACCGGCGTCGCTTTGACCCGTCACGATCTCTAGGGCATTTTCACCACAGGCAATCACGAGCGGCTTGGCTGACAGAACGGTGCCTGGTCTGCTACCTGATTTATCTTCAACAATACGGCTGCGCCAAACGGTAATCTTACGATCGCCCAGATAGCTGAATGCACCAGGATACGGCTCGGTGACCGCACGAACCAAATTATGTACGGTTGATGCTGGTTTGCTCCAGTCGATCAAACCATCAGCAGCGGTACGGCGGCCAAAATAGGTCGCTTGAGACTCATCCTGCGCGGTTGTTTTTACATCGCCATTTTTGATCAACGGCAGCTGTTGGCCTAAAAGTGCCACCGCAGCGTCACGGATTTTACTATGCAGCGTTAACGCCGTATCGTCTGAGCTAATCTCTACTGCCAGTTGCCCCGCGATATCACCGGCGTCCGCCTTACGCGTCATCTGGTGCAGCGTTACACCCGTTTGAGTTTCCCCGTGGACTAAAGCCCAGTTCACAGGCGCACGCCCACGATATTTTGGCAGCAACGAGCCATGTAAATTCCAGCTACCGCGCGGCGCAATATCCAGAATGTCCTGACTCAGCATATTACGGTAGTAGAAAGAGAAAATGACATCAGGTTTTAAGGCCTTAATACGATCAACCCATAACGGATGATTCACGTTATCTGGCGCGTAAACCGGCAGCGCCATCTCGGCTGCGACACGAGCAACCGAACCATAAAAATGGTTCTCACCCGGCTCATCGGTATGGGTAAACACAGCTGAGATTTCATAACCCGCTTCTTTTAGCGCTTTCAAACCCGCACAGCCGATATCATGGTAAGCAAATACAATGGCTTTCATTACTCTTCTTCCTGTTGTTCAACAGAGACATGTGTCTTCAGCGCGTCTGCGGAGACAATTTTTTGTACAAAATAGCGTGGACGAGCACGCACATCGTTGTAGATGCGCCCGATGTACTCTCCCAATAAACCTAAGCCGACAAACTGAGCACCAATAAAGGTAAAGAGCACGGCAAACAACGTGAATACCCCTTCTGCCGCCCAGGTCGGGCCAAAAATAAGACGCATAGCGATCAATAAAACCGCTAGGGTGAAACCAGACAGGGCAATCACGCTGCCTACGATGCTGAGAAGACGTAACGGTGTGGTGGTTAAACACGTCACCAAGTCGTACATCAGATTAATTAACTTAAGGAAACTGTATTTCGATTCACCAAACTCACGCTCGTCATGGCGCACGTCAATTTCAATGGTACGGCGTGCAAAGGTATTGGCTAGAATGGGAATAAACGTACTGCGCTCATGACAGTGCAGCATAGCTTCAATAATCGGACGACGATAAGCACGCAGCATACAGCCATAATCGCCCATCGACTTGCCGGTCGCCTTTTGAATCATCATATTGATCATCTTAGAGGCAGTTTTGCGGAACCAGGTATCTTTACGCTTGGCGCGCACGGTTCCAACAACGTCATAACCCTGCTCCGCCGTTGCCACTAGGCGAGGAATTTCTTCCGGTGGGTTCTGTAAATCTGCATCAAGTGTAATAACCAGATCGCCAGAAACCTGATTAAAACCAGCCATAATGGCGGAATGCTGACCATAATTGCGGTTTAATAACACAGCAACGATGTGGTTTTCTGGAATTTCAGCGGCCTGAGTCAATATTTCAGCAGAATCATCATGGCTACCGTCATCAATTAAAATAATTTCATACGGTTTATTTAAAAGATCACACGCGGCATGAGTCCGCTTAATTAATATGGGTAAACTTTCTTGCTCGTTAAAAACAGGGATGACGATAGATACTTTCTTTATTTCGTCAGCCTCATTTTTAATCACTTCATTATTACTCACAGCGTGACTCCAAAATGTCAGACAATGCCTTCACTACGCGATCGACGTCGCTATCTTGCATGTCTGGAAACAGAGGAAGGGTCATAAGACTTGCCGAGTTCCATTCGGTGTTTGGCAAACTAAGATCGGGATATTTTTCACGATAATATTTTTGCGTATGTGCGGCGCGGAAATGCAGTCCGGTGCCAATACCGTGTTCTTTTAGCTTCTCCATCATCGTATTGCGGTCGATGCCACACAAGGATTCATCAACACGTACCATAAAGAGATGCCATGCATGCTGATGTGGATAAGCGGGAACCTTAAGCGGCAACAATGGCGAACCTTGAAGTGCTTGCAGATAACGTGCAACTAATTGCTGACGACGCGCATTCATAGCCGGTAATTTTTCCAACTGAACCAAGGCGATCGCCGCATTAATATCAGCCAGATTATATTTGTAGCCCGGTGCAACAACTTCAGCCTGTGGCTTACGCCCCAATGCTTGACGATCGAAGGCATCAACAGCCAGACCGTGAAACTTGAAACAGCGAACTTTATCTGCCAGCTCATCATCATCAGTCACAACCATGCCACCTTCAGCACAGGTCATATTTTTGATGGCATGGAAGGAGAAAATAGCGGTTCCTTGCGCGCCCACCATGTGTTCGCCAAAACGAGTACCAACCGCATGCGCAGCATCTTCAATTAATGGAATATTATGGCGCGCGGCAATTTCGCGCAGCGCGGTCAAATCAGCGGGAGCACCAGCGTAATGCACCGGTATAATGGCCTTAGTTTTCGGCGTAATAGCCGCTTCAATTTCGGCGGGTTGAACCATTAGCGTATCACGGTCAACGTCGATAATCACCGGCTCTGCGCCTAGCAAGGTAATAACATTGAGCGTAGAGACCCACGTTTGGGAAGGAGTAATAACTTCGTCGCCAGCACCGATACCCAACGCCATTAAGGTAACATGCATACCGCCCGTAGCAGAGCTAACCGCAATAGCATGTTTAGCGCCAACATATTGACTAAAAGCCGATTCTAACTGCTGACATTTAGGTCCTGTGGTAATCCAACCTGAACGTAATACTTCAGCAACTGCAGCGATTTCATCCTCCCCCATTGAGGGGACTGAAAATGGGAGAAACTCTTTCATCCGTTACCTTACAATTTATCTATGCAGAGGATTTGACTCGAAACAGTCGACCCAAGTGACTACATAATCAATGAGTTCTAGCGATTATCTAAGCGCGATAATAAGTATAAAAGCTTAGATTAACATTAAGATAAACGCAGCCTAAACATAGCGAATGTACACAAGAAAGTACGAATTTGGTTGAGGAAATATTGATTTAAGTGAGATAGCGCAGAAATTTGAGGATACTGTTTATTAAATATTAGGCTTATTACTTTCCATGCTTATTATTTATTATCTATATCAAATGTGATTCTGGTAGATAAACCAACGCTGCCCTTCACTTTCTAACTCTCGAAAATTAATTCCATAAAGTTTGGATAGGCTTTTTACGGTCATCACCTCGGTAGTCGGCCCTTGGTCTTGCATAACACCCGCGCGCAACATCCAAACTTGATGTGCATGCGATTGAGTATGATTAAGATCGTGTGCGCTGACGATAACACTGATCCCTGCGTCGGTAAGCTGATGAAGTAATTGGTCGACCGCTGCTTGCTGGCTAATATCCAAACTATTCATGGGTTCATCTAACAATAGTAGCGAAGCCTGAGGGTTTAGCGCCGGCCAGACTTGCAGGAAAATAGCCGCGATACGTACACGTTGCCATTCACCGCCAGATAGCTGGGTTAACGGGCGTGAAAGTTTGTCACCCAGCGCCAATGACGTGGCCAAGTCGCCTACCACACGATCAGCCAGAGCAAGATCACACCCCACGGGCTGATGAAGCGCAAGGTATTGGAAAACAGGCATCAATGCACTAGGCTGCTGTTGCTGGTGTAAATAGCCACGACAACGCGCCAGCTCTGCTGGAGTTAAGGCGTCGAGATTCTGCTGGTTAAGCATCACCCGACCTTCTCCGGGTAAAATTCCCGCGATCCGCGCGAGTAGCGTGCTTTTGCCCGCACCGTTTGGGCCAATGATATGAATGAGCGCCCCGCGTTCAACCTGAGCACTGAAGGGCAATAAACGCGTCCCAACGGAAACATTGTGTAGGATAAGTGGCTTTGTACTCATGCTTATCATTTACTCTTTGTTATTCAACGGTCGCAGCAGCATCCAGATAAACACCGGAGCCCCTAACGAAGAAGTCACAACGCCGATAGGTAATTCCGCCGAGAACAATGCAACCCGGGCAACAACGTCAGCCAGCAATAAAACACCTGCCCCACCTAACGCGCAGGCAGGTAAAAGCGCACGGTGGTCTGTGATCCCCATCAGCCGCAACATATGCGGAACCACCAAACCAATAAAACCAATGACCCCTGCTAATGCTACGCTAACGCCGACCAGCCAACCTATTGCCACGACCAGCAAATTGCGCCACACGACGAGAGAAAGTCCTAGCTGCCGAGCTTGAATATCACCTAACGACATGAGGTTTAATACTTTCCCCTGGCGTAACAGCCACAAAAAAATCGGTACCAATGCCAGCACCAACCATTTTTGTCTCCAATCAATCCCGCTGAAACCACCCATAAGCCAATACATTAACTGGCGTAAATCCAGACTTGAACTGAAGTACACGGCCCAGGTCATCACTGCGCTACAGGCAATCCCCAGCGCTACGCCAATCAGTAATAGGCGAGAATTAGTCAAATATCGACGACGGGCGAACAACATGAGGATTGCCGTAATTGCCAGCGCCCCCAATATGGCACATGTGCTCAGCACCCAGACAGGCAGCAAACTCTGACCTAGCAGCACGGCTAAGACCAAGGCAACGCCTGCACCGTTGGATACGCCCAACAGCCCAGGCTCCGCAAGTGGATTATCAAATAGCGCCTGCATGACAGCCCCAGCAACAGCAAGTGAGGCACCGACCGCCATCACCGCGATGACGCGTGGTAGCCTTATTTGCCAAACAAAGAGTTTGGCACTTTCACTAAACCACTGCGTAGGCCATAGCCAAAGATCGCCTGCACACAGGCTAACAATGACCGCCAGCAACAGGAACAACGCCAAAATGCACAATCGGCTACGATCGCGCGCCTGTTGGCGCTGCTGTAATAAAGAGAAATGAGACAGCATCGGCATGTCAGAATTTTGCATAGAACGATTGGGCATGATGCAGCATAGAGATGCGATTACTCATCGCCGTGATAAGGCTCAACAAAAGTGCCATCGTGACTGTCGATCTCATTGAAGAACCAGACACCATTTGGATAATCATCCAGCGCCACCAGATACATAATGCCTTCGCTGAACTCTTCCACTTCAATAATTTTACCCATGCGGCGCGGTCCGCCATCGGTTTTTACACTGACCAGATCGTTGACTTTCATCGGCTAATTATCTCTCACATCAGAATGATGGAAGTTAGGATAAGAAAAAGGCCACCCGCAGGCGGCCTTTTTGTCTTGCGTATTACTCTTTCGGTGTCGCGTTCTCGACCCGGCTCTTGAGCTTCTGCCCCGGACGGAAAGTAACAACACGGCGCGCCGTAATCGGGATATCTTCCCCGGTTTTCGGGTTACGTCCCGGCCTCTGGTTTTTGTCGCGCAGATCGAAGTTACCGAAACCGGATAACTTAACCTGCTCGCCATTTTCCAGAGCACGGCGAACCTCTTCGAAAAATATTTCTACGAGGTCTTTGGCATCCCGTTTGCTAAGCCCAAGCTTCTCAAACAGGTGTTCAGACATTTCAGCTTTAGTAAGCGCCATAGGTTCAATCCCTCAAGGATGCTTGGAATCGCTGTTTTAATGCCTCTACACATTTTGCGACGGTAGCGGCAATCTCCTCTTCTTCCAGTGTACGGGTGGTATCTTGCAATACCAGACTGATAGCGAGGCTCTTATAACCCTCGGCAACACCCTTACCACGGTACACGTCAAACAAGTTTACGCCAACTACCTGATTTACGCCAACTTTCTTACACTCTGCCAAAATATCTTCTGCAGGGACATTTTCAGCCACCACAACAGCGATATCTCGGCGGTTTGCTGGGTAGCGTGAAATCTCGCGAGCCTGCGGAATACGGCGCTCTGCAAGGGCTTCCCACTCGATTTCAAATACTACCGTGCGGCCATTCAGATCCAGTTTACGTTCCAGATCAGGATGAACAACACCAATGAAACCAACACGTTTGCCCGCTAAATAAATTGCCGCACTCTGCCCTGGATGTAAAGCGGGGTTCTTTTCCGCTTTAAATTGGACATCATCCAGTTTACCGGTCAAATCTAAAATGGCTTCTAAATCACCTTTCAGATCGTAGAAATCGACAACCTGACGCTCCAGATTCCAATGCTCTTCGTAGCGGTTACCTGCAATAACGCCAGCCAGCATGACATCCTGACGGATACCCAGATTAGCAGCACTATCAGGAACAAAGCGTAGCCCCGTTTCAAACAAACGTACACGTGATTGCTGGCGATTCTGGTTGTACACCACCGCAGACAGCAAACCACTCCACAGAGACAAACGCATCGCCGACATCTCAACAGAGATTGGGCTTGGCAGAATCAACGACGCTTCAGAAGGGTGAAGCAGAGCCTGAATCTTAGGATCAACGAAGCTGTAAGTGATCGCTTCCTGATAGCCGCGATCGACCAGCATCGTTTTCACTCGCTTGAGTGGCAGATTAGCTTCACGATGTGAAGTCATAATCAGATCGGCTTTTACAGGTACGTCTGGAATATTGTTGTAGCCGTATACACGGGCAACTTCTTCCACTAAATCTTCTTCGATTTCCATATCGAAACGCCAGCTTGGCGCGACGGCCTGCCATGTATTATTAGCGAAGCTGACTTTGCAGCCAAGGCGTTCCAGAATATCAGTAACCTGTGCATCAGCCACGTGATGACCAATCAGACGGTCCAGTTTTTCACGGCGTAGCGTGATTGTGGCACGTTTTGGCAGGGCAGTTTCATTGGTGACATCAATCACCGGACCGGCATGACCACCACAGATATCGATCAGTAGACGGGTAGCTCGCTCCATCGCCTTAGCTTGTAGCGCAGGATCAACGCCGCGCTCATAGCGATGAGACGCATCCGTATGTAAACCCTGACGACGAGCACGGCCGGTGATAGACAGTGGATTGAAGTAAGCACACTCCAGCAGTACGTCTTGGGTTTCGGCGTTTACACCAGAATGCTCGCCGCCGAAAATACCGCCCATGGCCAGCGCTTTTTGCTGATCGGCAATCACTAAAGTATCTGAGGATAATGTGGCTTCATTACCGTCCAGCAGAGTCAGCTTCTCGCCCTCTTTCGCCATACGCACAACAATACCGCCTTCAAGGCGGTTCAAGTCGAACGCATGCATTGGCTGGCCCAGCTCCAACAGTACATAGTTGGTCACGTCAACCACGGGATCGATAGAACGGATACCACAGCGACGCAGTTTTTCACGCATCCACAATGGCGTCGCCGCTTTTACGTTGATCCCCTTCACTACGCGCCCCAAATAGCGTGGGCAAGCTTCAGGTGATTCGACGGTAATCGGGAAAGTATCATGAATAGCCGCAGGAACAGCGTCCATAGCGGGTTCGTTCAACGCCAACTTGTTGAGAACAGCAACATCACGAGCCACACCGATAATCCCTAAGCAGTCGGCGCGGTTTGGCGTTACGCTGATTTCAATGGTGTGGTCGTTCAACTGTAGATATTCGCGGATATCAGTACCGATCGGCGCATCTGCAGGCAATTCAATGATGCCATCATGATCTTCGGAAATACCCAGCTCAGAGAATGAGCACAGCATCCCCTCGGAAGGCTCACCGCGAAGTTTAGCGGCCTTAATTTTAAAGTCGCCCGGCAGTACCGCACCGATGGTGGCAACAGCAACTTTCAGGCCTTTACGGCAGTTCGGTGCACCGCATACGATGTCGAGAAGACGCTCACCGCCAACGTTAACCTTCGTCACACGCAGCTTATCTGCATTTGGATGCTGACCGCACTCCACGACTTCACCGACGAATACGCCGTTGAATTCACCCGCGACAGGTTCTACGCCGTCGACTTCCAGACCGGCCATGGTAATTTGTTCTGATAATGCTTCGCTGCTAATGGCAGGATTAACCCACTCGCGCAACCAGAGTTCACTGAATTTCATGTGATAATCCCGCCTTACTTAAACTGTTTTAGGAAACGCAGATCGTTTTCGAAGAATGCACGCAGATCGGTCACGCCATAGCGCAACATGGTTAAGCGCTCCATCCCCATACCGAATGCAAAGCCAGAGTAAATTTCTGGATCGATACCTACGTTACGCAGCACATTTGGATGCACCATACCGCAGCCAAGCACTTCCAGCCATTTACCGTTTTTGCCCATAACGTCAACTTCCGCGGAAGGCTCTGTAAATGGGAAGTAAGAAGGACGGAAACGGATCTGCAAATCTTCTTCGAAGAAGTTATTCAGGAAGTCGTGCAGCGTACCTTTCAGATTGGTGAAGCTGATGTCTTTATCAACAATCAGACCTTCCATCTGATGGAACATTGGCGTGTGGGTCTGATCGTAATCGTTACGGTACACGCGGCCCGGTGCAATGATACGAATTGGCGGCTGCTGCTCTTTCATGGTGCGGATCTGCACGCCTGAGGTTTGAGTACGTAGCAGACGCGTAGCGTCAAACCAGAAAGTATCGTGGTCAGCACGTGCCGGATGGTGAGCAGGAATGTTCAGCGCATCAAAGTTATGATAGTCATCTTCGATCTCTGGGCCAGTTTCAACAGCAAAGCCCAGTTCACCAAAGAAGGTTTCAATGCGTTCGATAGTGCGAGTGACAGGATGCAGACCACCGTTTTCCATGCGACGTCCAGGCATAGAAACATCAATAGTCTCTTGGGCCAGACGTGCATTTAGCGCTGCTGATTCCAGATCTGATTTACGGGCATTCAGCGCATCCTGAACTTCCTGTTTAGCCTGGTTAATCACAGCGCCCGCAGCGGGACGCTCTTCTGCCGGCAGTTCGCGCAGTGACGTCATCTGCAGCGTTAAATGGCCTTTCTTACCCAGATATTCAACACGCACATTATCCAGCGTGGCAATATCCTGAGCATTCTCTACGGCTGCCTTTGCTTGGGCAACCAACTCTGCGAGATGTGGCATTGCTTTCCTCTTCTTCCAGCCCGTTAGGCTCGATTGTCGATGTGAGAGTTTCACCTTTGCACTTGAAGTTGCTGCTATAGAAACCGCCACTTCAAATGCTCAGGGTATATACCCTTCATGTTTAAAGCTGCCCTGGCGCAACTTCAATCGTTTGGGGTACCGATCTTCTTAGTATGCTCATGAATAAACCTGAAGCGGTAAATCATGCTAAAGCAAAAAAAAAGCCTCCACGAGGGAGGCTTTCTGCGCTACTTTTCGTTTCTTCTCTTACGCGCAAAGCCTCCTGAACTCAGGTGCTAAAGTAAAAAAAGAAACGGAAAATAGCAGCGTGCATGCTTGCGTTACCTTTATATTAAACCAATTAATCCACGTGATAGCAAGGCTATTGAAAGCGTAAAACAGTGCAAAGTCAATAGACTATGCTCGTTACACGCCACTTTACCGAAAAATAGTACTCACACTCCAGTACACAGCGACGTTTCTACTCACCAGCAACTATCATACCTACTCATAGAGATACAAAAGCAGCTATCTGTTTTCGCGATACAGCTCTTAACATTCAGAGCGACTTCGATATATAAACGAAAAAAGAGAGCACTAAAGGCTCTCTTCTTCCATTATCTACTACTCGCTTACGCCAGAGCAGATTTCGCTTTTTCTACCAGAGCAGCAAATGCTACTTTGTCGAATACAGCGATGTCAGCCAGGATCTTACGGTCGATTTCAACAGAAGCCTTTTTCAGACCATTGATGAAACGGCTGTAAGAGATACCGTTCTGACGTGCAGCAGCGTTGATACGTGCAATCCACAGCTGACGGAACTGACGTTTACGTTGACGACGGTCACGGTAAGCGTACTGGCCTGCTTTGATTACTGCCTGGAAGGCAACACGATATACGCGCGAACGGGCACCGTAGTAACCTTTCGCTTGCTTCATTACTTTCTTGTGACGTGCGCGTGCAATTACACCACGTTTTACGCGAGCCATATGCTCTCCTTAAGTCTTAATCTTGATTCAAAAAATAGTTACTTATGCGTACGGCAGGCACGCTACGACTAAGCCCAGATCCCCTTTGGAAACCTGACCTTTTGGACGCAGATGACGCTTACGCTTAGTAGATTTTTTGGTCAAAATATGACGCAGGTTAGCATGTTTACGCTTAAAACCACCACCGGCGGTTTTTTTGAAGCGCTTAGCAGCGCCACGCACAGTTTTAATCTTTGGCATTTCGATTTCCACTTCGCATTGTTAATTACATGAATCAGTGAGGCGAATAACGCCAGCAACGAACCGAAATTCGTCGCTGGCAATATTACTTGAGAGCCTTACTGTTTCTTCTTGGGTGCGAGCACCATGATCATCTGGCGGCCTTCGATCTTCGTAGGGAAGGATTCGACTACTGCCAGTTCACTCAGATCTTCTTTCACGCGGTTAAGCACTTCCATACCGATCTGTTGGTGCGCCATTTCACGTCCACGGAAACGCAGAGTGATTTTGGCTTTATCGCCATCTTCCAGAAAGCGAACCAGGCTGCGGAGTTTTACCTGGTAGTCGCCATCGTCGGTTCCAGGTCGGAATTTGATTTCCTTAACCTGAACAATCTTTTGCTTCTTCTTCTGTTCTTTGGTCGCCTTACTCTTCTCATAGAGGAATTTGCCGTAATCCATGATTCGGCAAACTGGCGGCTCGGCATTTGGGCTGATTTCTACTAAATCAACACCTGCTTCCTCAGCCTTTTCCAAAGCTTCATTCAGACTGACAATACCAATCTGCTCGCCATCAACGCCTGTTAAGCGAACCTCTTGGGCGCGAATTTCTCTGTTGATGCGATTAGGACGCGCCGGTTGAACTCTTTTTCCGCCTTTAATAACTCGATTCCTCTAATTGGTGAAGACTACGGCTGCGAATCTCTTTTTGCAGCTTTTCGATCACTTCATTTACGTCCATGGTTCCCAAGTCTTTGCCGCGGCGGGTACGAACGGCTACTTTGCCAGATTCGACCTCTTTGTCGCCACAAACCAACATGTATGGGACACGACGTAAAGTGTGTTCGCGGATTTTAAAGCCTATCTTCTCGTTTCTCAAGTCTGATTTAGCACGAATACCAGCAGCTTGCAGCTTTTTGGTCAATTCGTCGACATAATCAGCCTGTGCATCGGTGATATTCATCACCTGTACCTGTACTGGTGCCAGCCAAGTTGGATAGAACCCAGCATACTCTTCAGTCAGAATACCGATGAAGCGTTCCATTGAACCCAGAATAGCACGGTGAATCATTACAGGAACTAAACGTTCGTTGTTTTCACCGACATAGGATGCGTTCAAACGCCCCGGTAACGAGAAGTCGAGCTGCACAGTACCACATTGCCATGCACGATCCAAACAGTCATGCAGAGTAAACTCAATCTTAGGTCCGTAGAAGGCCCCCTCACCCGGCTGATATTCAAACGGAATACCGTTTTCTTTCAGCGCTTCGGCCAAGTCTTCTTCTGCACGATCCCAGATTTCATCACTACCGATACGTTTTTCTGGACGGGTCGACAGTTTCACCGCGATTTTTTCAAAGCCGAAGATGCTATACATGTCGTATACCATCTTGATACAGCTGTTAACTTCGTCGCGGATCTGTTCTTCAGTACAGAAAATATGCGCATCATCCTGAGTGAAGCCACGCACGCGCATCAGACCATGCAGGGAACCCGATGGCTCATTGCGATGGCAGCTACCAAATTCACCCATACGCAGCGGCAAATCACGATAAGATTTCAAACCCTGATTAAAGATCTGAACGTGCCCTGGGCAGTTCATTGGTTTGATGCAGTACTCGCGGTTTTCTGAGGACGTGGTGAACATGGCATCTTTATAGTTCTCCCAGTGCCCTGTTTTCTCCCACAGCACTCGGTCCATCATGAACGGACCTTTCACTTCCTGATAATCATATTCTTTCAGCTTAACGCGTACGAACGCTTCCAACTCGCGGAAGATTGTCCAACCGTCGTTATGCCAGAACACCATACCCGGAGCTTCTTCCTGCATATGATACAGGTCTAGCTGCTTACCGATCTTACGGTGGTCACGTTTTGCGGCTTCTTCCAGACGTTGCAGATAGGCATTGAGCTGTTTTTTATCTGCCCACGCAGTGCCGTAGATACGCTGTAAAACGGTGTTGTTGCTATCGCCACGCCAATACGCGCCAGACGATTTCTGCAGTTTGAAATGATGGCAGAAACGCATGTTTGGCACGTGCGGTCCACGACACATATCAACGTATTCTTCGTGGTGATACAGACCTGGTTGATCATCATGGCTGATGTTCTCATCCAGAATCGCCACTTTGTACGGTTCTTGACGCGCTTCAAAAGTGTCGCGGGCTTCTTGCCAGCTCACTTTTTTCTTAATAACGTCATAATCTTTATCTGCCAGCTCGTGCATACGCTTATCGAGCAGCTCAAGGTCTTCCTGCGTCAGGGTGTGATCAAGGTCGACGTCATAGTAGAAACCATTGTCGATCACTGGGCCAATCGCCATTTTGGTATCTGGCCACAGTTGCTTGATTGCATGACCCAAGAGATGTGCGCAGGAATGGCGGATAATTTCCAACCCTTCCTGATCTTTTGCGGTAATGATGGAAACATTGGCATCGACAGTAATAGGATCGCAGGCATCAACCAACTCACCGTTTACGCGACCCGCAATGCAGGCTTTCGCCAAGCCTGGTCCGATATCCATGGCAATATCCATTACGGATACAGGTTTGTCGAACTGGCGCTGACTACCGTCAGGAAGTGTAATAACAGGCATTTATATTCCTTATCTACAGTGGTGACCCACACGACAGGCCACATATAGAAAACAATTTGTATTTAAAATCATCGTTTTATGAGCGCCATCCTGCTGTACTTTGCAAGATCTGTACGCAGGCAGATACACAAAACACATGTACTGCTGAATACTCACACCCACAGCCGTCAATATTAACACCCACAGAGAATGGGTTAAACAAAAACACGACTACCCAACGATTCTTACCTGCTCTGCCCTAGCTGAAAGTTACGTTAGATCAAATAATGCGCGGTTAGAGGAAAGATATTTCCAAATTTTTCAAATAGATCACACCTTGGGATTGCTCCGTATTTTAGGCCTCTTTACCTATACGCTCGATGTTGCTCTGAGTTTGTTCGTTCCCCGCAGTCAAATCCATCTCGTGCATAATTATGCCTTCAGAATACTAATAACCCATAGTGAATAAGTGGATTTAGACAACGCGTCATTGCATTGAGATTTAGCTAGTCTGAAACAATATAAATAAAAATGCCGAGAAGACAGCCCGGCAATAAAATATAATTTAATGGACAGTGATTAACTAAATTGAGTTAATCACTTTGAATCCACGTAATCTGCATTGGCATGCAGTGGCGTTAAGACAATATATCTCAAACCTAAAAACGAATTAACAAAATGTGCTTCTAATGTAGATGACCGTCGTTATAGTTCAATACAGTGACGCTTACGTTAAATAATTATAAAGTGACAGACATCAATACTTTAATATTTATTTATCTTCAGCATTTTTTGCGCTTTCACTGTAATTGCAAAAGCGACAATATCGGCACGGTTTATCGACTCTAGTTCCATTAATATCGAAAAATATCGTTAAACGCTTAAAAGAAAAAGTGGCCATAACAAGACTTATTAAGGAAAATAAAAATGAAGCACAGAGTACTCGCAGTGGTAATTCCAGCATTAATGGCATTGGCAAATTCGTCACAAGCAGCTGAAATATACAATCAAGACGGCAATAAACTAGATCTCCACTTTAAAATTGACGGTCTACATTATCTTTCAGATAACGATAATTCAGACGGCGATCATTCTTATGTCCGTGGTGGATTTAGTGGAGAAACGCAAATCACCGATATGCTTACCGGCTATGGCATGTGGGAGTATCAAGCTAACCTAAACCATACTGAAGGCGAGGATAATAAAAACTTTAGCCGTTTCGGTTTTGCGGGACTGAAGTTTGGGGACTATGGTTCCTTAGATTATGGGCGAAACTCAGGGATTATTTACGACATTATGTCGTGGACTGACTTACAGCCAGAGTTCGACGGCAGTACCGTTGGTGCTGATAACTTTATGTTCCAACGCGCTGGAGGTGTATTAACCTATCATAACCGTGACTTCTTTGGATTGGTCGATGGCTTAAACTTTGGCTTACAATATCAGGGTAAAAATGATGATCAAACCGAAGACCAAAGCGGTCGTGATGTGTTAGGCCAAAATGGGGATGGGTATGGTATGTCCCTTTCCTATGAGCTTGGGTATGGCTTCAGTCTAGGTGGCGCTTATTTCCAATCTGATCGTACCAACGACCAGAATAGCGGCGGTAAAGGTGGTCGCTATAACAACATTATGGGGAATGGTGACAAAGCAGAAGCCTATACTTTTGGCCTTAAATATGAAAACAGTGGCTATTATGCCGCAGCAAATTACACGCAATCCTATAATGCGATTCGTTTTGGCAATTCAAACGATCATAACGAGGCATATGGTTATGCTAACAAAGCAATAGGCGTAGAAATGTACACGGGTTATACCTTTGATTTTGGTTTACAACCTTTCGTCGGTTGGAACTATGTGGAAGGCAAAGATCTTGGTACTGGTGGTGCGTCACGTGATTATGGCGATCAGAAACTCGTCAATTTTATCGACCTCGGTACCACCTACTACTTCAATAAAAATATGTCTGCGTATGTCGATTATAAAATTAACATGCTAGACGACAACGATTTTACTAAATCAGCAGGCATTGATACCGATGATACCGTTGCACTTGGTATTGTTTATCAATTCTAATCGCACACTTAGGGAAAAACCATAATTATAATAATCTAAGACAAGTAATCTTAGCCCGACACCTCGGGCTTTTTATATCTATGACACCATACCTCGTTATCCAATGAATGTTAGTTTCCCCCCACTAAAATACCTCCCACCGAAGCAAACAAAAAATACAACCCAACTCTATTCCTGCATACTTATTCAAGATAGCATCTTGCTTTACATATTATCTTTTAAAGCTCAGCGTTAGCTTGGTTCTCACCTATGTATATATATATGAACAGTTGTCATTTTTGTCCACGCGACTTCATTTGAGAATCCGATGTTTTTTCATTCATGATTTGTTACACTATCCCACATAAATTCTATCGAATAACATCTTTCTCGTGTCATCGATGACGTAAAAGATTTTTCATTTTAACAAGCGATAAAACCAAGGTAATTATTAGATGTATCCAGCAGCATGGGCCTTTGTTAAGACGGTGTATTTGATCGGCTCAGTCATCTCCGCACTACTCACCTTCAAGGCTTGCGCAGACCCTTCGATAAAAATCAGGATCTTCACCGCTATTCTTATTGGATTAACATGGCCCATGAGTTTTCCTATTGTTTTACTATTCTGGGCATTTATGTGATTTCCTCATGCCTTTTTGAACGGCAAGAAGTTGATGTAAAGCCGTAGGTGAATCGTTTCAATTAATTCATCAAACGCCATACTAAGATTAGTCTTAGAATAATCATTACACAGAGAAATTAAAATTTCCTTAAGTAAAATACAGACGGCACAGGTTATATTAATATCACAGCACTCATTAAGGTTTGGTTATGTACGCGCTCGTCATGATGGTCTGCTATCTCAATGGTTCTTGCGAAAATCTATATCTTGGTGGTTTTGATACAGAGGAACAGTGCGTGCGAGAGCTGAAGGTGCAACGCATCCAGCGTGGTGGCTGTCTGCCACTTGAAAACGTGCTTGACGATTTTTGGCAACCTGCAACTCGCGCAGCCGACTTCCATCGCGTATTTTAGTCATCCCCAATCTGGGTCAACAATTCATCAATTCGCTTAATCACTTGGGTGCTTGCCTGTTCCATTATCGCCAAGCTTTTCTTTAATGCATCGTTATTACCCGCTCTAAACGCCTCCAGCGCTTCGCGGCCTGAACGATGAACCTCTGCATGCGGTGCTTCCAATTGGATAAAGCCATTAAAGTGTGAAAAACTACTGCCCGCGTCGCCGTAGTACCATTTTCCCAATCGACACTCAGTATGGCTATTGACGCCTGAAGTCATATCACAATGCAAAATCATCTCATAAACTTTGGCTTTCCAAATAACGTGATCGAGCTTAACAGTATTGAGAAACTGTTGTGTTGCAATGAAGCGAATGATTTTTTGCATGTGAGCAGATAGCTCGATAACTTGCTGTAACATCTGGCTAGCTTTTTCTGTTGCTATACGAATCGCGTGGGTTGACTGGCTGTTCTCACCTACGCTAGCGCTGACGTTTTTGGCATGCTGGTTTATATCCAGAGTC
This sequence comes from Hafnia paralvei ATCC 29927, assembly GCF_001655005.1. GTDB lineage: Bacteria > Pseudomonadota > Gammaproteobacteria > Enterobacterales > Enterobacteriaceae > Hafnia > Hafnia paralvei. The sequence continues at coordinate 25,180 of NZ_LXET01000040.1, forward strand.
AGATCGGTAATGTTTGCAGCCTGACTTTGAATTTCCGAGGAGAGCTGTTTAATTTCTTTCGCAATAACCGAAAAGCCAGCACCGCTACCGCCCACATGGGCTGCCTCAATGGCCGAATTTATCGCCAGCAAGTTGGTCTGTTTTGAGAGCTTATTGATGCCATCGATATTGTCGTTGATACCTTTTAGCACAGCAATTAATTCATCAATGTAACCAATACCTTCCGCTGAATGATGTTCAATAAGACCGACGAGTTCAGAAAGGGTTCCCATTCCCTGGCTGGCCAGTTCATTCTTTTGGTTAAGTTCATCAACCGTCACCAACTCCTGCATCAAGCTCTGACTCGAATGTAATAAGGAATCACGGATAATCTCGACTGCGCTCATCCCTGAAAGAAAGCTATCACACAGCCAATCGCCATAGGAATCTTCCTTTCCATCAATGTGTTCACTCTCTTCGTATTCTGTTGGCAAGGCCAAATCTGGCGATTTTACCTCTAGTGTCCGGTGCCATTTACGTCCAATCCATCGCTTTAAATGTGTGTACATCGTCAGAAGATCTCCATGTCGCCAAATATCAATCAGGTAAAGGCCTTGGCTACAGCCTCACTTAGCAGAATGCACTACGCATAAAGTTATCGGCAGTTGATGTACAAAGTTTAAGGTTATTGTCGTTTGGTAAAAATTTTGTGTTTTTTATGTAATTAAAAAGAACATTAAAAAGAAAGAGTTAACCACATATCAAAAACAAAAATGGAAACTAATTCCGTTTATTTATGGAAAATTTAATATCCCCTTCTATGCTGAATAACAGGCTCTTCGATGACAGCCTGCAGGTGAATAAATCAAACAGGAGAAAAATTATGAGGAAATCGTTAGTCAGAATCGGGATTTTTGAAGTTGAGGACGCTGAGCTGTCAAACGTGCCAGATACCCAATTAAACAGCCACACGTTAAGCATTCCATGCAAATCAAATACCGATTTATGTATGCAGCTTGATGGCTGGGACGAGCATACAACCGTTCCTGCCGTGCTAGACGGTAAAAATGCGCTGCTATATCGCAACCATTACGATCGTCAAAGCGATGCGTGGGTTATGCGCTTTGCTTAATACCCCATGGTATTACGGCAAAAATGCGTCTAGATAAGCCAGATTGAGGCGTTATCACCCTTCTGTCTGGCCTTATCTCTCGGATATCTTGAGTTAACCTGCTAAACATACAAAATTGGAAACAGCATCCATTTTATATGTCGCTAATGTGCATCTCGAATTTGTTCCGCATCCGGCGAAGGTAGCGTAGGGGGTTCCTCCGGCTTAGTTTGAGCGAAGATGTAATCTAATATTGCTCGTGTCGTTGGAGCAGCCGATACACCATCTCCCCCTCCATTTTCGAGAATAACCGCAACCGCTACTTTAGGATTTGAATAAGGAGCGAATGCCGTATAAAAAATATGATCGCGCAGTTTTACAGGGATCATCTTGGCGTTATAGACCTGATCCTGTTTCAAACCAAACACCTGAGAGGTTCCTGATTTCGCGGCGATCTCATAAGGCGCGGTATGGAAATATTTATACCCTGTGCCATTAGGGTAATTCGCCATCCCAAACATCCCTTTTTTCACAATATCCCAAACTGGAGATTTCGGGTCGGCAACCTGCACATGTTCTTGTTGCTGATAGCGTTCGACATGATTTCCCTGTTTCATGGAATACATCAAGTGCGGCGTTTTCGTATTGCCGTTGTTGATAAGGGTGCTTAACGCTTTTACCATTTGAATCGGCGTAGCCGTCCAATAACCTTGACCAATCCCCACAGAAATAGTGTCGCCTTGATACCACGCCTTTTTGTGAACCTTCAGCTTCCACTCACGATCGGGTAAGACGCCCTTAGCCTGCTCCATCAGGTCAATGCCCGAATATTGCCCATAGCCAAATTTACTTAACCAGAAATGAATGCGATCAATCCCCATTTCATAGGCAACCTGATAGAAAAAGGTATCCGCCGACTCTTCGATTGCCTTAGTCACATTCAGCATACCGTGACCGGTTTTTAGCCAGTCACGATAATGGCGATTCGTCCCCGGCAATACCCATGTGGGTTGACCAAAGAATGTCGTCTGCGGTGTGATGACTCCAGCCAGCAGCGCAGACGTCGCCATGAAAGGTTTAACGGTAGACGCAGGCGGATAAACGCCCTGCGTGACGCGATTTATCAGCGGTAAGTCTGGGTTGTCTAGCAATGCCTGATAAGACTTATAAGAAATGCCATTAACAAACGGATTTGGATCGTAGCTCGGGCTGGAAACCATGGCTAAAATGCCACCGTCTCGCGGATCCATCACCACCACCGCTGCACGTTGGCCTTTCAATAATTTTTCGATGTATTGCTGTAGATGCAAGTCGATAGTCAGATAAATATTTTTACCCGCCTGAGGCGGTATTTCTGCCAGTTCACGCACGATGCGTCCATGACTGTCGACCTCTACTTCTTGCGACCCCGTCTTTCCATGTAGTTCTGACTCGTAAAAACGCTCTATGCCCTGCTTACCAATATCATGATCGGCAGCATAATTTTCCGACTCTCCAGCATCATCTAACCGCTTCGCATCACGATCGTTAATTTTTGAGACGTAGCCCACCACATGCGCGAGCTCTGCACCATAAGGGTAGTAGCGCTGCTGATAGCGACTGATAGACACGCCGGGGAATTCGAATTCGTTGACCGAAAAACGAGCCACTTCAACGTCAGTTAATGCTTCTTTTAAAGGCACTTCGGCAAAACGTCGCGAGGACTTCATGGCCTGATGGAAGTTATCAATATCATCCTGCGTCAAATCCACTATCGGAGTTAATGCTTTGAGTGTTGCATCGAGATCGGCAATTTTACCTGGGATAAGTTCGATTTGATAAAGCGTTTGGTTTTGGACGAGAGGGATACCATTGCGGTCGTAGATAAGCCCGCGAACGGGGGCAATCGGCAACGTTTTAATATCATTAGCATTGGAGCGAGTCTGATACTGCTCATGCTCTTCAACCTGTAAATGGTACAAATTGAATGCTAAAACGCCGAATAATAGGACGACCACCACCGCAGCAATAATTGAACGGCGTACAAACAGCGTAGCTTCAGCGCTGTGATCGCGTAGAGGTTCAGGCAAACGACTCATGGCTTAGTCTACAGGACGCGTACTACCTGTAATATTCACTCAGAAGGAAAAGGGACGCTAAGACTAAACACTGTAAGAAGCGAGAGAAACCAGATGGATGCTAATGAATCGTCATCATTGTTTCTGGATGTGAATATATTCAACGGGTATGACAAGGTGTAACTATTATGGACATCGCTTATGGACATCGTTACAAGTGTAAACGGCCTAGTGCTAGGCCGTTTACGTTTTACATCAGCTAATAATGGATGATGTCGGCGCTTGAATATCCTTCGGGTTTGGCCCAAAGCGGTTGGTGCCTGGCTGACTGTCGAACACGGCAAAAATAATCAAGACAAACCAGCCAACAATAGGAATCAAACCGATCAAGACCCACCAACCGCTACGATCGGTATCATGCAAACGGCGCACCATGACGGCAATCGAAGGTATAAGCAGCAACAGACCGTAAATAATGGTTAATGCACCTTCTCCCTCTGCGTTACTCCAACCCAGCGCGTCCTGCACAAAACCGAGAAGTATGGTAATAATGGCGTTAACGAGCACAAACCACCAATACTCTCGGCGTCTAGCGCGATCGCGAAAGTTAAAATAGTTTTTTAGAACCTTTAGATACCAATCCATCGTTTGTCCTTATTTCTAGCACCGAAACTTCATCTGGCTGCGGCTATTGCTGCCAAGTGATAGTTGCGCAGGTTTAATAAAAATTAATTATGTCTCGTTGCGATAGTTTCATCCACTGTATGTCCATAAAATTGGCACATAATTTACCCAGCAAACCGTAAAGTATGCAAAAAAAGGAAAAAGTGCATACTTTGCCTTCTGGGATTGATGCAAATCATGTCTACGCCCCGCCTCCTCTGTTATAAATCCCACCGCTTTAAGTCATACAAAATAATGAGATATCTAGGAAACAATATGCCACTCAACTTAAAAGCGCTAACCTATACCCTCGCTCTGATTTTCAGTACGTTACCTCTTTATACGCAGGCAGATACTACGCCAGCACCTCAGCATCAGCTCAAACTGGCAATAGGTGAAGAGCCGACAGAAGGCTTTGATCCTTTACTTGGATGGAGCCACGGTAGCTATCTGCTGCTACACAGCCCATTACTGAAACAGAAAGCCGACCTGAGTTGGGACAATCTACTCACCGAAAAAGTAACCAACAGCGAAGACGGTAAAATCTGGACCCTCTCCCTCAAGCCCGAACTCAAATTTTCAGACGGCTCGCCACTGACCGCTAAAGACGTTGCATTTACCTATAATCAGGCTGCTCGAGGCGGCGGAAAAATCGATATGGGTAATTTTGCCTCTGCAAAGGCCTTAGATGAGCATCGCGTAGAGATTGTATTATCGGCACCGCAAAGCACTTTTGTTAACGTATTAGGCTCGTTGGGCATCGTGTCAGCAGAAAAATATGATGCTAAAACCTACGCACAAAAACCGATTGGCGCAGGCCCCTACCGCTTAGTGAGTTTTCAGCCAGGACAGCAGTTGATTGTGGAAGCCAACCCTTACTACGCTGGGCATAAAAACGACTTTAATAAGCTTGTCTTCGTCTTCTTAGATGAAGACAGCGCCTATGCCGCAGCCCAGAGTGGTCAGCTAGGTTTGGTGCGCATCCCTCCTTCTTTATCTGTCACACCGCAAAGTGGCCTCAAGCTTTGGGTTCGCCCTAGCGTTGAAAACCGCGGTATCGTATTTCCAATGACACCAGCAGGGAAAAAAGACGCCAATGGTTATCCGATTGGCAACGATGTAACCGCGGATGTCGCCATTCGCCGCGCCATCAACTACGCCATTAACCGCCAACTTCTCGCCGATCAGCTAATGGAAGGCCATGCTATCCCTGCCTATAGCGCGGTGCAAAGCCTCCCGTGGGATAGCAAAGACGCGGCGTTTAAAGATGGCGATCTGGCTAAAGCGAAACAAATTTTAGATGAAGCAGGATGGAAAGTGGGCAGTGACGGAGTGCGCGTCAAAAACGGATTAGAAGCGAGATTGACGCTGTGGTATACCAGCGGCGACAGCACTCGTCGCGACCTTGCTCAGGCCATACGTGCGATGTTGGAACCACTTGGCATCAAGATGGATCTACAATCCGGTAGTTGGGAAACCGTCGAGCGCAATATGCATTCCAACCCAACCCTGTTTGGTTGGGGTAGCTTAGACCCCATGGAGCTATATCATCATTACAGCAGCAAAGCCGCGGGCGTGGAATATTACAATCCGGGCTACTACAGCAATAAAGCCGTTGATGAGCATCTGCAGCAAGCATTAGATGCGCCGACATGGCGGAAAGCCGTGCCTTTCTGGCAGCAGGTAGAATGGGACGGCAAAACCGGTGTGGGCGTGAAAGGCGATGCGGCATGGGCTTGGCTGCTTAATGTGCAACATACTTACCTTGCTAATCCGTGTATCGACTTAGGTAAGCCTGCACCTGAAATTCATGGTAGCTGGTCAGTATTGAACAATCTGCAAGATTGGAAGTGGACGTGCAAGTAAAGCACCTTGTCAAAGCGAGCCTCTGTCTGGGGGCTTCTCATACGCTACGCAGGGGACTGTTTACTCTGCTAAGGCTCGCGTGCCTGCTGACCTTAGTGTCAGCAGGCACTTTCACGCTACTCAGTTTTTCGCCAATAGATCCCATCCGAGCCTATATCGGCAACGATTTGTTGCATGTTCCGCCGCAGCAATACCCGCTGATCGCTGCTCGTTGGGGCTTGGACCAGCCGTTATGGCTGAGGTTTTGGCACTGGTTCTCACAGGTATTGCAAGGCGATCTCGGCTATTCGATGTTGTATAACGCTCCTGTCGCCCAAGTCATTAGCGAACGCTTTGCCACGTCTTTTGCGCTTTTGGCTGGTGCATGGTTGCTATCAGGCGGACTAGGTTTGCTAATGGGATTTGCCGCTGGACGCTATCTTCATCGTTGGCCAGACAGGTTCATTTGTCGCCTAAGTTATCTGTTATCTTCTCTGCCCACCTTTTGGGTCGGTTTACTGCTGTTAGTGGTTTTTGCTGTGCACTGGCAATGGTTTCCGGTTTGCTGCGCGTGGGAACCCGGCAGCAATGCCCAAGCCGCCAGCATCGGTGAGCGGATTCATCATTTGGTTTTACCCATGATTGCGCTGAGTCTGATGGGATTGGGGCAAATCGCGCTGCACACGCGCGAGAAAATCGCCGAGGTGATGAGCAGTGACTTTGTGCGCTATGCTCAAGCACAGGGCGACTGCGGCTGGTCATTGCTCCGCGTGCAGGTGCTACGTCATGCCCTCACGCCGGCACTGTGCCTACAGTTTGCCTCCGTCGGAGAATTACTCGGTGGATCGCTGCTAGCCGAAAAAATCTTTGCTTATCCGGGATTAGGGCAAGCCACCATCGACGCGGGACTTCGCGGCGATATTCCCTTACTGATGGGGATCGTACTCTTCAGCACCCTATTGGTGTTTTGCGGCAACTCGCTGTCTGCGATGTTACTTGCAAGAATGAACCGCATTCTGGAGCACAAATAATGTTGAATAATCCCGCTCCAGCGCTGCTGCGTTTTGTGCTTTCCGCTTTACTCCTTGCGCTGTTGACCGTGTATGGTGTCTCTTTACTTTCAGCCGATATTCCCTTGGACTTGCTAGCGCGGTATCAAGCACCTAGTGCGGCTCATTGGTTCGGCACCGATAATCTGGGACGCGACCTGTGGCTACGCTGTTTTCAGGGAGCCTTGACCAGTTTGCAGATAGGCATCGGTGCGGCACTGTGCAGCGGTATTATTGCCATGCTGGTAGCGAGTCTCACCTTAATTCATCCCACTATCGATCACCTGCTGCGATTGATTATTGATACGCTGCTCTCTTTGCCTCATCTGCTGCTATTGATCTTAATCTGCTTCACCGTGGGCGGCGGTAAGCAAGGCGTCATATTGGCTGTCGCATTGACTCATTGGCCGAAGCTGGCGCTGATCTTGCGCGCAGAAGCGCAGCGCATTCGTACCAGTGACTATATGACACTGTCGCAACGCTTGGGTAATAGCCGTTGGCACTGCTGGCGAGCGCATTATCTGCCCGCGCTAGCTCCCCAGTGGTTTGTTGGCACGCTGCTCATGTTTCCTCATGCCGTACTGCACAGCGCGGCATTGAGCTTCCTCGGGTTCGGGTTGGCCCCCCATGAACCTTCTTTGGGCATTTTACTTGCCGACGCACTGCGTTTTCTCAGCAATGGCTGCTGGTGGCTAGCCGTGTTTCCAGGGCTCATTCTGTTGCTGATCGTTTTACTCTTTGATCAATGTGCCCGCGCAATCCAACAGCTGTGGCTAAGGAATCAATCATGCTGAGTTTCAAACATCTCACCATCGAAAATGCTCGCTATAGCTGGTTTGGGCGCAAACGTTGGTCACCAATCCTCAGCGATATCAACCTCACGCTGCACCGTGGAGAAATTGTGGCGTTAGTGGGCGGCAGCGGCGAAGGCAAAAGCCTGCTGTTACAAAGTGCTCTGGCTCTTCTGCCACAAAATTTACGTATGCGCGGAGAGATCCAGCTAGAAGGCAAAACGCTAGATGAGCAGCAATGCCAACAGCTGCGAGGTAACACGCTCTGCTATGTGCCGCAAGGTGTAAGTTCGCTGAATCCGCTGTTAAAAGTGGGCACTCAACTGAGTCGTAGCTTACAGCTGAGCGGCAGCCATACCTGTGCTCTCGCGCTGGATCAGCAAATTAAACACTATCAGTTGCAGGCCGATGTTTTATTTAAATACCCTCGCCAACTCTCAGGAGGAATGGCAAAACGAATTCTGGCCTGTAATGCCGCGCTGAGCGGCGCACAATATATTCTGGCAGACGAAATGACGGCTTGGCTCGATGAACCTTTGGCCTGCCAACTCCTGCAACAGCTACGCGAACTCAGTGCTCAGGGTGCCGGTGTATTATGGGTCACACACGATCTGTCATTAGCCTCACGCTTCGCCGATCGCATCGTTGCGCTCAATGATGGGCGGATCAGCGATGATATTTCGATTGATGACTTAAAGAATGGAAACGGAAGCCCTACGCTGCGTAGACACTGGCAGGCACAGCCAGAATATCACCCGCTGTTTGCTAACAATGACGCTTCATTTCCGATGAGGAGCGTATGATGTTTTGCGTGTCTCAACTCACCATTGAGCAAGATAATCGAACGCTATGGGATAATTTCTCCCTTAGCGTAACCCCTGGCGAACGGATAGGTATTTCCGCACCCAGTGGCTATGGAAAAACCACATTGGGTCGCGTGTTAGCTAATTGGCAATCATGTTCAAGTGGCCAAATCATGTTAGATGGCATGCCTTTGCCGACAAAAGGCTATTGCCCCGTTCAATTGGTTCCCCAGCATCCCGAACTCACCTTCAATCCCTATCGCACCACCGGGCAAGCATTACGCGATGCATGGCAGCCCGACAACATGCAACTCGCACGCTTTCATGTCAAACGCGAGTGGTTAGCACGTAAGCCCAACCAACTGTCCGGCGGCGAATTAGCCCGTATCGCTTTATTACGGGCTCTCGATCCTCGCACTCGTCTGCTGATAGCGGATGAAGTCACCGCCCAGCTCGATCCCCACATCCAACGCGATATCTGGCAGCAACTGATTATTGAGTCGCAACAGCGCCCGCTGAGCATGATTATTTTCAGCCATCAAACCGCACTGCTAGAGCAGATCTGTTCACGGATCGTGGCAGTTAAGGCGTAAAAAAGGCCGCTTAATGCCGTTCGTTTAAAAGATGGAGATACACGGGTCTACCACACCGCGGGGCGCTCCGGCGGCTTACGCCGCTACGACCCCATCGGTGTGCTCCCCCTAAAATCGAGCTTAAATGAACGGTGTTAGCTTAAGGCCTTATGCTGTGAATTATTTATTGACCGGAGCCTGTGCCCCAAAAATGGCATCCGCCGGTGGGATCTGGGTGAAGGTCGAGATAATCGTACGGTACGTTTGTGCAGGATCTAGCGCTTCAAACTGCTGTGGGTAAATAAACTTCGCGAGATAGTCTAAGCCAACAATGTTATATGGATGGTTATAGAAGTTGTGATACATCCCATACAAACGGTTCTCTTTCACCGCTTTTATCTGATTAAAACCATTACGCGCTTCCAGCTTCGTAAAACCATCATCCACCTGCTTTTGCGTGACACCGTAACCGAATGGAACCGCGATACTGTTTTTGTTCTTCCAGCGGGCACCTGAAATTATGTAAACATCAGGCTTAAGGCTGATAACTTTTTCTATCGCAATATCGCCATTGGCGCCGGGTAATAACGCAGACCCCAGATTCTCTGCACCAATGGCTTCAATCATGCCACCAAAACCGACGTGTCCATGCGTAAAGCAACATGCATCAGCCCCGCCAACACCCGCCTTAGCTTCCATGAATACCCGAGGTTTTGGCGTCACTTTAGCGGTTATAGATGTAATCTCCTGCAAATGCTTCTGATAAAAATCGGTATATTCCTTCGCTTCATGTTCGCGGTTAAGCACTTCGCCAAGCAGTTGAACGCTTTTCTGCGTATTCGCGATCGGTTGTAAATAGGTATCCACGAAAAGAACTGGCACATTCAGCGCCGCAAGCTGCTTCAATACTCCCGTATCTGCCAACGCGGGTTTCGCTCGCAGTTGCGCAATCATGAGATCGGGTTTGCGTGCAATAACGCTTTCTAAGTTCACTTCGCCTTTATCACTGAACCCCATATCCGGAATTTTGTCAGCCTCCCCCGGCCATTTCTGGTTGAGCACGGCTAAAGTTTCAGGATCGCTTTTTTTCAGTAGATTGTTCCACGCCACAATGCGACTGAATGGATCGGCCCGGTCAAGCAGCGCCAACGTCATAATATCGCGCCCATCTTGCACCACGATCCGCTTCGGCTCATGCTTCAGGGTGAGTGTCTGTCCTGATGTATCGGTGACGGTTAAAGGATAAGTCGTCGCGATCGCGGGAACTGATAGCGCAAGCATACAGACTAACGCCAAGCGGTTGAAATTACGTGCCATATAGCTCTCCTTGAATGACCAGCAGGCCAATTGGTAATGATAATAAGTTTTATTTGCACGTAAAAATAAAGAATCTTAGACCTAATTACAAACGAAATGCTTTTCTAAGTATTAATGGGCGCAATAAATACAAAAAAGCCGCGCTTCTCAGCACGGCTTTATCTCTGATGTTCTGCTTGCGTCTAGAACAGGCTATAAACCAGTGCTGATAACGCAATCAGCCCCATAATCAAGACAAACGGATTGGTGATGGAGCGATATTTTTTCATCGCTGGCACTTTATGAATCGCATAAATCGGCAGAATAAACAGAATGACCGCAATCAATGGCCCACTAATAGTCTCGATAATGTGCAATGCGCTTGGATTCAGAAACGTCACTAACCACGTAATGGCAAACAGCAGTATCGCCGAAATTTTATGTGTTGCCCCTGAAGAAACTTTCTTACCTACCGTGCGGAATGCGCCATCGATCAGGCTAGTCGCCCCTTCAGTAACCCCCAGCGAAGTCCCTAAATACGATTTGGACATTGCTAAAATAGCCATTACTGGTCCGAGATAAGCAATCAGTGGATTCGAGAATTTGTTCGCCAAGCTGGAAAGCACGGTAATGTTTTCATCGCGAGCCGCCAGCATTTCAGCATGTGACAAACTCATCACACAGCTAAACACAAAGAACAGAATACTGATACAAATCATCATATAGCTGTAGCGCATGATGCGCGCACAACGGCGCTCAGCCCCTTCCCCGTATAACCCTTTTTGCGTTGAGGAAAACGAAGAAATAATGGGTGCATGACTAAATGAAAACACCATTACCGGCACAGCCAGCCAGAGCGAACGCCAAAGCTGCGGATCGCTCACCGACGTCTGACTAAGGCCGGAGAAAAATGCATGAACGTTCCAATAAGGAATGAGGTACAACGAAATACCCAACAGGAACACAATCAATGGGAAAACTAAAATCCCCATGGCTGCCACAATCGTCTCTTTACCGGTGCGCAGGATCAAACTCAGTGCTGCGACCACCGCCAAGCTCAACCAAACTCTGGGCGGCGGTGTTACATGAAACTGGTTTATCAAGAAGCTCTCCAGCGCATTGGTAATGGAGATGCTGTACACCAACACGATTGGGAAGAACGCCAATAAATACAGCACCATAATGGCTTTACCCGCCAAAATGCCAAAGTGTTCTTCTACCACATCGGTAATATCACCGTCACGGCTTGAACCTGATAATACAAAGCGGCTGAGTGCGCGGTGCGGGAGATAGGTTAACGGATAGGCCAAAATAGCCATCAAAATCAAAACTAGCGGACCATTTAAGCCGGCGTTGATTGGCAAAAATAGCGTACCCGCGCCAACCGCCGTGGCATAGAGCCCAAACATCCAGACTGTATCTGTCTTATTCCACTTGGTCGGGCGTTCTGTCGCCACCCGGCCAGTATCAGGGGAAATAATACTCATTAATTCACTTACCTTCTTTGTGAAACGTGGGCCAACGCAGACATCCTGTTCTGCCCAATGTGTCCTGCAATTTTGTAGATCGCTGTTAGGAGCTGACCCTCTGGGTCATATCGCGCAGGAAGCACAGTGCTCAATTCCGCTAACGGTAACTCATTACTTCCAAGAACGTTTAAAAACAATGAGTTAAATAGAAAATAAAACCTACGCGGAATAAGTGCGGGGAGAAGGATAAAGAATTTTGATAAAAAAGTCACAAAAGTTGGGTTTTACAGCACAAAAAACCGGGGTTTTATCGCTCACCTCGAATTAATTGGAAGCATAGCAAGACAGCAAA